>JAICSS010000024.1 GCA_025936755.1 Solirubrobacterales bacterium | reverse complement strand
CTGGCGCTGGACCAGATCGTCAACCACGCCGCCGCGATCCCCTACATGTTCAACGGCCAGGCGAAGGTGCCGATGGTGATCCGGATGCCGGGCGGCGGCGGCCACCAGCTCGGCCCCACCCACTCCCACAGCTTCGAGGCGCTCTTCCTGCAGGTGCCGGGGCTGCTCGTCGCCTGCCCCTCGACCCCGGCCGACGGCAAGGCGCTGCTGAAGGCGGCGATCCGCGACGACAACCCGGTCGTCTTCATCGAGCACGAGTCCTTATACGGGACGCGGGGCGAGGTGCCCGAAGGGGACGAAGACGGCGCCGGGCCGCTGAAGTTCGGCGAAGCGGCGGTGCGGCGCGAGGGGTCCGACGTGACGATCGTCGGCGTCCTGAAGATGGCCCAGGTCGCCGAGGCGGCGGCGAGCCAGCTCGCGCACGAGCACGGGGTCGAGGCCGAGGTGATCGACCCCCGCACCCTGCGCCCACTCGACCTCGACACGATCCTCGCCTCCGTCCGCAGGACCAACCGCGCGGTGATCGTCGAGGAGGGCTGGCCGCACGGCGGCGTCGGCGCCAACCTCTCGACCCTGATCACCGAGCAGGCCTTCGACCACCTCGACGCCCCCGTCCAGCGTGTCACCGGCGCCGACGTCCACATGCCCTACTCCAAGCGCCTGGAGCAGGCCGCGATCCCGCACGAGGAGCACGTGGTGAAGGCGGCGCTGGCGACCCTGGAGGGTGCCCGCTAGCACGTCTTGCTTGCGCCCGTGGCCGCGTTCCAGGCGCGGCCGACGCTGAAGTCGGCGCCGACGCGGAAGATGCCGGGACGGCTGGCGCGGGCGACGGTCCACTCGCCGCGGCGGAGGATGCAGCCGCTGCCGCGGTCGATCGACCAGTAGGGGGTGAAGCTGACGCGGACGAGGAACTCGCCGGGTCGCTCGACGTCGAGGGCGAAGCCCTGGCGGCCGAACCAGAGGGTCTTCGCGGCCGCCGCCCCGAGCGGCGCCACCAGCGGCTTCGGGTCGCGCACCTGGTAGATCCGCCAGTCCTCGGTGCGATAGCGCAGGGTCAGGTAGGAGGGGTCGGCGAGGATCAGCTTGCGCTCGCGCACCGAGGAGTAGTCGAGCGGGGCGTCGGGCAGGGCGACGTAGGAGATCGCGTTGGCGCGCAGCCAGTGCGCGTAGCTCGCCTCGGTCAGGGCTTCGCCCTCGTAGAAGAGGTCGTCGCGGGTGGTGTCGAGCTGGCGCAGCCAGCCGCGGGCGAGGTCGAACTTGTTGGCGAGGTAGGCGGACTCCCAGTGGTTGGCCGTCGGCGGCACCTCGATCCGCGCCCCCGCCGCCCCCTCGTCCCGCAGCCATTTGGCCACCGGGTGGAAGTAGGCGGAGGCGGTCGAGGGGTCGCCGGCCAAGCGGGCGATCTGGGCGACGCTCGCGGTCAGCTGCCAGTAGAGGCTGCCGGCGATCGCCAGCGCCAGGAGCGGCGCGAAGACCCACGCCGGCACCGTCGGCCGCGGCCGCCGCGAGAGCAGGACCGCCGCCAGCACCGGGCCGCCGAAGAGGGCGCCGAGGCGGACCGCGTTGCCCCCCATCGCGTTCGGCACCAGCCAGATCAGGGTCGAGGCGAGGGCGTAGGCGACGAGCACGCGGCGCAGCTGCCGCTCCTCCTCGCGGACGCCCCGGGTGAGGACCAGGGCGCCGGCGCACCAGAGCGGGATCGCGACGTAGGAGGAGAAGGCGAAGGGGAAGTGGCCGGCTTCGGGGAAGGCGAGGTTCGGCGCCAGGACCAGGCCCAGGGCGAGCGCGGCGGCGGCGAGGGCGATGCGGCTGGCGCGGCGTCCCGGCTCGACCGCTCCCGCGAGCAGCACGCCGGCGAGGAAGGCGCCGGCGACCGGGCTCGCAAGCGGGCAGGCCGCGGCGGCGCCGAGGGCGAGCGGCGCCCGGCCGGTCTGCAGGCAGCGCAGCGTCGCCAGGCCGAAGGCGACGCCGAGGGCGAAGGTGAGCTGGCCGTCGGCGAGCAGGGTGACGACGCCGGCCCCGAACCAGAGCGTCGCCCAGCGCGCCTCGACGCCCCAGCGGTCGCGGACGAGGCGGTCGAAGAGATAGGAGGAGGAGACGACCGCGAGGCCGCCGACGACCTGCGGGCCCAGCAGCGCCGCCAGCGGCGGGAAGAGCAGGCTGTAGGTGAGGGTGTAGTGGCCGCCGTACCAGCTGCCGTTCCAGATCGCCAGGCCGGCGCGCTGGAAGAGCTCGGTGCGGAAGACCTGCGCGGCGAGGTCCCCGACGGGCGGGCTCCAGAGCAGCATCGCCAGCGCCAGCGCCGAGGAGAGGGCGACCGCCGGCAGCCATTCGGGTCGGAGGGGTTTGGACTGGACCATGGTCGGCGGTCACAGGATACGGCCGCCTCCTGCAACGATTCGTGAATGAGCGGTGAGATCCTGGTCGCGCGGCGCGGCCTCGTGCCCTACGAGGAGGCGCGCGAGCTGCAGCAGACGCTGGCGGCGCGGCGTCGGCGAGGGGAGACCGGCGACGTCCTGCTCCTGCTCGAGCACCCGCCCGTCTACACCCGCGGCCGCCGCTCCAAGCCCGAGGAGCTGCCGATGGGGGCGGCCTGGTACGAAGCCCAGGGGATCGAGGTCCGCGACACCGACCGCGGCGGCCTCGTCACCTACCACGGGCCCGGCCAGCTCGTCGCCTACCCGATCGTCGACCTGCGCGGCTACGGCGACGACGTCCACCGCTACGTGCGCGGGCTGGAGCGGACGATGATCGCGGCGCTGGCCGAGGCCGGCGTGCGCGCGAGCACGATCGAGGGCCTGACCGGCGTCTGGGTCGGCACCCGCAAGATCGGCTCGATCGGGCTCCACGTCAGCCGCGGCATCACCACCCACGGCCTCGCGGTCAACGTCAACAACGACCTGCAGCCGTTCGAGTGGGTGGTGCCGTGCGGGATCGAGGGCGTCTCGATGACCTCGCTCTCGCGCGAGCTCGGCGCCGAGCAGGACCTCAACGCCTTCGCCGACGCGCTGGTGGCCGCCTACTCCGAGGTCTTCGCCAGAGCGCCGGTTGAGGTCGCCAGCCTCGCGGCATAGGGTCCTCGAATGCGCCGGCTGCTCTTCCCGCTCGTCTTCTCGATCGCCATGTTGAGCGGCGGCGTCGCCCGGGCCCAGCCGTTCTTCGTCTACAACAGCGGCGACGCCGGCCCCGGGACCCTACGAGCGGCGATCGAAAGCGCGAACGCCCACCCCGGCCTGGACACGATTCCGATCGAGGCGACCGGGACGATCGAATTGGAGACCGAACTGCCGGCGATCGTCGACGAAGTGTCGATCGCGGGCGCCGGGCCACAGGCGCTGACGATCGCCCGCGATGCCTCGGCGCCGGAATTCCGCATCTTCAGCATCGGCCCCTCCGCCGCCGCCTCCATCGAAGGGGTCGCGATCAGCGGCGGCGTCGCCAGGCTCGGGGGCGGGATCTCCAGCGAAAGCCCGCTCGAACTTTCCGATGTCTTCGTCACCGACAACGAAGCGAGGCGCAGCGGGGGGGTCAAAGCCATCGCCCGCGGCGGGGGCGTCTCCTGCTCGCAGGACCTCACCGTGTTCCAGTCGGTGATCCGGGGAAACCGGGTGATGGCCAGCGGGGGCAGCGAAGAAAGCTTCGGTGCCGGCGGGGGCATCAACGCAGCCAAAGGGCTGGTCGTCGAACGCAGCACGATCGCCGAAAACTCGGTCCAGGTGGACGCCGAGGGCGGCATGTTCTCGGGTGCCCAGGGAGGTGGCATCCAGAGTTTCGGATCCGGGGTCGAAATAGAAGAGAGCACGATCAGCGGCAACTCCGTCGCGGCCAGCGGAGCAACCAATCTCGACTTCCCCTCGGGCGGAGGCATCGACGGGAAGGTGAAGCTGACCGGCTCGACCGTCACTCAGAACTCCGTGGCAGGCGGCGGAAACGAAACTGGCGCCAACCTCAATCTCACCCTAAGCGTCGTCCGCGACACGATCGTCGCCGAACCGGTGGGCGACAGGAAGAGCTGTCACGGGGATTTCACCTCCGGCGGCTACAACCTCGACGAAGACGGCAGCTGCGGGTTCAGCCTGGGGAGCGATCTGGTCGGCGAGGTCGCCGGGCTCGATCCCGTGCTGAGGGACAACGGCGGGCCGACCCCCACTCACGCCCTCCTCCCCGGCAGCATCGCGATCGACCGCGGCAGCTCCTTCGGCAGCGGCGTCGACCAGCGCGGCCTCCCCCGTCCCAGCGACTTCCCCGAGGTCAGCAACAAAGAAGGCGGCGACGGCTCCGACATCGGCGCCTTCGAGCTGCAGGCGCCGGCGGCGGTGGCGCCGGGAGGCGGTGGCGGCCCAGCCGTGGTGGTCGAGCAGCCCGGCGACACGACGGCGCCGAACACCCGCATCGTCCGCGGGCCGGCGCGGCTCGGCTACAGGCGGCTCGCCAGGTTCCGCTTCGCCTCGACCGAGGCGCAGTCGACCTTCCAGTGCAAGCTCGACAAGAAGAGGTGGAACGCCTGCGCGAACCCGTTCAGGCGCAGCGTCAAGCCGGGCAGGCACGTCTTCATGGTGCGGGCGATCGACCGCTTCGGCAACGTCGATCCGACCCCCGCCCGCTTCGGCTGGCGAGTGAAGCCACTCAGCTAACGTAGGCGTCGGTGTCCGGCGCCGACCGCATCCACGTCACCCGCTCCCGCGCCAAGCCGGGCGGGACCGCCGCCGAGAGCGAGGGGACCGTCCCCTTCCGCCGCGCCCGCAAGCCGCCGTGGCTGAAGGTGCCGGCGCCGGGCGGGCCCAACTACCGGCGCCTGAAGGAGAAGATCGGCAGCGACAACCTCCACACCGTCTGCGAGGAGGCCAACTGCCCGAACGTCGGCGAGTGCTGGGAGCGCGGCACGGCGACCTTCATGATCCTCGGCGACGTCTGCACGCGGCGGTGCGGCTTCTGCAACGTGCAGACCGGCAAGCCGACCTGGAACGACCCGCTGGAGCCGCTGCGGGTGGCGAACCAGGTGAAGGCGATGGGGCTGCGCCACGCCGTCGTCACCTCGGTCGACCGCGACGACCTGCCCGACTACGGGGCGAGCGCCTTCGTCGGCGTCATCCGCTCGATCCGGATGCTGGCGCCCGGGTGCAAGGTCGAGATCCTCACCCCCGACTTCCGCGGCCAGGAGATGCCGCTGGCCAAGGTCGTCCACGAGCGGCCCGACGTCTTCAACCACAACGTCGAGACGGTGCCGCGCCTCTACCCGATCGCCCGCCGCGGCTCCCAGTTCCTACGCTCGGCCCGGGTGCTGCGGATGGCGAAGGAGATGGGCGGGGACGAGGTCGTCACCAAGTCCGGGCTGATGGTCGGCCTCGGCGAGTCCTTCGAGGAGATGGTCGAGACCTTCGGCCTCCTGCGCGAGCACGACGTCCAGGTCCTCACCGTCGGCCAGTACCTGCGCCCGACCGAGAACCACCTGCCGGTGGTCCGCTACTGGCACCCCGACGAGTTCGCGGCGCTCGAGCGGGCCGCCTACGACCTCGGCTTCGAGTCCGTCGCTGCCGGCCCCCTGGTGCGGTCCAGCTACCACGCCGATCAGAACCTGCCGGAGGGTAAGCGGGCGGAGAGCCTGCTGGCGAGCTAGACGTTCGACCTCTGCGGGTCGGCTATGTCCGCCTACAATCAAGGGAGTGGGGCCATAGCTCAGCTGGCAGAGCGTTCGCCTTGCACGCGAAAGGTCGCCGGTTCGATCCCGGCTGGCTCCATCCCAGGATCGACGCCAAAGTCGGGGTGAAGGTAGTCCCCGGCGTTTCGAATCCCAGCCTGCTGGTTGTTCCGAGCGGGCTGCAGACGCAGGGTCAAGGTGTTGCGTCCATCTCCCAGCTCCCTCGACGGGAGGTAGTAGCAGCACTCGGTCGTGCAGTCGTAGGCGGCAATCCAGTCCACCATGGCGGCGGTGTATCGCTTGACGAACCGCACTTTCCCCTTCGTGAGCGAATGGGAGCGGCAGCGGACCACGATGATGTGGCCGTCCGAAGTGCTGTGCTTGACCTGCACCCGATGTAGCCGACCTTCGTAGTCTGCGATCAGGTCATAGTCGCAGTCCTCGCCAAAGGGGATAGAGAGTCGACAGCCGCGATCGATGAGGTCGGCGGCAACCTTCAGCTCCGCGAGGTCGCCTTTCTTCTTCAAGGGAGCCATCGCTCCCGAGCCTACGACAAAACAATTCACGCGTGGCGCACAGAACTGCGCCAACTTTGTGAACTCTTAGTCGTCGAAGTCGAAGTCCTTCGGAGGCTTCTGCTCGAACCAGAGCTCGTCGTCCTCCGGGGCGTCCTCGAGGAACTCGGGGGTGTCCTCGAGCACGTCCTCGTGGCCGGTGTCGGGGTCGTAATTCGCCGCCGGCCGCGGTTGCTCGTGCTCCTCGGAGGGCTCCTCCTCGGAGATCTCTTCGGCCTCCTCGTCCTCCGCGGCGAGCGGCGCCTCGAGCGCCTGGTCGAGCTCGTCGGAGAGGCGCTGGTCGCTCCAGAAGTCCTCGTCCTCTTCCTCCTCGTCGATGACGTCCTCGGCGGGCGCCTCGGCGCGGGAGGCGTGGATCTCGGTGGCCGGTTCGACCGGGGCGAGCGGCGGCTCGACGGCCTCGGCCTCGACGATCTCCTCGTCGGAGGGGCTGGGCGCCTCGACGGCGGGCGCGTCCTCGGTCCCCATCTCGGCCTCGACGTCGAAGAACTCGGTCGGCTGCTCGGCGATCGCGTGCCGCTCTTCGGTCGAGGGGCCGGCCTCGGCGACCGGCTCCTCGGGCTCGGGCTCTGCCGCCGTGGGCTCGGGGACGATCTCGTGCTCCAGCGCCGGCGGCTCCTCCTCGGCCGGCGGTGCCGCCTGGGCCGCGTCCTCGGCCGGCGCGTCGGCGGGCGGGGGCTCCTGCAGATCGGCGATGTTGATGCGGCGCCCGCCCGACTCCTCGGCCTGGGCGGCCTCCGCCTCCGGCGTAATCATGAACTCGGTCGGCGCCTCGGCCAGCGGGTCGGGCTCGTCCGGCCGGCCCGGAGGCCCGAACGCCTCGTCCTCGAGCCGTTTGACCTCGGACTCGTCCGCGCCATGGGCGCGCTTCAGTTCCAAATGCTCTCGGATTGCGTCGTCGAGAATGCTCATGCTCGCCAGCTCCGCGGGGAGGCTGTCAAAGACTATGCGGTTATCCTGTCGCTTGCGAGGAACTGGGACCAACTTCCCACCCCGCAAGCCCCGGGGCTATAGCTCAGCTGGCAGAGCGCCTGGATCGCACCCAGGAGGTCGGCGGTTCGAATCCGCCTAGCTCCATCGGCGAAACCCCCGCATGTCGCAAGATCGGGTTTCGGCGACCGTTTAACCGAGACCCAAATGCCGCTCCCCATCAGGCAGAAACTGCCTGATGGGCTGGATATGCGGGGATTGGCCCCGATTGCCGGTTGATTCCGCTCGCCGGCCCCGTCTTACGCCTCTCGGTACGGCGCCGGTATGGCTGTCACCATGAGGTCGGCGGCTCGAAAACCGGACTGATCCCAGGGAAAGCAGGGGAGTACAGATGGCAGTTGATCGTAGGTTGACTTTCTACGCTTGGGCGGACACCAACCAGAAGCATCCTTTCGACCGTCTCAAGGGCGCCAGCGCCCTTAAGGGCCTCGGCAAAGGCAAGATTGTGCTCGACCATGGCGAAGACGAACTGACGGCGGTCGAGATCGTCTCGGTCGGCACGATGACCGCCCCTACGAAGCTGCTGCTCCATGCACTCCACGGTCCTGGCAGCAGGCCCAGCGAATATGGACCCGGCGTTGGTACCCGGACCATCCAGATCGGCAAAGGCAGCTATACGGCATTCACCGGGCACGTTCTTATCTGGGAGGACAAGATCGCCGCGACCGACATCCACACGAACTCTCCGGGATTCGGTCGGCTCGCCGTCTATTTCCGAAGACAGGCCGGCGAACGAGTGATCTTCCGGCCGCTCTACAACCAGGGGACCGCCGACCGCCTGAAGGACCTCGAGGGGATCAGGGGCGTCGACTTCGCGATCCACGAGTCCCACAAGATCGTCCAAGCACGCAAGAGCGGGATGCTGCGATCTCTTATCCCGCGCCGTAAGTTCCCGTCGATCAGCGTGGCCGTCGGCATGAGCAGGAAGGAGCCGAAGGACTCCTACATCGAACCTGACGTCGAAGAGGAGCTCCTCGGACTCGCGGACGACGCGGAGCAGTTTTTCGATCGCCTGATTGTCCGGGGGCTCAGCAAGACCGAGAAGACGGCCACCGGTAAGAAAAAGTCGGTCAAGGTCAACCTCCTTTCCGAGCGTCTCCACGTCGAGCGCAACCTCGAAAGTGACACCGTGAACCCGAGCCTGCCGGATCAGGCAAGGGTGTTCACCGCCTTAGCCTCCGCCCGGTCGGGACTCGATCAGACCGGGGCACTGGAAGACGCAGTCGAGGCGCGGCTCTCCCTCGACGAAGGGTGACGTGCCGATCCTCCGATGGGCTGACGACCATCCGGTCGCGGCAACGCTGATCGTAGCCCTCGTCGTCTTCGGGGGCCTTCACATCTGGTCGGCCGTCCACGACGGACCACTCCTCCTTGCGCGCGCCGAATCCGAAGCGAGATTGACCCTCTACGGCCAAATCGCGGCGACTGCAGTCGCCCTGCTCGGGATCTCGCTCACGGTGTTGGCAATCCTCCTCGCGCTGCCCGACCGACCGGCGATCGCCGACCTACGCGATAGCGATACCTGGCCTCGACTACAGGGACTCCTGTTGATGGTAGGTCTCCTTGCCCTCCTCGCCCTCGTCGGTGCACATGTCGCCGCGGCCGCCGATAATGGCGTCATCGGCATCGAATGGCTTGAGCAGATTGTCCTCGCCTGCGCGGCCACGACCGTCCTGGCCCTGCTCGCCGCGGGGGTGACCTTCTGGCTAGTTCTCAGACACGCCGACGAGCCGGACGATCCGAGCCGCGGTCGCGGTCAGGGCCCGACGGACACCACGGTCGGAGCCTAGACACCACCCGCGCGGACAGCTCCGACCAGCTTTAGCCGGGGTCCTGCGTCCGGGGCAAAGTAATCGGGAAGCAGGTCCTGGAGTCGATCGAGCGGGAGGCCGATCACCTCAGCCAGCTCTCCGTCCGCATAGCCATTCTCCACCCGCTGCAACCTCAACGCATCACGAAAGAGTCGCGGCTCATCGCGCTGGATCGACGACAGACCACTGCGCAGGAGCCCACGGGCGTTCAGTTGTGCGAAGAGACGTGACTTCCTGCTTGAGGTGATCAGATCCAAGCTAGCTGCGCGCATGACGAGGGCCTGTGGGCTAACGCCCCACCGCTCGCCGATCTGGACCAACTCGACCAGTGACATCGAAGATGCGGCGAACTCGGCGCAGATGTCGTGCCTCGGCATGAGCAAGGAGGCGGCGAAAAGGTGAGCCTCCCGCTCGGCATCCGTCGCCACCGGGGCGTCGAACCGATCCCAATGGAGGATTGCGTGCCCGAGCTCATGGGCGAGGCTGAACCGACCTCGAGCTGCATCGTCGACCGCGGTGTTCAGGAAGAACCATCGGCCGTTACCCGCAAGCTGCGTATAGGCAGCGATGATCGCTTCCGTCCCGAAGTCAACCGAGAGCACAGTCGCGCCGGCCGACTCGAGATAGGCAGAAATCTGAGGCAGTGGGCCGTCTGGAATTCGCCAGACCCTCCTCACGGAGTCTGCCGCCCGTTCCGGGTCCGTCGGACCGGGTTCCGCAAGCGTCGGGAACCGGAAGGGCGCATCGATATCGATGTCGGCAAGCACACGTTCGGCGGCGATCCGCGCGAGCTCTAGCCTCCCGTTCGCACGACGCTGGACCCGCTTCGATTCCACCCTGGCCGATCGGTGCACGGGCACGGCGACCGCCATTGGCTCCACCAGAAGCCTCGGCGAGATATCGAGTACATCGGCGAGAGCCGAGACCTGGCCGGCGGACGGCTCCCTCATCCCGCGCTCCCAGCGAGATATCTCAGCCTGGTCTATCCCTGACCTGGCAGCCGTTTCGGCCTGCGTGAGACCGATCGCCTCCCGGGCGACTCGTAAGAACGCGGCGTTGAACATCTGTTACTCGACGCCGCCCGCTGATTCCTGGCCGCGGCGTCGCCGTAAACGTATGACCGGATTCGGCACCTGAGGTCTAAGGACCCGGAGGTTCGACTCGGCGAGCTCCTTCAGGGGTATCTCCCACTTAGGCGATCCTTCCTCAAGGTGGACGAAGGTCGGGTGGTAGCGGTCCACGCCCAGGTGCGTCCAGGTCAGCGCGACAAGTGCGGGCTGGCCGCTCGTCCCGACATCGGGGAAATGATCGAGCGTCAACTGCTCGTTGCAGAGTAGGTCGACATTGCTTTTGAGGTGAATACAGACGGCGCCCTCGGCGATTAGCCAGCGATGTCGCTGGTCGGAGGTACTCGCATCGCGAGTCGCGAGCCCTTGAAGGTTCTTCTGGAGATGCCCTGCGAAGAAGCCCCAAAAGTCGACGCCGTGGACTATTCCCGCCACGCCTCTATCGAGCAAGATCAGATCAGAACCCGCTGCCTCCCGCATCCGCTGGGTGGTCGCCTGCGCACTGGCGAACGCCTCAAGCGTCGGCTTGGCCAAGGGCTGAAGCAGCGGGATGGCTTCTTCGCGCTGGATCAAGATGCAAAATATGACGGCGCCATATGACGGAACTTTGCGCGAGGCCCCTCGGATGGCGGAATCTCGCAGCGCATCTGGGCCGCGCTTAACCTACTACTCATCTGCGAGGCGGTCGCCGACATTTGCGGCAAGCCCAAGTGGCGCTTGGAGGAAGTGGGCGAATCTCGCTGAAGGTTGGCTGGCAGCCTTCAACTGGTTGCCCAGGAGTTATAAGGCGTATCAAGCATCATCGCCGTATAGGGCTCGAAGACGTAGCTCTCGAAATCGTCCGCGATCGCCACCACCCGGAACTCCATCGCGGTGACCCGCTCTTTCTGGCGGAGGAACTCCTGCAGGAAGCGACTGTCGCGCCCAAGCGCCAACCGGGTAGTCGGCAGATCCTCCCAACGGCCCTCGACCGCCTCAATCGTGAGCCGCCAGGCGAACGTCGCCTGGTTGTGGCCAGAGGAAGGGCGAGTGTGGCCGGCGAGCCTGGTGCGGAAGTTCGAGTGGCCAGCTCCCTTCCTCGCCGCCCGCTCGGTGAGCCCACAGCGGCCGACATAAAGATGGCGGCCAGCCTCGGTGAACAGATATACGCCGTGCTCACGGGGCGGCGGCTTTCGTCCCGGGCCGCGGCCGAAAACCTCACAAGCCAGAAGCGCCTTGAGATGGCGCGGAAGCTTGGCGACGACTTCTTCCCATTCTCTGTTGGGCGCCTTTTCGCTCATCTAAGACGATGATCGCAGGGGCCAACGCCCGATAACCCCTCTCACGACAAAAGAGTCATGGTACCCCGCCAACCATGATCAGCAGGTTCTTACCGAGGGACTTAACCCGAGATGGCCCGACAATCGCCACATATCCGCGCATATCGGGCGCGGTCGGTGGCGAATCGCGAGCGGCGCAAGCCCACTTGTCATGCGGGATTCGCGCGACCCGCAGAGAACCAGCGGCGTAAATCGCACCCAGGAGGTCGGCGGTTCGAATCCGCCTAGCTCCATGCAAAGCCCGCTGCGTTGGTGCATATTCCCCTCGACGCGGACCTGTGCCGCCGTCAGCCTGAAGCGGGAGTCAAAGTTTCCCGTCAGCCACCATTAGCGCATGGGCAAGGCCGACCCCGAGGCAATTGAGAGACGATGAGCGGCGCCCAGGCAGGTCTCGCGTTCTCGGTCTTCCTTGCCAGCGCAGTCGAGGTGGTGGAGGCGTTCACGATCGTGCTCGCTGTCGGCTCCAGCCGACACTGGTCCTCGGCCCTGGCGGGGGTCGGCGCGGCGCTGGCGGTCCTGGCGGCGATCGTCGGGGTGGCCGGGCCGGCGCTGGTCGATGTTCCGATCGGCCTGCTGCGGCTGTGCGTCGGCGGCCTGCTCCTGATCTTCGGCCTACAGTGGCTGCGAAAGGCGATCCTCCGCGCCGCGGGGGCGAAGGCCCTGCACGACGAGCTGGCGATCTTCGCCGAGGAGCGCGAAGCGGCGGCGCTGGCGCCGGCGGCGAGCGGCTTCGACTCCTACGGCTTCGCGATCTCCTTCAAAGCGGTGCTGCTCGAGGGTCTGGAGGTCGCCTTCATCGTCGTCACCTTCGGCGCCAACCGCGGCGAAGTCCCGCTTGCCGCGGGCGCCGCGGCGCTCGCCGTCGCTCTCGTCGTCCTTGCTGGGCTGGCCGCTCGGGCGCCTCTGGCACGGGTTCCGGAGAACGCGATGAAATTCGCGGTCGGCGTGCTGCTGACGACCTTCGGCGTGTTTTGGAGCGCCGAGGGAGCCGGCGCCTCATGGCCCGGAGGCGAGGCCGCCCTGGCGCCGCTTCTCCTCCTGATCCTGGCCGCCTCGACGGCGATGGTCTGGGACCTACGCCAACGACGCGCGAAGGGGACGCCGGTGAGCGCATGATCGGCCGCGCCGCCCTGGCTGCGTGTAGCTTCGTCGCCGGCGAGGACTGGCACGTCGCCGTGGCCGTGACGGCGTCGCTGGCGCTGACCGCGCTCGCCGCCGCCACGGGCCTGCCGGCCTGGGCCCTGCCGCCGGTGCTGGTCCTGGCGATCCTCTACCGCTCGGTACGCGCCGGCAACCGCCCCGCCTTCAGCCGAGCTCCGCTCGACGATGCGCCGCCGCACGCAGGAGGCAGCTGAAGCCGACCGGCATCTGCCCCTGATCGGGGCCCGCTTTCCTCGTGGCCGAACCTTTGCGGGAGAGCCTCCGTACACCGGTCGGTGGAAGCGAGCCGCAGCGGAATAGAGATCCACGCCGAGCCGAACCTCGGTGGAGGCGACGGCCGGATGGGCACGAGGGGAATTTTCCGGGCGGCCGGTCCAGCGGTCGGAGCGGCCGTGCTGGCGACCGTAACCTGGCGCCTCGGCAGCGGCCCGTTGCTCGACGGGGCGCGCGCGCTCGACGGCCGGGCGCTCGGGGCCGCAGCGGCCATCTTCCTCCTCACCACCGTCTGCTTCGCCTGGCGGTGGCAGACCGTGGCCGCCGGCCTCGGCGTGCGGCTGTCCCTGGCCGACGCGTTCGCGGCCTACTACCGGGCCCTCTTTCTGAACCTCACGCTTCCCGGCGGCGTCGCCGGGGATGTGCATCGCGGCGTGCGCCATGGGCGCGACGTCCGGAACCTCGGTCATGCCCTGAGGGCAGTCGTCTGGGAGCGCACCGCCGGGCAGTTCGTCCAGGTGTTGCTGACCGTCTCGGTTCTCCTCGCGATGCCTTCGCCTCTGCGTTCGGCGATGCCGTTCGCGGCGCTTGCGCTGCTCGCGGCGGCGGCGGCCGCCTTCCTCGTCGTCCAGGCGCGAACGGGACGCGTGCATTCCCGGTGGGAGCGCGCGCGGAACGCGGCGGTGGCGGACGTCCACAGAGGCCTGCTCACCAGGCGGGCGCTGCCGAGGGTCCTGTTCGCGTCGACCGTTGGCGTGCTCGGCCACGTGCTCACCTTCCTGATCGCCGCCCGCGCGGTGGGGGTCACCGCCCCCGTCACCCGCCTCCTGCCGCTGGCATTCATCTCGATCATGGCCATGGCGCTGCCGAACATCGGCGGCTGGGGGCCTCGCGAGGGCGTCACGGCCTGGGCCTTTTCCGCGGCGGGGCTCGGCGCCGGCCTTGGCGCCGCGACGGCCGTCGCCTACGGAATCATGGTGCTCGCAGCCAGCCTCCCCGGTGGATTCGTGCTGCTCCTGGAGTGGCTCCCCCGGCGCCGCGGGTCGGCGCCCGAGGTGCTCCTCGGCGCCTGGCATCGCCAACGTCCTCACCCGGGCAAGGCGTCATGAGCGCCGGCGCGAAGACGATCAGGTGCGAGAGCCGACTGGCGATCGGCCGCAGCGTCCCCGAGGTGTGGGACTACATCTGCGACGTCGAACGCTGGCCGCAGTGGGCGCCGACCGTCCAGGCAGGCTGGGTCGCCGGCGGGGGTCCGCTGGCGCCGGGCGCGCGGGTAGAGCAGCGAGCGAAGTTGATGTTCGGAGCCACTCGCCACCGAGCCCAGCACGTGACCGCGGTGGAGGCGCCCCGCAGCCTGGCCTTCGCCGGGCCGCTGGGCACCTCGGCGGCGCGCTGGGGAATGGAGCTCGCACCGATCGACGGTGGGCGGACCGAGACCGAGATGTGGGTCGAGGTCGACTTCAGGAATGTCATGCGCGCACTTCCCAGGCGTGCCTTCCGGGACCGGATCCAGCGTGTGATGGACATCGAGATGGTCGCGATCAAGGCTGCGGTCGAGTCCATCCCCCGTAGGGACGCGAGTCCCGGTGGAGTCTCCACGGAGCGCCCGCTCGAAGAGCGCCCGCCATGAGCCAGCTCGACGCCACGCAGGAGCGCCTGATCGCGACCTACCGCAGGAAGGCCAAGCACTACGACGTCGTCTCCCGGCTCTACCCCGTGCCCGGATACCCCCAGCAGGCCCAGCGCCGCCGCGCCGTGCAAGCACTCCGGCTTCGCCCCGGCGCCACCGTCGTCGACGTCGCCTGCGGCACCGGTCAGAACTTCCCGCTGATCGAGCGGGCGATCGGCCCTGGCGGCCGGATCGTCGGCGTCGATCTCACCGACGCGATGCTCGCCCAGGCCCAGCGCCGGATAGAGCGCAACGGCTGGAGCAACGTCAGCCTCGTACAGGCCGACGCGGCCGACTACGCCTTCCCGGCCGGGATCGACGCGGTCCTCTCGACCTACGCCCTCTCGCACCTGCCCGACTGCGGGGACGTCATCGCCCGTGGCGCCGCAGCGCTCGCTCGCGACGGGCGCTGCGTCGTGCTCGATCTCAAGGCCCCTGACGACACGCATCCGATGCTGGCACGGCTCGGAACCGCGCTCGGGCGCCCGTTCGGCTCGATCGACGAGTGGCTCGCGCGCCGCCCCTGGGAGGGGGTTCGCGCATCCATGCAGGAGGCGCTGGGCGATCTCCTCTGGAGCGAGTTGTGCTTCGGGACCGCGTTCCTCGCGGCCGGGTCGCCGGCCGCTCCGAGCGGGGCGTCGAGATGACGCCGGGGTCAGCGGGTCCTCTCCGCGACCAGGGCGACCTTGCGCACGCGTCCCGTCCGCAGCCAGTCGCTCCACAGCCTGTGGGCGGCCAGCAGCTCCTCCAGCGCCCCGTCTCCGATCTCCGCGGCGATGGCGGCGGCGTCGGCGGCGAACGCCTCGGTCAGCGCTTCGGCCGTGGCGGCGTGCGACCGAGTGCGGTCTTCCTGCCTACGGACGACCAGCCCGACCCGGTCCAGGGAAGCGAGCATCTCCTCGATCGGGACGAGCCAGACGGTGTCCGCGTCGGGCATCCGCTCTCGCTCCGCCTCGGTGAGGGGCGGGCCTCCCTCGAAGGTGCAGGCGAACCGCCCGCCGATCGTGAGCGCGCGGGAGATCTGCCGGAGCAACGGCTCCTTCTCGGCGAATGCCAGCATCGTCTCGAGCAGGAGCACCACCTCGAACGGGCCGGGGGGAAGCGGCGGGATCCGGGCCACCTCGAAGCGGCACGGAAGCTCGCCGGCGCGCCGGCGCGCGATCTCGACGGCGCCCGCGCTGTAGTCGACCCCGAGGTAGTCGCAGCCGGTCTCCCGGGCGATGAAGCGCCCCGGGCCCCCGATGCCGCAGCAGAGGTCGAGCACCGGGACGCCGGGGCCGATGCCCGCGTGACGCGCCAGCGCCCGGACTTCGGCGGCCCCCATGAAGCTCTCCTGTTCGACGAACTCGCCGGGCGCATACGCCCCTTCCCGGGCCCGTTGGAGGGCACGCACGAAGGGAGCGCGCTCGTCCTGCTTCACGCCGAGGATGCTAGTCCGCCGCAAAGCATCGGCCCGCGGCCGGGGCCCTAAGCCATGGCAGTCGACCCCTCGCGACGCTCCTACTGGGACAGCGACCGCCTCGGTCCGGCCGACTGGGTGACGCTCGCCCGCGCCGCGCTCTCCGCCGGGGTCGCGGGTCTGGTCGCGGGCTCGTTCACCGGGCCCGCGCCGGTCGGCCTGCTGGTGTCGCTCGCGGCGGCCGCGCTCGTCCTCGACGCGGTCGACGGGCAGGTCGCACGGCGCACCGGCACGGCGTCGGCGCGGGGCGAGCGCCTGGATGCGGAGGTCGACGCGTTCCTGATCGCGGTCCTGAGCGTGTACGTCGCCCGCTCGTTCGGCGCCTGGGTGCTCGCGATCGGCGCGGCCCGCTACGCCTTCCTCGCGGCCGGATACGTGCTTCCGTGGCTGCGCGCGCCGCTGCCGCCGCGCCATTGGCGCAAGGTCGTGTGCGCGATACAGGGGATCGTCCTCGCGGTCGCGGCCGCGCAGGTGCTGCCGTCGGGCCTGGCGAAGGCCGCCCTCGGGGTCGCGCTCGTGCTGCTCGCGGAGTCGTTCGGCCGGGACGTGTGGTGGCTCTCGAGCCGCAGGCGCCGAGAGGCTTCCCGATCCCGGGCCGGCGCGGGCCCGGCGCTCGCGGATGACCGGCCCGCGGGGGCCGGGCGCGGACGCGGCGAGCCCCGGGCGGTCGTCGCCCTCACGCTGACGGCCTCGTCCATCGCGCTCGTGTGGGCCGCGCTGGTCGCTCCCGACCAGCCGGGCCGTTTCGGCTCGGCCGCGTTCCTGAGGATCCCGACCGAGGGTCTCGTCCTGGTCGCGCTGGCGGTCTTCCTGCCGGCCGCCGGCCGGCGGATCCTGGCGGTGCTCGCCGGGCTGGCCCTGGCGCTGGTGGTCGTCCTGAAGGTGGTCGACTACCAGATCTTCTCGTTGTTCGATCGTCCGTTCGAACCCCTCGGCGACATCGGGCAGATCGGGAACGCCCTCGAAACCCTGCGCCTGGAGAACGGCGCGTCGCAGGCGCGGCTGATCGAGATAGGCGCCGTGGTCGGCGTGGCGGCCGCGATCGTCCTCCTGCCCCTGGCGATGCTGCGGGTGACGCGGGTCGCGGCCGACAATCGCCGCTTTGCGCTCCGGACCGTCGCGGGCCTCGGCGCGGTCGGGGCGGCTTGCGCCGTGCTCGGCGCGCAGTTCGCCTCCCCCACGCCGATCGCCTCCGCCATCTCCGCCGGCGTGCTCGTCGACGAGGCACAGACGTTGCGAGCCGAAGTGAACGACGTCGGCGTCTTCGCCGCCGCGATCAAGCACGACCCGTACCGCGGCATTCCGACCGGGTCGCTGCTGCGGGCCCTGCGCGGCAAGGACGTCCTGCTCGTGTTCGCCGAGTCCTTCGGCCGGGTGGCGATCGAAGAATCCTCGTTCGCGCCCGAAGTCGACGAAGCGCTGGCCGCGGGGAACAGGCGACTGGCGAGCGCCGGGTTCCACTCCCGCAGCGGCTTCCTGATCTCACCGACCTTCGGCGGCGGCAGCTGGCTGGCGCACTCGACCCTGAATTCGGGGCTCTGGGTCCACAACCTACGCCGCTACGCCCAGCTGCTGCCGGAACGGCGCCTCACGCTTGCCTCGGCGTTCAACCGCGCCGGCTGGCGGACCGTCGACGACGTGCCCTCGAACGACCGTCCCTGGCCGGAAGGGAAGGCCTTCTACCACTGGGACGAGATCTACGACCGCAACCAGGTCGGCTATCGCGGCCCGACCTTCTCCTACGCGGCGATGCCCGACCAGTACATCTACTCGGCGCTGGAGCGGCTCGAGCTCGGGAAGACGCACCGCCGGCCGCTCTTCGCCGAGGTCGACACGGTCTCGAGCCACCAGCCCTGGAACCGGATCCCGGCGGAAATCGGCTGGAACGAGGTCGGCGACGGCTCGGTCTACGACCGCCTCCCGAATCACTACGAAGGCGGGGCGTTCCTCTCGTACTGGGGCGACGCGCCGCGCGTCCAGGCGAACTACGGCAGGTCGATCGTCTACACGATCAACACCCTGACCGGGTTCATTCAGCGCTATGGCAGGAAGAACCTGGTGGTGATCGAGCTCGGCGACCACCAACCGCGGAACCCCGTCACCGGTGAACGGGCCGGCCACCAGGTGCCGATCTCGATCATCGCCCACGACCCGAGCGTGTTGAGGCGGATCGAAGGCTGGGGCTGGAATCCCGGCCTGAAACCCCGCAAGGACGCCCCGGTCTGGCCGATGAGCTCCTTCCGCGACCGGTTCCTGGAAGCCTTCGACTCCAAGCCGGCGGCCCGGTAGCGGCGAGCGGAATGCCCGACCGCCCCTACATCCTGTTGAGCTGCGCCCTCTCGATCGACGGCTATCTCGGCAGCGCGGCGCCACGGCGCCTCGAGCTCTCCAACGACGCCGACTTCGACCGGGTCGACGAGGTGCGCGCCTCCTCCGACGCGATCCTGGTCGGCGCTACCACCGTCCGCATGGACAACCCGCGGTTGCTGGTGCGCTCGCACGACCGCCGCGAGGAGCGCAGGGCCCGCGGGCTTCCGCCGTCGCCGATGAAGGTCACCGTGACCGAACGGATGGAGCTCGACGCCCAGGCCGACTTCTTCACCGCCGGCGACATCGAGAAGGTCGTCTACTGCACGAGCCCGCGCGTGGCCGACGCCCGCTCGCGCCTGGGGTCGGTGGCGACCGTCGTCGACGGCGGCCGGCGGGTGAGGATGAGCCGCCTCACCGAGGACCTCGGCGAGCGCGGCGTGCGGCGCCTGATGGTCGAGGGCGGCGGCAGGGTCCACACCCAGTTCCTGACCGACGATCTCGTCGACGAGCTGCAGCTGGTCGTCGCGCCCTTCTTCGTCGGCGACTCCCGGGCCACGCGCTTCGTCAGCGACGGACGTTTCCCGTGGAATCCCGACCGCCGCGCGCGGCTGGCGGAGGTCCGCCAGATCGGCGACGTGGTGCTGTTGCGCTACGCCCTCTCGGCCCGCTTCGAGACCGACTGATGCCGCTGCCCACGGCGACGATCCGTACCCAGGTCTCGATGCCCGTGCGCTTCTCCGACGGCAACACCAGCTTCGCCCGGGTGTTCAGCTTCGACGGCCTGATCGACGGCCGCGAGCACGTCGCCTTCGGCCTCGGTGACCGGACCGGCCCGCTCGGCTTCACCGAGAACCAGCTCGAGCCGCTGGTCCGGCCGCACAGCGAGTGCCTCACCGGAGACGTGTTCGGCAGTCAGCGATGCGACTGCGGCGCGCAGCTGCGCGAGGCCGTCGAGCTGATCGCCGACTCCGGTGGCTACCTGCTGTACCTGCGCCAGGAGGGACGCGGCATCGGCCTCTACCCCAAGCTCGACGCCTACGCGCTGCAGGACGAGGGAATGGACACCTACGAGGCCAACCTCGCGCTGGGCCACCACGAGGACGAGCGCAGCTACCTCGTCGCCGCCCAGATGCTGCGCGCCCTCGGAGCCCCGCGGGTCGCCCTGCTCTCCAACAACCCCGACAAGGCCCGCCAGCTCGGCCGCTTCGGGGTGACCGTGACCGAGCGGGTGCCGACGGGGGTGCACCTGTCCGCCGCGAACGCCCGCTATCTGGCGGCGAAGGTGCGGCGCGGCCACACGCTCGACGTCCCGCCCCCGGCGGCCTGAGGTCAGACCCTCCTCAGGGGAGGATGAGGAGGTCGGCGTGACCCACGCCGACGGCGAGCTTCCCGGCGCTCGCCTGCTCCAGTCGCCGGCGGCAGTAGGGCTCGCGCTCGCCGGCCAGCTCGGCCTCCTGCTCGCAGGCGGCCTGCACCCATCCGCTGAACCACTCCGCGGCGAGGGCGGCGTGCGCGGGCCCGAGCCGCCAGGGGCTGGGTCTGACGATGACCTCGCCGCCCAGTCGGCGGAAGGCCTCGACGGCGAATTCGACGGCATCGGGCCCGAGCAGCCTGCCGCGCTTCGCCGGCCGGCGCTGGTGGGCGTCGAACGCGGCGGCCACGCGGCGGTCCAGTGGATCCGCGGGCGCGATCTCGACGCGACCGACGACCGAGAGGGTCAGCAGGACCGGGCAGCCGGCTCCCGCGCAGAGGCCGGCCAGCCGGTCCAGCTCCTCGCCGGTGAGCAGGTCCAGCAGCGCCGAGGCGGTGATCAGGGTCGCCCCCGCGAGGTCATCCGATTGCAGCCGGGCGATGTCCGTGCGCCTCGCCTCCACGCTGACCGCCGCGCCGCCGGCGGCCGGCAGGGGCGCGTCGGCGACCGCCCGCGCCAGCAGATCCTCGTCGCGGTCGTGGAGGACCCAGTGCTGCGGTCCCCTCAGCAGCGGAGCCAGCCAGCGGCCCATCGCGCCGGCGCCGCAGCCGAGATCGTGGACGACCCTGGGGCCGCGCGCCGGAAGCGCTCGCTCGAGGGCCTCGGCGAGGTCGCGCGCGCGGGCCTCGGCGTCCGCGGGCTCCCGCAGGGCGAGCCATCCGGGGCTGACGCGGACAGGCTCGGCGCCGCTCATGGCGACGCCTCGGCCAGGACCCCGGCGACGACCGCCGCCGTGGCCGGCCAGCGGGGGAGCGACTCGCGTCGCTCGCCGGCGGCCCGACGCAGGCGCGCCCTCAGCTCGGCGTCGCCGAGCCAGGAGGCCAGCGCTCCGGCGAGCGCGGCGGGGTCCTCCGGCGCGACCAGCAACCCCGGCCGGGTCCCGGCCGCGCCCTCGCCGAGAGCCTCCACCACCCCTCCGACCTCGGCGGCGACGACCGGGAGGCCACGCGCCAGCGCCTCGGTCACGACCATGCCGTAGGTCTCGGCACGCGACGCCACCACCAGGAGGTCCGCGGAGGCGTAGCTGCGGTTTAGATCGGCTCCGGTCCGCGGCCCCGGAAAGGACACCCGCTCGCCGGGCAGGCGCCGGCCGAGCCCCGCTGCGAACGCCGGGTCGCGGCCCGCGCTCCCCACGCAGGTGCAGCGCCAGGAAAGCGCCGAGATCGAGGCGAGCGCCTCGATCAGGATGTCGTGGCCCTTCTCGAAGCTGACCGCGCCGACGCAGAGCAGCGCTTCGCCGGCCGCGGTCCCTCGGGCCGGGTCGGCGGTCTCGACGCCCGGCTCGGCGACGCGGACGCCGTCCGCGGGCAGGCCGTAGAGCTCCACCAGCCGGCGGCGGCTCCACTCGCTCGTCGTCACGGTGGCGGTGGCGGCGGCGAGGACCGCGCCCTCCCGCGCCCGCGCCGCGTCCTCGCGCGGGCGGTGGCCGAGCGGCATGTGCACGAGCGGGATCAGGCGCAGCCGGCTTGCCTGCGGCACCAGGACCTCCGGCGCGGTCGAGGCGATCAGCCCGTCGAGCAGCACGACGGCGTCGTCGGGGATCTGCCGCAGGGTCCTTTCGAGGGCGGCGAACGACGCCGCGTCGGGACGGTCCCAGAAGCCCTCGACGGCGCGCTCGCGCACCGTCCAGCCGTGCGGGCCGAGCTCCCGGGAGAGATGCCGGTCGTAGGTGTTGCCGCCGCTCGGCCGCACCGGATCGGCGATGCCGTCGGGCACGACGAAGTGCACGGTCCTCACAACGGCCGTTCGTAGCTCGCCCAGGCGATGTGGGACTCGTGCAGCGTGATCAGGATGGCGCCCCCCTCCCGGGCGGCCTCGTCCGCGCCGCCGGCGAGCACGCGCTCGGCGAGTCGGTCGGCGATCACCCGCGCGAGCTCCTCCGTCGTCGTGTTCACCTCCGCCAGGCTGGGCTCGTCGTCGAGATTGCGGTAGGTGAGCTCGCCCAGCACCGCGCGCAGGTGCCCGGACGCCAGGCCGATGTCGATCACGACGCCGTCGGCGTCGAGGTCGGGGCGCCGGAACGTGGCGTCGACCACGTAGGTGGCGCCGTGCAAGCCCTGGGCGGGCCCGAAAGCCTGGCCGCGCAGGCTGTGGGCGATCATCATGTGGTCGCGGACCGTCACGCTGAACACGGGTCACTCCTCCTCGTAGGTGATGGTCTGGCAAAGCCCCGGCAGGCGCCCGGCGGCGAGCCGGGCCATCACGTCGGGCAGCTCGCGAAAGCGGGACTGCCCGGTGAGCAAGGCGTCGAAGGCGGGGTCGCGCAGCAACTCGAGCGCGAGCGCCATGCGCTCGGCGGCCGTGCGGCGCCCGGCGCGGGCCGGCGAGACCGTGCCGACCTGGCTGGAGCGGATGGCGAGGCGGCCCGAGTGGAAGGCGCCGCCGAGCGGCAGCCGGACCTCCTCGTCGCCGTACCAGCTGAGGTCGATGACGGTGCTCTCGGGCGCGAGCAGGTCGAGCGATCGCCGCAGCCCCGCGGAGGTGGCACTGGCGTGCACGACCAGGTCGCGATCGCCGTGGGCATCGTCGGGCAGCGCGAAGTCGACACCGAGCGCGGCGGCGACCTCGGCCCGACCGCCGTCGACGTCCACGAGCGTGACCTGCGTCGCCGGAAAGGCGTTCAGCAGGCGGGCCGCGCAGCAGCCGACCATCCCGGCGCCGACCACGGCGACCCGGTCGCCGATCAGCGGCGCCGCGTCCCACAGGGCGTTGACCGCGGTCTCGACCGTGCCGGCGAGGACGGCGCGGGTCGCGGGCACGCCCTCGGGGACGACGGTCACCGCGCCGGCGGGCACGACGTAGGCGCTCTGGTGCGGGTAGAGGCAGAAGACCGTGCGGCCGCGGAGACCGGGGGGTCCGCGCTCAACCGTCCCGACGCTGAGGTAGCCGTACTTGACGGGGCCGGGGAAGTCCCCCTCCTGGAAAGGCGCCCGCATCGCCTCGTGCTGGTCCGGCGGCACGGCGCCCCGGAATACCAGCGTCTCGGTGCCCCGGCTGACGCCGGAGCAGACGGTGCGGACCAGCACCTCGTCGGGTCCCGGGTCCCGCAGCGCGGCGGGCCGGATCTCGCCGCGGCCGGGTGAGCGCAGCCAGAACGCGTGCGCGTCAGGACCGACAGCCGGTACGTCTTCTCGGAGCCTTCCCATCATGGCGATCTACGCGGCGGTCGCGGCGGAAGTTCAGCGGTCCCGTGGGGGGACCGGACGCCCGAGCCGGCTTCGCGGCAGTCCCACGCCGGCGGGTCGCCCGGATCGGCGATGGCGACGTCGCCGCGGATGGCGGAGGCGTCGCGCCCGGCCGACCCGTCGCGGCCGGCCGACCCGCAGTCGATCGCCTCGTCGCGGCGGCCGTCGCGGGCGTAGAGGCGATCCGCCCCGGCTTCGCCATAGAGGGCGTCGCTCCCTCGCCCGCCGACCAGGAAGTCGTCGCCGCCGGCGCCATGGATCTCATCGCCGCCGCCGCGGCCGAGGATGACGTTGGGTCCGCCGTCGCCGCTGAGGACGTCGCCGTTGGGGCTGCCCTCGATGCGCTCGACCGAGCTCGAGATCTGGCTCGGCGGCGGGCCGCCGTGCTCGGTCGGACAGCCGCCGGGGAAGCCGCCGTACGGGGCGATGCCCGCGCTGCCGCCGAGCGTCGCCTCGACGCCCTCGTGGGTGGAGCGGGCGAAGGAGACGCTGTCGATGCCCGGGCCGCCGTCGGTCGTCTCGCCGCAGGGAGCCGCGATCAGCAGGTCCGAGCCGCCTCCACCGTCGAGCACCGAGCCTTCGGCGAGGGCGTCGTCGCCCGGCCCTCCGTAGAGCCGATCGCCGTTGCCCGGCCCGGAGCTGCCGTTGAGGCTGTCGTCCCCGGCGCCCCCGATCAGGACGTCGGCGCCGTTGCCGCCGACGAGGCGGGCGGAGACGGTGGCGGGGACCGAGGGCTCGACCGCGAGCAGGTCGGCGCCTTCGCCGCCGTCGAGGAGAAGCCCGGTCGCCGTCGTCGCGATCGGACAGCTCGCGGTATCCGGGCCGAGCAGCGCGCAGCCTTCGCCGACCGCCAACGGCAACCCCTGCTCGGTGACGACCCAGGCTTCGCCGAGGAAGGCGGCGCGCACCTGGATGCCCTGCTTCTGGACGAGATCGACGCCGTGTGCGACGGCGCCGGTGAGCTCACCGGCGCCGGGGCCGCCGGGCAGGTCGACCTCGAACGTCGGCGGCGGTGGCGGGTGTTCTTCGAACGCGATCAAGGCGGCTTCGTCGGCGGCGTTGTCCGCGCGCCCACCGCGCAGCTCGCACGATTCGGCGCTCGCCGCCCCCCGGCAGAGGTCGAGCCCGGTGCCGCCGAACGCCGCGTCGGCGGCGCCGGCGCCGATCAGTTCGTCGCTCCCGCCCCCGCCGTAGAGATCGTTCGGTCCGGCGTCGCCGGCGATCGTGTCGGCGAAGGGCGTGCCGGCCACGTCCTCGATCCCGCTCAAGGTGTCTTCGCCGTCGCCGCTGCCGGTGCCGGCGGCGAGGTCGACGTCCACGCCGATGCCGCCGGGATAGATCGCGCTCTGGCCGGCGAGCGCATAGGAAGCGATGTCGTGGGCGCCGCGACCGCCGTCGATCGTGTCGGCGCCGAGATCGCCCTCGATCGCGTCGCCGTCGCCCGGGCCGCCGGAGAGGCGGTCGTTGCCGACGCCGCCGATCACGTGGTCGCCGTTGCCGGGCCCGCCGCCGGCGGTGTCGTCGCCCAGACCCGAGTTGAGGTAGTCGTCCTCCCCCGGCCCGCCGTACAGACGGTCGTTGCCGCGTTCGCCGAAGACGGTGTCGGTCCCGGGGCCGGCCAGCACGAGGTCGCTGCCGTTGCCGCCGATCGCTTCGTCGTCCCCCGCTCCCGAGTCGATCCGGTCGCTGCCGGTCCCGCCTTCGATCGCGTCGTCGCCGCCGCCCGCGCAGATCCGGTCGTTGCCGCCCCCGCCGAAGATGTGGTCCTCACCAGGGCCTCCGACGATCACGTCGGCGTGGGCGGTGCCGTGAATGGTTCCGTGGCCGACGATCGTGGCGGGCCGGCCGAGGCACCTTCCCGGCTGCGCCGCTCCTGCCCGGTGGTGCGGGCCGGGGAACGGCGACGCGGCCGTCCCGGGACAGGCTGAGAGGACCGTGGCCGCCGCGATCAGGGCGCCGAGAGCGGGAGAGCGGATCTGGAGGGATCGCTGGAGCACCGGGCAGGAGCTTCTCAAGAACACGGATGAGCCCCTTTCATAGGGCCCACCAGCGAGGGGCTAGCTTTGGTCGCCCCCTCGTCGAGCCTGGCTTGCCCCGAGGCGGTCGACCACTCCCGCCCGCAGGTACGCGGTCTCCCTGAAGACCGTGCCCGCCGGGACCCCGTAGTCGTCGGCCGCCCTGGAGGTGGCGAGAACCTGCGCGTCGGCCAGGACCCTGGAGGTCTTGGGGTCGAAGATGAGCTGGTGCTGGAAGCCGGAGTTGGGTTCCAGTTCCCAGGCGATGGCGGCGCCGGGGCGGTTGGCGACGTCGGTGGCGCGAGGGTCGAGGACGATGCCGGGGATTTCGGCCAGGGCGTTGAAAGCGGCGGCTCGAAGGGCGGGGGGCGCGGTGGGGCGGGTGAGGATGGTGGTCAGCTTTTCGATCGTGTCGGAGTTGCGATCGGCGGGAGGCGGGGGCGCCGTGTGGACGGTCGGGAGCCCGCCGGTGCGCGAGCCTTCGAGCGTGAGGCGCAGGGCTTCGGGCTTGGTCGGGAGGTTGGAGAGGTCCGGGAAGACGCCGGAGTCGAGGAAGACGCCCTTGGCTTGCGAGGCGTCGCCTTCCTTGACCAAATCGTCGGAGCTGTCGCTGCGGACGTGATGCTCGCTCGGGTCGAAGGCGAACGGGGGCGGCGAGCCCGCCTCTTCCCAGCGCCGCTGGTCGGCGGCCAGGAGGAAGCTGACGTGTCCGAGGACTTCGCGGATGTGCGCGCTGCCGTCGCGGCTGATCCAGAACTCCCGCGAGGTCGGCACCAGGGCGACGGCCGCGTCCGGATAGGCACCGGGGATGTGGGCGGTGAAGTACCTGGGGTCGGACCTCGGGCCCGTGCCGGGGCCATCCGGCAGCCAGCCCTGCAGCTCGACCAGCTTCGTCTTCAGGTAGAGGAACCGGCCGGGGCCGGGCGGCGCCATCGCCGGCGCACCCGACGCCCGCGCGACCGCCGCCGTCTGCCGCAGGACCTCGGCGGCGGCCGGTTCGGCCCGAGGGCCGGAGCCGATCAGGAGGACCGCGGCGACGATCGCGGCCATCGCTGCGGCGGCTCCAGCCAAGGCGAGAACGCCGCGGCGCCGGGCCGCGACCAGCGGCCGCCGCGGCGCCGAGCGGCGCTCGAACCGCGCCTCGAGCGCGCGCAGCGCGGTGACGCGGGCGCCGGCGCCGGGACTCTCCCCCCCGGGGGCGAGCGCGCGAAGCAGGGCGATCTCATCCATGGTCTACCTCCAAGCTCGGAATCGGGTTCTGCCGATCACTTGACCGCGGCAGGCGAAGCTGTTCCCGTATCCGGCGACGGGCCCGCGAGAGGCGGGACTTGACCGTGCCGACCGGCAGCTCCAGCGCCTCGGCGATCTCCTCGTAGCTGAGTTCGGCCCAGGCGAGGAGGAGCAGCGGGTCGACCTCGTCCTTGGGGAGCCCCGCAAGCACGGCGGCAAGCTGCGGCCGCAGGCGCCTGGCGTCGGCCCGCTCCTCCGCCCCTTCCAGCGGTTCGACAGCGGTCTCCGCCCCGGCCCGGCCGTACGCGCGCAGCTGGCGCATCTCCTGGCGGCGCTTGCCGTGGATCAGGTTCGTGGCGATGCCGAGCAGCCAGGGCCGGGCGCTAGCCCGCGAGCGGTCGTAGCGGTCGCGGCGATCGAAGGCGACGAGGAACACCTGCGAGGCGAGGTCGTCGGCAAGCGACTCCCCCACCCGCCTGCGGATGTAGCCGTGGACCAAATCGAAGTGCCGGTCGAAGACGGGCGCGAACTCCGCCGGCGCGTCGAGCGAGGCCGCGATCGCGACGTTGTCCGGCGGGGGATGCGCCATACCCCCAATTGTCCGTGCGGCCGGATCGGGTTCTCGGCCGCGCGCGGATTTATCTCCCGGCCAGCTTCCTGCTCTAGCGTTCCGCCCGATGGCACTGCTGGTTCTCTTCGGGTTCCTTGCCGGAGCGGCTACCGCGCTTTCGCCCTGCGTGCTGCCGGTGCTGCCGGTGGCGCTGTCGGCCGGGGCGACCGGGGGGCGGGGGCGGCCGCTGGGGATCGTCGTCGGGCTGGCGGTCTCCTTCACCTTCGCCACCGTCGCCCTCGTCTACGTGATCGCCGCTCTGGGGCTGCCGGACGGGCTGCTGCGCAAGGTGGCGATCGCGGTGCTGATCGGCTTCGGCCTGACCCTGATGGCGCCGCCGCTGGCCGCCCGTCTCGAGGGCTGGATCAGCGGCATCGTCAGCCGCGGCGGCGGGCCGCGGACGGGGGCCGAGGGGTTCTGGTCCGGGATCCTCGTCGGCCTCAGCCTCGGTCTCGTCTACGCCCCCTGCGCCGGGCCGATCCTGGCCGGCGTGATCACCGTCTCCGCCTCGCAGTCCTTCGACACCGGCCGCCTCGCGGTCGCCCTCAGCTACGGGATCGGCTCGGCCGTCGTCCTCTACGTGCTGATGCTCGGCGGCCGGCGGGCGATCGCGCCGCTGGCGCGGCGCGGCGTCGCCCTGCAGGTGGCGATGGGGGCGGTGATGGTCGTCGTCGGCCTGGCGATGCTCGGCAACTACGACCTCCGCTTCCAGAACGCGATCGCCAGCGACCTGCCGAGCTTCCTCGTCGACCCCAGCAGCGGCCTCGAGGAAAGCGCCTCGGCCCAGGAAGCGCTGGCCGAACTGCGCGGAGCCGGCCACGGGGTCAAGTTCGCCGCCGCGGGCGTCCCGCCCGCAGGCGCGGGCGAAGAGCTCCACCTGCCGGTGCTCGGCCGGGCGCCGGAATTCGTCGGCAACGAGCGCTGGTTCAACACCCCGGGCGACCGGCCGCTGACCCTGCGCGGGCTGCGCGGCCGCGTCGTCCTCGTCGACTTCTGGACCTACACCTGCATCAACTGCATCCGCACCTTCCCCTACCTGAAGGCCTGGGACGCCCGCTACCGCAAGGACGGCCTGACGATCGTCGGCGTCCACACGCCGGAGTTCCCCTTCGAGCGCGACGCCGCCAACGTCGAAGAAGCGATCGAGCGCAACGACATCCGCTATCCCGTCGCCCAGGACAACGAACAGCAGACCTGGAACGCCTACGGCAACCAGTACTGGCCGGCGGAGTACTTCATCGACGCCCGCGGCCGCGTCCGCTACGTCCACTTCGGCGAGGGCGAATACGGGGAGAAAGAGAAGGTGATCCGGGCCCTGCTGGCCGAAGCCGGCGACGAAGTCGGCAGCTCGATGTCCGGCGCTCACGGCCTCCATCCCGCGGCCGGGGTGACGACGCCGGAGAGCTACCTCGGCTCCGCCCGCGCGACCGGCTTCGTCAACGGCCTGCTGAGGCCGGGACTGCACGACTTCAGCGCCCCGGCCGAAGTGCCCCCCGACCACCTCGCCTACCGCGGGCCCTGGCGGATCGCGCCGGAGTCGGCGACCGCCGCCGGGGGCTCGCTCGAACTCAACTTCGGCGCCCGCCACGTGTACCTGGTCCTCGGCACCGTCGACGGCAGGCCGCGCCGGATCGAGGTCCTGCTCGACGGCAGGCCGGTGGGCGGAGCCGCCGGGACCGACGTCCACGGCGGCTCCGTCACCGTTCGCTCACAGCGCCTCTACGACCTCGTCGACCTGCCCGCCGTCGGTCGCCACGTCCTCCGCCTGATCCCGCAGGCGGGGACGATGGGCTATGCCTTCACCTTCGGCTAGCGAGGGAGGCGGTTGCGGGCGCTTGCGCCGATCGGTAGATAGTTCCGGCATGAGCGACTCGGTTGCCGCGCTCGCAGCGCGCCTGCGGGCCAGGGTCCCGGAGATCGAAGCGAGCCTCGCCGCTCTCGTCGACCCGATCCCGGAGTCCCGCGTCGCGGACCCCCTCTACCTGGAATACATGGACTGCCTGCCCGCGACCCGCGTCGCGGTGCTCCGCTACGCGGTGGAAGCGACGGAGCTGGGCGACCGCCAGAACCCGGAAATCCCGGCCGCGGTGCTGACGGCGCCCCGGCTGGCCGCTCGCTGCGGCGTCCCCCTCGACGTGGTCCTGCGGCGCTACTCGGCCGGCAATGCCTTCTTCGGCGACATCCTCGTCGAGGAGGCGGAGCGCGTCGGGGTCTCGACCTCCACCCTCCGCCGCCTCCTGCACCTGCAGGCGACGGTCTTCGACCGTCTGCTGCAGGCGGTGAGCGACGAGCATGTCCGCGAGGCCGGCAGCCGGCCCGCCACCACCGCGGAGCGGCGCCACCGCTACCTCGAGGAACTGCTCGCCGGGCGTCAGCCCAGCGGCGAGACGGGGCTCGAGTACGACTTCGACGGCCACCACCTCGGCCTGATGGTGAAAGGCGAGGGAGCCCACGAGGCGATGCGCGAGCTCGCCGCCACCCTCGATCGCCGCCTGCTCGCAGACGCTCACCGGGAGGAACCGGCCTGGGCGTGCTGGCTCGGCGGCAGAGCGGGGCTCGGCTCGGAGGAGGCCGTGCGGGCGCTGAACTCGATCTCGCCCGATTCGGTGATCGCCGCCGTCGGCGAGCCCGCCGCGGGAATCGCCGGCTGGCGCCTCAGCCACCGTCAGGCCAAGGCGGCGCTGCCGATCGCCGAGCGCAGAGGCACGCCGGCGCTCCGCTACTCCGACGTGGCCGTGTTGGCCTCGATCCTCCGCGACGACCTGGGGACGACCTCGTTGCGCCAGATCTACCTGCAGCCGCTGGAAGCGGCGAAGGACGGCGGCAGGGTCGGGCGCGAAACGCTGCGCGCCTACTTCGCCACCGAGCGCAACGTCTCTTCCACCGCCGCCGCCCTCGGGGTCGACCGCCGCACCGTCACCAACCGCCTGCGCGGCATCGAGGAGCTCTTCGGCCGGCCCCTCGGCGACATCGCCGCACACCTCGAAACGGCGCTGCAGCTGGTGGACTGACCGCGCGCGCCCCGGGCATGCAAAGGACCGTGCAGATCCGGGGCTCCGTCCGGCCGCCGCGCAACCATCGGGCCATGTTGCAAGTCACCGTCGTCTGTTCGAGCTGCGCCGAGGAGTCCGACGTCCTGGTCGAGGACCTCGACCAGGTCGGGCGCGAGGCCTGCGCCTGCGGCTACAGCTACGTGATCCTCTCCGTCGCCGAGTTCGAGCCGGTCGAGATCGAGGGCGGCGAAGTGATCCAGCTGCGCCGGCGCGAGCACCGGCGCCTGGCCGCCTAGCGCCTACTCCGCCCGCTCTCCCCAGCAGGTCGCGACGAGGTTTCTCGCGCCGCCGTGGTCGCGGTGCTCGCAGAGGTAGATCCCCTGCCAGGTCCCGAGCGCGAGCCGGCCGCCGGCGATCGGCAGCGTCAGCGAGGGGCCGAGCAGCGCCGCCTTTATATGGGCGGGCATGTCGTCGGCGCCCTCGAGGGTGTGGGTCCAGTAGGGCGCCCCTTCCGGCACCGCGCGGTCGAACCAGCTCTCGAAGTCGCGGCGGACCTCGGCCGAGGCGTTCTCGTTCAGCGCCAGCGAGGCCGAGGTGTGCTGGATCAGGAGGTGGAGGAGGCCGGTCGCGGTCTCCCCGACCTCCGGCAGCGCCCCGACGACCTCGTCGGTGATCAGGTGGAAGCCGCGCGGCCGGGCCGCCAGCCGGATCGGGCGCTGCACCCACATCGGTCCAAGGATCGCAGGAACCGCCGCAGCCCGAACCCGGCTTCTGAGAAGCTTCCTGGTCGATGAACGACCAGGACGCCTTGCTGCAAAGGAGGATCTTCAACTGGTCGCAGGGGCTGCCGGGCTGGCAGCGCGGCCTGATGCGCAAGCTCTGCGACGGTCCGCTCGACGAGGCGGGGCGGGCGCAGGTGCTGGCGGTGCTCTGCGGCGAGGCCGGCGCGAAGGCGCTGCCGCCGCTGGAGCTGGCGAACCTGCCGGCTGACGAGGCCGAGCACGGGCGGGTCGAACTGCGCCAGATCCGCGGCCTGCGCAACGTCAACCGGCTGGCCGAAGACCAGGTGCTGCGCTTCGGGCCGGGGCTGAACATCGTCTTCGGCGAGAACGGGGCGGGCAAGAGCGGCTACGGACGCCTCTGCCGGCGGGTCTGCCGCTCGGCCGAAGTCGGCGAGGTCCTGCACGACGTCTTCGACCCCGGCAAGGCCGACGCGCCGCAGACGGCGGAGTTCGTGCTCGCGGTCGACGGCGAGGAGCGGACGGTCGAGGTCGACCTGGGCGCCGAAGCGCCGCGGATCCTCTCGGCGATGACCGCGTTCGACGCCAGCTGCGCCGACGTCCACATCTCCAAGTCGAACACGATCGAGCACACGCCGCGGCCGCTGCGCCTGCTGAAGGAACTGGCCGAGGCCCAGGACGAGCTGGCGGCGGAGCTGGCGCGGCGGGTCGAGGAGCGGCGCGAGACGCTGCCGCCGTTGCCGGGGGAGATGAGCGCGGAGGAGGCGCGGAGCTTCGAGCGGCTCGACGAGGCGGAGCTGGAGGAGCTCGCCGGGCTGGAGCGTGCCGAGGCGACGATCGCCGCCGACCGCAGCGAGGAGCTGGAGGGGGAGGCCAGGAAGCGGGCGGCGGCCGTCCGCAGGCTGGTCGGGCAGCTGCAGGACGCCTGGGACCGGCTCGACGACGAGGCGCTGAGGGAAGTCGCGGAGCTGCGGCAGCGGCTCTCGCGGGCCGAAGCGGCGGTCGACCAGCTCGCCGCCGAGGCTTTCTCCGACCAGCCCCGGCCGGGCACGGGGGGCGAGGAGTGGCGGGAGATGTGGGAGGCGGCGCGGCGCTTCGTCGCGGCGGCAGGCGGCGAGTTCCCCGACGGGGGCGAGGACTCCACCTGCCCGGTCTGCCAGCAGCGGCTCGACTCCGAGGCGCACGAGCGGATGCACCGCTTCGAGGCCTTCGTCTCCGGCGAGCTGCGCGAGCAGGTCCGCCTCGTCGACCTGGCGCTGACCGAGCGGCTGCAGGGGCTGCCCGGCCTGGAGAAGATCGTCAACCTCGCCGAGGTCGCGGTCGCCGCCGGCGGCGAGCACCTGCGGGCGCCAGCCGAGGCGGCCCTGGAGGCGCTCGCCGATCGCCTCTCGATCGCGACGGGGGCCACGGAGCCGCACCAGGGCCGCCCGCTCGACCTCGGGCCGTTGCGGGACTACGTCGCCATCCAGGTGGCCGAAGCCGAAGGCTTCGCGGTCCTCCGCGACCGGGAGGAGCGCGAGCGGATCGAGCGCCGCCTGCTGGAGCTGCGCGGCCGGCGCGAGGTCGAGGAATCTCTCGACGACCTGATCGAGCACCTGCGCGGGCTGGACCAGATCGCCGCCTGGGAAGAGGCGCGGTCCGAGCTCTCGACGAGGAAGATCTCCCAGCGGATCGGCGAGTTGAGCCGGCTGGCGATCACCGGCCGGCTGCAGGAGGCGCTGGCGGAGGAGATCGAGGAGCTGGACCCGATCGCCGACCGGGTCGAGCTCAACGCCTCGGCCAGCAAGGGCAAGCCGGCGGTCCGCTTCAAGCTCCGCAGCGAGGGGCGCGAGCGGGTCGCCAAGGTCCTCAGCACCGGCGAGCAGACCGCCCTCGCCACCGCCTTCTTCCTCGCCGAGCTGCGGGTCAGCGACGAGCGCAGCACGATCGTCCTCGACGACCCGATCTCCTCGCTCGACCACCAGCGCCGTGAGCACCTCGCCGCCCGCCTCGCCGAGGAAGCCCGCAAGCGGCAGGTCGTCGTCCTCACCCACGACCTCGTCTTCGTCTACTACCTGCTGGAGCGGGCCGAGGAGCTGGGGCTGGAGCTGCACTCGCAGGCGCTGACCCGCGCCGGCGGCGAGGTCGGCGTCGTCAGCGACAACCTGCCCTGGGAAGCGCGCTCGCCGATGCAGCGGCTGAAGGCGCTGCGGCACGAGCTGAACCACGAGCTGCGGGGTCTCTACAAGGGCCGCGACTCCGCCTACGAGCGGCGGGCCCAGCTCTGGCTGCTCGACCTGCGCAAGGGCTACGAGCGGCTGATCGAGGTCTACCTGCTGAACAGCGTCGTCGAGCGCCAGGCGCTGCCGATCCGGGTCCAGAAACTGCACGGGATCCGCTGGTCGCCCGAGCTGGCCGAGGAGATCGACGTCGCCATGCGCGAGATCTCCGGCGCCGCCCACCAGGAACCGCTCGGCCGCGAGGGCCCGACGCTGACCCGGCTGGAAGCCCTGCTCGCCAAGTTCGCCGACCTCTGCGAGCGGACCAAGCCGGCCCGGGAGCGCGGAGCCGACGAGGCCGCCGCTCAGGAGCCGGTGCCCCTGCGCTCCCGGTAGCGGCGGGTCTAGCCCAGTTCGATCACGCCGAAGAGCAGCAGCAGGACCAACGTCACCACGGCCGAGACCAGCAGCGAGCCGGCGCAGCCGAGGTTGTTGGAGAAGAAGAGGAACACGAGGGCCGGCTACCCCTCGAGCTTCTCCTTTAGTCGCAGCAGCGCGATCACCGTGGTGGCGTCGCGGATGTCCGGCAGCGCCTGCTCGATCTCGGCCAGCGGCAGGCGGACGATCTCGATCTCCTCGTCCTCGTCGCGCTCGCCGCTGGCCGGCGAGAGGCCGGTCGCCTCGAAGATCGTCACCTTCTCGCTGAGGAAGCCGGGGCTGGGGTAGACGACGTGGAGCAGGGCCCAGTGCTCGGCCCGCAGCTCCGCCTCCTCCGCCAGCTCCCGCTTCGCGCATTCGAGCTCGTCCTCGCCCTCGACGTCCAGCGTCCCCGCCGGGATCTCCAGCAGCTCGTCCTCCTCGACCGCCTCCCGCGGCTGCGCCACCAGATAGGCGAACTCCTCGTCGTGGGCGAGCACGGCGACAGAGCCGGGATGCTCGATCACCTCCCGCTCGACCTCGCTCCCGTCGGCGCGCCGGTAGCGCTTGGCGAGGAAGTCGACGTGCTTGCCTTCGTGCAGCGTTTTGGTGCTCAGGCGCTTCATCGGTCGCCGATCAACTCACGAATCCTCGGCATCAGGACGCGATCGACCCGATCTCGTGACTCCGGGCTGGACGGGAGCGCACCCTCGACCCCGGGATCGAAGTCGCGGTGCTCCGACAGCTCCCGCAGCCGCTCCGACACATAGGACCGCACCGCCTCCTCGGCCTGCGCCACCTCGTCGATCAACTCCTCACGCCCGTCGATGAGGGTGACGACGTCGCCCCAATCCCGACTTCCGTAGAAGTCATGCTGGTACCGGCTCTGGAAGGCCTCGAGCTTCGTCGCCAGCAGATACGGCGGAGGCAACGCCCGTATCACCTGTCCCTTCGGCAGCGACACCTCGACCGCGTGCGAGAAGGCCTCGGCTTGCCAGCGGTTGTCGAAACCCAGAATCGACGCATCGGTCGGCATCACGTCGAGCAGTAGCTCCGAGTCGGGGCGCCTGAAACGACAAATCACTTCGCTCCCTTCGTCGTTTTCGAAGCCAAGGCCTCGCAACCGCTCTTCGAGGCGATAGTAGTCCTGTCGGGTGGTCGCCTCGACGACCACGTCGACGTCCTCGGTGCGACGGAATTCGGGAGCCGCCCGATCGGTGATCCAGAGCTCGACGGTTGCCCCGCCGACGAAGACGACCTCGCCAGCGAGCTCGCCGAGGTGCTCATGGGTCAGTTCCAGCATCAGGAGGTTCTCTGAGTTCATCCCCAGTTCCCCGCGCCGATTCTCTGCTCCAGCATCTCGCTTGCGAGGCCACGTTCGCGCGGCCCCCCCACGCGGATCGCATCGAACAGAGCCAGCATTTCCCACAGCCGCCGGTCGCGGCGCGCGGCGTCGGGGACCGCCGGGTGCAGGGGCTCGATTGCCATCCCGCGCACCTCGCCATGAGGGTCGGGCCAGACAGGCGCGTTCTCGCCGGCGAAGGCGAGGGCGGCGGAAAGCGGCGGCGCCGCCCAAGCGGTCGGCAGACCGCGGGCCTCGCCGCTTCTCATCGCCGGATAGACGAAACGCGCGCCGTGAAGAAGCAACTCGAGCAGGGCTCCGGGCACGAGCCCCTTTTGCTGCGGCTGGTAGAGGCCCCCCTTTGCCGCCCGCTCGAGGCCACGATGCACCGCCGAAGAGCTCAATCCAAGTTCATGGCCGACGCTGGCGAAGGTCCAGCCACCCACGGGAAGGCAGGCCAGCTTGAGAAGAACGAAGAGATCCTGGGGTCTGAGCACAGAGGCAAGCTAGCAATTCCATATTCTGGAATTTGGAATTTGGAACTTTGGAACGGGAGTTGCGGGATCAGCTCGACGTGGGGAAATTCATGCCCCCGAAGGCGGCGTTGCCGGCCGGCCAGCGGCTGGTGATCGCCTTGCCCCGGGTGTAGAAGCGGACGCCCTCGGGGCCGTGGATGTGGTGGTCGCCGAAGAGGGAGTCCTTCCAGCCGCCGAAGGAGTAGAAGGCCATCGGCACCGGGATCGGGACGTTGATCCCGATCATCCCGACTTCGACCTCGCGCTGGAAGCGGCGCGCCTCGTGGCCGGAGCCGGTGAAGATCGCGGCGCCGTTGGCGTAGGAGTTGCGGTTGACCAGGGCGATCGCCTCGTCGAGGTCGCCGCTGCGGACGACCGATAGCACCGGGCCGAAGATCTCGTCGGTGTAGACCGACATCTCCGGCTGCACCTGGTCGATCAGGGTCGGGCCGACCCAGAAGCCGCCGCCGTCGACCTCGAGCTCGCGACCGTCGACGGTGAGGCGGGCGCCGGCCTCGGCGCCCTGGCCGATGTAGTCGACGATCCGGTCGCGGGCCTGCGGCGTCACCACCGGTCCCATTTCCGAGGCGGGGTCGAGGCCGGGGCCGACCTTGATCTCCCGCGCCCGTCCCGCGACCTCTTCGACCAGCGCGTCGCCGGACTCGCCGACCGCGACCGCGACCGAGATCGCCATGCAGCGCTGGCCGGCCGAGCCGAAGCCGGCGGCGGCGAGCTGGCCGGCGGCGTAGCCGAGATCGGCGCCGGGCATCACGATCGCGTGGTTCTTCGCCCCGCCGAGCGCCTGCACCCGCTTGCGCTTCTCGGTGGCGCGGGCGTGGACGTAGGAGGCGATCGGGGTCGAGCCGACGAAGGAGACCGCCGCCACGTCCGGGTGGTCGAGCAGGGCGTCGACAGCGGCCTTGTCGCCGTGGACGACGTTGAACACGCCCGGCGGCAGCCCCGCCTCGGCGTAGAGCTCGGCGACCAGGTTCGAGGCGGAGGGATCGCGCTCGGAGGGCTTGAGCACGAAGGCGTTGCCGCAGGCGATCGCCACCGGGTGCATCCACATCGGCACCATCGCCGGGAAGTTGAACGGGGTGATGCCGGCGCAGACGCCGAGCGGCTGGCGGAAGGAGTAGGCGTCAACGCTGGAGGACACCTGGTCGGAGTACTCGCCCTTCAGCAGGTGCGGGACGCCGCAGGCGAACTCGACCACCTCGAGCCCGCGCAGCACCTCGCCCTTCGCGTCCTCCAGCACCTTGCCGTGCTCGGCGGAGACGATCCGGGCCAGCTCCTCGACGTTCGCGTTCAGCAGCTCGCGGAAGGCGAACATCACCTTGGCGCGGCGGCTGAGGGAGGCCTGCGACCACTCCGCGAAGGCCGCCCTTGCCGCCGCGACCGCGGCGTCGACGTCGGCCGCGTCGGCCAGCACCACCTCGGCCTGCTGCTCCCCGGTCGCCGGGTCCCAGACGGGGGAGGTGCGGGTCGAGTCGCCGCTCGTCTCCTCGCCGCCGATCCGGTGCCGAACCGTCTTCATGCAGACATTGTGAACGGGTGTGGGTGGGGGGTTGGGGGGGGGACACCGCCCAAACAAAACACCCCCCCCACACAAGAGGGGGGGGGGGCGGGGGGGCGGGGGCGGGGGCGGGCGGGGGGGGGGCGGGGGGGGGGGCGCGGCGGGGCGGGGGGGGGGGCGGGGGGGGGCGGCGCGGGGGGCCGGGGG
>JAICSS010000002.1 GCA_025936755.1 Solirubrobacterales bacterium | reverse complement strand
CTGGTCGAAGTACTCGAGCTTCTCGCCGCTGAACTTGGCGTGCTGGGTGAGGTCGAAGTCGCCGCGGTTGGCGATCCCCTCCAGCTCCGACCAGCCGATCGGGAAGAGGTACTCGATGTCGCTCGTCGCCGAGGAATAGTGGGAGAGCTCGTCCTCGCCGTGGGCGCGCAGGCGCAGGTGGTCGGGGCGGATGCCGAGATCTGTGTACCAGCGCTCGCGCTCGGCCATCCAGTGCTGGTGCCACTTGTCAACGTCGGCCGGGGGCACGAAGTACTCCATCTCCATCTGCTCGAACTCGCGGGTGCGGAAGATGAAGTTGCCGGGGGTGATCTCGTTGCGGAAGGACTTGCCGACCTGGGCGATCCCGAACGGCGGCTTCTTGCGGGCGAAGCCGAGCACGTTCTTGAAGTTGATGAAGATGCCCTGCGCCGTCTCCGGGCGCAGGTAGACGGTCGAGCCCTCCTCGGCGACGGGGCCGACGTGGGTTTCGAACATGAGGTTGAACTGGCGCGGCTCGGAGAGCTCGCCGCCGCACTCCGGGCAGCGCAGCTCCGCGCTCGGGTCGCCGCCTTCGGCCTCGACCGCCTCGCGCAGGTGGTCCTCGCGCCAGCGCCGCTTGCACTTGCCGAGGCACTGGACCAGCGGGTCGGTGAAGCCTTCGAGGTGGCCCGAGGCCTCCCAGACGCGCGGGTGCTGGAGGATCGCCGAGTCCAGGGCGACGATGTCGTCGCGCTCCTGCAGCATCGCCTTCCACCACTCGGCCTTGACGTTGTTCTTCAGCAGGACGCCGTAGTGGCCGTAGTCGTAGGTCGAGCCGAGGCCGCCGTAGATCTCCGAGGAGGGGAAGACGAAGCCGCGCCGTTTGCACAGCGCCACGATCTCCTCCATCGTCACCTCGGTCGGTCGCGTTCCCTGCTCGGTCGCCATGGCGGGAACGGTAGCGGCTGCGATAATCCCGCAGCCCCATGCCCATCTACGAGTACAAATGCGAGAACGGCCACGTCTTCGACGCGATCCAGCGGATGACCGACGAGCCGCTGACCGCCTGCGAGGAGTGCGGCGCCCCGGCCTCTCGGGTGCTGACCCCGCCGGCGATCCACTTCAAGGGCTCCGGCTTCCACAACACCGATTACAAGACCAAGCGGGGCGGCGGCAACGGCGGCTCGGAGTCCAGCGGCGATTCGGGCGGGTCGGGTTCCTCGGAGTCGAAGCCGGACTCCGGCAAGAGCGAGTCGAAGTCCGACTCCAAGCCGGCCGCGTCAACCGCCGACTGACGACGCTCGCTAAGTAGTGGGCGCCATAGCGCCCGAAACTCAGCGAGCGCTGGCGCTAGCCGTTGAGGAACTTGTGGACGGCCTTGCGGCGGACGGAGTCGGGGACTTCGAACGAGCCGCCGGGGCCTTCGCCGCATTCGCCCTTGCTGCAGAGGACTTCGGCGGGGGCGCTGCCGCCGATCGCCGCCGAGAGGATCAGCTGCGGCATCGTGAAGAAGCCCATGTCGCTGACGAACGCCTTCGGCGCGTCCCAGCCGATGATCGGGCCGTGGATGAAGTTGTAGGGGAGGCGGAGCGGGTCGGTGAGGCGGCTCTTGATCCCGCTGATCACTTCCTGCTGGGCCTTCTCGCGGTCGAGGTCGTCGTAGCCGCCGAGCGAATAGACGCTCTTGCCGGGGCCGGGGCATTCGCTGACGTGGCGGACCCGCGAGTAGGCGAGGGCCTTTTCGCCGTCGAGGGTGTTCTCGCCCTTGTGCAGTCGGATGCTGACGCCCCCCTGGCCGCCGCCGGCGCCGCCGGAGATGTCGGCGCAGAGCTTGACCGGGACGTTCACCTTGACCCCCCCGACCGCGTCGATCAGGTCTTCGAAGCCGGTGAAGTCGACGATCGCGACGTGGTCGATCTGGATCCCGAGGAACCCTTCGATCGTCTTGATCTGCAGGGCGGCGCCGCCGTAGGCGAAGGCGGCGTTGATTTTCGTCGGCGTGTGACCGGGTATTTCGGCGAAGGTGTCGCGGGGGATCGAGAGTTTGCGGAAGGCGCCGCCGCCGGCGCGCACCAGCATCAGGGTGTCGGCGCGGAATTCGCCTTCGTAGCAGGGAGAGTGCGGCTTCTCGCCCTTCGACTGCTGTTCGAAGCACTTCTCGGAGACTTCCTTGTCGCCGCTGCCGGGCGGCCGCGCGTCGGTGCCGAGGACGAGGATCGTCTGCGGCTTGACCAGAAGGAAGGGGTTGCCGTGGAGGGCGTCGCGGGCTTCGCCGGAGAGCTTGAAGGACTGGATCTGGGCCGAGATCCCGAAGGCGACGAGGCCGATCAGGATCCAGGCGAGGGCCGCGATCCCGACCCATTTGAGAACGCGGCGGACGTCGAACGGCGCCTTCGGTCGCTGCCGGCGCGGCTCCTTCTGCCGGCGCGGCCCGCGTGAAGGCAGCCTTGCACGGTCCCGCAAGGACGACAGATCCGCGCCTTTCAAGCGCGAAAACAGCCCCTTGCGGGAGCGGTAGACCTTGTACTCGGGCTCGTATTCGGGCGGCCCGGGGGGCCGCTGCTCGTCGTCCGGGCTCATGAAAGGCTAGAAATCATGGCGATGCAGCCGGTTATTCGCCTTCCAGCCTCCCGCTCCTCGTGAGCGACACGGAAACGATCGGGGTAGATCTCGGCGGCACGAAGATGCTGGTCGGGGTCCTCGCCGGCACCGAACCGCTCTACGAGCAGCGCGAGGCGTCGACCGGCCAGACCGAGGACGAGCTGGTCGAGTTGCTGGTCCGCGAGGTCACGGAGGCGCGGGACGCGCGCCCCGGCGCCGCCGCGGTCGGGCTCGGGATCCCGGCGACGATCGACCACGACGAGGGGGTCGCCGTCTCCGCCGTCAACCTGCCGCTCGCCGACCTGGCGATCCGCGACATCGTCAGCGAGCGGGTCGGCCTGCCGGTCTTCGTCGACAACGACGGCAACGTCGCCGCCCTCGCCGAGTACCTCTACGGCGCCGCCCAGGGGAAGCCCCACATGGTGATGCTGACCGTCGGCACCGGGATCGGCGGCGGGCTCATCCTCGGCGGCGAGATCTACCGCGGCTCGACCGGCGCCGGGGCCGAGCTCGGCCACGTCGTCATCCAGGCCGACGGCCCGCCCTGCCAGGGCAACTGCCCCAACCACGGTTGCGTCGAGTCGCTGGCCTCCGGGACCGCGCTCGGTCGCGAGGGCCGGGCGGCGGCCGAAAGCGCCCCTGACTCGGCGCTGGGGAAGGTGCTGGCCGAAGGGGGGGAGATCGACGGCAAGGCCGTGACCGCGGCGGCGCTGGCCGGCGACGAGCTCGCGATCGGCGTCTTCGACCTGATCGGCGGCCGGCTCGGGGTGGCCTGCTCGAGCTTCGCCAACGTCTTCCAGCCGAACGCGATCGTCGTCGGGGGCGGGGTGATCGCCGCCGGCGACCTGTTGCTGGAGCCGGCGCGGCGCGAAGTGCGCGAACGGGCGCTGCGGCCGATGAACGAGACGCCGATCCTCGAGGCGACCCTCGGCAACGATGCCGGCATGATCGGCGCCGCGGCGATGGCGCGGCGCGAGCTCGCCGGGGCCGCGGCCTGATGCCGGGCTGCCTCGTCGTCTGCCCGACCCCGATCGGAAACCTCGACGACGTCACCCCGCGGGTCCGCGAAGCGCTGGTCAGCGCCGACTTCATCGCCTGCGAGGACACCCGCCGCACCGGCGGCCTGCTCGACAAGCTGCGGATCCGCCCGGCGCCGCGGCTCGTCTCCTTCCACGAGGGCAACGAAAGCGCCCGCGCGGTCGAGCTCTCGCAGCGGATCGAGCGCGGCGACGTCGTCGCCCTCGTCTCCGACGCCGGGATGCCGGGAATCTCCGATCCCGGCTTCAAGCTGATCCGCCGCTGCATCGACCGCGCGCTCGAGGTGACGGTGCTGCCCGGCCCCTCGGTGATCCCGGTGGCGCTGGTCGCCTCCGGCCTGCCGACCGACAAGTGGCGCTTCGAGGGCTTCCTGCCGCGGCGGGCGGGGGAGATGGAGCGGGTCCTGCGCTCGGCCGAGACCGTCGTCGCCTTCGAGTCGCCCCGCCGCGTCGGCGAGTCCCTCGCCGCCCTCGCCTCCCTGGCGCCCGACCGCGACGCCGCCGTCTGCCGCGAGCTGACCAAGGTCCACGAGGAGGTCGCCCGCGGCACCCTCGCCGAACTCGCCCGCCGCTTCCGCGGCGACGTCAAAGGGGAGCTGGTCCTCGTCATCGCCCCGGCCGCCTCCTCCGAGCACGACAAAGACGTCGGCTTCGCCGTCGACGCCCTCCGCCACCTCGTCCAGTCCGGAGCCCGTCCCCGCGCCGCCGCCTCGGTCGTCGCCGCCCTCACGGGCACGCGGGCGAACGACCTCTACAAAGCGCTGACGGGGCGCGAGGCGCGGCGGTAGGCCTCTCGACGTAAGCGGAAGATCGTGATCTGCACCGAGAGCGCAGCTGCCGTGGCAAGGCCGAAGGCGGCGGCGACGGTCAGCGCGGGCAAGGCGACCGCCAGCACGAAACAGAAGGCGGCGAAGCCGTAGAAGCCGACGAGGAAGCTGCGCAGGAGGACGGTTGCCTGGCCGACGCCGCCGTGGCCGTGGGTGAAGACGGCAAGGACGCTGGTGATGATCGGGAACGGGGCCAGGAGGCCGCTGAGGTGGGGGCCGAGCAGCCCGGAGACGGCGGTCAGGGCGAGCACCAGCCCGAGCGCGGAGAGGGCCCGGGCGGGGAGGTCCCACCAGGGAGGCGAGACGGGGTCCGGCGGGACCGGGGGAGCGGGCGGCAGCAGACGCAAGCCGAGCGCGAAGCAGGCTGCGACCAGGATCAGCGAGAGCGCCAGCGGTGGCCGGACCAGATACAGCAGGGCGACGCTCGCGAGGAACGCCGTCCAGCCGGCGAAGACGCTCGCGATCGGCCCGGCCTTCGACGCGACCCGGCCATAGACGACGACGAAAGCGGTCAGCGCGGCAAGGCCGAGCAGGGTGCCGCCGGCGGCGTCGGCGCCAAAGCCGCGACCGTGGAGGATGGTCTCCACCAGCAGGATCGGGCCGGCTACCACGGGCAGCCCGCCCAGCAGGCCGGCGACGGCGACTCCCCAGCGGCGACCGGCGAGTGAGACGGCGACCACGCAGAGCGGAGAGAGGAGGATCTTCGCCGCCAGCAGCGTCACCGCGGCAGGCTCGCAGATCAGGGGAACCGTTAGCGTCAGCAGTCCCCGATGAGCTCAGAGACCTTCTACGTCACCACGCCGATCTACTACGTCAACGCGGAGCCGCATCTGGGTCACGCGTACTCGACGATGGCCGCGGACGTGCTGGCGCGGCACCACCGGCAGCGGGGGGACGATGTCTTCTTCCTCACCGGGACCGACGAGCACGGGGAGCCGGTGGAGAACGCGGCGAAGAAGGCCGGGGTGACGCCGCAGGAACTGGCCGACACGAACGCGGCGAAGTTCGAGGGGTTGATGCCGATCATCGACGCCACCAACGACTTCTTCATCCGCACCTCGGATCCGCGGCATACGGAGCGGGTCGCGGAGATCATGCAGCGGGTCTACGACAACGGCTGGGTGACCAAGGGGGTCTACGAAGGCTGGTACTGCCCCCGCTGCGCCGACTTCAAAACCGAGCGGGAGCTGGGGCCGGGCAATACCTGCCCGATCCACGAGATCCCGTTGCAGAAGGAACGGGAGGAGAACTGGTTCTTCCAGCTCTCCGCTTTCCAGGGACAGCTGGAAGGGCTCTATGAGGAGCGGCCGGACTTCGTCGTGCCGGAGTTCCGGCGCAACGAGGCGCTTTCCTTCATCAAGGGGGGCCTCGAAGACGTCTCGCTCTCGCGTCCCAACCTGAAGTGGGGGCTGCCGCTGCCCTGGGACCCGGGCCAGCGGATGTACGTCTGGTTCGACGCCCTTCTCAACTACGTCACGGCGCTCGGCTTCGCCCGCGAGGGGGAGGACCTGACGGACCGCTACTGGCCCGCCGACCTGCACGTGATGGCGAAGGACATCCTCAAGTTCCACGCGGTGATCTGGCCGGCGCTCTGCCTCGCCGCCGAGATCGAGCCGCCGCGGCGGATGGTCATCCACGGCTACCTGCTGATGGGCGAGAAAAAGATGTCGAAGAGCCTCGGCAACGTGCTCGACCCCTTCGCGGTGATCGACCGCTTCGGCGCCGACGCGCTGCGCTTCTACCTCTTCCGCGAGGTCAGCTTCGGCCAGGACGGCGCGATCTCCACCGCCGGCTTCGAGCAGCGCTACGAGACCGAGCTCGCCAACGACTACGGCAACCTCGCCAGCCGGGTGCTGGCGATGGTCGAGCGCTACCGCGACGGGGTCGTCCCGGCCGCCCAGGTCGACGCCACCCTGGCCGAGGACTTCGAAGGCGCGGTCGCCCGCTTCGGCGACCTGCTCGACCGGGCCGAGCTGACCCAGGCCCTCGATCTCGTCTGGGCCCTGGTCCGCCGCCTCAACCGCTTCGTCGAGGAAACCCAGCCGTGGGTGCTGGCCAAGGACGAGGCCGACCCCGAGCGGCTCGACGAAGTCCTCTACAACCTGGTCGAGGGACTGCGGGTCGTGACCCTTCTGCTCGTCCCCTACCTGCCGGGGACGAGCGAGACCCTGCTGGCGGCCCTGGGCGAAGAGGGGCGGGCGCTGGCCGAGCTCGGTTCCCGCGAAGGCGGCCAGAAGGTCGAGCGGGTGCCGCCGCTCTTCCCGAAGATCGAATAGCGGTGTGCCTTATGGACCGTCTGGGTCCAAAAGGAACACCGCTAGGAGGCCAGCAGCTCCGGCCCGATCTCCTCGGGCCGGGTGAGGCCGCAGAGGGCCATCGTCAGGTCGAGCTCGGCGAGGACCATCTTCAGCACCGCTTCGACTCCCGCCTGGCCGCCGAGGGCCAGGCCCCAGACGTAGGGGCGGCCGAGGCAGACGGCGTCGGCGCCGAGGGCGAGCGCCTTCAGCACGTCGGCGCCGCCCCGGACGCCGCTGTCGAAGAGGATCGCGAGGTCGTCGCCGGCTGCGGCGGCGATCGCCGGCAGGGCGTCGAGCGAGGCGATCGCGCCGTCGACCTGGCGGCCGCCGTGGTTGGAGACGACGACGCCGTCGAGGCCGCGCCGCGCCGCCTCGCGGGCGTCCTCGGGGTGCTGGATCCCCTTGATCGCGATCGGCAGCGAGGTCATCTCGCGCAGCTGCGAGAGGTCCTCCCAGTTCAGCGAGGGGTTCGCCTGCACGCCGAGGAAGTGTCCGGTGGCGGCGCCGGCGTCCTCCTCCGGCGTCTTCTCGAGGGCGGCGCGGAAGACCGGGTCCTGGAAGTAGTTGGCGACGCCGAGGCCGTTGAGAAAGGGCAGCCAGGCCTGCTGCAGGTCGCGCGGCTTCCAGCCGGGGATGAAGGTGTCGACGGTGAGGACGATGGCGCCGTAGCCGGCCCGCTCGGCGCGCTCGACCATGCTGCGGGTTAGCGCGGGGTCGTTGGGCCAGTAGAGCTGGAACCAGCGGGGCCCTTCGCCGCCCGCCTCGGCGATCTCCTCCAGCGAGAAGTGGGCCGCGGTGCTGGCGATCATCGGCACCCCCACCGCGGCGGCGGCGCGAGCGGTCGCCAGCTCGCCCTCGTCGTGGACGACCTTCTGGACGCCGATCGGCGCCAGCAGCAGCGGCGCCGGCATCTCCGTCCCCAGGACCGTGGTCGAGAGGTCGCGGCCGGCGACGTCGCGCAGCATCCGCGGCACGATCCGGTGGCGCCGGAACGCCTCGGTGTTGGCCCGCATCGTCTCCTCCGAGCCCGCTCCGGCGCCGACGTAGTTGGCGGCTTTCGGGTCCATCGCCGCCGTCGCCTCGCGCTCGAGGTCGGCGACAGCGACCGGGATCGCCGGCGTCTCGCCGCCGAGCCCGCGCAGGTAGATCTCGCGGTAGTAGTCGGCGGGGTCCGGCATCGGCTCCGAGCCTATTCCGTCGGCTCGAACAGGTCCGGCGCCAGCGGTTCCGCGAAGGCCGCCATCCGCAGCCGCGGCAGGCCGAAGTGGTCCTCGATGCTCGCCAGCAGCGAGTAGTGGTCCGCGGGCCGGTCGATCTCCACCCCGCGCGGGACCTCCGGACCGACGAGGACCGTCGGGATCCGGCCCCCGCCCGGGGAGCCGCAGCAGCCGGCGTCGCTGAGGCCCTCGTCGAAGGTGACGATCAGGAGGCCATGGGGGCCGAGCTGGCGGATGATCTGCGGGACCAGCGTGTAGAGGTGGTAGTCGACCGCGCCGAAGCGGCAGTCGTGACCGTCGTGGCAGAGGTCGGGGGTGAGCCAGGCGAACCGCGGCAGGCGGTTCCGTTCCAGATCGGAGACCAGCTGCGTCTCCGGCACCACTCGGTTGCACCGCTGCGGCAGCGCCATGACGGAAGGGAAGTAAGCGAAGGGGTTGTGGCGTTTCGCGTAGCGGCCCGAGCGAGCTTCGGTGAAGCACGGGGTCGGCATGCCCTCCATGTAGGCGCGCCAGGAGACGCCGGCGCGCGAGAGCTGCGTCGCCAGGTTGGGCCCGTAGACGACGCAGTCGGTGCAGTCTTCGGTGATCCCGAAGGTGTCGCCGGCGAAGAGGGCGAGGTAGTTGGGGAGCGAGGGATGGGTGACCCCGTAGAAGCCGGTCGCGATCGCCCCCCGCTGGATCAGGTGGTTGAAGTAGGGGGCTTCGGGATTGCCGACCACTTCTTCGTACTCGCGGTTCTCGAGCACGATCAGGACGAGGTGGGAGGAGCGGAGCGCGTGGGCTGAGTCGAGGCGGGGTCCCGTTGCCGCCGTCGCGGCAGGCGCGGCGATCGCGAGGAACGCGATCCAGAGGAGGACGAAGCGGAGGCGGGCGGCGATCGTCCGAGGATAGGCTGACTCGTTCCGATGATCGACTCCCACACCCACCTGATGCTGTGCGACGGCAGCGAGGAAGAGCTCGTCGCCGCAGCGCTGGACGCCGGGGTCGAGCGGATGCTGACGATCGGGATGGGGGCGGACTCGAACCCGGCCGCGGTGGCGAGCGCGGAGCGGCACGGGGCGGTCTTCGCCTCGGTCGGCCGGCACCCGAACGACGCCACCGGCTTCGACGAGGCGGCGGCCGGGGAAATCCGCCGCTTCGGCGCTCACGGGAAGGTGCGGGCGATCGGCGAGACCGGGCTCGATTTCTACCGCGACACGGCGGCGCCGGAGGACCAGCGGCGAGCCTTCGCGGCGCAGGTCGAGATCGCCCGCGAGCTCGACCTGCCGATCGTGATCCACGCCCGCGACCCCGAGGGCGAGACCGCCGCCACCGACGAGATCTTCGACACGCTCGATGCGCAGGCGGGCGAGGCGCCGGTGATCCTGCACTGCTTCTCGGCGCCGCAGCGGGTCGGCGACGCGGCCGAGCGCGGCTGGTACTGCTCGTTCGCCGGCAACGCCACCTATCCCAGCGCCAAGGAGCTGCTCTTCGCCGCCGCCAAGGTGCCGGAGGACCGGATCCTGGTCGAGACCGACGCTCCCTACCTGGCGCCGCAGCCGATGCGCGGCAAGCGCAACCAGCCCGCCTTCGTGGTCGAGACGGCGCGCGCGATCGCCGAGGTCCGCGGCGTCTCCTACGAGGAGCTGGAGCGCACGGTCGAGGCCAACGCGCGGTCGCTGTTCGGCTGGTAGTGAGATGGTCTGATGGTCCGGCTCGGGCAGAACTTCCTCGCCGACCCGAACCTGCTCGACGCGATCGTCCGCGACGCCGAGCTGGGGCCCGACGAGGTCGTGCTCGAGGTCGGGGCGGGGGAAGGGGTGTTGAGCGAGCGGCTCGCCGCCGCCGCGGCGCACCTGCACACGGTCGAGATCGACCGCGGGCTGGAGGAGGCGCTGGCACCGGTCGCGGCGCTGCCGAACGTCGAGCTGCACTGGGGCGACGCGATGAAGCTCGACCTGGCGTCATTGCAGCCGGCGCCCACCGCGATGGTCGCCAACCTGCCCTACTCGGTGGCGACGCCGCTGGTCCTGCGCACGATCGATGAGCTGCCCTCGCTGCAACGGTGGACGGTGATGGTGCAGCGGGAGATCGCCGACCGGCTGCGGGCGGGGCCGGGCAGCCGCACCTACGGCTCGCCGAGCGCGGTCGCCCAGCTGGCCTGCGAGGTGGAGCTGCTGCGGGCGGTCGACCCCGCCGTCTTCAGGCCGCGGCCGCGGGTCGACTCGGCGATCCTGCGCCTGCGCCGCACCGGCCCGGGCGCCGACCCCGAGACCCGCAAGCTGATCCGCGCCGCCTTCGCCCACCGCCGCAAGTCGCTGGCGCGCTCGCTCGAGCACGCATCGCCGGGCAGCCTCACCCCGGCGCGCGCGGCCCTGGCCGAGCTCGGCCTGCGGGAGGACGCCCGCGCCGAGGCGCTGTCCCCGCAGCAGTTCGCCGCCCTCTCCGCGAAGCTGGGCGGCTGATGCTCCTGCGGGCGCCGGCGAAGCTGAACCTCTGCCTGTATCTGGGGCAGCCGCGGGAGGACGGGCTGCACGAGCTCTGCTCGCTGTTCGAGCCGCTGGCGCTGGCGGACCTGATCGAGGTCTCGCCGGCCGCGCAGGACGAAATCGCCTGTCCCGGCGTCGAGGGGGAGAACCTGGCGGCGCGGGCGCTGGCGGGGCTGCGCGAGCGCGGCTGGGAGCACGAGCCGCTGCGGGTGGAGATCGAGAAGCGGGTGCCGGTCGCCGCCGGGCTCGGCGGCGGCAGCGGCGACGCCGCCGCGGTCCTGCGCCTCGCCGCGGGCGAGGTCGCCGACCTGCCCGCGCTGGCGGCCGAGCTCGGCGCCGATGTCCCTTCGCAGCTGCGGCCGGCGCTGGCCCTGGTCCGCGGCGCCGGCGAGGACGTCGAGCCGCTGCCGGAGCCGGCCGAGCACGCGGTCGTCCTGCTGCCGGGCGGGGGCGGTCTCAGCACCGCCGCCGTCTTCGCCGAGGCCGACCGCCTCGGGCTCGGCCGCAGCGAGGCGGAGCTGGAGGAGCTGGCGGCGCGGCTGCGGCGGGCCGCCGGCGCCGGCGCCTCGCCGCTCGACTATCCCGACCTGCTGGTCAACGACCTAGAGCCGGCGGCGCTCTCCTTGCGCCCGGACATCGGCGAGGCGCTGGCGGCGCTGCGGCGGGCGGGCGCGCCGAAGGCGATCCTCAGCGGCTCGGGCCCGACCGCCGTCGGGCTCTTCGGCGACCTCGCCGCCGCCGAGGCCGCGGCGGAATCGCTCGACGCCGGGGAAGCGATCGTCTGCGCCGCCGGAGGCGCGAGACTGGCGCCATGAAGCTGTCGGGCGAGGGAGAGGGCGGGGAGAATCGAAAGCGGCTGAAAATCGGCGCCGCCGTCCTCGTCGTCGGCGCGATCTACTTCTTCATCAGCCGCCAGCTCGGCAACCTCGACCTGCAGCAGCTGCTCGAGGACCTCTCGCAGACGCTCGGCGCCTGGACCTACCTGATCGTCGCCGTCTTCGCCTTCGCCGAGACCGGTGCCTTCGTCGGCTTGGTGGTGCCGGGGGAGACGGTGATGCTGCTCGGCGGCGCCGTCGCCGGCCAGGGCGCGATCGACATCTACCTGCTGATCGCGATCGCCTGGTTCTCGGCCTGGCTCGGCGACACCACCAGCTTCTTCCTCGGCCGCCGGCTCGGCCGCGAGTTCGTCTTGAAGCACGGGCCGCGGTTCGGGATCAGCCACGAGCGCTTCGAGAAAGTCGAGGACTACTTCGGCCGCCACGGCGGCAAGACGATCTTCATCGGCCGCTGGATCAGCCTCGTCCGCGCCTTCGCCCCCTTCATCGCCGGCAGCTCCGGGATGGGGTACCGCGCCTTCGTCCCCTACAGCATCCTCGGCACCGGGCTCTGGGCCTCGCTGCACATCCTCATCGGCTACTTCTTCTCGCGCAGCATCGAGACCGCCGGCCACTACGCCGCCCGCGGCGCCTTCCTGCTGGCGACGCTGATCGCGGTCGTCGCCGGCACGGTCTTCCTCGTCCGCTGGCTGCGGGTCGAGGAGAACCGGGAGAGGGCGGTGCGCCGGATGGAGCAGCATGCCGCGACCCGCTGGCTGGTCGAGCTGGCGCGGCGCCGCGAGCTGCGCTTCCTCTGGGACCGGGTGACTCCGGGCGGCACCTTCGGGCTCGAATTCACCTCGCTGATGGCGACCCTGGCGGTCGCCCTCTTCGTGCTGGTCGCCTACACGGTGATCCTCGGCGGCGACCCGGGGCCGACGCCGGGGGACGAAACCGCCGCCGAGGTCGTCGGCCACATCCAGACCGGCGTCCTCACCGGCGCCGCCAAGGCGATCTCCTTGCTCGGCTCGGCCGCCTTCACCTGGGCGCTGGCGGCCGTCGGCGCGGCGCTGCTCGCCTGGCGCCGGCGCTGGGTCGAGCTCTGGGTCCTGCTCGGGGGGATGACGATCGTCCAGCTCGGGCTCGCCGGGCTCGAGAGCTCGGTCGACCGGCCGCGACCGGCGGACCCGCTCGTCTCCGCCTCCGGCTCCTCCTTCCCCAGCGCCCACGCCGCCCACTCGGTCTTCTATCTCTGGCTGGCGGTGACGATCGTCCTGCGGCTGCGGCCGGGGATGGCGCGGGCGACGGCGGTGGTCGCCGCCGGCTTCGTCCTCACCGCGCTGGTCGGCCTCTCGCGCGTCTACCTCGGCGTCCACTACCTCTCCGACGTCAGCGCCGGCTGGGCGCTCGGCGCCGCCGCCTTCTCGCTCTGCGCGGCGACCGGGCTGGTCGTCTCGCAAGTGCGCCAAAATCCAGAGCAGTGATGCCTCTCGCGCTGACCGACCTCGGTCACCAGTACCTGCTCTACGGAGTCGCCGCGGCGATCTGCCTGGTCGTCTTCGTCACCCTGATCCTGCAGCCGGCCCTGAGCGCCTACGGCCGGATCTGGGAGAAGGCGGCGGCCGGCTTCCTCTCCGTCTTCGTCCTCGCGGCGCTGGTGATCGGCGGCGTCGTGGTCGGGCTGGGGATCGTCTACTACTACACGGACATCGTCAACTTCATCAACGGCTCCTAGGTCGAGCCCTGCGTCGGGATAATGGCCCGATGCCCGGCTCTGCATCCAGCGAGCGAGCGACGCTGCTCGAGGCGCTCTCCGACGCGGTCGAGTCGGGCGCCGGCCTGCCGGCGGTTGCGCGCGCGGCGGCGCGGTTGCTCGACGCCAGCGTCGCCCTGATCGACCGCTCCAGCGCCGTGCTGGCGGTCGCCGGCGCCTCCTCCGACCAGGAGCGGAAGCTGCTCTCCGGCGGCGAGGGCGTGAAGACGGTCGAGCTGCGGGTCGCCGACACGGCGGTGGGGGAGCTGCGCTACCGCGCCAGGGAGGCGCCGGACCCGGTGATCGCGCGGATGGTGACGACGCTGCTGGCGCTGGAGCTGGAGCGCTCGCGCTCGCCCGAGTGGGAGAGCGAGGAGGCGGCGGGCGCCTTCGTGCGGGCGGTGCTGCGGCGCGAGGTCACCGACCGCCGCGACATCGTCGCCCAGGCCTCCGAGCTCGGCGCCGACCTCGACCGCGGCGCCGGGGTTGTCGTCCTGCGGGCGGCGCCGCGGGCGGCGCAGACGGGGGAGTGGCGCGAACGCGTCCTCGTCTTCGCCCAGCGGGCGCTGCGGGCGCTGGCGCCGGGCTCGCTGGCGGCCAGCGACGGCGGCGAGGCGGCGGCGGAGATCGCCGCGATCGTCCCCGCCGAGGACGACGAGCGCCTGGCGCGGGCGGCGGCCGGGCTGGCGCGCGAGCTCGACGACAGCCTCTCCGGCTTCCACCTCACCACCGGCCGCAGCCGCCGCTGCGCCGACCCGGTCGATCTCTACCGGGCGGGCAGCGAGGCGCACCTGGCGGTCAACGTCGGCGAGGCCGAGGGCCGCGCGGTGCTCGCCTTCGAGGACACCGGCGCCTACCGCCTGCTGCTGCCGGCGATGAGCGAGGACCCGGCCGAGCTCGAACGCTTCTACGCCGAGACGATCCAGCCGCTGCGCGAGTACGACGAGCAGTACGAGACCGAGCTCGTCGCGACCGTCGAGGCCTACCTCGACAACGACGGCAACGTCGCCGCCACCGCCAAACAGCTCTTCACCCACCGCCACACGATCCGCTACCGCCTCGAGCGCGTTCGCGAGCTCTGCGGCCACGACGTCAGCGCCACCGAAGGCCGCGAGAAGCTCGGCCTGGGCCTGAAGGCGATGCGCGTATTGGGCATCGCGTCGCCGCGCGGGCCGGCGATGGAGCCCGGCGCAAAAGGCGGCAAGGTCGCGCGGGCGACGGAGGAATAGCCAAGGCCGTTTAAGCTCTTGGAGGCCCTTTGGGGAGTGGTGTAATAGGCAACACTGGTCACTTTGGATGACCCATTCCCGGTTCGAGCCCGGGCTCCCCAGTCGCAACTTTCCGTCTGCGGCGTTTGCAATGCTTCTCCTATGGCAGGGAGGCCACTTAGCTACACGGAGGAGCAGGCCAAGGAGGCGATCGCGTCTTCCTATTCGTGGGCAGAGAGCCTGCGCAAGCTCGGCCTTTGTCCGAGTGGCGGAGCTTGGCGGGTGCTGAAGAAATACGCAGGCCTCTGGAACATCTCCACCGATCACTTCGATCCTGCGCGCTGCATCGAGGGGAACCTCCGCTTGCCGGCGCGCCCACTGGTGGAAGTGCTGGTCGAGAACTCCACCTACTCGCGCCAGCATGTGAAGCGCCGGCTTTTCCAGGAGGGGTTGAAGGAGCCGGTGTGCGAGATGTGCGGCCAGGGTGAGATGTGGTTCGGCCGGCCGATGGGGATGATCCTCGACCACATCAACGGGATCCGCGACGATCATCGCTTGGAGAACCTGAGAGTCGTCTGTCCTAATTGCGCTGCGACCCTGGACACCCATTGCGGGCGAAAGAACCGCATGGAGAAAGCGAAGCGAGCCTGTCGGCGTTGCGGAGCCTTCTTCGTCGCGGGGCGTCCCGATCAACGCTACTGCTCTCGCGCTTGCGGGACCCGCTGGGATCGCTCCAGGCTGCGGGGTCGCCCGAAGCCAGACATAAGGCGCGCCAAGCGGCCGCCCTACGAGCAGCTCCTCGCCGAGATCGAGGCGCACGGCTACTGCTGGGTCGGTCGCAAGTACGGCGTCTCCGACAATGCTGTCCGCAAGTGGGTGAAGTTCTACGAGCGGGAGCGGGAGGCGGCCTCGGGGGACTCCGCCGGTGCGGCCTCTGCGGCGCCGCGGCCCGCGGCCTGAGCTGAGGCGCCGAAGCTGAGGAGGCGGCCGCCGAAGGCGATCGCGCAGGCGGCGAACCAGGCCCAGCCGAGAGCGAGGCCGCCGAGGACGTCGGTCAGCCAGTGGACGTCGAGGAAGACGCGGCTAAGGGCGACGGCGACGGCGATGCCGACGGCGGCGCCGGCCAGGGCGGGCCAGGCGCGGCGGCCCCACCAGCGGCCGGCGACGAGGGCGAAGGCGGCCCAGGAGGCGGCGGCGGTGGAGGTGTGGCCGCTGGGGAAGGAGGGGCCGAGGGTGGCGGCGACCGCCTCGATCGTCGGCCGGGCGCGGTCGACGAGCTGCTTGATCGCATTGGTGAGGAGGCTGTCGCCGAGGATCACGATCAGCAGGAACGGCACCACCCACTTGTTGCGCGTGCGGGCGATCTCGACGACCGCGACCAAGAGCGCGACGGGGACGATCACCCACGCTTCCCCCAGCCGCGTCACGAGAGTGAGGGCATCGTGCGACCAGCTGCTCGCGTTGCGGTTACCCCATTCGGCGACGCTGCTGTCGATGCCGGCGAGCGCGTCGGTGCTGCGGACGACCACCGCCAGCACCGCCAGCGCTACGCCCCCGACGAGGACGGCGAGGAGCGCGAGGGTCAGCGCCAGGCCCGTCGCCTTCTCCGGATCGAGCCGAGCCGCGCGCGCCGCCCGGCGGGCCCTGGGCCCGGTGGCGTGCCCGCCGGCCTCGCGCGCCGCCTCGACCACCGCCGGCGCCGCTGCGCCACCCGGGTACCGGCGCGTCAGGAACGCCGCTCCGAGGCCGGCGAGGACGGAGATCAGGAGGAGGAGGAAAAACGGCATCAGGAGGACGATTTACCCACAAAGGCCAATGAACACCGCCATTGGTTAGAGGAACCGATGCATAGTATGGGCGCGGCGGGGGAATAAGCCGGGCGTGACCGTCGAGGAGAGATCGCGCGTCGCCTCGGCCCCTGCGAGGGAGCGCTCCGACGGCCGCCCCGCCGTCCCGATCTTCGAGGCGCGCCCCGGCAGCCTGCCGGACCGCTTCGCCGCCGCGCTCGACTCGCGCCATCCCGCCCTCGTCTTCTTCCTCGCCCTGCTCGCCGGCTACCTGCTGCTGGCCGCCGCATCGATCCTGCTCGCCCTCTTCGTCGTCCACGTCCTCGTCGGCAGCGGCGGCCTCGGGCTGGAAGGAGCCGACGAGAGCGTCAACGACACCCTCGCCCAGCATCGCACCGGCACCCTCACCACCTTCGCCGAAATCGGCTCCCAGGTCGGCGGCGCCCCGGTGCTGCCGATCCTCGTCGGCATCGTGGCCCTGGTCTGCGCCTACTTCCGCCGTTGGCTGATCGCCGCCTTCGCGGTCTTCGTCCTCACCGTCGAGTCGGCGACCTACCGCGTCACCTCGCTCCTGGTCCCCCGCGAGCGCCCCTCCGTCCACCGACTCGAACACCTCGAAGTCGACGCCAGCTACCCCTCCGGCCACACCGCCGCCTCGGTCGCCGTCTACTCCGGCCTGGTCCTGCTCCTCACCACCCGCTTCACCAGCAGCCTGAAAAAGGCGCTGGCCTGGACCGCCGCGATCCTGCTCACCACCTTCGTCGCCCTCTCGCGCATGTACGAGGGGATGCACCATCCGCTCGACGTCGCCGGCGGCGTCCTCATCGGCATCGGCGCGATCCTGGTCCTGTTGTTCGCCTGCCGTGCCGCCGGGGCCGCTGCGGAGAGGCGCCGGGCATGAAGGTCGCGGTCGTCGCCCACGCGGGCAAGACGGTCGGCGGCGGTCTGCCGGAGCTGCGGCGCACGCTCGCCGGCGCCGGCGTCGGCGACCCGCTCTGGACCGAGGTGCCGAAGAGCAAGCGGGCGCCGGCCGCGGTCGAAGAGGCGCTGGAAGAGGGGGCCGAGCTGCTGATCGCCTGGGGCGGGGACGGGATGGTCCGCCGCTGCGTCAACGCCCTGAAGGACACGCAGGTCCCGCTGGCGATCGTCCCCGCCGGGACCTCGAACCTCTTCGCCACCCACCTCGGGATCGAGCGCGAGATCGGCCAGGCCGTCGAGGTCGCCCTGCACGGCGAGCGCCGCCGGCTCGACGTCGGCCGCTTCGACGGCGAGCGCTTCGCGGTGATGGCCGGGGCCGGCTTCGACGCGGCGATGATCGAGGGCGCCGAGGACCTCAAGGACCGCCTCGGCCGGGCGGCCTACGTGGCCGCCGGCGCCGCCAGGCTCAACAGCCCCAGCTTCGAGGCGAAGATCAAGGTCGACGGCACCCCCTGGTACCAGGGCCCGGCGAGCTGCATCCTGGTCGGCAACGTCGGCGAGCTCTTCGGCGGCATCGAGGTCTTCGCCGACGCCCGCCCCGACGACGGCAGGCTCGACGTCGGCGTCCTCACCTCCGAGGGGCCGGTGCAGCTGGTGCGGGCGACCGCGCGCACCGCCCTCGGCAGCGCCGAGCGCTCGCCGTTCGTGCGGGTCACCCAGGGCCGAAAGGTCCGGGTGAAGCTGGATCGCAAGGTCCGCTACGAGCTGGACGGCGGCGATCGCAGGAAGGTCAAGAGCTTCAAGGTCGACGTCGAAGCCGAGGCGATCACGGTCTGCGTGCCGCGCTCGGCCAGAGGAGGGAACGGAGCGAGATGAAGACCGATGTGGGAGCGGGAGTCCAGGACCTGGGCAGCAAGGCGAAGGGCCAGGGCGAGCAGCTCGCGCACGCGAAGACGCTTGGCTGGCTGGCGCGGGCGGGGCTGGTGGCCCGGGGCGTCGTCTATGGCGTGATCGGGGTGCTGGCGCTGAAGCTCGCCCTCGGCGACGGCGGCAGGGCGACCAACCAGCAGGGCGCGCTGAAGACGATCGCCGGCCAGTCGTTCGGCGAGGCGCTGCTCGTCCTCGTCGCGATCGGCCTGGCCGGCTATGCGCTCTGGCGCCTGACCCGCGCCGTCGTCGGCCACGGCGCCGAACAGCGGGACAGCGGCTCGGACCGCGTCGCGGCGCTGGCGAGCGGCGTCGCCTACGGGATCCTCTGCGTGACCGCGGTCGAGATCCTCCTCGGCGCCGGCACCGGCTCGGGGACGCCGAAGCAGCCGACCGGCGGCGTCCTCGACTGGCCGGCCGGCACCGTGCTCGTCGCGATCGCCGGGGCGATCCTGATCGGCGTCGGCGCCTATCAGGCCTACAAGGGCCTGGCGAGGAAGTTCTGCGAAGACACCAGGACGGGGGAGATGAGCGAGGGGGTCCGCAAGGGCTATACCGCGCTCGGCGTCTTCGGGCACGTCGCCCGGGCGGTCGTCTTCGCCCTGATCGGCTACGGGCTGATCAAAGCCGCGGTCGACTACAACCCGAAGCAGGCGATCGGCCTCGACGGCGCCCTGCGCGAACTGGCCGACGCCTCCTACGGGCCGGTCCTGCTCGGCGCCGTCGCCGCCGGCCTCGCCGGGTTCGCGCTCTACTCGATCGTCGACGCCCGCTACCGCAAGGTGTGAGCAGGGGCGTCTGCGCCGCCGTCTAGCTTCTCCTCCATGGAGATCGGAGGAACGTCGCTGGACCCGGAGGTCCGCGAGGGCCTGAGGCGGAGCTGGAAGCCGCTGATGATCGCCGGCGTCGCCGCGATCGTGCTCGGCTGCATCGCGATCCTGGTCCCGGCGGTGGCAGCGGTCGGGACGGCGATCTTCATCGGCTGGCTGCTGCTCTTCGTCGGCATCGTCATGGTCGCCGGCGCCTTCTCGGCCCACTCGGTCGGAACTTTGGCCCTGCGGCTGATCTGGGCGATCCTCACCGTCGTCGTCGGCCTCTGGCTGATCGTCGAACCGCACAGCGGCACCCTGACCCTGACCCTCGTCCTCGGCTTCTACTTCCTCTTCATGGGCCTGACCCGGACCGCGATCGCCTTCGTCGCCCGCGGCGAGCCCAATGCCGGCCTGCTCGGCCTCAGCGGCATCGCCGGCCTGCTGATCGGCATCCTCGTCCTCGCCAAGTTCCCCAGCTCCGCCGACTGGGCGATCGGCCTCCTCGTCGGCATCGACCTGATCTTCGCCGGCTGGACGCTGACCAGCGTCGCCCTGCTTGGGCGCGACCTCTCGCGCAGCCCCTGATTCGACACCGGACGACCGCCGGAAATACGATGCGCGGGTGAGTTCCGCCCCGCTGGTTCTCGTCATGGCGGCGGGCGAGGGCACGCGCATGCGTTCCTCGACGCCGAAGATGCTGCATCCCGTCTGCGGGCGGCCGATGGTCGCCTGGCCGATCCTCGCTGCCCGCGAGGCCGGTGCCGGCCGCGTCGCCGCGATCGTCTCGCCGGGGCGCGACCTTTCCGCGGGGCTGCCTGAGGACGTCGAGACCATTGAGCAGCCGGTCTCCGACGGCACCGGCGGCGCGATCCGCGCGGCGCTGCCGCTGATCGAGGAGAGCGAGACCGTCCTGGTCCTCTCCGGCGACCACCCCTTGATCTCGGCCGAGGTCATCTCCGGCTTCCTCGCCGCGCACGAGGCGACCGAGGCGGCGGCGACGGTGATGACGATCGAGCTCGACGATCCCGGCTCCTACGGCCGTGTCGTCCGCGATTCCTCCGGCGCCGTGGAACGGGTGGTCGAGGCGAAAGCCGCCGGCGACGCCGAGGCCTGGCAGCTGGAGATCCGCGAGATCAACGCCGGCACCTACGCCTTCGACGCCGCCCCCCTGGCAGCCGCCCTGAAAGGGCTCTCCAGCGACAACGCCCAGGGCGAGTACTACCTCCCCGACGTCTTCCCGGCCCTGCGCGAGGCGGGGCACTCCGTCTTCGCCCACAAGGCCGACGACCCCGCGGTGACGATGGGGGTCAACAACCGCGTCGACCTCGCCGCCGTCGAGGCCGAGGGCCGCCGTCGCCTGCTCGAGGCCCACATGCTCGCCGGCGCCACGATCGTCGACCCCGCCTCGACCTGGGTCGACGCCGGCGTCGAGATCGCCGCCGACGCGAGGATCGAGCCCGGGACGACCCTGCGCGGTGAGACGACGATCGCCGAGGGCGCCGTCGTCGGCCCCCTCAGCACCCTCGTCGACACCGCGGTCGGCGCCGGCTCCCAGGTCCTGCACTCCTACCTGGTCGAGTGCGACGTGCGGGCGGGCTGCTCGGTCGGCCCGTTCGCCTACCTGCGCCCCGGCGCCCTGCTCGAGGACGGCGCCAAGGCCGGCACCTTCGTCGAGATCAAGAACTCGCAGCTGGGGGAGGGCTCCAAGATCCCTCACCTCGCCTACGTCGGCGACGCCGACGTCGGCGCCGGCAGCAACCTCGGCGCCGGCACGATCACCGCCAACTACGACGGTTTCCGCAAGAACCGGACCGTCATCGGCCGCAACGTCCGCATCGGCGTTGACACGATGCTCGTCGCACCGGTAGAAGTCGGCGACGCCGCCTACACTGGCGCTGGCGCAGTGATCAAGGACGACGTTCCCGAGGGGGCTCTCGGCGTCAGTGAGAACGCGCAGAGGAACATCGACGGATACGCCGCTCGCAAAGCGGCCGAGATGCGAGAGGACAAGACCCCGTGAGCATGATCGAGGAGCGCCCGCAGGCGGCGACTGGCATCGACCACGACTACACGAAGAAGATGATGGTCTTCGGCGGCCGCTGTTCGATGGACCTCGCCGCCAAGGTCGCCGGCAAGCTCGACCTCGACCTCGGCCAGGCGACGCTGACCACCTTCGCCAACGGCGAGGTCTACTGCCGCTACGAGGAATCGATCCGCGGCGCCGACGTCTTCCTCGTGCAGTCGACCTGCGCCAACGAGCAGGAAGGGATGACCCCGAACGACGCCTTGATGGAGCTGCTGACGATGATCGACGCCGCCCAGGGCGCCTCCGCGCACCGGATCATCGCCGTCCTCCCCTGGTACGGCTACGCCCGCCAGGACAAGAAGTCCGCCCCCCGGGAGCCGATCTCGGCCCGGATCGTCGCCAAGTGCCTGGAGGCGGTCGGCGTCGACCGCGTCCTCACCATGGACCTCCACGCCGGCCAGGTGCAGGGCTTCTTCCACGTCCCGGTCGACCACATGACGGCGATGCCGATGCTGACCCAGTGGTTCGCCGACCAGGAAATGAAGGACGAGCTGGTGATCGTCAGCCCGGATGCCGGCCGCGTGAAGACCGCGCGCAACTTCGCCCGCCGCATCGGCACCCACTGGGCGGTGATGGAGAAGGAGCGGCCGGCCCAGCAGGTGGCGGAGATCGGCTACGTGGTCGGTGACGTCAAGGGCAAGACCGCGGTCCTCGTCGACGACATGATCGACACCGCCGGCACCCTCTGCGCCGCCGCCCAGACGGTGATCGACGAGGGCGCGGCGCGGGTGATCGCCTGCGCCACCCACGGCGTCTTCTCCGGCCCGGCCTTCGAACGGCTGGAAAACTCGGCGATCGAGCGGATCGTCGTCACCGACACCCTGCCGCTTCGTCCCGACGCCCCGGACAACATCACCGTCCTCTCCACCGCCAGCACCTTCGCCGACTCGATCCGCCGCATCTTCACCGACGACTCGGTGAGCGAGATCTTCGCCGGCGAGAACCAGCTCTTCTGAGCGAGCCGGATTCAGAGCCGCGCAAGCTGCGCCTGGTCGGCCACAAGGGGGCCGACTCGATCGCGCCCGGGAACACGGTCGAGAGCTTCCGGGCGGCGGTCGAGGCCGGGGTCGACACGATCGAGATGGACGTGCTCTGGCTGGCGGACGCGCACCTGCCGCCCGAGCAGCGGCACCCGCTGGTGATCGCCCACGACTGGGAGGACGCCGAGCGGCGGACGCCGCTGAAGCTGACCGAGGCGCTCGACGCCTTCCTCGAGCCGCCGCTGCACGAGGTCGAGATCGACCTCGACATCAAGCTGCCCGGCAGGGAGGAGGAGGTCGTCGCGGCGCTGGGGGAGCGGGGGCTGGTCGAGCGGGCGATGATCTCGACGATGGAGCTGCACACGCTGGGCCGGATCCTCGAGCTGCAGCCGGCGCTGCGGCGCGGCTGGACCTATCCCAAAGTGACCAAGGACTGGAACTCGAAGCGCTGGGCGCGGCTCCCGGTCCTGGGCGCGATGGTGGCGATGCGCCACCGCCTGCCCGGCCTCGCCGCCCAGAAATTGCCGCAGTTCGGAGTCGAGGCGATGTGGGTCTACCACCCGCTGGTCACGCCACGGCTGGCCCGGATCTGCAGGCTCGCCGGAGTCGAGCTGATCGCCTGGACCGTCGACGACCTGCCGCGGATGGAGAAGCTCGTCGCCATCGGGGTCGACGGCCTCTGCTCGAACGACCCGCGGCTGTTCGCCCAGCTCCGAGATTGAGCGGGCCATAGCCCCCGAAGCTCGGGCGCCCGCAGATCGGCTCAGAGGGTTTCGGCGAGGCCGGGCGCCCGCTTCAGCCCTCGTTCCTCGAAGTACTCCCATTCCTCCCGGCCGAGCTCGGTGGCGGGCGGGTCGGCGTAGACCCACTCGCGGAAGATCCGGTGCCAGTTGCGCTTCGCCCGCAGCTGGCCGAGCACGGCGACGACGCCGATTTCCATCCGCCGCCCCATCAGCTCCTCGGCCGGGATCGACTCGCGGCGCATCAGCTCGTAGAACTCCGAGCGCGGGTCGTGGGTGGATTCGATGATCTTCATCACCCGCCGGGGGGTGATCTCGATCTCGCGGTCCTCGATGTACCAGCCGCCGACCGCGCCCATGTGCTCCAGCAGCCGCTCGGCGTCCAGCTTCGAGGGCTTCTTGACGAAGCCGAGGTCGTGAAGGGCTTGGCGGAAGGCCTCCGGGTCGTCGCGCGAGGCGGCGTCGAAGGCGCGCTGCTCGAGCAGGATCTGCTCGCGATCCAGCTTCTTCGTCATCCCGAAGTCGAGGAAGGCGACGCGGCCGTCGTCCATGAGGATGTAGTTGCCGGGGTGGGGGTCGGCGTTGAAGTGCTGGACGTTGAACATCGAGCCGATGCTGCCGCGGAAGACGATCTCGCCGAAGCGGCTGCGCTCCTCGTGCGGCAGCTCCTTGATCTCCTCGAAGCCGCGGCCGCTGACCAGCTCGGTGACGAGGACGCGCCGGCGCGAGAGCCTGGTCACGACTTCGGGCACGTAGATGAAGGGGTGGCCGCGGTAGGCGCGGGAGAAGGTGCGCTGGTTCTGGGCCTCGTACTCGTAGTCGAGCTCCTCCATCACCCGCTCGCGGATCTCCTCGGCGATCGCCTTGGCGTCGAGCCCCGGCGCCAGCGCCCGCGCCAGCCGCACCAGGGTGCCGGCGTTGCGGAGGTCGGCGTCGAGCGCCTCGGCGATCCCCGGGTACTGGATCTTCACCGCGACCGCGCGGCCGTCGAGCAGCTCGGCCCGGTGGACCTGGCCGATCGAGGCGGCGGCGAAGGCCTCGGTCTCGAACTCGGCGAAGAGCTCGGAGACCGGTTCGCCGTCGTACTCCTCCTCCAGCACCTTCTCGACCTTCTCCCAGGGCATCGCCGGCGCGTCGGTGCGCAGCTTCGCCAGCTGCTCCTGGTAGATGTCGCGGTACTCCTCGGGGATGAACTCGGTGTCGATGAAGGAGGCGAACTGGCCGAGCTTCATCGCCGCGCCCTTCATCTGGCCCAGCGCGCCGACCATCTTCATCGCCGTCTCCAGGTGGCGCTGCTCGAGCCGCTCTTTGCTCTCGTCCTCGGAGCGGCCGACGTTGGCGGCTTTGGTGCCGGCGTAGCGGGCGCCCTGAACGCCGACTATCGAGCCCAGCTTGGCGGAGCGGCGGATCCGGCCCTTGGGGATTTTCGAGTCGTCGGACATCCAGGGCGAAGGGTGTCACAGGCACTGTTCGGGACGGAGTTCTCTATTCTCTCCCGTCCGATGGCGAGCAAACGCTCAACCCTGAAAGCCGCACCCCGCGCCGACTTCGGTTCGCGCGCCTCGCGCCGCATGCGCCGCGACGGCGTCGTTCCGGGCGTCGTCTACGCGGGCGGCAAGGACGCCAAGCCCTTTCAGGTCGCCGAACGGGACGTGCGCGTGCTCTTCGGCGAGGGCGCCGCGCTCTTCGACCTCGAGATCGAGGGCAGCAAAGCCGTCCCGGTCGTGGTCAAGGAGCAGCAGCACCACCCGGTGCGCGGCAGCATCCAGCACCTCGACCTGATGCAGGTGAAGCTCGACGAGGCGATCCAGGCCGAGGTCGCGATCGAGCTCGAAGGCGTCGAGGACGCCCCCGGCGTCAAGGGCGGCGGCGTGCTCGAGCACGTCACCCGCGAGATCACGATCGAAGCGCTGCCGACCGAGATCCCGGACAACATCACCGTCGACGTCTCGGCGATGGAAGTCAACGAGACCCTCCAGCTTTCCGCCGTCACCGCCCCCGACGGGGTCAAGTTCGTCGCCGAGGACCCCGAGGAGATCACGATCGTCACCCTCTCGCCGCCGCGCGTCGAAGAGGTCGCGCCCGAGGTCGAGGAGGAGACCGAGGTGGTCGGCGAGGGCGACGAGGGCGAGGCCGCCGCCGAGGGCGAGGGCGGCGGCGACTCGGGCGACTCCGAGGGCGAGTAACCGCTGTCGCTGTTCCGCCGCTCTGACGGGGAAAGCGGCGATCGCATCCTCGTCGTCGGTCTCGGCAACCCGGGACCGGAGTACGAGCGCACCCGCCACAACGTCGGTTTCGCGGTGGCGAGCGAGCTCGCCGGGCGCTGGGACCTGCCGAAGCCCAAGCAGAAGTTCAACGGGGTGATCTCCGAAGGCCGGACCGGGCCCGGCGGTCCGCGGGTGGCGCTGCTGCAGCCGCGCACCTACATGAACGAATCGGGCACCTCGGCCGGTCCTGCTCGCGGCTCGCTGAAGGTGCCGCTGGACCGGGTGATCGTCGTCCACGACGAGATCGACCTGCCGTTCGGGGAGATCAAGGCCCGGCTCGGCGGCGGCCTCGCCGGCCACAACGGGCTGAAGAGCCTCAAGCGCGGCTTCGGCGACCCGGAGTTCTGGCGGGTGCGGGTCGGGGTGGGGCGGCCGGCCTCGACCGATCCGGAGATCGTCTCCGCCTACGTGCTCGGCCGCTTCAGCGAGCCCAGGGCCGAGGTCGAGGCGCTGGTCGCCGGCGCCGCGCAGGAGACCGAGCGCCTGGTCGAGCGGATAGCTTCCGAGGCATGAGCGCGGAGAACGGGGGAGTCCCCGGGCAGGAGGTGACGAGCTACTCGGTCGACGAGCAGGGCCTCGCCGTCGTCCGCCTCGAGCGGCCGCAGGCGCGGAACGCGATCGACACCCAGATGCTGCTCGAGCTGCTCGAGCACCTGGCGGTGGCGCGCGGCGACGAGGCGGTGCGGGTGCTGGTGATCAGCTCCGCCGATCACCTCGGGCTTTCGGCCGGCGCCGACGTCAGGGAGCAGCTCGACGACGAGGGCAAGGTCCGGCGGATGCAGCTCTTCGCCGACCTCTACGACGCCGTCGTCGACTTCCCGAAGCCGACGATCGCCGCCTGTCACGGCGACGTCGTCGGCGGCGGGGCGGAGATCGCGGTCGCCTGCGACCTGCGGATCGGCGGCGCCAACCTGCGGATGCGCTTCCCGGGCGCCGCGCTGGGCGTGCCCGTCGGACCGGCCCGGCTCGTCACCCTCTGCGGCCTCGCCGCCGCCAAGTACCTGCTCCTCAGCTCGCGAACCGTCGGCGCCGACGAGGCGCTGCGGCTCGGGCTCGTCAACCGCGTCGCCCCCGCCGCCGGCACCGAGCAGGCGGCGCTGGAGCTCGCCGCCGAGGTCGCGGCCCACCCGCCGGAGGCCGTCGCCCAGCTGAAGCGGATGCTGCACGGGTGGGACGACGTCGTCGGCCGCTCCGCCGCCGAGGGCCGCGGCCAGGTCGAGTGGCAGCAGCATGGCCCTGGTCTTCCTTCTCGGGAATGATCGGGCGGGGCTCAGAGGTTGACAGGCAAGGACGCAGGGAGGCCGGCAAGGGGAGCGCACGGTTAGTGCGTGACCGCAGGCGGCCGACCGAGGACGCCGCATGTCAACCTCTGAGGCCGCCCGATGAGTCTTAGGCCGCTGATCGACATCGCCGCCGAGAACGAGCGCGTGCACGCGCTCGCCTCGCGCGTGCGGGCGGCGGCCGAGGGAGGGGAGGGGGCGAGCGTCCGCGCCTCGACGATGCTGCGGCCGCTGCTGCTGGCGGCGCTGCTCGAGGACGACCGGGGGCTGGCCGAGCGGCCGGCGCTGCTGGTCGCGCCCGACGACCGCTCCGCCCGCGACCTCGCCGCCGACCTGCGCGCCTACCTGGCGCCGCGCCGGGTCCGTCTCTACCCCTCGCGCGGGACCGGATACGCCTCGCACGTGACGCCGCCGCCGCACCTGGTCGGGCTGCGGATCGACGCGCTCGACGCGCTCGGCTCCGAGGCCGACGCGGTGGTCGTCGCCTCGGCGACGGCGCTGGCCGAGGCGGTCCCGGACGCCTCCCTGCGCCCGGCCGGCTTCGCGATCGCCATCGGGGAGGAGATCGAGCCGGGCGCCGTCGCCTCCGACCTCGTCGGCGCCGGCTACGAACGGGTCGAGCAGGTCGAGGAGCGCGGCCAGTTCGCGGTCCGCGGCGGCATCCTCGACGTCTTCCCCGCGACCGAGGAGCGGGCGGTGCGGATCGAGCTCTTCGGCGACGAGGTCGAGTCGATGCGCTGGTTCTCGACCTTCACCCAACGCTCGCTCGGCGAGGCCGAGCGGGTCGAGCTGGCGCCGGCGGCCGAGCTCGACGCCGAGCACCGGGAGCTGGCCGAGCTGGCGGCGATGGCCGCCGAGGAGGAGGGGAGCGAGTCCCCGAACCTGGCCGAAGCGCTGCCGCTGGAGCACTTCCGGGCGCCGCTGGAGTCGGTTCCCGCCGCCGCCGCGGTGGTCCTGGTCGGCTCCGACGAGATCGAGCCGGCGCTGCGCGACCACTGGGAGGACGTGACCACGGCGATGCACGCCGAGGACGCCCAGCACCTCTACGTCGACGTCGCCGCGCCGCTGGCCGAGCGGGCGGCGCTGGCGCTGACCGGGCTCGGCGAGGAGGAAGACGAGGAGGAGGACGCTTTCCGCGCCGCCCGCGCCGAGTCCCCCGCCCGCAGCGTCAAGGAGGCCGAGGGCGAGCTGGAGAAACTGGTCCGCTCCGGCTACCGCACCGTCGTCGCCTTCGAGAGCCGCGGCGAGGCCGAGCGCGCCCGCTACGGGCTCGACCGCCTCGACGCCCGCCTGCTCGAAGGCGGCCGGGTCTCGCCCGACCCCGGCCTCTCCTTCGCCGAGGCGCGCCTGCGCGAGGGCTTCGTCAGCCCCGAGCTGAAGCTCGCCGTCTACCCCTTCCGCCGCCTCGTCCACCGTCGCCGCAGCGAGGAGCCGGCGCCCGGCGCCGGCCGCGGCCGCCTCGCCTTCGGCGAACTGCGGGTCGGCGACTACGTCGTCCACGAGGACCACGGCGTCGCCCGCTTCGCCGGCTTCGAGACGCGTGAGGTCGGCGGCGTCACCCGCGACTACCTCTACCTCGAATACAAAGGCGAAGACCGGGTCTACGTCCCCACCGACCAGCTGGCGAAGTTGAGCCGCTACGTCGGCGCCGGCGGCGAACCGACGCTCTCGGCGCTGGGCGGCAAACGCTGGCAGAACATGAAGGCGCGGGCCCGCAAAGCCGCCGGCGCCCTCGCCGGCGAGCTGCTCAACCTCTACGCCGAGCGCCGCGCCCGCAAGGGGCACGGCTTCCCGCCCGACTCCGAATGGCAGGTCGCGATGGAGACCGCCTTCCCCTACCGCGAGACCGCCGACCAGATGGAAGCGATCGAGGCGGTCAAGGCCGACATGGAGTCGGAGCGGCCGATGGACCGGCTGGTCTGCGGCGACGTCGGCTTCGGCAAGACCGAGGTGGCGTTGCGCGCCGCCGTCAAGGCCGCCTCCGACGGCAGGCAGGTGATGGTCCTGGTGCCGACGACGATCCTCGCCCAGCAGCACTTCGGGACCTTCCGCGAGCGCCTCGCCGACCTGCCGTTCCGGGTCGAGGGCGTCTCCCGGCTGCGCCCGCAGGCGGAGGTCAAAGCCGTGCTCGAGGACTTCGAGGCGGGCAAGGTCGACGTCCTGATCGGCACCCACCGGCTGCTCTCGCGCGACGTCCGCGCCAAGGAGCTCGGCCTCGTCGTCGTCGACGAGGAGCAGCGCTTCGGGGTCAAGCAGAAGGAGCTGCTGCGGCAGCTGAAACTCAAGGTCGACGTGTTGTCGCTCTCGGCGACGCCGATCCCGCGCACCCTGCAGATGAGCCTCGCCGGCCTCCGCGACATCTCCGTGATCGAGACCCCGCCCGAGGGCCGGCGCCCGGTCCGCACCTACGTCGGCCCCTACGACGAGGACCTGGTCGGCAAGGCGATCAATCGCGAGATCGAGCGCAAGGGCCAGGCCTTCGTCCTCCACAACCGGATCGACTCGCTGCCGGAAACGACCGAGCGGCTGCGGGCGCTGGTCCCGGGCGCGCGCTTCCTCGAAGCGCACGGGCAGATGGACGAGCACCGGCTCGAGGAGACGATGCTGGCCTTCCTCCGCGGCGAGGCCGACTGCCTGGTGACGACGACGATCATCGAGTCCGGCCTCGACATCCCGACCGCGAACACCCTGATCGTCGAGCGCGCCGACCAGCTCGGGCTCTCGCAGGCCTACCAGATCCGCGGCCGCGTCGGGCGCTCTCGCGAGCGCGCCTTCGCCTACCTGCTCTACCCCTCGGCCGAGGCGCTGACCGAGGAGGCGGCGGCGCGGCTCTCGACCCTCGCCGACCACACCGAGCTCGGCTCCGGCTTCAGGATCGCGATGCGGGACCTCGACATCCGCGGCGCCGGCAACCTGCTCGGCGACGAGCAGTCCGGCCACGTCGCCGCGGTCGGCTTCGAGCTCTACTGCCAGATGATCGACGAAGCGGTGGCGATGGCCACCGAGGAGGGCGAGGAGCGGGAGGAGGCGCCGGAGCCGGTCCGCCTCGACGTCCCCGTCGACGCCTACCTCCCGGCCACCTTCGTTCCCTTCGAGGCGGCGAAGATCGACATCCACCGCCGCATCGTCGCCGCCCGCGAGCCGGGCCAGCTGCGGGCGATCCGCGACGAGCTCGGCGACCGCTTCGGGCCGCTGCCGCCGCAGGCCGAGAACCTGCTGAAGCTGCAGCAGGCGCGGATCGAGCTCGGCCTCGCCGGCGCCCGCAGCGTCGAGTTCCGCGGCGGCCGCCTCAGCGTCACCGGGGTCGAGCTCGACTCCGAGGCGGCCGGGGTCCTGGCCGAGCAGGTCGAGGGCGCGCTCTACGAATGGCGCGAGCAGACCGCCGCCGTCCGGGTAGCCGGCGACCCGGACGAGCGCCTGGCGGCGGTGCTGGCGATGGCCTCGGGTTTGCGCGAGGCGCGGCGGGCGGCAGAGCCGGCGGCGGCCTAAAGGCTGCTTAAGCGAACGGTTTTGACTATGCTGCCCGCTCGATGGGAGCGAAAGCGGGCCAGAGGGGCAGGCCAGGCCGAGACCGGGACGACAAAGCCGCCGGGCGGCAGCGCCTCGCGCTGATCGTCTTCGGCGCCGTCTTCGTCCTGCTCTTCGCGGGCTTCGCGATCGCCCAGGGGCTGACCGGGCCGAGCGTGTCCTCCGGCGACGCCGTCCACGTCTCCGGCGTTCCTAGCGAGTTCGGGAACATCAGCGAAGACAGGGTCAAGAACGCGGTCGACCGCGCCCTGGCCGGCCAGGGCAAAAAAGCGCCGAAGCCGGGGTCGAAAAAATACGAAGAAGCCAAGACCGCCGCCGTGACCGAACAGATCGAAGGGGTCTGGATCCGCGGCCAGGCCGAAGAAATGGGCATCTCGGTCACCGAAAAACAGGTCGAAGACGAACTCGCGACGATCAAAAAACAGAAATTCCCCACCCCGAGCGCGTACAAGGAATTCCTCAAGAAATCGAACTTCACGCCGGATGAAGTGAACGAACTCGTCGAATTGCAGATCTTCGTCAAAGAACTCCAGGCAAAGGTGGCCGCGGAAGCTCCGAAACCGTCGAGCAGCGCGATCGAGGCCTACTACGAAGCCGAAAAGGCGACGCAGTTCACGACCAAAGAAAGCCGCGACGTCCGTCTCGTCCTCAACGAAGACAAGAAGGAAGTGGAAGCGGCGAAGGCGGCGATCGAAAAAGACAACTCGCCGGCGAACTGGAAAAAAGTCGCGAAAAAGTACTCGAGCGACCCGACCAGCGCCGCCAAAGGCGGGCTGCAGGAAGGGATCACCGAAGAATTCCTCAAAGGCCCGCTGAAAGCCGCGATCTTCGACAGCCCTACCGGCGAACTCGCCGGCCCGGTCAAATTCGAAAAAAACTGGGTCCTGGTCGAAGTCGTGAAACTGACGCCGGGCAAAGAACAGACCCTGGCCGAATCGAAGGCGCAGATCGAATCGACGCTGGGACAGCAGGCCCAGCAGGAATACCTCGCCGAATTCGTCTCCGGCTACGAAGCCAGGTGGAGAAGCCGCACCGAGTGCGCCGACGACTTCCTGATCGAAAAATGCGGGAACTACGTCGGCGACGGCCGTCCCGCCAACGCCTCCCCGGCCTGCTACGAAGAGGACCCGAAAACTCCGGCGAAAGAATGCCCCGCACCGGTGACGCCGACCTCGCCCGCCCTGCCCGGCTCGATCTCGCCGACGAAACCGAAAGGCGAACCGTTCCCGCAGCGGCCGCAGCCGGAATCGTCGGGCGAAGAAGCGGCCACCGAACTGCCGCCGGGCGCGGCGCCCGAAGGCGAAGCCCCGGCCGAAGCGCCTCCCGCCGAAACCGGCGAATAAGGAGCCATGGCGCGGCAAGCCGCCGCCGCCGCTGAATAGACTGGCGCGCCCGTGAGCACGATTTCCGCCATTCACGCCCGCCAGATCCTCGATTCGCGTGGCAACCCCACGGTCGAGGTGGAGGTGGCGCTGGAGTCCGGCGCGCGCGGCCTGGCGGCGGTGCCCTCCGGCGCCTCGACCGGCGAGTTCGAGGCGGTGGAGCTGCGCGACGGCGGCGATGCCTGGGCCGGCAAGGGCGTCGGCCGGGCCGTGGCCAACGTCAACGGCGAGATCGCCCGGGCGCTGACCGGGGCGCGAGCGTCGGAGCAGGGCGCCCTCGACCGGACGATGATCGAGCTCGACGGGACCCCGAACAAGGGCCGCCTCGGCGCCAACGCGCTGCTGGGCGTCTCGCTGGCGGCCGCCAGGGCCGCCGCGGCGGACTCCGGGCAGCCGCTCTACCGCTACCTGGCCGAGCTGTACGGCGGCGGCGAGCCGAGCCTGCTGCCGGTGCCGATGATGAACGTGCTGAACGGCGGCGCCCACGCCGACAACTCGGTCGACTTCCAGGAGTTCATGATCGTCCCGGCCGGCGCCGGCAGCTTCTCCGAGTGCCTGCGGGTCGGGGCCGAGGTCTTCCACGCGCTGAAGAAGTCCCTCTCCGCGCAAGGGCTTTCCACCGCCGGCGGCGACGAGGGCGGCTTCGCCCCCGACCTCGCCTCCAACGAGGCGGCCCTGCAGGCGGTTCTGGCCGGGGTCGAGGCCGCCGGCTACGAGCCCGGCAAGGACGTCTTCATCGCCCTCGACCCGGCGACCAGCGAGGTCTTCGAGGGCGGCTCCTACAGGCTCGAGCACGAGGGCCGCACCCTCTCCTCGGAGGAGATGGCGGCCTATTGGGAGGACGCCTGCTCCCGCTACCCGATCGTCTCGATCGAGGACGGGATGGACGAGGAGGACTGGGACGGCTGGAAGCTCCTCACCGAGCGCCTCGGCGAGCGGGTGCAGCTGGTCGGCGACGACCTCTTCGTCACCAACCCCGAGCGCCTGCGCCGCGGCATCGAGCTCGGCGTCGGCAACTCGATCCTGGTCAAGGTCAACCAGATCGGCACCCTGAGCGAGACGCTGGAGGCGATCCGCATCGCCCGCGACGCCGGTTACACGGCGGTGATCTCCCACCGCTCGGGCGAGACCGAGGACACGACGATCGCCGACCTCGCCGTCGCCACCGGCGCCGGGCAGATCAAGACCGGCGCCCCCTCGCGCTCCGATCGCGTCGCCAAGTACAACCGGCTGCTGCGGATCGAGGAGGAGCTGGGCTCCTCGGCCCAGTTCCCAGGGCTGAACGCTTTTACCCAACAGCGCTCCTGATTCGGCCCTCGATGCAGGAAAGCGGGGCCCGGTCGCGTAGCTCCGGGTATGGCAACGCGTGCGCAGGCGAGCCGTTCCCGCTCGGCTACCCGCCGCCGCCCCGCCGCCCGCAAAACCCGCCCCGCGGCGCGCCGGGGGGGCAGCAGGATCAAGTGGGACCGCGTCGGCCGCGTCGCCCTCACCCTCGTCCTCGTCGCGGTCCTCTACTCCTACCTGGGCCCCTCGATCGAGTTCGTCAAGACCTACACCGGGACGACGGCCGCCAAAGCGGAGCTGCACGAACTGCTGAAGGAGAACCGGCGCCTCCACAACCGGATCCAGTCCGCCGACGACCCGCTCGTCGTCGACCACGAAGCGCGCGCCCAGGGCATGGTCGCCGAAGGCGAGACGCCGGTGGTCATCCACGGCAACCTCGGCGGCTGACGCTCCGGTCGGGAGCCATCCATGGTTGACCTCGGCGGCTACCTCCTGGGAGTCGCCCAGCTGGCCCTTGTGGTCGTGCCGGTCGGGTTCAGCGCATATCGGCTGCGGGGGCGGTTGCTGCCGGGGTGGCAGGGGGCGCCGGCGCGGTTGGTCGAGGCGATCGTCGGGGTGGCGCTGGTCATCTGGTTGTCCGAGATCCTCGGGACGTTTGGGTTGTTCTATGCCGGGGCGCTGATCGGGGCGTCGCTTTTGGTTGCAGGGACGGTTGCGTTCTGGCCCGCGGGTCCTGTCACGGCAGGGGATCCCCCATCCCTTCCGGTAGCTAAAGCTTCCTCAGGGATGGTCCCCCCTACCGTGCCACCCGCGGGAGGAGCGCCTTGGCTCTGGCTCGTAATGCTGCTGGTGGTCTCAGCGACCGTATTCAGTTGGGGGGTCACCGCGCAACACGCCTGGGACAGAGGCATCTTCAACTTCGACAGCCTCTGGTACCACCTGCCGTTCGCTGTCGACATGGTGCAGACGCACAGCGTCGTCGGGATGCATCACGTGGAGACGGTCTTCACGAATTGGTTCTATCCGCAGAACTCGGAGTTGCTGCACGCGGTGGGGATCCTGCTGACGGGGCGGGACACGCTGAGTCTGTTCTTGAACTTTGGATGGCTGGGAGTGGCGTTTTTAGCCGCGTATTGCGTCGGTCGCCCCTACGGCCGCGGAGCGGTGACCGTGATCGCCGCCGCGATCCTGCTCGAGTGCCACACGCTGGTGGTGCGCGATCCGGGAGCCGCCAAGAACGACCTGATGGCCGCGGCGCTGCTGCTGGCCTCGATCGCGATCCTCGTCGAGGCCCACTCATCCCGGGGTGTGGTTGAGCTTCGGCGCGCTATACACGCCAAAGCTCAACCACACCCTGGGTGGGACCGGTGGGCGCTGGCGGCTGCCGGGCTGGGGGCCGGGCTGGCGGCGGGGACGCGGGTTACGGGGCTGGCGATGGCGGGGGCGCTGACGGTGGCCGTGGTGGCGCTGGCGCCGCAGGGGCGGCGGTGGGCCTCGGCGGGGTGGTGGATCGGAGCGGCTCTGGCGGGCGGGGCGTTCTGGTACCTGCGGAACCTGGTGGTCGCGGGGAATCCGATCCCGGAGGTGGAGAAGCTGGGGCCGATCTCCCTGCCGCATCCCGAGCGGCTGCAGGAAGGGCGGCCGGACTTCAGCATCGTCCACTACGCGACCGACACCGGCGTCTGGCGGGCGTACTTCGGGCCGGGCCTGCACGAGGCCTTCGGGACGCTCTGGCCGCTGGTCGTCTTCGGCGCCCTCGCGGCGGCGCTCCTCGCCCTTCTCCGCGGCCGCGACGGAATCGTCCGCTGGGTCGGCGCCGTCGCCCTCTTCGGCGCCCTCGCCTACCTCTTCACGCCGCTCGGCGCCGCCGGGGCCGAGGGCGAACCGGTCGGCTTCGGGATCAACATCCGCTACGTGATCCCCGCCCTGCTCGCCGGGATCGTCCTGCTGCCGCTCGACCGCTGGCTCGACGGGCCGCGGCGGCAGTGGGGGCTCGCAGGGGCGCTGGTGCTCGTCTTCCTCGTCACCAACCGGCCCGACGACGCCCTCCACGACAAAGGCCGCGTCTTCGCCTTCGTCCTCGTCGTCCTCCTCGTCCTGGCGCCGGCGCTGCTGCTCCACCTGCGCGACCGCAACCGCGGCCCAGGCGCCGCTCCTCTGGCCGCCGCCGCACTCCTCGTCTGCCTGGTCGCGATCGGCTACCCGCTCCAGCGCCACTACCTCGAGCACCGCTTCGCCAACGAGGGCAGCGCCGGGGAACGAATCCCCGGCATGCACCTCGACGACGCCTACCGCTGGGCGCGCGGGGTCGAGGACGCCCGGATCGGCCTCGCCGGCACCACCGCCGGCTTCGCCGGCTATGGCTTCTACGGGACCGACCTCAGCAACCGCGTCCGCTACCTCGGCGAAGACGGGCCGCACGGGGCCTTCGACGCGCTCCCCACCTGCGCCGCCTTCCGCGCCGCCGTCAACGCGGCCGACCTCGACTACCTGGTGACGGCTCCCTTCCTCGACTTCCTCCACCCGGGGGATCCGATCGCCTCGCCGGAGGCGCGCTGGCTACGGGGGGAGAAGGCGGTGCGGCCGATCCTGCGCAGCGGTCCGGTCACCGTCTGGGAGGTCCGTGGGGACCTCGATCCGGAAGCCTGCGGCCCCGCCAACTCGCCGCTGCGGGAAGTGCCGCAGACGCCGGCGGCCTGACCGCCGGCGAGGGGCGCAGGGTAATCTCGGCCGATGGCGTACCCGGTCGAAAACGCCTTCTTCGAATGGGAGAGCGGCTTTCGCGCCTACCGCGAGATCGAGGGCCCGCGCGAGCGGCGCCTGGCCGACCGCGTGGTCGATGCGATCCGGGAGGAGCTGCGGCGCCGGATCGGCCCGACCTTCGCCGCCGCCGATCTCGCCGACCTCTACGGCCAGGGCACCGACTGGGCCCAGCAGGTGGCGTTCGACGTCGCGCCGGCGATCGAGGGCGAAGCGCAGTCCCTGACGGACGCCGCCTTCTGGCTCTACCTGCGCGGAGCGACTGACTTCGCCGGCGGCCGCCAGCTGCCGGTCTAGCTACTCGTCTGAGTCGTCGGGCTCGGACGAACTTTCGGAGCCGTTCGACTCCTGCGGCTCGCCGGCCCGGCGGATCACGATCTGGTCGGCGTCGATGCGGACGGTGACGTCGCGCTTGCCGGCCCAGTGCTCGGCGTAGACGGGGTTGTCCTTGACGGCGGCGTCGAGCCAGAGGCCGTAGCCGTCGTTCTCGCCGTGGTCGAAGGTCGCCTCCAGCTCTTTGCGGCGGCGCCCGCCGCGGCGCCCGCGGCGGCGGCGGCGGCGACGGCTGGCGCCGCTGCCGCCCTCGGCTCGCTCCTCGCGCTCCTCGTCCTCGTCGCTCTCGCCTTCACCCTCGTCCTCGGGCTCCTGCTCGGCCTTTTCCGCTTCCTCGGCCTCGGTCGCGGCTTCGATCTCCGCTTCGATCTCGTCGCGAAGGTCGATTTCGCTGGCGCCGGCGTTCTCGTCGTCGGCCGAAAGGTCGTACTGCTTGCGGAACTCGCGCAGTTCGCCGGCGCTGATCTCCAGCTGGTGGGCGATCCAGGCGTCGGTCCGCCCCTGTTGCACCCAGGCGCGGATCTGGTTCAGCTGCGGCTTCAGCGAGCGTCGAGCCATCGGCGCGCGAGTCTATTGGAGGAGGGCATTCGGAGGCGGGGAGACGGGTGGGGCTAGGCCATCAGGAAGGCGAGCGCCTCGAACATCACGACGACGACGACGACGGTGACGGTGAGGCAGACGGCGAGGACGCTGAAGCGGACCTTCCCCTCCTGCTCGACGCGGTTGATTTTCCGCGCCCGCGAGCGGTTCGCCGCCCGGCGGCGAAGCTGCTCGCGCCGGCGGCGCTCGAGGTAGGTCTCCTGCTCGAACGCCGTCTCGAACTGGGAGATGCTCTGTCGCATTCTCATAAGGAAGGGGCCCGGGGGCCAGGCGGCACCGTAGCAAAAGATCTTGCACGCCTCACAGTCCGCTCACACTTCAGCAGGCGCCCCAGAGGCCGCGGCCGGCTCGCGCGGCGGCCATCTCGAGCCGCTTCAGCCGCCCCGCGAAGCGATCGTTGGGAGGGATCGTCAGCGTCCGCGCCAGCCCTCGCCGGACCAGCTCGGCGTTGACGAAGCGGCCGTCGAGGTAGACGTAGGCGAGCAGGCGGCCGTAGACGTCGCGGCGCTCGACCCCGAAGACCAGGCGCACCCGCTTGCCCTCGATCAGGCGGTGGTTGAAGCTCGAGGCCTGCGGCCCGAAGCACTGGACCGGCGTGTCCGGCTTCACCGTCTCGGGGGTGTCGACGCCGATGTAGCGGACGTCCTCGGCGGCGCCGTCCAGGCGCACTTCGATCGTGTCTCCGTCGACCGCCCGCGTCACGTAGGCCCAGGCGCTCACCGGTTCCTCGTCCCGCCCCAGCTCCTCCCACGGCCGCAGCAGCACCAGCGCGGCCAGCAGCAAGAGCACGCAGCTGCCCCAATTGCTCTTCTGCCCACGAAAAAGGCCCACCTGCACCTAAGCGCGGGCGGGCCCAGGCTCTCCCCCTGCGAGGGACGGCGCTTACGGAGTTCTGCGCACGTTGGAGAGAAGCGTCTCCTTGATCTGCTCGATGATCGCCAGCGCCTCGTTCCACTCGCGCTGCCAGACGTTGCGGCCGAAGATGACGCCGGAGCCGCCGGCGCCCATCACGTCGCGGGTGTTCTGCAGGACCGTCTCGTCGTCGGTCTTGGAGCCGCCGGAGAGGACGACGAGCGCCCGGCCCGCCGACTCGACGCACTGGCGGATCGCCTCGGTCTGGTCGACTTCCATCTCGTTGTAAGGCGCGGGGGCGTCCTTGTCCTTGGAGGAGTCGATCTTCGGCATGTTGAGCTTGACCACGTCGGCGCCCATCTCCATCGCCATCCGGGCCGCGTAGTCGATCGCGTAGAAGCTGTTCTGGCCGCCCTTGGCCTCGACCGCTTCGCCGCGCGGGTAGGACCAGACGACGAGCGGCATCCCGAAGCGGTCGCATTCCTCGCGCACGCGGCGCAGCTGGGCGAGGTCCTCGTCCTGGCGCGGGGAGCCGACGTAGAGCGTGTAGCCGATCGCGTCGGCGCCGAGGCGGACGCCGTCCTCGACGCTGGCGTTGCAGCTCGAGAAGGCCTTGGAGGAGGAGGGGAGGTCGGTCTTGCCGTTGACCTTGAGGATGAGCGGCACCCGGCCGGCGTAGTCGGGGTAGTACTTCTCGGCCATCCCGATCTGGCAGGCGAGGGCCGAGTAGCCCCCCTCGGCGGCGAGGCGGAACTGGTAGTCGGGGTCCTTCGAGGCGGGGTTGGGGAAGAAGTCACGCGGGCCGTGCTCGATGCCCTGGTCGATCGGCAGCAGCATCAGGGTGCCGTTGCCGGGGCCGAACTCGAACAGAAGGCGGTGCAGGCGCGCCCGTTTACCGGGCGGCAGGACCTCCAGCAGCGATTTCTGCTCGGTCAGACTCTTCAGCTCCACGTCGATTCCTCCAAGAAGTCGGTTGCCTGGGCAGTATCGCGCATTCCAACTGGGAACTCGACGGCGGCGGGTATCCTCGGAGGATGAGCGAGACTGAGCTCAGCGTCATCTGCAAGAACTGCGGCAGCGAGGTCAGTCCCTACGTAACCGAGTGCCCCTATTGCGGGGCCCGGCTGCGCAAGCGGGCGCCGAAGCTGGAGCGCCGCGGCGACGGGCTGGAGGCGCGGGAGCCGCGCAAGCGCCGGCGCCGCCGGCCGCGCCTGGGCGGGGCGAGCTTCGAGGCCGCCGCCGAGCGCCCCTACGCGACGATCGCGGCGATCCTCGTCTCGGCGGTGCTGCTGGTGCTGCAGAAGGCGACCGGGGACCCGATCGGCAACTTCGGCGGCCTCGTCATCCCCTTCCAGGAAGACTGGTGGCGCTACCTCACCGCCCCCTTCGCCTACGTCGACACCGGCTTCCTCTTCGTCGTCGGGCTGGCGCTGGCGATCTTCGGCACCGGCGTCGAGCGGCGGCTGGGGACGGCGCGGACGGCGATCCTGCTGATCGCCTGCGGGACGCTGGGGATGATCGCCGCCGACGCGGCCGCCAGCCCCGACCCGGTCACCTTCATCTCCGGCGGCAACGGGATGGCGCTGGGCGCCCTCGCCGCCTGGTTCGTGATCCGCCGCGCCGAGGTGCGCGAGGAGATCGGCGAGGACCTCGACGTCGTCGGCGTCGCCGTCGGCGCGGTCGCGATCATCCTCCTGCCGCTGTTCGCCCCCACCGCCGACTGGGTCGCCGGGCTGGCGGGAGGCATCATCGGGGCGCTGGCGGGCTTCGCGGCCACCGCCTTCCAGCACGGCGAATAGCACCTGGAGGCGATTGGCAGGGCCAGCGGCTCCAGGCTAGGCTCCGTTCGTGCCCGATCCCGACGAGAGGGAGCTGGAGGCCGCGATCGAGCGGCTGCTCGACCCGGAGCGGTTCTCCGCGGCCGAGCGGATCGTCGCCAGGGCGGCGCCGCAGCTGCAGAAGGTGCTGGCGGCGGCCCTGGCCGAGGGCGGCTGGTTCGGCGAGCCGCACGAAAACGAGACCCTCAAGGCCGCGACGATGCCCGACCCCGAGGAGCGGGTCGCCGCCGTCCGCGCCCTCCTGGCCGAGGAGGCGAGGATGGGGATGATGGTTGGGGTCGCCGTCGGCTGGGCACTGAAGGAAGAGTTGGACAACCCCAGTAGACCGGGAGGCGAGAGCTGATGGAGATCAAGTACCACGGGCATTCCTGCTTCGAGTTGAGCGAGGGGGAGACGACGGTCCTCGTCGACCCGTTCCTGAAGCCCAACAACCCCGTCGCGGTGGCCACCGCCGAGGAGGTCGAGCCGACCCACATCGCGATCACCCACGGCCACGCCGACCACATGGCCGACGCCGTCCCGGTCGCCAAGCGGACCGGCGCCCACTGCGTCGCGATCGTCGAGCTGGCGGAATGGCTGAAAGCCCGTGGGGTCGAGGCCCTCAGCGACCCCAACCTCGGCGGCACGGTCGAGTTCGACTGGGGCTGGGTCAAGCTCGTCCCCGCCTGGCACACCAGCACCCTGCCCGGCCACGAAGAGGCGCTGTTCAGCGCCGAGCACGGGACCGCGATCGGGACCGCCACCGGCCTGCTGATCAACATCGGCGGGGTGACCGTCTACCACGCCGGCGACACCTGCCTGTTCAGCGACATGAAGCTGATCGCCGAACGCAACCCGGTGGACGTCGCCCTGCTGCCGATCGGCGGCCACTACACGATGGACCGCCACGACGGCGTCGTCGCCTGCGAGCTCGTCGGCGCCGGCACCGTGATCCCGATCCACTACAACACCTTTCCCGCGATCGAGATCGACGTCGAGGCCTTCAAGTCCGAGGTCGAGTCCCGGACCTCGTCCCAGGTCGTGGCCCTGGAGCCGGGACAGACCCACAGCGCCTGAAACTGGCCAGGCAGCCAGGCCGCTGCTAGGCTCGGCCGATGGAGGCGAAACCGGCAACCGGGACCCAGTCGCGGACCGAGCGCTCCGACTTCCGGGCGACGGCGGACCCGGCGCTGAACGAGGCCGCCGATCGCACCTCGGAGGTGAAGCTCCTCACCTACGCCGAGCTCTACGACCTCTGGGAGCGGCAGCAGTGGCAGACGCAGGAGCTCGACTTCAGCCGCGACCGCGAGGACTGGCACCAGCGGATCAGCCCCGAGGAGCGCTTCCAGCGCATGTACGGGCTCTCGTCGTTCTTCATCGGCGAGCAGAAGGTGGCCGAGGAGCTGGGGCCGATCATGCGGGCGGCGCCGACCGAGGACCAGAAGATCTTCCTCTGCACGCAGATCGCCGACGAGGCCCGCCACGTCCGCTTCTTCGAGCGCTTCTACCGCGAGGTGGGGGTGCTCGAGTCCGACCGGTTGAGCGAGATGCTGGCGGAGACCTCCGCGCACCTGAACGAGAAGTTCGGCGCCCTCTTCGACGGGATGCTGAAGGAGCGCACCGACCGTCTCTCGGCCGAGCCGGAGGACGCCGAGGCCCTGGTCGAGGCGGTGACGCTCTACCACATGGTGATCGAGGGGATGCTGGCCCTGACCGGGCAGCACTTCATCATGGACTTCAACGAACGCGAAGGAACGCTGCCGGGCTTCGTCGAGGGCTTCTCCAACGTCGCCCGCGACGAGCACCGCCACGTCGCCTTCGGCTCGGTCTTCCTGCGCGAGAAGGCGCGCGAGGACGACCGCTACAAGCAGGCGATCCAGCGGACGCTGGAGCAGGCGCTGCCGCTGGCCGACGGGGTTCTGCAGCCGCCGTGGGCCGAGAACGCCGGCGAGGACTTCGAGCTCTTCGGCTACTCGCTGGAGGAGACGCGCCAGTTCGCCGGCACCTGCCTGATGCGCCGGCTCAAAGTCATCGGCCTCGGCTGAGGGCTTCTACGGTTCGGCGACCGGGGCCGGTTCGGGCGCCGGCGCCGGGACCGGGACCGTTGCTTCGACCACCGGTGGAGGCGGCTCACTGGGCGGCGAGCTGTCCGGTTCGGCCGGCGGGGGCGGCGGAGGCGGTTCGCTCGGCGGCGGGCTGGTGGTGACGACGACGGTGCCGCTGCCGCCGTGGGCGCCGGCGACTTCTTCGGAAGGCTGGGCGCCGGTGATCGCCGCGTCCCCGTCGCCGATCGTGACTTCCTCGCCGGCGGCGGACTCGCCGGCGGCTTCTTCGTCTTCCTCCGCGGCGGGCGGAGGCGGGGGCGCGGCGGTTTCTTCGGCGACCGGGGCGGGCGCCGGGACCGGCGGCGCTTCGGCGACCGGCTCGACGGCGGGCGCCCTGGTGTGGGCGGCGATCGCGGGCGCGGCTTCGGAAGCGGAGAGGGTGGCGGTGCCGGTTTCCTGAACCAGGGCGGGAGCGCTGTCGCTGTTCGGTTCGACCGGGGTGCCGGTGGTCTGCTTCACCTCGACCGCGCCGGCGGTGAGGACGGCGGCGGTGACGACACCGGCGACGGCCTTGGTCCCGAGCGCGCCGCCGAGCGCGCCCAGGCCACTGACAGCCGAGCCGCCGCCGAACGCGGCAGCGGCGCCGCCGACGGCTCCGGCGCCCGCGGTGGCGGTCCCGGCACCGGTCGCGCCCGCGCCCCCGGCTCCGCCGAGGCCGAGCTTGGAGAGGAGGAAGCCCTTGAAGGCGATCAGCGGCCCGACCGGGAAAAGCGCCGCCAGCGCCTTCTCGTTGGAGCGAAGCTGGGAGCGGAAGTCGGCGCATTCCTCGCACTCGCGGACGTGACGGCGAACCGGAGCCGAAGCCTTGCGCAGGCCCTCGGCCGCTTCGGAGAGCTCGACCCGGACCTCGCCGCAGGTCAGCAGGCGCGCCTGGCTCGCCTCGGTCAGCGAGATCCGCGCCCGCACCAGCAGCGACTTCACCGAGGGCACGGTGGTGTCCATCGCGGCGGCGATTTCCTCGTAGCTGAGGGCGTCCATCTCGCGCAGCAGCAGGGCGGAGCGCTGGGTCTCGGGAAGCTTGTTGACGTCGCTGAGGATCTGCCGGAACTCCTCGCGGTTGTGGACGCGCTCGGCGGTCGAGGCGGCGTCGACCTCGGGGACCATGTCCATCGATTCCTGCGCGTCGGCCTTCGGCTTGCGCAGGTAGTTGAGGCAGCGGTTGCGGGCGATCCGGTAGAGCCAGGGGCGGAGGTTGATCTCACGCTCGTCGGCGAGCATCGCCCGGTAGGCGTTGACGAAGACCTCCTGGAGGACGTCTTCGGCGTCCTCGGTCGAGCCCAGCATCTGGCGGCAGAAGCCGAGCAGGCGGCCCTGGTAGCGGTCGACCATCGTCTCGAAGGCGCCCGGGTTGCCGGCTCGCGCCATCGCGATCAGCTTCTCGTCGCCCTGCAGCTTGAGCAGCGGCGAGCGGCGGGCGAGGAGCCCGCGGCGACTGGCGTGAGTTAGGGCTGATGCCTCCAAGAGCTCTCCCGGTGGAAGGACGGTTCCAGAGACTAAGGACACGGTAACAGGGCCGAAGTTGCGCCCTTGCAAAGGTTTTATTGCCCGTTTAGGGAGCCGGGAAACCCGCAAATTGCAGGGAAGGCGGCGATCGGCTCGGGGAATGCCCGGGGCGGGACTCGAACCCGCAAGCCCCCGAGGGGGCGGCGGCTTTTAAGGCCGCTGCTTTTGCCAGTTTCGCCACCCGGGCCAGGCGATGGTAACCCCAGACGGCCGGCCAGCAAATAGGCTGCCGGGATGGCGGAGCACGGAGGCAGGCTGGTCGCGAAGGCCCTGAAGTCGCGGGGGGTGGAGAACCTCTTCACGCTCTCGGGCGGGCACCTGTTCTCGATCTACGACGGCTGCAGGGAGGAGGGGATCTCCCTCGTCGACGTCCGCCACGAGCAAACGGCGGTGTTCGCCGCCGAGGGGATCGCGAAGGCGACCCGCGGGGTCGGGGTGGCGGCGCTGACCGCCGGCCCGGGGGTGACGAACGGGATCAGCGCGATCGCCGGCGCCCAGGCGAACTGCTCGCCGATCTGCGTGCTCGGCGGGCGGGCCCCGGAGATGCGCTGGGGCTCGGGCTCGCTGCAGGAGATCGACCACCTGCCGTTCGTCTCGCCGCTGGTCAAGTCGGCCGAGACGGTCAAGGACCCGGCGCAGATCGGCCCGATCACGGCAGCGGCGCTCGACCTGGCGGCGGCGATCCCGAGCGGCCCCACCTTCGTCGACTATCCGCTCGACGTCGTCTTCACCGAGGCCGAGGCCGACATCCCGCTGCCTCTGCAGATCGAACAGGCCGAACCGGCCGCCGGGGTCGAAGAGGCCGCCGCCCTGCTGTCGGCGGCGGAGCGGCCGGCGATCATGGCCGGCACCGGCCTCTACTGGGGCCGCGCCGAGGAGGAGCTGCGGGCGCTGGCCGAGGCGCTCGGGATCCCGGTCTTCCTCAACGGGCTCGGACGCGGCTGCCTGCCCGCCGACCACGAGCTCGCCTTCAGCCGGGCGCGGGGGGCGGGCCTGCAGGGCGCCGACGTCGCCCTCGTCGTCGGCGTGCCGATGGACTTCCGCCTCGGCTTCGGCGGCAGCTTCGGCGAGGAGACGAAGATCGTCCGCCTCGACGTCGTGCCGAACCAGCTGCCGAGGAACCGCGCGCCGGACGTCGACCTCGTCGGCGACATGCGCGCGACCCTGACGGCGCTGCGCGAAGGCGCGGGCGCCGAGGCGCCGCGGACCGCTGCCTGGCTCGAGCAGCTGCGCGCGGTCGAGGAGGAGAAGCGGGCGGCGGAGCGGGCCGAGCTCGACGACGGGCGCTCGCCGCTGCACCCGGTGCGGGTCTACCGCGAGCTGAACGAAGTGCTCGACCGCGACGCGATCGTCGTCGGCGACGGCGGCGACTTCGTCTCCTACGCCGGCCGCTACATCGAAACCTTCGAGCCGGGCTGCTGGATGGACCCGGGGCCGTTCGGGTGCCTGGGCGCCGGGCCGGGGCAGGCGATCGGGGCCAAGGTCGCCCATCCCGACCGCCAGGTCTGCCTGCTTCTGGGCGATGGCGCCTTCGGCTTCGCCGGCATGGAGTTCGACACGATGTCGCGTCACGGTTTGGGCGTCGTCGGGGTGATGGGCAACAACGGCATCTGGGGCCTCGAGCACCACCCGATGAAGTTCCTCTACGGCTACTCGGTGGCGGCCGAGCTGCGGCCGGAGACGCGCTACGACGAGCTGGTCGAAGCGCTCGGCTGCGACGGGATCCTGGTCCGCGAGCCGGGGGAGCTGAAGCCGGCCCTGGAGCGCGCCTTCGCCTCCGGCCGGCCGACCCTGGTCAACGTCCTCACGGATCCCGAGGTCGCCTACCCCCGCAAGTCGAATCTGGCTTAGGGAGCCGAAAATAGAATCGGCCGTCATCTCTGACGGCCGATTCCGGTGGCCCCTCAGGACGGGCAGGGGTACGTCTTCAGGGACCTTTTATTCGGTGGGCCCAGACGGCGGGAGGCGCCATGATGCGGCAATCGCCTAAGCCCTGTATCCGGAGTGCAAGGTGGAGCACAGCCCCACCTCTTCCCCGGTCCGCCCAGTATGTACCCGCTCGTACTTGACTTCTACCAGCGGCCTGGACGAACTACCGAGTATAGAGGAGAGGAGACGCCTACTTCTCGTACTTCCTAATCTTCACTGACCACTCTGTACGTTCTGGACAAGACACAGTGTCCAATTAGTACGTAGAGGGGTTTTGAGCGGCGGCGAGGGCGGTGCCGTAGAGGATGTCGTGCTCGGAGACGGCGATCTGCTCGAGGTCGAAGGCGCGCATCGTCTCGACCAGGATGACGACGCCGGCGACGATCGTCGGCGCCCGGTCGGGGTGGAGGCCGGCGACCTCGACCCGCTCGGCGAGGGGGAGGGAGGCGAGCCGCGAGAGGATCACCTGGATCGAGGGCAGGTCGAGGACGTGGCCATGGACCCGTGTCGGGTCGTAGGGCTCGAGCTCCATCACCACCGCGGCGAGGGAGGTCGGGGTGCCGGCGACCGCGATCCCCTGGCGGGCCTCGACCCCGGCGCCGATCGAGTCGGCGATCTGGCCGCGGACGTCGGTGGCGAGCGCTTCCAGCTCGCCGGCGGTGGGGGGGTCGCTGTTGACGTGGCGCTCGGTGTGGCGGACGACGCCGGCCTGCAGGGAGTCGTGGAAGGAGATCTCGCTGCCGCTGCCGACGATCAGCTCGGTCGAGCCGCCGCCGATGTCGACCACCAGGGTCGGCTCGCTCGGCAGCGCCTCCGAAGTCGCGCCCAGATAGGTGAGCCGCGCCTCCTCCTCGCCGTCGAGCACCCGGGCCGAGAGCGCGAACCGCTCCCGCAGCTCGGCGACGAAGGCGCTGCCGTTGTCGGCGTCCCGCACCGCGCTGGTCGCGATCACCTCGACCGTCTCGGCCTCCAGCTCCTGCAGGATCCCGACATAGCCGCCGATCGCCGCGCAGACGTCCTCGATCGCCTCGCTCGCCAGGCGCCCGGACAGGTCGACGCCCCTCCCCAGCCGCGTCACCGTGCTCCGCCGCTCCAGCGGCGCCACGCCCCCGTCCACGTCGGCCACCAGCAACCGCGTCGAGTTCGTCCCCACGTCGATCACCGCAACCCGCTTGCCCCGCTTGGCCACCCGGCCACTCTAGAGCCCGGCGACGCCCCGAAGCCCTCTGCGCAAACCCGCCCCCACCCCTGCCGAAGAGCCCCTCAACCCCCGCCACATTGCTACCATCGACAGTCCGCCGCGGGGTGGAGCAGCCAGGTAGCTCGTCGGGCTCATAACCCGAAGGTCGCGGGTTCGAATCCCGCCCCCGCTATTTCGTAAAAGGCCCGCATATGCGGGCCTTTTAGTTTTATTGTCTTACAGACAACAGGGTGTAAAATCGGCCGTGGGGCAACGCTTGGGGCAACACGAAGCTCGAGAGGCTCGCTTTGCCCGCCTGAGTGACGGCACTTTCCGCCACGGACCTTGATACATTCTGTCTGCACACGTCAAATGGGGCGGCACCGCTGTCACGGCCCGCCCCCGGCTCACGAGAGGTGACCTCATGAGCGTCTTTCAGGATACGTCTGCCTCTAAAGCAGGTCCGCGCCGGCGTGATTGGCGCCTATGCGCCGACCTTCCCCTTTTGAGCTTTGGCTCAGGGAGGTGGCTGTCCGAGGGATGCCGTCCGACCCGTGATGCACACTGCCGCCGTGAGGCTACTTCGCGCGCCAGTAGTCCCAGTTGCTGCTGGGGTTTTTCCGCATCGAGACTTTTGCGTTTCGTGGGCCGCGGGAGGTCCGGCCGAGCTGTTCGAAAACTTCGGCGTCCGCTTTTCGAAGTGACGTACAGCCACAACGCAGAGGCCGACTTTGCTGGGTCGGAGCTTGCGCGGATGTTTGCCGCCGATGCGTCCCTTTGCTACGAGGTCAGCAGCGCACCTGGGGCTTTGAGCGCAAGCGCCTCGAACGAGGCATCTTCCTCGCCCTGGCCGAGGGCCGACGGCGTGGTCGTGCTTCTGGAGGGCGCGGGAAGCAGCCAGCGTGATATCGCGCTTGAGTACAAGCGCCCCAACGAGGGGGTGCATGGCTTGCTTACGGCAATCGGCCAAGCCCACGCCTACATTGACAAGGGCTACAACGGCGTGGCGATCGTCATACCCGAGGCGTTCCCAACTCTCTCGGACGCGGGCGAATACGTTACTCGGGTTCTTGACGACGTTAGCCAGTCGAAGGCCATCGGGGTCTTCACCTACGAAGAGCCGGATACGACCCTTGCCGCACCGTTTTCAGGCCGGATCGCATGTAGGCGGACGCTGCGGGTGGTCGACAGCGCTGCGGGCCAGCGCCTGAAAAGGACCTCGACCAGCCCGCGAACGCAGTGGGTTCACATGCGCGAGGGCTCCACGACGAGGGACGCCTTCTTCCGCTTGCTTCAGGTGGCCAAGCGGCTCTCGTCAGGCCAGATAACGCCCTTGCCGCCGATCCCGGCGGAGTTGACTGCAGCAATCACGCGACTGGCGCCCGACAAGACGGCAGAAAACTATCTCGCGAACACTGCCGATGATCGCTTTCTCTCTCAGGTCTGGCGCGCGTTCTGGTTTGAGTGGATCGTCACTCCGGAGGTACTTACCCCGTGGGTTAATGAGGAGGGCACGTACAAGACGCCGGACGCTTATACGCGGATCGCTCGCGACGACGAGCGCGCGATGAGTCAGATTTTCGAGGGACGGACTAACGGCTTGAAGGAGACGCTTGTCGCACTGCTTAATGCCGGCGCCGTAAGCGAGGACGAGGCGTGGGAGATGTTTGCCTCCGGGATACCGCCTCAGGCTGGGCGTCAAGCGAAACAAGGCATTAGGGATCGCGCTCACAGCTACAGAGAGGATCTCGATAGCTCCCTTATGCACCTTGGATGGCTGGACGACGATGGGAGGCCGACCGACCTTGGATATCGATACACCAGCTTGTGCGAGCGATTCGGGGGTCCGAATTCGGCTGCTGCGAAGGAGTACGTAGGCGCGACGCTTCTGCAGACGGGCCGGTATGAGTCGTTCCTTCACTACCTCCACCGCTTGTCGGAGCGCCGGTTCGCGGCGAATCCCTTGGCCTACACCCGTGAGTCTGCCAGCGGGACGCCGACGTTCAACGAGGAGTCGTATTTCGAGTACCTCTCGGACGTTGAGACCGATATGGCGGAGGAGCTCAAGGTGATGCGGAAGGTCTCAGGTCGCAACCGGCCAAGACAGAGGACTCCATTTCAGGTTGAGCTCACCCTCCTTCGTACCTATGGATTTGTGTCGTCCAAGCGCCACCGGCTGGGTGTCGGCGTGCCAATCGAATGGGAGCGGGTTATCGAAGCTCTCAATGTGGAGCTGTAGGCGCCCATGGCGTATCGCGACTACCGACACGAGACACCAAAGGAACGAGCGAAGCGGGCTCGGACGGTAAAAGGGGTCCCCACGGCTCTAGGGCTGTTCGTTGGCGGCGGCGGGCTCGACCTGGGGTTTCTGCAGGCCGGATTCCGGCTGCTCGCTGCGAGCGACGTTGACTCTGCCGCAGCGAAGACGCATGAACGGAACTGGCCCGGTGTTCCCTTCGTTCAGGAGGACGTACGCTCCCTTACCGCCGATGCGTTGATGTCTGCGACGAAGGGTCGACGGCCGGACATAATTATTGGGGGACCCCCCTGCCAGGGGTTCTCAACGCTCGGCGATCGGCATTCCTCTGATCCTCGCAACGAGCTAGTCGATGCGTTCATTCGGCTGGTGGATGAAATTCAGCCTCAAGCCGTCGTGATCGAGAATGTGAAAGCGATCGTCACGGAGTACAAAGGCCGGTATCGAGACCATGTCATCGAGCGCCTTGAGGCAATTGGATACACGGTTTCTTTCCAGGTCCTTAATGCGGCTGACTATGGAGTGCCGCAACTGAGACAGCGGGCCGTATTCGTCGCGTTCGCCGATCCGCGCATCGAATACTCCTTTCCTGAGCCAACGCATGGGGAGGGGAGGAGAAAAGGCCACCTCACCGTGGGGCAGGCGATCAATGACCTCATGGATCGCACCGAGGCCGAAGTTCCCAACCACACCGCTCTTGCTCACACCGAGAAGGTCATTGCCCGCTACCAACTGATTCCAGAGGGCGGGATGCTCCCGCCGCCCGACCAGCTCCCGCCTGAGATCCGGCGTAAGAACTTCGGAAGCACCTACAAGCGCCTACACCGAGAGCGGCCGTCATTGACGATTGTTCCAGGGAACAACGCTCTGCCAGTGCATCCCGTCCTCGATCGCAGCCTCACTCCCCGCGAGGCTGCGAGACTCCAGACGTTTCCCGACGACTATGTGTTTGAGGGAGACAGGCGCCGACAGTGCATCCAGGTCGGAAATGCAGTTCCCCCGCTTCTCGCCCAGGTCCTCGCCCGGTCAGTTTGGGACCACATTCTTCCGCTGCGCGGCGAGGCGGCGAGGTTCACCAGCGCTAGGCGAAGCGCGCCGTCCCCGCGCGTGAAGGTGAACCCAGAGCGACGGTTGCGCCCGGCCCCTGACCCTGACGCTCCGACGGTCGTTGACCTCTTCTCGGGTGCCGGGGGGTTCTTGCTCGGCTTCGAGCGAGCGGGGTTCCGTCCTATCGTCGCAGCGGACTTCAACAAAGACGTTGCCGCGACTCATGCTGCGAACCATCCTCAGATTCCGTTTGTCCTCGGTGATCTGTCCTTGCCATCGGCCCAGGCCGAGGTGATCGAGGCTTCGGGCGGTTCGCCCTTTGCGGTTGTGGGCGGCCCCCCTTGCCAGGGGTTTTCGATCTTCGGCAAGCGCAGGCTCGCCAAGAACAGGAAAGCCGCTGGGACTGGAGATCCGCGGAATCGGCTTGTTATGTCGTATTTGGACATGGTTGCGCGGCTTGAGCCCGAGTGGGTGGTTATGGAGAACGTTGCAGGGTTCGCGACGCTGGAAGACGGGAAGTTTGTACGCGAGGCTATGTCCCGCTTGGATGGTCTCGGATATGGCTCAGTGGAGGCCGGTGTAATCGATGCGGCCGACTTCGGGGTCCCCCAGCATCGGCGCCGGTTCATTCTGATGGCGAATAGGTCGGGTCTGGTCATTCCGTGGCCAAAGAGGAAGTTTTTCGAGAACCCGACCGACTGGCAGAAGCCGCATCGCACTGTAGGCGAGGCGATTAGTGACCTGGCCGATGAGTCCGCCTACGACCTGCACACGTGCCACGTGCCGATGCGGCACAAGGCGCTTCAGGTTGCCCGGTACCAATTGATTCCGGAGGGCGGGCGCCTCGATATCGAGGCTCTTCCGAAAGAGCTGAAAAAGGGATATCGCACGAAGGAAATCAAGCACTTCAGCCACGTCTTCAAGCGGCTGGACCGAAAGAAGCCAAGCATCACTCTGGTGCCTGGACACAACGCTTTCCCCGTCCACCCCTGGCTGCCGCGCAGTTTGACGGTGCGCGAGGCTGCGCGCCTTCAGACCTTTCCCGATTCCATCGAGTTCAGGGGTTCCCGTGAAGCCCAGTGTCTCCAAGTCGGAAACGCTTTCCCGCCGCTCCTCGCAGAGTTGATCGCCAACAACCTGATTCGAGCGCATCGGAACAAGTGGACCCCAGAGTCAGTTCCCAAACTGGCCCAGTATTCGCTGCTTGATATTCGAGACGATCGGGAGTCTGCGGTGCGGGTGTGATGTCTCCTACCCGGCATGGGTACCAGTTTCGGCTCGCCTCGACCTCACTAGCTCGGCAGTTCGCGATACGCACTGCTCTAGGTTCCGTGCGATCTCGAAGTCCCAAAAGCGAAGAACCAGCCAACCCATATCCGCGAGCGCGCTGTTCGCGTGCCGGTCTCTATCCTGGGTGCGGGCGATCTTGCTGTCCCAGTAGGGTCCTGATTTTCCAGGGGTGAAGTGTTCTGGATGACCGTGCCAGAAAGCCCCGTCGCAGAAGACCGCAACCCGGGCGCGCGTGAACGCTAGGTCCGGCTTGCCGGGAAGAGTTCGAACGTTGCAGCGCCAACCCCTTACCCCCGCGGCATAGAGAGCCTTCCGCAGGGCGAGCTCGGGCCCGGTATCCGTTGACCGAATCCGAGACATCACTCGGCTCCGGCCCTCTTTGGAAAGGTGGTCGACCATTTGAGTCGCGGTCTGCTGAATTCCTGGACCTAACCGACCGCGCCAGCGGCTACGTTGCGGACAGGTAGCCCATTGTTGCAGCGGCGTTGCGGGGAGTGCGCTCGTGAGGATTTCGCAGGTCCAAATAGCGGGTTTCCGGTGCCTCGCAACCTTGGAGGTCGATTTCGACCACCTCACCGCGCTTGTCGGTGCTGGCGGCGCCGGGAAGTCCACGGTCCTGAATGCCCTTGATTGGTTCTTCCACGGCGGCGATCTCGAGGAACGCGATCGCCACCGCGGCGCTGACGATCCCGAGCCCGTCGGGGAGGTCGTGGTCGCGGTGACGTTCGGCGACCTAAACGATGGCGACCGAGAGGCTTTGGGGGCCTATGTCCAGGGCTCGACAACGATCTTGACGCGGAGTTGGAGCGAAGCCAACGGCGAGAAGCTTTCCGGGAATGCCATGGTTTTTCCGGACTTCATGCCAGTTCGCGCGATTTCGGGCGCACGGGACCTGCGCAACGCCTATGTCGCGCTGCACCGCGACCACGGGGAGGAGCTTGGACTTCCCGATCCAGCGCGGAGTGCCGACGAGATCAAGACCAATATGGAGGTCTGGGAGCGCGAGCACCCGGAGAAGTGCGAGTTGATGGCTGCCGAGGCCCGCCACCTACGGGGCTTTACCGGCACTCCTACTCTCGAAAGTCGCTTCGACTACGTCTTCGTCTCGGCCACGGCGAGTGCTTCTGACGCCCTGAGCGACGACCGCCGCAGGGGCACCCTCGCCCGCCTTCTGGCAGTCCTTGAGGGCCTTGACGAGTCCTCGATCGAGCGGATCGAGAAGCTCCAGGCCGATGCCCAAGACGCAATAGAGAAAGTCGTCGGCCAGGCACGCGGGTCGGAGCTGATCTCGATCAGCTCCGGTCTCACCAAGCGGGTCGGGGACTACTTTCCAGGGGCTGCCATCAAGCTCCAGGACCAGATCTCTCCGCCCCGCCCCCCAGACATTTCTGTTCGCGCCCAGGTCAGCGATCGAGGCGGGCACCCCATCGATCCTGAGTTGCAAGGTCACGGGCTTCAGCGAGCGCTTGTCATCGGCCTGCTGCATGAGATCGCAGAACGTGAAAGCGGGGAGACCGACGAAGGCCATGCCGGCAGTCCCCGAACTTTGATGCTTGCAGTGGAGGAGCCGGAGCTTTACCAGCACCCGCTGCAGGCAAGGGCCCTCGCCGCGACCTTGGAGCGCCTGGCGGGAACCGAGGGCCCGCGGGCGATCCAGGTCGCATACAGCACGCATTCCCCCTACTTCAGCCGCCCCGCCCTGTTCGCCGACTTGCGTCTCTGCCGGCGGCTGACTGACGGCAGCAGCTCCTGTGTCGCCGCGAATCCGGCGTCCATCGCGGAGACGATCGAGGCAGTCGATTACGGCAAGGACGTAACCGAGAACGTTGAAAGGGCCCTTGCCGACAGCCTTCGCGAGGCGATCTTTGCTCGGGCGGTCCTTCTTTGCGAGGGAGAGACCGACGCTGCTGTATTCGAAGGCATTGCCGACACCCAGGGCGGACTCGACGGCGACGGGGTAGCAGTCTCCCCATGTGGGCCAAAGGCCAACGTCGTCATTGCCATCGCGATACTTCGCCAGCTTGACATTCCGTTCGTCGCACTTTTCGACGGAGATATCGAGGGCCAGGACGGCGGCCAAGCAAAGCGCAATCGCCAGATCCTCGAACTCTGCGGTGAGCAAGCCACCGATTGGCCCGAGCGGGGCCTGCGTAACTGTTGCGCCAACTTCGCAGACACCCTTGAGAGCGACCTAGAGTCTCTGTGGCCTGCTTTCGGAGAGGCCTGCAGCCGCATTGGAGAGGAACTCGGCGTCAGAGCTCACAAGAACCCGCGCGTCTACCGTCAGGCGGCGGCCCAGGCTGGGCAGCCACCTGACTTTCTTCTCGATGTCCTTGACGCTGTGCGGGGTTTAGCTGCGTAGCCGCCGGCGCTCGGTTCGGCCCCAGCGCGTCCCAGGCGCGCCCCCGTTCTGATGTCCGTTCCCTTCCCTCGTTGCCATATCCTCGTCGCGTGCAGAGCGGTGACGACTTTCCATCCGCGCTGAGATCGTTGGGGACCTTTCTTGATCGAGCCCCGTTGACGGACACCATCGCCAGTCTGGAGGAGGCGTTGGAGGGAACGACGCAGGCGGAAGTCGGCGGTCTGCTCGAGGACGCCGGTATTTCCCCCGGCCTGCTCCAGGACGCGATAACGGTCAGGGCGCGAATCGGTCGGGTGAGTGACGTGATTCACGCGACGGCGATCGCACTCTCCCTCCCGGCATTGCTTCAACCGGGCGAGGTGATAGCTCGCCCGTCTCTCGCGGCAGGCAACGACAGGGCGCGGCCATTCGACCTAGAGACGGACCGCCGGGTCGCGGAGTTCAAGCTGGCCCGGTGGAAAGGGAGCGACGCCATGCGCAAGCGGCAGACGTTCAAGGACCTCGTCCACCTGGCTGCGGAGGAGTCCGACAAGGCAGCGGAGTTGTACGTTCTCGGCGAGCAACCTATCCGCTTCCTTCAGACGAGCAGGTCGAAGGCGAGCTGGGGCCTGGATCGCTCCTCACGGACCCAGAGATTGTTTGAGGACAAGTTCGGCTCCTTGGACATGGCGATCGCGGATTTCACGGCCAAGCATGGGGCGCACGTGAAGGTCATTGACCTCGAAGAGCGGATGCCCCGGCTTTTCGCCGAGCATCCGTAGCTCTCGGGCATTTCTTGGCTAGATCTGCCCTTTCATCCGAAGCGCCGCTGGGGCAACGAATGGGGCAACATGCCCCACAGATTCCAGCCGATCCCCACGTAGCTCGATCTCGGGAAATCGGCTTGAAACCTAGCTCCACGTAGTCCAGCCGATCCAGCGGATCAATCTCATAACCCGAAGGTCGCGGGTTCGAATCCCGCCCCCGCTATAGGACGAAAGCCCGCTTATCAAGCGAGTTTCGAGCTGCGACTGCGCGAAGCACCGTCGACTTCTTCGCCGGTGCTGATCTACAGGTCCGCCCCGCCCCTCCCCTGCCGGGTAGTCAGAGATACGACGATCAAGAGCGCGGCCTTCATCAGCCTTTAAGGGTCTCGCCTATCTTCTGGCGCCGATGCTACGAGCGATAGTCGCTGCAATCGCCCTGGGCGGGCTCGTGTTCGCCGGCTGCGGTGGTGATTCCCCGGCGACCGGGGCGGGCGCCGCTCAGGCTGGGTTCGCAGGCGCCGAAGCCTCCTCCCGCAAGGCGGCGCCGCCGCTGCGGCTGCGCAACTACCTCTCTGAACCCGTCGACCTCGAGGGCTACCGGGGCAAGGCGGTCCTCCTCACCTTCATCTACACCCATTGCCCAGACACCTGCCCGCTGATCGTCAGCCACATCAAAACCGCCCTCGCCGAGCTCGGCCCGAAGGCAAAGGACGTGCAGGTGATCGCGGTTTCGACCGACCCCCGCGGCGACAACCGCAGGACGGTGACGGCGTTCGTCGACGACCACGGCATGAAGGGCAAGATGAAGTACCTGATCGGCAGCAGGACCGAACTCGGTCGCGTCTGGAAGGACTGGAACATCGTCGCCAAGCCGGCGAAGGCCGGGCGCGACCTGGTCGAGCACTCCGCCCTGATCTACGGGATCGACGGCAGCGGCAGGGTCACCACGCTCTATCCGTCTGACTTCAAGCCGGCCGAGCTGGTGCACGACGTCCCGCTGCTCGCAGAAGAGTAGGCTCGCGTGCGCCGCCGGCTCTACTTCGCCTTGGGGCTCGGGGTCGTCGCGCTGATCGCCGTCGAGATCGCCACCGCGGGCGGCAACGGCACGACGGGGCAGCCGGCCTACCCGCTCCCGGCCAAGGTCCTGCAGGGCCCGAGGGTCACGCTCGCCGGCCTGAGAGGCGAGCCGGCGCTGATCAACTTCTGGGCCAGCTGGTGCGAGCCCTGCCGCGAAGAGGCCCCGGAATTGGAGCGGCTCGACCGCACCCTGCACGGGCGGGCTGCTCTCGTCGGCGTCGACTACACCGACCGGGAAGCGAGCGCCCGCTCCTTCCTGCGGCAGTTCGGCTGGAGGTTCCCGGTGCTCGACGATCCCAACGGCGTCTATGGCGCGCCCTACGGCTTCATCGGCTTGCCGGCGACGATCGTCCTCGATTCTGAGGGGAGGATCGCAGCGACCCTGCTTGGCCCCCAGTCGGTCGCCGGCTTCCGCCGGGCATTGCGAGCAGCGGGCTGACTCATCGTTCAGCCGACTGCGACACAGCGGCGCAGGATCGAGCCGGAGATCCGGGTGCCGTCGCTGGTCTGAATCGTCGCGTGCGCCCGGAACCTGCCGTTGGCGCAGCGCGCGAGCAGGTAGCTCTGCTTCCTGCCGCCGCGCTCGAAGGTGCGGTGGATGGAGAAGGCGAAGTGGGTCAGCGAACCGCTGCCCCCGGCGATCTTGGGTATCCGGGCGACGGCGCGGGTGCCGTATGGCCCCTTGTGGATCTTCTTGATCTTGACCACGGTGACGATCGCCGTCGGCGTCGGCACCGAGACGTAGGCGTGGATGAACATCGTCGTGACCCCGTGCCTGACGCCGCCGTTGAAGAGGGCAAGCGGCCCCTTTGCGGTGAACGGCCGCGATTCGGGAAGGGCGACCTCGACGCTGGTCGTGCCACGGCCGACCAGCGCCGGGCGGCAGGCGGCGACCGCCGCCTTGGTGTCGCGTGACTGCAGCCTGCCCGCCCGGCAGACAGGGAGGCCGCGGGCGTTGATCGTGCCGTGCTTGTCGAAGTCGATGGTGACCGTCTTCGTCGCCGGCGGATGGCTCCCGTCGCCGGTGGCCAGGCTGCCGGAGGCGCGCAACGCGATCGGTGCGAGCCGGTGCCTGGGCAGCTTCTTCGGCGTGACGCCGCCGTTGATCCTCAGCACCAGGTTGCCGGCTCGGACCACAGTCGCCTTTTCGGCGAGGGCGTTGCCGGCGACGATCACGGCAATGGTGAGGGCGAGTACCGGAATCAGCCGCAGCGATCGGCGCTTCATCGTGATCTCCCTTCCCTGGCTTTCTCTTCTGGTCCCTGATGCTCAGGTGCCCAGGGAGACGTGCCGCTAACGGTTCCCGTCAGAGCTCTTACGGGAGATATCGGGCCCGTCTTCACAGAACGGGCCCCTGCTCCCGTCTACCGGGCCTGCACCGTCATCGAGAAGGTGCCGAGCGGATCGCCGACCACGAAGTTGCTCGAGGGCGGCGGTTCGGGGGCCGGCTGGTCGAACACGTCGTTCAGGGTCGAGGCCGCCACCGTCTGCAGCCGGGCTTCGGCGCCTTTGACCGCGATCGTCCTCGCCGTGGGATCGGCCACCACCGAGCCCGGCGGCAGGGTCAGGTCGACGATCGAGGAGCGCCCGACCGCTCCGGGGAACGGCGGGTGGGGGAGGATTTCCAGTTCCACCGTCGCCGTCTTCGCGCTGAAGTCGACGATGACGTTGTTCAACCGCACCGTCGGCGAGAACGGTTCGGCTTCTTTCAGGATCTGTACCCCGCCGCTGGTTTCGATGCTGCCCTTGCTCGCGTCCGGCGCCAGGTTCCCGCCTTTGACCGGGAACTGGAAGGAGAGGGCGTCCGGATGGGCGGCGGGAGCGACCGCGGTGAACCCGTCCGGGACTTTTACGCCCTTTTCCGCGAATTTATGGAGCGTGGCGGTGTCGCCGACGAGAGTCGCAGACCCCTGGGGCAACACCGTCACCGTTTCCGGCTGGGCGGTGGAGTAGAGGTTGCTGAGCGTCCGGCCGGAGTTGAGCCGGTGGGTGCCCCGGAGGCCGAGCCGGTTGCTGATCCGCCGCGCCGCCTTTGCGGTCAGCGAGAGCTTGACGACCTTGAGGTTGGCGCCGAAGCCTTCGCGGGCGGAGGTGGGCAGCAGCAGGCTGCCGAGCTGCATGTGCGCCTTGGCGATCGTCGCGTAGACGCCGAGGCTGACCGTGTTGACGGTGACCTTGGTGATCGGCACGCCGCGGGCGCCGCGCGCCAGCTTGAACCCGCCGCGCTCTTCGAGGAAGCCCTGCACGTCGGTCGGGTCGAGCGCGCCGCTCCGTACCGGGAGCCTGATCTTGCTGGCGGCGACGGTGCCGGCGCCGAGTCCCTGCACGGTGATCGCGTCGTTGGCGAGCTTGCGCAGGAAGCCCTTCTTCATGTGCAGGTCGGTGGTCCCGCTCGCGATCGGGTCGCGGGGCGCGGAGGCTGCGAGGGCGCTCGGGGCAAGCGCCGCCAGCGCCGCCACGGCGAGCGCCGTCGCGAGTGCGGGCCTTCGCCCCGGTCTCGGCTGTCTTGCGTTCGTCATCTGGTCCTTCCGTCGGGCCGCGCGGCGGCCGGTTTGCATCCCTCCCTGGATGTCTCCCACCTCCCCGCCAACACGGCGGCCGACCCGGAAGTCGCAGCCCCCTGTCACCGCGCTGACAGCGATCCGGAAATTCGTCCTGCCCGGCGCTACAACAGAATGGTGGCCGCGGGACACCTCGCACCGACCCGGCCGATCGGCCGTTTCGAAAGCTCCCTCCCCGAGGGGGCTCCAGGCCTTGTGGAGCTGCGGCTCGTCGGGGAGGTGGATGGCTCCGGTGCAGCGGCCTTCGGTGAGGAGCTGCGTCTCGCTGCTGCCAGAGAGCGTCACGTCTTGCTCGACCTCCGCGCCTGCGAGTTCCTCGACTCGGCCGCGCTTGCGGCCATCCTCCTCGTCCGCTCCTCGCTCGCCGGTCAAGGGCTGCGGCTGGGCGGGTTCGGCGCCACGGGGCAGGTGCGCAGGCTGATCGAGGTGACCGAGCTCTGCGGCGCGCTGGCGATCGCTCAGGATCGGGGCGAGGCGGTCTCCAGGCTGCTCGAGGCCGGGGCGCCGGCGCTCCGCCCTGCCTCCTCGGACGCGCCGACGCCCTGAACCTCGAGCAGCTCTGGTGGAACCTCTCCCCGCAGGCGCCAGCCCCTCTCGGCGCGCTGGACGATGTCGCGCTCGTAGAGGTGCGAGAGCGCCGTCGTCACCGAGGGCCGGCGGGCGGCGACGAGCTCGGCGAGCGTGGAGTGGGTGAGCGGCACCGGGATCTCCACCCATTCGCCGCTGACGTGGCCGAAGCGATCTGCGAGATGCCAGAAGAGCATCGTCAGCCTCGTCTCGATCCGTCGCTGGCTGATGATCGCGATCAGGACGGCGAGGTAGCGCGAGCGCTGCAGGGCGCGTCGAACGAGGCCGATCCCCACCTCGGGGTAGGGGTTGGCGCGCCGCACGAAACCCCCGTCGAGGATGGCCAGGCGACCGGGTTCGATCACCCGCCAGCTCGATTCGGTCGGGATGCTCGCCCAGCCGCCGATGCCTTCCCAGGGTCGCAGCAGATCGCCCGGCCCGACGACCTCCGCCCCGTTGCACTCGCCCTGCACCACGCGGCGACAGAGGATTCCCGAGACGACCAGGAGCCCGAAGCCCGATTGCTCCCCGGCGAGGCTCTCGGCCTCCCAGCGGCCGCTCGCGACGTCGATCGCCCTCGCCCGGCAGGCGCGCACCGCCGCCGGCAGTCGTGGCTCGGTGATCCCGTCGGCAAGGTCCGGGTCGATCTGCAGCACCGCAACCGTGGTCACCGTGTCAGCGTAAAGACCCGTGGCGGTCAGGCGAGGATGGCTGTGTAAGAGATCTGACCTGCTCGGTCCGTCCCTTCAGCAGCCCCCGGTCGCCGGAGGGCCGGAGTTTTTAGCTACCCCTGTTCGCCATCGGCGGCGCTTTGGCCCTGTGGCCGCAGCTCCTCGAAGCCGCCGCTGCGGCTGCGGGCGAGGACCCGCGCGCCCGAGCCGCGGCCGGGGTGCCCGCCGTCCTCGCGCAGGTGCTCGCAGACGCGGCGGGTGAGGAGGTAGGCGGCGGTCGGGACCAGGACCGAGGCCGCCCGGTAACCCCAGAGCTGGCCTTCGTAGGGGACCCCGAGCTGGACGAAGGCGCGGTCGGCGGCGCCGGCGAAGAAGATCGTCGCCACCCAGGCGAAGAGGGCGGCGCCGATCGCGGTTCGGCGCGGGTTGTCGCGCGGGCGGTCGAGCAGGTTGTGGGGAGCGTAGTCGCGGTCGAGGCGGCGCTCGATCGCCGGCCAGGCGTAGAGGAAGCCGAAGACGAGGCCGGGGAAGAGGACGCCGCCCCAGAACGGGTTCGGGACGAGCGTGTAGCCGCCGATGACGACGTCGAAGTGGGGCATCAGCCGCAGCGCCCCGATCAGCCAGCCCAGGTACCAGTCGGGCTGGGCGCCGTTGGTCCCCAGGTAGGGCTCGTACGGCCCCCACTGCCAGATCGGGTTGATCTGGACGAGGCCGCCGAGGGCGAAGAGGACCGCGGCGACGCTGAAGAAGAGGCCGAGCGAGCGCAGCGCGTAGCCCGGCCACAGCGGCGTTCCGATCACGTTGGACTCGCGGCGGCGCCGGCCGCGGAACTGGGTGTGCCTGGGGATCGCGACCATCGCCAGGTGCAGCGCCATCAGCGAGCCGATCAGCACCGGGAAGATGAAGACGTGGGCGATGTAGAGGCGCGAGAAGAAGGCGTCGGTGCCGGGGAAGCGCCCGCCCCAGATCAGCGTCCCCAGCTGGCCGCCGACGACCGGGATCGAGAGGGCGACGGCGTTGCCGATCGCCAGCCCCATCCCCGAGAGCAGGTCGTCGAGCAGCGAGTAGCCGGCGTAGCCCTCGATCACCGCCAGCGTCAGCATCGTCAGGCCGACGTAGTAGTTGAGGTCGCGCGGCTTGCGGTAGGCGCCGGTGAAGAAGATCCGCATCAGGTGCAGGACGATCGCCGCCAGGAAGACCAGCGCCGTCCAGTGGTGGACCTGGCGGATCAGCAGGCCGGCGGGCACTTCGAAGGAGAGGGTCAGTGCGGAGGCATACGCTTTCGACATCTCCTGTCCCTGCAGCGGCGCGTAGGAGCCGTGGTAGACGATCGTCGAGCTCGAGGGCTCGAAGAAGAGCGTCAGGTAGATCCCGGTCGCGACCAGGATCACGAACGAGTAGAGGGCGATCTCGCCGAAGAGGAAGGTCCAGTGGTCGGGGAAGACGTAGCGCAGCGCCTTGCCCAGCGCCGAGCCGGCGCCGGCGCGCTGGTCGAGGAACCTGACGGCGCGGCGGATCACGACCCTTCTCTCACCCCGCCCCAGGAGGGTCCGACCGGGCCGGAGAAATCGCCGGCCGCGACCAGGCGCCCGGCTTCGATCCGCAGCGGCAGCTGCGGCAGCGGCCGCACCGCCGGGCCGAAGACGCGGTTGCCGCCGCTGAGGACGTCGAAGGTCGAGTAGTGGCAGGGGCAGACGAGCGCCGGCCCCGGCGAGCGTTCGGCGAAGAGGGGGTAGCGGAAGAGGCTGACCGCGCACTGGGCGTGGGTGCAGATCTTCGAGAAGGCCAGCAGGCCTTCCGGCGCCCAGTCGCGGCGCTCGGGCGGCAGTTCCAGTTCGCTCTCTTCGACCCGGACGACGACCACCGCGGCGGCGAGTTCGCGTTTGTCGGCGCCTTCGGCGAAGGCGGTGAGGAAGGAGCCGACCTCGAGGTCCCCGGCGCGGACCGGCAGGTCGTTCTCCTCGACCAGGGCGGTGCCGTCGCGCCAGGGCGACTCTTCGAGCAGCTTGCCGACGCGCGGTCCGAGCGAGGCGAGCGGCGTCAGCGCCGCGGCGCCGAGCCCGAGCCCGGCGGTAGCTCCGGCGGCGCCGAGCAGGCGGCGGCGGGTGACGCCTTCGCGGCCTTTGTGGAGGGCGCGGACGGTCTCCTCGGCCGCTTCGTCGTGATGGTGCTCCTCCTCGGCGGTGGGAACGGCGAAGCTGGGCCGCTCCTCCTCCAGCTGTTCCTGGGGGAGGACGCGGCCGGCGGCGAGGATCAGGGCGGCCCCGATCAGGCCCAGGGCGAGGGCGATCGCGGCGCCGAGGAGCTGGGTGTCGGCGCCGTCGAAGGCGTAGACGAGGACGAAGGCGACCCCCGCCAGGCCGGCGCCGAAGAGCAGCGCCGCGACCGCGCCCTCGGCTCGGGGGCTCGCCGGCAGCTCGCGCTCGAGCTTGCCCTCGCCGCGGCGGCCGAGGACGAGGACGACCGCCGCCACCGCGAGGCGCCAGGCCCAGCGCAGGGCTGCCAGGAACCACTTCATGCCTTGCCTCCTTCCTCGCCGCCGGGTTCGTCGCCCTCGTTGCGCTGGCCGATCAGGCGGGCGACCAGGAGCAGGGCCGCGATCGCCGCGAACCAGGCGACGAGGCCCTCCGGCACCGGGCCGATGTGGCCGATCCCGAAGCCGCCGGCGTCGTCGGGGTTCTGGGTCAGCTGGACGTAGCGGGCGATCGAGTCGAGGTCGCGCTGGTCGAGCTGGGCTTCGGAGAAGCTCGGCATCACGTAGGGGCCTACCCGGATCGCCTCGCCGACCTCGGTCGGGGTCGCTTCGCCGAGTGGCGGGGCGTAGGCGCCGATCGCGACGCCGCCCTTGCCGCCGGTCCCGTGGCAGCCCGCGCACGATTCGTTGAACATCTGCATGCCGTCGCTGACCGAGCCCCGCCCCGGTTCCACCACCGGGATCGCCGGGCCGGGTCCGAGCGAGGCTACGTAGGCGTCGAGGGCGCGGATCTGGCTGTCGCTGTAGCGGGGGGTGGCGCGCAGCGGCTCCTCGCCGACCTGGTCGAGCGGCATCCGCCCGGTGCGCAGATAGAAGTCCGCCGCCGCTTCCCCGGCTCCCCGCAGCGACGGCGCCTGCCCCGGCACGCCTTCGCCCTCGAAGCCGTGGCAGCTCGAGCAGCCTTCCGCGAAGAGCGCCCGCCCTGCTTCGCGCAGCCCCGTCGGCACCGCCACGGTGCCGGCGGACGATCCTCCTTGCGGACGTGCCTGCGGGGGCTGCGCGAAGACCGCGATCGCGAAGGCGCCGAGCACGGCGGCGAGGGTGCCGATGAGGATGCGCCTAGGCCGCATGGACTGCCTCCTGCCGGGCCGCGCGGCGCTCTTCGCGCAGGAGCGAGGTCCAGACGAGCGTCGCGGCGCCGAGGCCGAGCGGCATCATCGCGACGGTCATCGCCGCCCCCGCCGCAGCCTCGCCGTCGACCATCAGCTTCACCGAGCCGACGTCGGAGAGCATCATCGCCGCCATCAGCAGCCCGGCCCGCGCCAGCGGCGGCCAACGGACCGGCAGCGGCTCGACCGCGAGGCAGACGGTCCAGAGCCACAGCGCGGTCGCGAGGAAGAGCAGGTGCTCGACCCCGTGGAGGGGACCGGCGCGCAGCGCCTCGCCGTAGAGCGGGGTGAGGTGGAAGGCGAGCTGCGTGGCGACGAAGGCGAGGAGGGCCGGCGGCGGCCAGAGCGCTACCCGCAGCGGGCGCGAGTGCAGCAGGGCGACGAGGTCGCGCGCAGTCGGCCGCGGCAGCGCCCGCAGCAGCGCGCTCAGAGGCCGGCCGAGAACGAGCAGGGGCGCCGCGATCGCGACGACGATGCCGTGGCCGGCCATGTGGGCGGGGAGGGAGACGTCGTCGATCGCGAGGCCGACGGCGAGTGCGCAGAGCCCGGCGGCGAAGCTTGCGCTCCTCACCGCCTTCACCGGTGCTCCTCCCGCAGCTCGCGTCCCAGCCAGACCGCGCCGAAGAGGGCGATCTCGCCGCCGACGAGGGAGAGCCAGAGCCCAGCGGTCAGGCCGACCGCTGCGGTCGCGGCGCCGACCGCGAGCACCACCACCGGGACGCTGAGGCCGGGAAGGAGGCGCGGCTCCTCGCTCGGCGGCCGGGCCCGGGTCCAGGCGGCGAGGATGAGGACCGGCGCCGCCGAGGCAAGGAAGAGCAGCGCCGGCGCGCCTTCGGAGAAGGCCGCCAGCCCGGCGCCGAGCAGGAGCTGCAGGCAGCCCCAGGCGAGCAGCGGCGCGCTGTCGCTCCTCATGCCGGCGCCGCCTCCTCGGCTTCGCGGCGGTCGAGCAGCGGCGCGTGGGAGCCGATCGGCGGCAGCGAGTCGAAGTTGTGGCGGGGCGGGGGAGAGCTGGTCGCCCACTCCAGCGTCTGCGCCCCCCAGGGGTCGTCCCCAGCCGGGACCCGGCGGCGCAGCGAGATCCAGACGTTGGCGAGGAAGACGAGGACGCCGAGGGCGATCACCCCGGCGCCGATCGAGGAGAGGAGGTTGAGGTCGCCGAGGCGCGGCGCGTAATCCGGCACGCGGCGCGGCATCCCGTCGAAGCCGAGGAAGAACATCGGGAAGAAGGTCACGTTCGCCCCGATCGCGAGCAGCCAGAAGCTGAGCTTGCCGAGCCCTTCGCGCAGCATCGCCCCGCTCACCTTCGGGAACCAGTAGTGGACCCCGGCGAGGAGGCCGAAGAAGCTGCCGGCGAACAGCGTGTAGTGGAAGTGGGCGACGATGAAGAAGCTGCCGTTGACGTGGTAATCGAGCGGCGGCGAGGCGACGATGATCCCGGTCAAGCCGCCGATCAAGAACTGGCAGATGAAGCCGAGCGCGAACAGCATCGGCGTCCGCAGCAGGATCGCGCCGCCGACCATCGTCGCGATCAGGTCGAAGTACTCGATCCCCGCCGGCACCGCGAGCAGATGCGAGGTGAGCGAGAAGTACTGGTTCTGGACCGCGCCGGTGACGAACATGTGGTGCCCCCAGACCGCCATCGAGAGCGCCGTGAAGACGAGCAGCGACGCGACCAGCGCCCGGTAGCCGAAGAAGCGTTTGCGCGAGAAGGTGGCGACGACTTCGCCGACTGCGCCGACGAAGGGGAAGAACATCACGTAGACGACCGGGTGCCCGTAGAACCAGAAGAGGTGCTGGTAGGCGATCGAGCCGGTGGAGCCGGTGAAGACGCCGCCGAGGTGGCGTTCGGCCAGCAGCAGGCCCATCGCCACGATCAGGACCGGGAAGGAGGCGAGGACCATGAAGGTCGTCGCCAGCATCGCCCAGCTGAAGACCGGCAGCCGCAGCATCGTCATCCCCGGCGCCCGCAGGCGGACGATCGTCAGCAGTACGGTCAGCGCGATCAGCAGCGAGCCGAGAGTGGCGAGGGCGACGCCGATCACCCAGAGGTCCATCCCCACCCCCGGCGTGGCGGTGCTGCTGGAGAGCGGGACCGTCGCCGTCCAGGTGTCGCTGCCGGCGCCGGTGTTGGTGAGAAAGCCCGAATACATCGCCAGGCCGCCGCAGAGGTAGACCCAGAAGCCGAAGAGCGCCAGGCGCGGCGACCAGACCTCCGCGGCGCCGACCTGCAGCGGCACGAAGTAGAGCCCCAGCCCCAGCGCCGCCGGGACGAGGAAGAGGTAGATCATCCCCGAGCCGTGCATCGTGAAGAGCTCGTCGTAGGTGTGGTCGGAGACGAACTGCAGCCCCGGCTGGGCCAGCTCGCTTCGCATCGCCAACGCCAGGATCCCGCTCAGGCCGAAGAAGAGGAGCGAGGCGGCCGCGACCTTGGCCGCGGTGCGCTTGTGGTCGGTGCTCGCCAGCCAGCCGACCGCGCGCTCGGCCGGCAGGGCTACCGCTGCGCCGCTAGCCATCGCTCGTAGCTTTCGCCGGGGAGGACCTGGACCCAGAAGTGCATGCCGCTGTGGCGCAGGCCGCAGAATTCGGAGCAAAGCCCCTCCTCGCGACCGGGATTTTCGAATTCGAGGTCGAACTCGTTCGTCTTGTCGGGAATCGCGTCGCGCTTGAAGCGCTCTTCGGGGACCCAGAAGGCGTGGATGACGTCGCTCGAGGTGAGCGCGAAGTGGACCGGCCGGTCCACGGGCACGGCGAAGGTCGGCGGGCGGTTGCTGTTGCCGACGACGCTGACGCCCTGGCCGGGGTAGGTGAATCGCCAGCCCCACTGGAAGGCGGTGACGTCGATCCGAACCCGCTGGGCGGCGGAGCCGTCCTCCCTGGCCTCGGTGGAGAAGGTGCGGGTGAGGAGGAAGGCGACGATCGCCGCGATCAGGAGGGCGGCGCCGGCCTCGAGCTTGTTCGCCTCCGAGCGGGTCGAGGGGACCCGGCCCGGGCGGGCGCGGTAGCGGACCAGCGCGAAGGCGAGGGTGGCAAAGACGACCAGGGCGACGGCGACGCCGATCGCCAGGTAGAGGGAGAAGAGGCTGCCGAATTCCTGACGCGTGCTCGCAACCACGGCTCTCAGCTACCCCGGGCAATCGGGGCCAAGCGCCAGCGCGGCCTCGATGTGGGCGAGGTGGGTGAGGGCCTGGGGGAAGTTGCCGAGCATCCGTCCAGCGGCGGGGTCGTACTCCTCGGCGAAAAGGCCGAGGTCGTTCGCGGTCGCCGCCGCCCGCTCGAACACGCCTTTCGCCTCGCTCCGGCTGCCCTGATGGGCGAGGCAGGTGGCGAGCCAGAACGAGCAGGCGAGGAAGGCACCCTCCGGCGCCATCCCGTCGTCGGCGTCATAGCGGCGCAACAGCCCCTCGAAATCGAGTCCCTCGCGGATCGCGGCGGCCGTCCCCACCATCCGCTCGTCGTCCCAATCGCAGAAACCGGCGGCGGGCAGGCGCAGGAGCGCAGCGTCGAGGTCCTGACAGCCGAATGCCTGAACGAAGGTCCCGCGCCGGCTGTCGAAGCCGCGCGACTCGATTGCCTCGCGCAGCTCCTTACGCGCCTCCGGCCAGCGCTTCGGCACTTCGCGTCCGGCGTCGGTGGCGATGCGGATGCCGCGGTCGATCGCCGACCAGGCCAGCGCCTTGGAGTGGACGAAGTGGCGCGGCTCGCCGCGCCACTCCCAGATTCCCCGGTCAGGTTCCGGCCAGCGCTCGCATGCCGCATCGACGAGCCCGGCGAGGAAGCGCCAGTAGTCGTCGTCGGGGGAGTTGCCGCGGCAGTGCCAGCTCCAGCTCTGCTCGAGGATCTGGCCGTAGGCGTCGAGCTGGAATTGGCCGGCTGCGTCGTTCCCGGCCCGCACCGGCGCGGCGCCGCGGTAGCCGCTCAGGTGCTCCAGCTCTTCTTCGCCGAGGCGCCGCTCACCCCCGACCCCGAAGAGGATCTGCAGGTCGTCGGCGTGGCCGGCGGCGCTGCGCTCGACGAAGCGGCGGAAGGCGTCGGCGTCGGCGTCGGGGCGGAGCTCGGCCAGGGAGCGCACGGCGAGGACCGAATCCCGGATCCAGCTGAAGCGGTAGTCCCAGTTGCGCTCGCCGCTGAGGTCGCGGGCCTCGGGGAGCGAGGTGGTGGGGGCGGCGACGATCGCCCCGGTCGGCTCGTAGGTGAGCGCTTTCAGCACCGCTGCCGAGCGCCCGGTGCCTTTGCGCCGCCGGGCCCCGGCGTCGAGGCCCGCGAACCACTCGCGCCACCACTCGACGGTCCGCTCCAGCGCCGCGTCGATCCGGTCGGGGTCGAGTGCCTCGAAGCGGTCGAGCGGTTCGAGGTCGACCGGGTGCGAGTAGCCGAGGATGAGCCGCCGCCGCTCGCCCTCGCCGACCTCGAGCTCGGCCTCGAGCCGGTGATGGTCCACCACCTCGAGCCCGAAGTCGGCGCGGATCAGCAGGCCGTCGTCGCCGCCGATCGCCGCGAAAGTGCTCTCGCCTCCCGCCTCCCGCAGCCAGGGCGCCACCGCGCCGTAGTCGAAGCGCGGCACCACCTCGACCTTCAGCTTCAGCGACCCCCGCACCCCCTCGACGATCCGTACCAGCCGGGACTGCTCGGCCTCCTCGGGGGTGACGAAGCAGTCGAGCAGGCGGGCTTCGCCGCCCTCGTCCGCGAGTCGCGTCTCCAGCACCAGCGTCTGCTCCAGGTAGCGCCGCTCCGGTGCGCGCTCGGCCGCGATCGAACAGTGGCCGCCGTCGGGGTCGAGGAGGCGGGCGAAGGCGGCGCCGGAGTCGAACCGCGGCAGGCAGCACCAGTCGATCGAGCCGGCGGCGGAGACGAGCGCGGCGCTGCGCTGGTCGCCGATCAGGCCGTAGCTCTCTATCGGGGGCTGGTCTTCGCTCATCGCGCCCTCAGCGCCAGGACCACAGCCGGCAGGAAAGCTCGGTGATGATGCTGCGCGTGCGGGCGCCCTTGCCGAAGCGGCCGCGGGTGCCGTGGTCGCCGGGAACCGGCGCGAAGAGGTTGTCGGGCCGGTCGGGGGCGACGGGTTCTTCGGTCTGCTGCGCTTTGTAGCCGGTGCGGGCGAGGTAGAGGTCGCCGAGCCAGGGGGCGAGCCGGTTGCCGATCACCGTCTTCAGGGTCGGGGCGCCGACGTAGAGCTGGCGGTGGCGGTGCTCGGAGATCCAGACGATCGCCTCGGCGGCGACCTCGGGCTGGTAGATCGGCGGCACCGGCTGGGGATGGCGCGGCAGCTTGGTGCGGCCGATCTCGAACTGCGGCGTGTTCAGCGCCGGCAGGTGGACCATGCTGACCCGCACCGTGCTGCGGTCGTGCATCAGCTCGGTCCGGACCGATTCGCTGAAGCCCTCGATCGCGTGCTTGGCGCCGCAATAGGGCGCCTGCAGGGGGATGCCGCGGAAGGCGAGCGCCGAGCCGACCTGGACGACGACGCCGCGGTCGCGCGGCACCATTCGCCGCAGCGCCGCCTTCGTCCCCCAGACGCAGCCGAAGTAGGTGACTTCGGTCGAGCGGCGGAACTCCTCGGGCTCGATCTCGGCGAAGGGAGCGAAGACCGTCGCCATCGCGTCGTTGACCCAGACGTCGATCGGGCCGAGCTCGCGCTCGGCGCGCTCGGCGGCGGCCTCGACCGCCTCGGGGTCGGCGACGTCGGTGGGGACCGGCAGCGCCTCGCCGCCCGCCGCGCGCACCTCCTCCGCAGCCGCCGCGAGCCCCTCCTCGCCGCGGGCGAGCAGGGCGACGCGGTCGCCCCTGGCGCCGAAGGCCTTGGCCGTGGCGCGGCCAACCCCCGCCGAGGCCCCGGTGACGACGACGACTTTGGTCATGCGCTCACCGCCTCCCGTCGCTCGCTGCCCTGGCCGGCGCGCTTGGCGGCGAGGCGCTCGGCCAGGCGGGCGGAGAGCGCCATGATCGTCAGCGCCGGGTTGGCCGAGCCCTGGGTCGGCATCACGCTGCCGTCGGCGACGAAGAGGTTCGGCACTTCCCAGACGCGCTGGTCGGAGTCGACGACGCCGCTCTCCGGGGAGCCCGACATCGGGCAGCCGCCGACCAGGTGGGCGTAGCGGTCGATCTCCAGCACGTCCTGGGCGCCGGCGGCGCGGACGATTTCCCGCATCCGCTCCTTGCCGAAGGCGATGTTGGCGCGGTCGTTGTCGCACTGGCTGTAGTCCATGCGGGCGACCGGCATCCCGTTGGCATCGGTCTCGTCGGCCAGCGTCACCCGGTTCCCGGGCAGGGGCAGCAGCTCGCTGAGGGCGCCGATCACATACCAGTGGTTGTAGTCGCGCATGTACTCGCGCAGCGATTGGCCCCAGTGGCCGTCGGCGAGGACGTGCTCGGCCCAGCCGATCGGCAGCGGCCCGACGGTCTGGATCGAGAAGCCGCGGGCGAAGCCGCGCGAGGCGTCGGTCTCGTAGAACTGCTCGGAGGCGATCTCCGGCGGCGGCGCCTTGTACATCCGCAGCTCTTCGGGGAAGCGGCCGCCGACCTGGGGCGCGCCCTGGACCATGACGCCGCGGCCGACCAGGTCGCTGCCGTTGGCGAGGCCGTTCGGGAAGCGGGCGCTGGTCGAGTGCAGCAGCAGCCGCGGCGTCTCGATCGAGTAGCCGGCGACCGCGACCGCCTCGGCGGCCTGGAAGTGCTCCTCGCCCTCGTGGAAGTAGGTGACGCCGGTGGCGCGGCCGGCCTCGTCGATCTCGACCCGGGTCGCCATGCATTCGGCGCGGACCTCGACCCCGTGGGCGAGGGCGTCGGGCAGATGGGTTACCAGCGGCGAGCCCTTGGCGCCGACCTTGCAGCCCTGCAGGCAGAGGCCGCGGTAGATGCAGTGCGGCCGGTTGCCGAAGGAGCCGTTGGCGATCGCCACCGGGCCGACCCGCATCTCGATTCCGCAGCGTTCGGCTCCCTCGATCATCCGCAGCGCGCCGCCGCCGACCGGGTGGGGGGAGTGGGGATAGCCATGCGGGTCGCCCCAGGGCCAGTGCTCGCCGGCCACCGGCAGCTCCTGCTCGAGGGCCTCGTAATGAGGCCGCAGCTCCTCGTAGGAGATCGGCCAGTCGGCGGCGACGCCGTCCCGGCTCTTGACCTCGAAGTCGGAGGGATGGAAGCGGGGGGCGAAGCCGGCGAAGTGGACCATCGAGCCGCCGACGCCGCGGCCGGAGTTGTTCTTGCCGAGCTCGACCGGGTCGCTGCCGCCGATCACCCGCGGCTCGGTCCAGTAGAGGTTGCGCGAACCGGCCTCGTCGGAGACCCAGTCGCGGTCGGGGTCCCAGAACGGGCCCGCCTCCAGCACGACCACCCGCCAGCCGCGGCGGGCGAGCCGCTGGGCCAGCGTGGTACCGCCGGCGCCGCAGCCGACGATGAGCATGTCGACGGACTCGGCCTCGGGGTAGCGGCGCATCGCCTCCGGGCGCGGAGCTGAAGGATGCCGCGGATCGACCAGCCGGGCCGAGTCATTGCCCGCCGGCATCACCGAACCCTTCAGCCCCCTCGTCAGTCGTGGCTTCACTCCAGTCCCCGCTCGTCGACATCGCGGACGGGATCGCGCTCGAACTGCGGCGGGCTCTCCCAGTGCTCGCGCTGGCCCGCGCCGAGGCGGGCATAGCCGCGGGGGTAGGCGGGGCCGCCGAAGCCGATCTCGTTCCAGGCCCAGGGGTGGGAGTAGAAGGCGCCGAGGAGGTCGCGCATCGCCACGCCCCAGGCCTTGTCGACCGGGCAGCCCTCCCAGGCCAGCTCGCCTTCGGAGAAGCGCTGGACGATCCGCAGCTGCGCCTCGCGCCCGGCGGTGGCGAAGCTCTCCGCGCCCTCTGCGGCCGCGGCGGCGTCGAGCATGCGCGCGACCTCCCGCCAGGTTTCCCGGTCGGAGGGCATGTCGGCGTGGCGGTAGCCCTCGCCTCGCCGCTCGGCGAGCTTCTCGTCGACCATCGCCAGGACGGGGATCCGCGGCTCGGCGTCCTGCGCCAGCACCACGTCGCAGAAGGCGCCGAGGGTCGCCGCCTCGGCTTCGTCGAAGAAGCGGATCGGCGGCACCCGCTCGACCCGGTCGAGAACCACCCGCCGCGTCGCCTCGTCCCAGTGCGAGGTCTCCGCGAGGACGTCGTAGTCGGGGTAGCGGCCGCGCATCTGCGGGGTGGTGCCGCGGCGCTGGCGCGGCAGCCCCGCCGGCGGCCCGCCGGGCTCGGTTCCCCCGAAGGCGGGGAGGTGGCCGGGGTCGCGGCTCACGTTCAGCGCTCCCGCTTCGCCGCCGCCGCGACCAGGCCCATGCCGCCGACCAGCGCCAGCGAGCCCGGCGCCAGCAGCGGCGGTCCCATGACGATGTTGTAGAGCGGCTCGGAGAAACCGCCGGGCCGCTTGCGCACCCCCTGCACGTGGGTGTAGACGCCGATCAGGCCGTCGAGGCAGTAGAGCGCCGAGACGATCGGCAGGGCGGTGCGGGCGGCCCGCTCGGAGCGGACCGCCGCCGCGGCCGCGGCGGTGAGGGCGGGGGAGAGGGCGACCGGCGTCCACATCCACTTGTCGCCGAAGGAGCCGCGGAAGTGCTCGAAGTAGATCTCCGCTCCGAGCGGCAGGGCGCTGAACGCGGTCGCCGCCGCCAGCGTGCGCTGCATACGCCCCCGGCGTAGGTCTCGCAGGTACCGCATCCGACGCCATCGCCGTCGCATCGCCGCTCCGCTCACCGCCCGGAGACCACGCCCGGAAGTTTCTGCCGCAGCGACTGGCCGATGATCTTCCGCGACCCCGGGTCGCCCTTCAACACCGCCGAGGCGAACGATTTCGCCTGTTCGAGGGTGATGTGGGGCGGCAGCGGCGGCACTTCGGGGTCGGTGACGACCTCCAGCACCGTCGGCCGGTCCGCGGCGAGCGCCCGCTCCCAGCACTCGCCCACCTCGGCGGGGTCTTCGGTGCGGATTCCGTTGAGGCCGAGCATCTCCGCCCAGCCCGCGTACGGAACGTCAGGCAGGTCCTGGGAGCCTTCGAATTTCGGGTCGCCCGACATCGCCCGCTGCTCCCAGGTCACCTGGTTGAGGTCGCGGTTGTTGAGGACGAGGACGATCAGCCGCTGGTCTGCCCAGCGCTCGCGGTATTTGGCGATCGTGATCAGCTCGGCGAGGCCGTTCATCTGCATCGCGCCGTCGCCGACCATGGCGATCACCGGGCGCTCCGGATGGGCGAACTTGGCGCCGATCGCATAGGGGACGCCCGCCCCCATCGTCGCCAGGGTGCCCGAGAGCGAGGCCATCATCCCCCGCCGCAGTTTCAGGTCCCGCGCGTACCAGTTTGCCGCCGAGCCCGAGTCGGAGCTGAGGATGACATCGTCGGGGAGGCGCTTGGAGAGCTCGTAGAAGACAAGCTGCGGGTTGATCGGTTCGGCCGGCTCCAGCGCCCGCTTTTCGATCAGCTCCCACCAGTCGCGCACGTTCGCTTCGACCTGCTCGCGCCAGGAGCGGTCGTCCTTGCGGAAGAGCTTGCCCCGCAGCGCCTGCAGCGTCGAAGCGGAGTCGCCGACCAGGCCGACCTCGACCGGGTAGCGGATGCCGAGCATGCGGCCGTCGATGTCGATCTGCACCCCGCGCGCTTCGCCCTCTTCGGGCAGGAACTCGGAGTAGGGAAAGCTGGAGCCGACCATCAGCAGCGTGTCGCATTCCTGCATCAGGTCCCAGCTGGCCTTGGTGCCGAGCAGGCCGATCGAGCCGGTCACGTAGGGCAGGTCGTCGGGCAGCGCCGCCTTGCCGAGCAGCGCCTTCGCCACCCCGGCGCCGAGCATGTCGGCGACTTCGATCACCTCGTCGGCGGCGCCCAGTGCGCCGGCGCCGATCAGCATCGCCACCCGCTCGCCGGCGTTCAGCACCTCCGCGGCGCGGGAGAGCTGCGCATCGGAGGGGATGATCTCGGGGCGCTCGTAGCCCGGCGCCGAGTGCACGGTGCCGTGAGCATGGGGCGGAGTCGGCACCGCTTCTTCCATCTGCAGGTCGTTGGGCAGGATCACGCAGGTCACCGTGCGCTCGGCCAGCGCGATGCGCATCGCCCGGTCGATCAGGTGGCGGACCTGGGTCGCCTCGGCCGCGGTGTGGACGTACTCGTGGGCGACGTCCTTGAACAGCGACTGCAGGTCGACCTCCTGCTGGTAGTTGCCCCCCAGCCCGGCGCGGGCCTGCTGGCCGACGATCGCGACCACGGGCTGGTGGTCGAGCTTGGCGTCGTAGAGGCCGTTGAGCAGGTGGATCGCTCCCGGCCCGGAGGTGGCGAGGCAGACGCCGGCCTCGCCGGTGAACTTGGCGTGGGCGCAGGCCATGAAGGCGGCCATCTCCTCGTGCCGGGCCTGGATGAAGTCCGGCCGCGGCCCCTCGCGCTCGAAGGCCCCGATGATCCCGTTGATGCCATCTCCTGGATAGCCGAAGACCCGCTTGACCCCCCACTCCCCAGCAAGGCGGGCCAGCAGGAAGTCGGCGACGGTCTCACTCATCGTCACTCCTTTTTCGCTGGCGTTGTCCGCCTACCCCGATGCGAGCGGCCGCTAACCGCCGACCCGGAAGCGCTCGGCCTCCTCGCGGCGCAGCTCGATCCCGAGGCCGGGCCGGTCGGGGTCGGGGCGGAGAGCCCCGTCTTCGAGGGGGAGGGCGCCCGCGAAGAGCATCGACTCGACGCGTTCGTGGTCGTGGAAGTACTCGACGTGGATCGCCCGCTCCAGAGCGCAGCAGAGGTGGGCTGAGACCTGCGGGGCGCAATGGGCCGAGAAGGGCAGGTTGCGGGCACGGCAGATGCCGTCGGCACGCAGGACGTTGGTGATGCCGGCGCAGCGGGTGACGTCGGCCTGAAGGACGTCGACGCAGCCGGCGAGGTGTTCGAGCTCTGACAGGTCCCAGGCGTACTCGCCGGCGGCGATCTGCATTCCCGCCGGGACGGCGTCGCGCAGCCAGCGCAGGCCCTCGAGGTCGTCGGAGGAAACCGGCTCCTCGAAGTAGGAGACGCCGAACTCCCCATATGCCTCGGCCTGGCGGGCAGCGGCGCGTCGGTCGAAGGCGCCGTTGGCGTCGACCATCAGCTCGACCTCGGCGCCGATCGCCTCGCGCGCTGCGGCGAGCCGCCCGGGGTCGAGCCCGGGCTCGCGGCCGACCTTGATCTTCACCCGCCGGCAACCGCGCTCCACCCAGTCGCGGAGCTGCTCGGCCAGCTCCGCGTTCGTGTAGGAGGTGAAGCCGCCGCTGCCGTAGGCGGGGATCGCCTCGTGGAAGCGGCCGAGCGAGTCGGCGAGCGAAAGCCCCAGCAGCTTCGCCCGCAGGTCCCAGAGGGCTATGTCGACGGCCGAGATCGCCATCGCGCAGAGCCCCTGGCGACCGAAGTTTCGGACCTGCCGCTGCATTTCCGCCCAGACCCGGGGCGGCGCCAGCGCGTCCATCCCGGAGACGAGGGGGGCGAGCGTCGCGCTCACCACCTCGGCGATCGCCCGGTGGCCGTAGGTGTAGCCGATCCCGCGCTGCTCCCCCGCGGCGACCTCGACGACGACCATGGTCGTCGAGTCCCACTCCAGGGTCCCGTCCGACTCCGGCCGATCGGTTGGGACCTCGTAGGCCGTTGCGGCGACGTCCTCGACCCGAGCCTCCGCGGAGCTCTCATGGCCGGTGACCGTTCCGGTGTCTGCTGAGACCATTTCTCTGCTTCCTGTCTCGCCTGAATGCCTGCCCCGCGGATACCCCCGGCGCGTCGAGCAAAACGGAACGTGCGCCTATCGTTGTGGTACAGGTGGTCGCCGTCGGAATCCCGCCTGCCCCTATCTGAGGTTGCTGCGAATGGTCATGTTTCGCTCACTGCCGCTTCGTCTCCACGGCCTTGGAGGATTGGCGGTCTGCGCGACGCTGGCTCTGCTCCTCGCCGGCTGCGGCGGCGGCGCGAAGAGCACCGGCGCCAAGACGAGCGGCGGCGGCGAAGCCGGCGAGAGCGGCGTACGGCTGTCGATCACGCCGGCCGGCGGCAAGACCGACACCAGGCCGGACCGAGGGATCACGGTCAGGGCCGCGGGCGGGAGGATCGGCCGCGTGGTCGCCCGCGACGGAGGCGAGCGCGTCAGCGGCAAGCTGAACGCGGCGGGGACGGTCTGGCACAGCACCTGGGCGCTCGGGGTCTCGCAGCGCTACACCGTCACCGCAACCGCCGAAGGGAGCTCCGGCGGACCGGTGACGCGCAGGAGCCGGTTCCGGACGTTCACTCCCGCCAAGACGTTCAGCACCCAGATCGTCGAGGGCTACAAGGAGACCTACGGCGTCGGGATGCCGATCATCCTCTACTTCAGCCGGCCGGTCTCCGACCGCGTCGCCGTGGAGCGGGCGCTCGAGATCAGGACCTCGAAGCCGGTGGTGGGCGCCTGGCGCTGGGACGGCCGCTGCAACCTCGCCGCCGATTGCCTCTACTTCCGCCCCCGCCGCTACTGGCCGCCCCACACGCAGGTGAGCTTCGCCGCGCACCTGAACGGAGTCGAGGCGGCCCCCGGGGTGTACGGGCGCCACACGCTGACCCAGCGCTTCGAAATCGGATCGTCGCTGAGGGTGGTGGCCGACACCGCCGACCACCACATGAAGGTGCGCCGGGAAGGGAAGCTGTTCGCGGACTGGCCGATCAGCAGCGGCAAACCCGGCGACGAAACGCCGAACGGCACCTACCTGACGATCGAAAAGGCGAACCCGGTCGACATGGTCGGGCCCGGCTACGACATCGAGGTGCCCTGGTCGGTGCGCTTCACCTGGAGCGGCGACTACCTGCACGACGCTTACTGGTCGGTCGGCGAGCAGGGTTTCACCAACGTCAGCCACGGTTGCATCAACATGTCTCCCGAAGACGCCGAGACCTTCTACGAAATGGCGGTGCCGGGCGATCCGGTGACGATCACCGGCAGCCCCCGCGCCGGCACCTGGGACAACGGCTGGACGATGTGGTTCCTCTCCTGGAAGCGGTGGCTGCGAGGGAGCGCGCTGCACATGGCGGTGCGGGCCGGTCCGGGCGGCAGCAGTTTCGTCAGGCCGTCCTCGCTAGGCCGTCATCGGCTCGAAAAACCGCATGGAGCCCGCGCCTGAAGCCGTGCCCCACGTAGCCCAGGGCATCAGCCGGCAGGGGAGAGGGCGGCGCGGACCTGGTCTGCGATCTCGATGTCCTCGCGGGCCTGGACCAGGACGACCGGGACCGCGGCCCCGACAGGGGAGAGCAGCCCGTCTCGTGTGCCCTCGTCGTTGAGCTGCGGGTCGAGCTTGACGTCGAGGAAGGCCACGGCGGTCGCGGCCGCGGATCGCACCCGCGCCGAGTTCTCGCCGACGCCTCCGGTGAAGACGAGGGCGTCGATGCCGCCCATCGCCGCCGCCATCGCGGCGATGCCGGCAGAGAGGCGGTGGACGTAGGTGTCGAAGGCGAGGCGGCAGCGCTCGTCATCCTCCTCGACGCCGGCGACGATCTCGCGCATGTCGCCGGAGCGGCCCGAGAGGGCGAGCAGGCCGGATTCGCGGTCGAGCGCCTGCTCCATCTCCTTCGCATCGATGCCGCCGTGGCGCTGGACCCAGAGCAGCAACCCGGGGTCGACCGAGCCTGAGCGGGTCGCCATCACCAGGCCGTCGAGCGGGGTGAACCCCATCGTCGTGTCGACCGAGCGCCCGCCCGCGACGGCGCAGAGCGAGGCGCCCGCACCGAGATGGGCGGTGACGATTCGCAATCCCTCCAGCGGCCGGTCGAGCAGCCCGGCGGCGCGGCGGCTGGCGTAGGAGTGGGAGAGGCCGTGGAAGCCGTAGCGGCGCAGCGGCCAGCGCCCCGACCAGGCTGGCGGGACCGCGTAGGTCGAGGCCGCCGCCGGCAGCGTGGCGTGAAAGGCGGTGTCGAAGCAGGCGACCGTCGGCAGGTCGGGCCGCAACGCAGCGAGCGCCCGCATCGCCGCGACCGCAGGCGGGTTGTGCAGGGGGGCGAGGTCGGCGAGCCCCTCGAGGTCGTCCTCGACCGCCGGGTTGACGATGGTCGGTCCGGTGAGCTCCGGCCCGCCGTGGACGACCCGGTGGCCGGCTGCGTCGACCGGCGGGCCTTCCTCCAGGATCGCCGCCAGCTCCCCGCGCAGCTCCGCCTCGTCTTCTGGTGCGTCGCTGCCGCGCGTGGCGAGGACCCTGTTCTCGGCGTCCAGCACCCGCAGCTTCAGGCTCGAGGAGCCGGCGTTGACGGTGAGGATCCGGCTGGGCCCCACGGTCAGCCTGCGCCCCAGGTCCAGTCGCGGACCTCGGGCATGTCCTCGAGGTGCTCGCGCACGTAGGAGCGGTGGCGGTCGAGCATCTCCTCGCAGCGGGCTTCCAGCTCCGACGCCCCGGCCGGCGCCCGGCGCGCCCGGCGCAGCGCCTCCAGCGCCAGGTGGTAGCGGCTCATCCGGTTGATCACGACCATGTCGAAGGGGGTGGTCGTCGTCCCTTGCTCGCTGAAGCCGCGGACGTGGAAGCGGCCGGGGTGGGGGCGGCCGTGGAGGAGCTGGTGCAGGGCGCGGGCGTAGCCGTGGAAGGCCATCACCACGTCGTCGTCTTCGCCGAAGAGCTCGACGAAGCGCTCCTCCGGCAAGCCGTGCGGGTGCGTTTCGCGCGGGAACAGGGTCATCAGGTCGATCACGTTCACGACCCGCACCTTCAGCTCCGGCGTGTGGCGGCGCAGCAGCCAGGCGGCGGCGAGCGTCTCCTGGGTCGGGATGTCCCCGGCGCAGCCGAGGACGACGTCGGCGTCCTCACCGTCGTCGCTGCTCGCCCACTCCCAGCGGGAAGCGCCGGCGGCGGCGTGGGCGCGCGCCTGCTCATAGGTCAGGTACTGCAGCTGGGGCTGCTTGTCCTCGACGATCAGGTTGACGTAGTCGCGGCTGCGAAAGGCGTGGTCGGCGACGGCGAGCAGGCAGTTGGCGTCGGGCGGGAAGTAGATGCGGACGACCTCGCCGCGGAGGCTGATCATCGTGTCGATCAGCCCCGGCCCCTGGTGGCTGAAGCCGTTGTGGTCGTTGCGCCAGCAGGTCGAGGTGAGGAGGACGTTGAGCGAGGCGACCGGGGCGCGCCAGTCCAGCCGCCGCATTTCCTCCAGCCACTTCGTGTGCTGGATCGCCATCGAGGCGGAGACCATCGCGAAGGCCTCGTAGGTGGCGAAGAGCCCGTGGCGGCCGTTCAGCAGGTAGCCCTCGAGCCAGCCCTGGCAGTTGTGCTCGGACAGGACCTCCATCACCCGGCCCTCGGGGGAGACGCCGGTGTCCTCGGGGCGGGCGTCCATCAGGCAGCGGTCGGAAACCTCGAAGACGGCGCCGAGCCGGTTGGAGTCGGTCTCGTCGGGACAGAAGAGGCGGAAGTTGTCGGGGTTGGCGGCGTAGAGGTCGCGCAGCAGAAGGCCGAGGCGTTTGGTCGATTCGGCGTGCTCGGCGCCCGGCTCCCGGACCTCGATCGCGTAGGCGGCTGGGTCGGGGATCTCCAGCGGCACCAGGCGGCGACCGCCGTTGGCCTGAGGGGTCGCGCCCATGCGTAGCTCGCCCTCGGGCGCCAGCGCCGCCAGCTCGGGGGCCAGGCGTCCCTGCCCGTCGAAGCGCTCCTCGGGCCGGTAGCTGCGCATCCAGCGCTCCAGCATCGCCAGGTGCTCCGGGTTCTCGCGGACGCCTTTGAGCGGCACCTGGTGGGCGCGGAAGGTGCCCTCGACCGCGACTCCGTCGACCTCCGCCGGGCCGGTCCAGCCCTTCGGGGTGCGCAGCACGATCGCCGGCCAGCGCGGACGGCCGGAGCCGCGGCCCGAACGCGCCTCGTCTTTGATCGCGGCGATCCGGGCGCGGGACTCGGCGAGGACGGCGGCGAACTCGCGATGGACGCGGCGTGGGTCCGAGCCGGCGACGATCCGCGCCGCGTAGCCGTGTCCGGCCAGCAGCTGCAGGACCTCCTCCTCGGGCACCCGCCCCAGCACCGTCGGCCCGGAGATCTTGTTCTCGTTCAGGTGCAGGATCGGCAGCACCGCCCCGTCCCGCGCCGGGTTCAGGAACCGCACGCCCTTCCACGATCCCTCCAGCGGCGCCGTCTCCGCCTCGCCGTCCCCGATCACGCAGGCGACCAGCAGGTCGGGGTTGTCGAAGGCGGCGCCGAAGGCGTGGGCCAGCGCGTAGCCGAGCTCGCCGCCCTCGTGGATCGAGCCGGGGGTGGGCACGCTGACATGGCTGGGGATGCCGCCGGGAGTCGAGAACTGCCGCACCAGCCGCAGCAGCCCTGTCTCGTCCTGGGAGACCTGCGGGTAGATCTCGGAGTAGGTGCCCTCGAGGTAGACGTTGGCGACCACGGCCGGGCCGCCGTGACCGGGGCCGGCGACGTAGAGGACCTCGTCGCCGGTCTCGCGGATCAGCCGGTTGAGCTGCGCATAGACGAGGTTGAGGCCGGGGGAGGTGCCCCAGTGGCCGAGCAGCCGCGGCTTGACGTGCTCGGGTCGCAGCGGTTCGCGCAGCAGCGGGTTGCCCTGCAGGTAGATCTGAGCGACGGTGAGGTAGTTCGCCGCCTCCCAGTAGGCGATCAGGCCATCCAGCTCGGCTTCGCTCGGCTCGGCCACCGAGGTCGAGGTTAGCTTCACCCCAGCGCCAGCACGCCGAGCGCCACCACCGCGACGGCGATGACGCCGAGGGCGAGGCCGGTGGCCGCCCGCCCCGCCCGGCTGAGGGCGTGCTCGCCCATCAGCTCGCGGTCGCGGCCGAGGGAGCGCATGAACGGCAGCAGCACCAGCAGCAGGACCGCGTTCAGGGCCTGGGTGAGGAAGAGGATCTCGATCAGCGGCGCGCCGGGGATGAGGACGATCGCGGCGGCGACGGCGACCACGGCGGCGAAGCTGAGGTAGAAGGAGCGAGCCTCGGCGAAGCTGTCGTCGAGGTCCGCCTTGCGGCCGAGGGTCTCGGAGATCGAGTAGGCGGTGGAGAGCGGGACGATCGCCGCCGCCAGGAGGGCGGCGCCGAGGAAGCCGAGGCCGAAGAGGGTCGCGGCGGCGCTGCCCGCCAGCGGCTCCAGCGCGTTGGCCGCGTCGCGTGCGTCGTTCACCTCGATCCCGTGCGTGTGCAGGGTCGCGGCGCAGGCGACGATCACGAAGAGGCCGATCACCCCGGTCAGCACCGCGCCGACGATGACGTCGACGCGCTCGAAGCGAAGGTCCTTGGCGGTGAGGCCCTTGTCGACCGCGTAGGACTGGATGAAGGCCAGGCCCCACGGCGCCAGGGTCGTCCCGACCGTCGCCACCGCGACCAGCAGGGCGTCGCGGTTAAGCGGGATGCTGGGGACAGCGGCGCCTCGAGCGGCAGCGCCCCAGTCGGGGTGGGCGAGGAAGCCGGAGATCACGTAGGCGACGAAGACCGAGCTGAGCGCCAGCAGGAAGTGCTCGACGTGGCGGAAGTTCTCCCGCAGGACCAGGGCCGAGACGCCGGCGGCGGCAAGCGGCACGCTGAGATAGCGGCTCATCCCCCCGAGCAGGTCCATCGCGGCGGCGACCCCCGCGAACTCGGCGCAGAGGGTGCCGGTGTTGGCGATCACCAGCGCTCCGAGGACCAGAGCCGCGGCCCTCGGCCCGTAGCGCTCGCGGACCAGGGTCAGCAGCCCTTTACCGGTGACGATCCCGAGCCGAACGCCGAGCTCGTGGAAGACGATCAGGGCCGCGGTCGAGACGACCAGGACCCAGATCAGCCGGTAGCCGTATTCGGCGCCGAGGATCGAGTAGGTCGTTATCCCGGCCGGGTCGTCGTCGGAGAGGCCGGCGAGAAGGCCAGGGCCGACGACCGCGAGCAGGGTTGCCAGGGCGCCGCCGCGCAGCAGCCGCCGGCGATTCCTGGCGAGCCGCCAGTGGGTGTGGCGCCCAGGCGTGCGGTGGGCGTGGCGTCGCGTCGGCGGGCTCGCCATCCGCTGATTCATACTGCCTCCGTGCGATCCGCGCGAACGCTCCAACGCAGGCGGCCGCCATGAGCGTTGCGGCGATCGAGGCCGAGGGGCTGACGAAGTTCTACGGCCGCCGCCGCGGCATCGAGGACGTCACCTTCGCCGTCGCTCCAGGTGAGGTCTTCGGCTTCCTCGGCCCCAACGGCGCCGGCAAGACGACGACGATCCGCGCCCTGCTCGACCTCCACCATCCGACCGGCGGCAGCGCCCGTCTCTTCGGCCGCGACAGCCGCCGCGACAGCGTCGCGATCCGGGCCCGTCTCGGAAACCTCCCGGGCGACTTCGGCTTCGGGCGGCAGGCGAGCGGACGCGAGGCTTTGAGGCTGCTCGCGCGGCTGCGCGGGGTCGACGGGCTCGGTCGTGCCGAGGCGCTGGCGGAGCGCTTCGACGCCGACCTCGAGCGACCGTTGGGGCAGCTCTCACGCGGCAACCGCCAGAAGATCGGGCTGATCCTCGCCACCTTCCACGAACCGGACCTGTTGATCTTCGACGAGCCGACCAGCGGCCTCGACCCGCTGATGCAGGAGGAGTTCCTGACGCTGGTCGACGAGGAGCGCGAGCGGGGCCGCACCGTCTTCGTCTCCTCCCACGACCTCGACGAGGTTCAGAGGATCTGCGACCGGGTCGGCATGGTGCGGGAGGGACGGCTGATCGCGGTCGAGCGGATGGTCGACCTGCTCGGCAAGGCCCGGCGCAAGGTCAGCGTTCGGCTGTCTGGGCCCAGCTCGCTCGAGGATCTGCGGAAGCTGCCCGGCGTTACCGAGCTCGCGCTCGCCGACGGGCACGCCAGCTTCGAGGTCGCGGGCGACTTCGACCGGGTGCTTAAGGCGCTCGCCGCCCACCACGTCACCGACATCGAAGCCGTCCACCCCTCCCTGGAGGAGGTCTTCCTCGGCTATTACCGCGAGGAGGGGGAGTGATGGCCGGCCAGGTCGCCGCTCTCGTATCGAGCCACCTCCGCGACCGTCGCCGCTCGCTGCTGGCGTGGGGGCTGCCGCTGGGGCTGATGTCCGCGTTCATCGTCGCGATCTTCCCCTCCGTCGAAGACTCGATCTCGAAGGTCGTCGGCAAATACCCAGCCGGGTTGAAGGAAGCCTTCGGGATCGGTCGGCTCTCCAACGTCGAGCAGTACCTGCACGCGGAGATGTTGAGCCTGATCGTGCCGCTGGCGCTCGGCTACCTTGCCGTGCGCGCGGTCGGCTCGGGCCTCGCCGGAGCCGCGGAATCGGGGCGCCTCGACGTCCTGCTCTCGGCCCCGGTCTCGCGGCGGCGCCTTTGCGCCGCGGGCTTCCTGGCGACGGCGATCGAGCTGGCGGTGGTCCTCGCGATCTCCTATCTCCTGACCATGCTCGGGAGCGTCCTCGCCGGCGCCGGCCTCGCCGCCGGCCCGGCCGCCGCCGGCTTCGCCGGCGTCTGGCCCCTGGCGCTCCTCTTCGCCGGCCTCGGGATCGTCGCCTGCGCCTGGTCGCTGCGAACCAGCGTCGTCACCGGGGCCGTCGCCGGGGTGCTGGTGGGGATGTACGTGGCGGACCTGATCGGCAAGCTCGATCCGGGCTTCGACTGGCTGCGCTACGCCTCGGTCTTCAAGTACTACGGCAACGCGATCGAGAATGGGATCGAGCCAGTCGCCTTCCTTGGGGTCACCGCAGCGGCGATCGTCTGCGCTGCGCTCGGCGCCTGGCTGTTCGAGCGCCGCGACCTCTCAGCCTAGGCCCCGGCCCTCAGCCCGAGGTGGCTCTCGGCGCCGGGATATGCGCCGTCTCCGAGCTGCCGCGCGCATCCCACCAGCGGCCGAGCCAGCGGAGGAGGAGCAGGGCGGCGGCTGGCAGGACGAGGGCGCCGCTGACGCCGAGGAACCACCACTGCGCGGCGTCGCTGCCGGCGCCGATCGTGTGGGCGATCGCCGCCAGCCAGAAGACCGCGGTGAGGCGGTGCAGCCGCCGCCAGCGTGCCGCTCCGATGCGGTCGCGCAGGTAGTAGGTCAGGCCCAGGGCGGCGAGCCCGTAGCCGGCGACGATGCCGAGCCCGGTCCAAAGCGGCCGGTAGAAGCCGACGAAGGGGATCGCGATCCCGGCCACGCCGGGGTTCAGGTAGGAGTCGCCGAGGAGGGAGAGGCCGTGCAGGGCGACCATCGCCAAGGTGGTGAGGGACATCGCCTCGTGGACCGCGCGGAGGTCGCGCTTGTTCGCGCTCGCGCGCCTGGAGCTCATCATCAGGCCGACCGCGACGCTGGCGCTGGCGAGGAGCAAGGCGGCGCCGCCGGCGGCTCGGCTGGTGATCCAGAAGAGGTGGGGGGCGACGTTCACGCCATCGCCTCGGCGACAGGTTCCGCAGCGGCGATCACCTCTGGCTCGCCCTCGACCGGGACCAGGACGCCGCCGAAGGGCAGCCAGTCCCTGGCGCCCTCGGGCCCGGACAGCAGCGCCGACTTGGCGAGGATCTCGGCCTCCAGGGCGGTTGGGGCGAGCGCGGTCGCCTGCACGATCCCGGTGAAGGCGGGCCGCCCGCTGGCGGGGTCGAGGATCTGGTGGGCGAGGCTGACCCCGCTCCCGCCCCACGCGCGACGCGTGATGCCGCTGGTGGCGACCGCCCCCGCGCTGACCTCGAACTCGTGCAGCGGCTCGGTGCCGAACGGGTCGTCGACCCTGATCCGACGCCTCAGCGCGCTCGATCCACCGAGCCTGATGTCGCCGCAGCACTCGACGGCGAAGGCTTCCGTAGCCGCGAGCTCCTCGCCGACAAGGTCGGCCAGCAGGCCCTTGGCGATGCCGCCCCCGTCGATCCGCACCCCGGGCGGGCGGATCACGGTCCCCGCCGCTGCATCCACCCTCACCGAGCACCACTCGGCGGTGACGCTTGGCCGGGCCGGCGCCTGGTCCTGCGCGCCGAGCTCCGCCCGCGTCAGCGGCCGTGCCTCCGTGCTCTCCAGTGAAGACCGGTAGCCGGCGCGCTCGATCGCGTCGAGCAGGGTGGCGTCGACGAGGCCGCCGCTGCGCGATCCGGCGGCGAGGACCGCCGCGACCAGCCGGCGCAGGAGCGGGGAGGCCGGCACCTCGGTGCGCGGGTCGCGGTTCAGGCGCGAGAGCTCGCTGCTCGGCTCGAAGCGCGAGAGCCGCTCGTGCGCGTCGAGCAGCAGTTCGCGCCCTCGCTCGGCGAGCCCGAGGCCCTCTTTCTCGTCGGCGCCGCGCACGTGAAGGGAGACCCTGCCGCCGAAGCAGGCGAACTCGAGGTGGGCTTCGAGGCTCACGACTGGCTCGTCGTCACCGGTTCGGGTTCCGTTTCGATCGCTTCGATTTCCGCCGCTTCCAGTTCCGCCGCTTCCAGTTCGCGAGCTTCCGCGGCTTCGAACGCTTCGCGTTCGGCCGCCTGTTGGGCTTCGAGTTCTTCGGGGTCGGTGCTTTCGATCGCTTCGCTCGCGGCCTCCCCCGGGTGGTCGCCTCCCTCGGCGTCGGTCTCGGCCGCTTCGACGGGAGGCGCCGATGCCTGGGCGCGGTGCTTCCTGGTCGCCGACGACGCCGCGACCGCAGAGGACTTGTCGCCGAGGACGGGATCGTGGCCCGTCGCCATCTGCGCGAAGATCACTCCCCAGAGGAGCACGAAGCCGATCAGCGAGATCGCGACGACCCGGCCGCGCAGCTGCCCCGCCCGCTGGCGCTGGGCCCGCAGGCGGCGACGCGCCTCCTGCTTCAGCGCTTGCTTTTCGAATGAGTCCATCTGCCTGACTTTCCCTCCGAGCTCCAAACCGCCCCTAAGCGGAGGCTGAGAGTTCTCTTAGAACCACGGTCGTGCCATCGAGAAGGTGAGGAGGGCCAGGGCGAGGCCGGCGCCGATCGCCGCCGTCAGGGCCAGCGCCCTGGCGCCGGCGCCGGCCAGGCGCGCCTCGCGGGGGAGATCGCGCCGCCAGTCGGCCGTCGCCAGCCGCGGCACCTCGAGCAGGTGCCCGAGGACGTGCAGCGTCATCAGCGCGACCCAGGCGACGAAGCTCGACTTGTGGGCGAAGATCAGGGTCCCGCTCGGCGGCCCGGCGATCAGCAGCGCAATGCCGGTGCCGAACAGCGCCAGCGTGGTGAGGACGACGCCCGGGGCGAGGACGCGCAGCACGAGCGGCGGCGGCCCCTTGGCGAGGTAGGGGCCGTCGTCGGTGTAATAGCGGGCGAACCGGTAGCCGGTGCTCGCCATCTTCAGCGCGACCGGCGGGATCAGCAGGACGCCGATGAAGATGTGGGGGCCGATCAGCCGGCCGATGAAGGGGATCGTCACCCCCTCCGCCGCCAGCAGGACCAGCAGGGCCGCGGCGAGGGCGGCGGTCAGCCGGGCGTTGGCGGCGACGCCGTCGCGGACCCGGGCGGCGGGGCGAGCCCGGGGCCCGAGCACGCCTGCTTCGGTCTCTGACATGGGCGGATCCTGGGCCCGCCGGCTTACCGCTCCCTAACCGTTCGCTGAGAAGCCTCTTATCTTCGGCGTGAAGGCGGGCAGCTCGAAGCTGGCCCGGGCGCCGCCGAGCGGCGAGTCCTCGATCCAGACCCGGCCGCCGTGGGAGGCGAGGATCGAGCGGGCGATGCCGAGCCCCAGGCCGCTGCCGCCGGAGGCGCGCTCGCGCGCGGCCTCCGTGCGATGGAAGCGATCGAAGACGCGCTCGCGCTCGGCCGCCGGGATGCCGGGGCCGTCGTCGTCGACCCGGACGCGAAGGCCGCCGGGGACGGCGGCTGAGGAAACCGAGACCCGGCCGCCCGCCCCGGCGTGGCGGCGGGCGTTGTCGATCAGGTTGCGGAGCACCTGCGCGATCAGGTCGGGGTCCGCGCGCAGAGACCCCTCGGCGAGCTCGCCGACCTCGACGCCCCTGTCGCTGGCGCCGATCAGCTCCCGCAGGAACGAGTCCGCGGCCAGCTCCCGCAGGGAGGGGCCGACCCCCTCGTCGAGGCGAGCCAGGGCAAGGAGGTCCTCGACCAGCCGTTCGACCCGCACCATCTCCGCCAGCGCCAGCCCCTCCACCCGCCTCACCTCGGCGGCATCGGGGGCCTCGCTGCGGGCGAGGACTTCGAGCTGGCCGCGGATCGCGGTCAGCGGGCTGCGCAGCTCGTGCGAGGCGTCGGAGACGAAGCGCCGCTGGCGGGCGAAGGCCTCCTCGAGGCGCTCGAGCATGTGGTTGAAGGCGTCGGCCAGCGCCCGCAGCTCGGCCGCCGCCGCGGCGCCCGGGTCGAGCCGGGGGGAGAGGTCGCCGGCGTCGACCTCCGCGGCGGTCTCGGCAAAGCGCCGCAGCGGCGCCGCCGTCCGGGCGGCGAGGAGGTAGCCGGCGAGGAGGGCGGCGAGGAGGGCGGCGCCGCCGATCAGGAAGAAGGTCTTTTCGACGTCGCCCTGGGCGTCCTTGATCGGCGAGAACCGCGAGCTCTCATCGGCCTCGCCGCCGCTCTCCCCGCTGGCGGGGCCCTTCTTTGCCTCTTCGCGCTCGATCACGTTGGACTCGTTTGCCATCTGCGCCCGCACGACGACGAAGACGGCGCCGAAGGCGAGCACGACGATCGCCCCGATCGAGATCGCCAGGCGCCCGCGCAGCCCGAGCCTCGACCAGGCGCTCACGGCTCGCGGAGGCGGTAGCCGACCGAGCGCACCGTCTCGATCGGAGCGGGGTCGTCGGGCAGGTCGAGCTTGCGGCGCAGGTAGCCGACGTAGACCTGCACCACGTTGGTCCCCGGGTCGTGGTCGTAGTCCCAGACGGCGGCGAGGATCTCCTCTCGCGAGCAGACCCGTCCGGCGTGGCGCAGCAGATGGGCGAGCAGGTTCGCCTCGCGCTCGGGCAGGCGCACCCGCAGCTCCCCGCGGCTCGCCTCCCTGCTCAACAGGTCGAGGCGGACGCCGCCTGCCTCCAGGACGGTCTGGGAGACATCGCCGGCCTCCCGCAGGCGCGAGCGGATGCGGGCCAGCAGCTCCTCGAAGGCGAAGGGCTTGGTGACGTAGTCGGTGGCGCCGAGGTCGAGCCCCTCGACCCGGTCGGCGACCTCGGCCTTGGCGGTCAGCATGATCACCGGCAGCGCCGGCCTCTTCTCGCGGATCGCGCCCAGCACGTCGATGCCGTCCCGGCCGGGCAGCATGCGATCGAGCACGACGAGGTCGCCGGCCCCGCTCAGGGCCAGGCGCTCCCCGGCGATCCCGTCGCCGGCCACCGTCACCTCGTAGCCCTCAGCCTCGAGCCCCCGGGACAGGAAGTCGGCGATGCCCTCCTCGTCCTCGACGACCAGGATCTCCACATGCAAATGCTAGCCGGGCCACCTAAGGCCCCGGTGGGTGAGGCGGAGGGTGTCGGGGCGATTGCAGCCAGGTCTCCGAAAGAAGGCGTCACGGGCGTACCTGGGGCGCCGACCCCAGCCTTCCCCGAAAGACAGGTCTCGATCTCGAGGACGATCTTCACTCATCGTTATCGATCGACTCCGTGTTGAAGGTGAATGGAGACATCGTCTCTCCAGAGTGCTCCCTCGTCGATGTTCACTCCCGCGCAGGGAACCAATTTCTGCACCCACCCATGCAGACACGGCGGTTCTCTAGATGCTGACGTCGACTCCGACGGCTGGTAGCCTTTCGGTGCGATGGGTACCTCCGGCGATGACCACTGGACCCTAGACCTCTTGGTTCGAGGAAACGAGATGTCCAGCATTGTCTCGGTTCACGGAGAAGGTGTCTCTCTCGACGAGATTGAACTTAACGGTACCGTGGCCTCTCTGTCAGAAGGTACGGTGCTCCCGCTCGTTATCTCCCTCTCTGATCTGGACCCGCAGCGGTTCGATGCTCAGGAGGACGACGGCGGCTTTGTCCTCCTGGCCGACGGCAACCCAACCGAGACCTCGATCCGTTCCCTCCAATCCAATGCCGCAATCAATGAGCGCTACATGATCCACTCAGGCGTCTTGGTGAATGAGAAGGGCTCCGTTGATTTCGTCGCCGTTGCTGATCCGCTTCCCTTCGTGGTAATCGCCGGCGCCGTTGCCGTTGGTGGTTGTCTGGCGTTCCTGGCGGGCACTGTCATTCTCAAGCACCTCGAAGCCAAGATCTCCGGTTTCGTCAAGGCGTGCAGGGAGCAGGGAGGGACTCCAGAGGTAAAGATTCGCTCGGGCCTACGTGTCGGGATCGGTGAGTTCTCGTGCAACCCAGAACCCGAGCTGATTTGCCGTGACCTGGCGGGGAACCCGATTTCCTCCTCGCGGTTCGGTGCGGTGAGTGACTTGGAGATCGCCCAGGCATTTGAGGGGTCTCTGATTGAGTCCGAAGCGGGCGAGCCCGCGTAGGAAACTAAGGAAGGTCGAATTTAGCGACCTACCTGGAGGCGAGCCCGTTGCGGCGATCGGGACGGCTTGCGGGACAGGCGCCGCGAGTCTCGAGAGAACTCTGCCGGCGGGCCATCTGAAAACATGACCGACCGCGGCAATTCCCCCAGAATCCAGCGCCAGGCACCTCGGCACTCCCCGACGAAGGTGCACCGAGAGGAGTGGCGGGCGCGTAAGTTAGTTATGACCCGGGTCGTCTCGGGTGCGGGCGCGTTCGTCATGGCGCTACTCCTGACCTATGGGCTCTGGCAGGGGATTCCCGACAGGAAGGCGGTTCTCGCTTTAGAGGGTGGAGAGGAAGCGCTCAAGCGCGGCGACTATGCGCAGGCCGAGAGGAGCTACAACACCGTGTTGGGCCTCGTTCCAAACTCCACTGTTGCGCGCCTGGGTTTGGCCTGTGTCTTCTATCAATCGGGCGAGCGCTCGGCTGCGACCATCGAGCTGACTGGGGCGCTTAAGGCGGGAGCCTTCGCAGAAAGGCTGGGACGCTGCGGCCACGGGCTAAACCTCAGCGACGTTTTCTTCGTCGCGAAGCTGGGCCTCTCAGACGCGTTCGCGGTGCCGCGAGTCGCCGATGCAAAGAAGTTCGAAACGGCCCTGATGGAAGAGCCAAGCGGGACCACGGAAGAAGAACCCGATCGAATGCTGCTCGGCGCCTGCCTCGCGCAACGCGCGGGCCTTGCAGGCGCTGCCTGGGACTATGCCGGGAACGCGCTCGAAACGAGCGCGGTCGACGCTTCCGATCGGGCCCGTTTCTTTTCGTGCTTCGGCCCTCGAGAAAGACGCCGCGCAGGTTGCGCAAACACCCCGAGCCTGCGGAGTTGTGTGCTGACGCCGGCCGCGCGGAGCGCCTATTTCAGGGATGTCCGGCTCGTTGGCCTTGCGAGTCAGCCGGTGGTCGAGCGATGAGCGCCGGGGGAGGGACGGTGGGTGAGCTCGAGGTCGTTCTGCCGCGGGCGGAAAAGATCGCCCGCGAGCAGGGGCACCATCTCGTCAGGCCGACGCACCTGGTGCTGGCCGTCTTGTCCGATCGGCACAGCTCCTGGCCGCTAGTGATCCTCGAACGAGGAGGGTTGTCGTACCGCTCGGCTCTACGACGCCTTGGATGGAGGCCGCCGATCGAGCCGCGAACCTCGGCGGCAGAGAGACCCCGATTCAGATCGTCGATGCGGTTGATGCTGCTCGTTGCCGTGCTGGTCCCGGTCACCCTGATGATCAGCATCATCCGCAGGATGTTCGCCGTCGAACCCTCGCAGGGAAGCGGGCATCGGCTCGACCTGAGTGCCGAGGCGAAGGACGTGATGAGACTGGCAAGGGCCTTCGCAGGTGGACCGGGAAGCGAGGGGCAACCTGTTGTTGGGCACCTCCTGCTTGCCCTCGCGAGCCGACCGGGCGAGCATCTGAAGGTTCTTCCCAATGCCACGGTGCTGGCCTGCGACATCAGGACCAAGCTCGGGCTGGCGACTTCGCGCCATCGCCTCATTCTCACCTGTGATCGCCCCAAGCGGATCACCAGGCGCGTTCACATGAGGATCGACCGTGAGCTTGCCGCGCACGGCCGGTGGTCTCGCTGGGGAGCTGCCTGGCTCCTCTACGGCACCGCAGGGGTCTTCGGTGCTCTGACGGTTTTCTTCCTCAGGATTCTGACGATCGCGCTGCTCTATTTCTTCCTCTGGCCGGCCGCTCTGCTCATGGCGGGAACCCGCGCACTCTGCGGGGCGATCGTGGGCGTCGACGCGCGGAGCTACCACTGGCTGGAGGTTCCGGGGGGAGACGTGGCCGTGACCTCGGGGTCACGGCCAGCTTCGCCGAAGGCCGTCACCGTGGCGCTGCTGGCACCGCGACTTATTGCAGCCCTGCTCTGCATCCTGGTGATGACGGTGGTCTTATGGAAGTCCTCGCATCTCGGAGTTGCGATTGCGCCAATGGCCTTCAGGCGGCCTGATCTCCTCACCGGCGCCGCACCGGAAGCCCTATGGCTCGGTCCCTTCTCGATCTTCGCTGGGATGCTCGAACAGAACGGCACCGCGGCTGGCATCGGGCTTCTGGCCGGGCTTGGCGCGGGAGTTATGTCCATCCCGACGTTCCGCGAGGTGGAACTCATTCGGCTTCATGCCGGCCACGACACCGGCGGGGGCTCGCGCTTTACCCGGGCGATCACCGCGCCGGCTTCGGTATTCACGGGCGCCATCGCATGCGTGGAGGCGGTTCTGCCCTTCACCGGGGCCCCGATATATGCGACGGCCTATCTCGTTCCCCTGTTGGTCTCGGCCCTGGCCGCAATCGCCGTTCTTCAGTTTTCGCCTTATTGAGCTCGCGCCGTCGGCTCGACGCGGTTCACTGTGTCGTCGTGATCACCTATTCCATGAGCCTGTCGGCCGACGGCTACGTCGCCGGACCCGACGGAAGCTTCGACTGGGGGAGGCCCAGCCGGGAGCTGCACCGGTTCCACAACGAGCGGGTCGCCGCGATCGACGCCCAGCTGCTCGGCCGGCGCCTCTACGAGACGATGCTCGTGTGGGACACCGAGGAGTTCTCCGACCCCACGATGGCGGAGTTCGCCGAAATCTGGCGCCCGCTCGAGAAGATCGTGTTCTCGAGCGGGCTGACGAGCGTGGAGGGCAGCAACCGCCTGGCCACGGGATCGCTCGAGGAGGAGATCGCCGCGCTCGGGGACCGGAGGATCGCGGTCGGCGGCGCCGGCCTTGCGGCGGAATGCATGCGGCGCGGGCTGATCGACGAGTTCGAGCTGTTCGTCATCCCGATCGTGGTCGGTGGCGGCACGCCGTACTTCCCGCCGGACGTGCACATCGACCTCGACCTGGTCGAGACCCGCGCGTTCGGCGCGACCGTGTACCTGCGCTACCGCCGGCGCGCCTAGAGGCCGACTACTCGGTCGCCATCGCCGGAGCGGCGGCGCGGCGCAGTCCGCGGGGCCGGTGCGGCACGGCGAGGCTGGCGCCGGCGGCGAGCAGGCAGGCGCCGGCCGAGATCAGGAAGGCAAGGGTGAAACCGCTCTCGGTCGGGAAGCCGGAGGCGACCACCGTGCCGGCTAGGACGCTGGCGCCGATCTGCGCGCCCAGGGAGCCTCCCAGGCTCCTCATCACGGTGTTCATCCCGGTGGCGACCCCGGTTTCCTCGGGTGGGACGGCCTCGACGATCAGGTTGGCGAGCGAGGCGAAGGCGAAGCCGATGCCGGTTCCCATCAGCGCCGTGCCGACGTAGATCTCGAAGGCGTGGGTGTGGGCGACGGCGAGCAGGGTGAACGAGACGGTGGTGATCAGGCAGCCGGCGAGCAGAATCGGCCGCGAGCCGGTCTTCGTCGCCAGCGAGCCGCCGATCGGGCTGACGAGCATCATCATCACCGTCGCCGGCAGCAGGAAGAGGCCGGCCCCGGTGACCGAGGAGCCGAAGCCGAAGCCGGTCGAGGTCGGCAGCTCGGTCAGCTGGGGGACGAGGATGAAGGAGCTGTACATCCCGGCGCCGACCAGGAAGGCGGCGGCGTTGACGGTCCAGACGCCGCGGATCCGCATCATCGCCATATCGACGAGCGGTTCCCGGGCCCGGTGCTCGAAGCGGATCCAGACGGCGAGGAGGACGGCCGAGATCGCGACCAGCCCCCAGACGCGAGCGTCGCCCCAGCCCCATTCGGAGGTCTGGCTGACCCCGATCAGCAGCGGCACCAGCCAGGCGGTGAGCAGCGCGGCGCCGCTCCAGTCGACCTCGCCGGGGGACTTCACCGGCGACTCCGGGACGAACTTGATCGTCGCCACGAGCGAGATCACGAGCACGATCAGCGGGAACCAGAACAGCCAGTGGAAGTCAAAGGCGCTGATGATCGGGCCGGCGAGGATGATCCCGAGGCCGCCGCCGATCCCGAGGATCGCCGAGATCAGGGCGATCCCCTGGCCCGCCTTCTCGCGCGGGAACTCGTCGCGGATGATCCCGAAGGCGAGCGGGAAGATCGCGCCGCCGCCGCCCTGGACGATCCGCGCCGCGATCAGCAGCGGTATCGAGTTGGCGAGCGCGGCGAGCAGGGTGCCGCCGCAGAGGCCGGCGAGGGTCCAGACGAGGATCCGCTCCTTTCCGAACATGTCGCCGAGTCGGCCGATGATCGGGGTCAGCACCGAGGCGCTCAACAGGTAGCCGGTGAAGAGCCAGGCGGTCGCGGTCGAGGAGGCGTGCAGCTCCTCCTGGATGTCGGGCAGGGCCGGCGCGACGGTCGACTGCAGCAGCGAGTAGGCGACGCCGGCGATCGCCAGGACGGCGAAGGTGACGCCGTAGTGCTGGCGGTCGGGAGGGGCGGCGGTGATATCGTCCACGGGCGATGTCATCGAGCGGTGACAACGGTAGCAGCAGCCGGCGCTCGCACGACGCCGCGGCCAGCCGCGCGGCGCTGCTCGAGGCCGGGCGCCAGCTTTTCGACGAGCTCGGCTTCGATCGCGCGACGGTGCGCCAGATCGGCGAGCGCGCCGGCGTCGACCCGGCGCTGATCGCCCGCTACTTCGACGGCAAGGAGGGCCTCTTCCTGGCCGCCTGCGCCACGCCCGCGCCCGACGAGGCGGAGCTGCCCACCGACCCGCGGGCGCTTGTCGCCTGGCTGCTCGAGCGCTGGGACGACTACGGCCACAGCCCATTAAGCCGGGCGCTGGCGAGCCCGGCGCTGAACGCCGCGGTCCGCGGCAGGATCGGCGCCGTCGTCCGCGACCGCCTGCTCGGCCCGATGGTGGAGGAGCTTCGCCGTCGCGGCGTCCCCGACCCCGAGCTGCGCGGCGAGCTGCTGGTGGCGCTGGCGCTGGGCGTCTCGATCACCCGCGCCAACGCGACGCTCGCGGTCAACGCCGCGGCGCCCCGGGAGCAGGTCCTGGCGGCGCTGGAGCCGGCGATCGACGCCCTCGCCGCGCCCGCCGGGTAGGCCGCATCCGCTCCGCTAGCCCCGCGGCGTTACCGCCTGCGGCAGCGAGAGCCACACCTCGGGGCCGCCGGTCGTGTTCGTGGCATCGGCCTCGCCGCCGTGGGCGCGGGCGATGGTGCGCACGATCGCCAGGCCGAGGCCGCTGCCGTCGTCGCCGCGGGCGCCGCTTGGGCGGCTGAAGCGCTCGAAGGCGCGGGGCAGGAAGGCCGGCGGGAAGCCGGGGCCGCGATCGCCGATGTGGACCTCGACCGTCTCGTCGCCGGGAGCGGTGAGAGAGACGGAGACCTCGCCGCTGCCGTGGCGGAGGGCGTTGTCGACGACGTTGCCGACCGCCTGCTCGATCCGCAGCCGGTCGCCCCTCATCTCCAGCGGCCCTCCTCGCAGCGAGATCGTCCGCCCTTCTTCCTCCGCTCGCCGGGCAAAGCGTCGTCGCACTCCTTCCAGCGCCTCCCGCAGCTCGAACCGCTCCAGCCGCAGCGGCAGCTCGCCGCGCTCGGTCTGGGCGATCGTCAGCAGGCCATCCGCCAGCTGGGTGAGGCGGTCGGTCTCCTCGGCCGCCGAGGTGAGCGCCGACCGCAGCTCGGTCGGAGAGCGGCCCTCCGCAAGGGCGAGGTCGAGCTCGGTGCGGAGGATCGTCAGCGGCGTGCGCAGCTCGTGACTGGCGTCGGCGACGAAGGCGCGCTCGTGCTCGAGCGCTTCGCCGAGCCGGGCGAGCATCTCGTTCAGCGTCGCCCCGAGGCGGGCGACCTCGTCGTGGGTCGGCGGCACGGGCAGCCGCTCGCCGGGCTCCGCGGCGGAGATGGTCGCCGCCCGCGCCCGCATCGCCTCGACTGGGTGCAGGGCCGCCGCGGCCACCCCGTAGGCGGCGAGCGAGGCCAGGATCAGCGCCACCGGCCCGCTCAACAGGAGCAGTTCCAGCAGGTCTCGCAGCGCCTCGTCGCGTTCCGCGGCGTTGTTCAGCTCCGAGGCGAAGCGCAGGTAGACGAAGACGCCGGCGCCGCCGAGCACGAGCGCCATCACCGCGGCGAAGGCGAGGGTGACACGGAGGCGGATCGAAAGCCGGTTGAAGGTCGCCCCGCTCAACGGCCGCCGTCCCTCCGCAGGCGGTAGCCGGCGCCGCGTACGGTCTCCAGCGACTTCACCCCGAAGGGGCGGTCGATCTTGCGGCGCAGGTAGCGCACGTAGACCTCGATCACGTTGGAGCGGTGCTCGTAGTCGTACTCCCAGGCATGTTCGAGGAGCTGGGTCCTGGTGAGGACGTGGCCGGGGTTGCGCATGAAGAGCTCGAGCAGGGTCAGCTCCTTCGCCGACAGCTCGATCTCGGTCTCGCCGCGCCAGGCCTGGCGGGCGGGTCGGTCGAGGCGCAGATCACCGACCTCGACAAGGGCCGTCCGCTCGGCCTGGCCCCGGCGGGCCAGAGCCCGCAGGCGGGCGAGCAGCTCGGCGAAGGAGAAGGGCTTGGTCAGGTAGTCGTCGGCGCCGCCGTCGAGCCCGGCGACGCGGTCGCCCAGCGCCCCCCGGGCGGTCAGCATCAGAACGGGCGACCAGACTCCCTGCACCCGCATCCGGCGGCAAGCCTCGAGGCCGTCGATGCCCGGCAGCATCACATCGAGGACGATCGCCTCGTAGGGGGTCGCGGTCGCCATCCCCACCGCGTCCTCGCCGGTTCCGGCGACCTCGACGGCAAACCCGTGCTCGCCGAGGCCGCGCCGGAGCAGCGCGGCCATCTTCACCTCGTCCTCGACCACGAGCACGCGCATGGGAGGGCACGATTACCGCGGAAGATGAAGAAAAGATGAGGGCGGCGCTATTGCGCCGCGGCCACCGCCACCGTCGGATAGCCGAGCTCGGAAATTCGATGCGGAAGGTCGACGTGCAGCCAGTGCGAGAAATGGCTCGGCGGCGTCTCGATGATGATCTCGCCGTAGGGCCGCGCCTCGAGCTCGTCGATGATGTCGTCGTAGGCGTTGGGGCTATTGGCGACGCGCCCCGTGACCCCAGTGCCCGCCGGCCCTTGGATCTGCGGCAGCGCTCTAGCCAGGAGGGCTTCGCCGACGCCCGTCTCCGGGCTGTTGCGGTCGAACGCCAGATGGTCCGGATTGGGGACAAGGACGAAGAAGCGCGCCGCGCCCTTCGCCGCCCGCTCTCGCACCGCCTCCAGCAGCTCCGCGCTCGCCTCGACCTTGTTGAGGACGACGAGAACCGCAGGGGTGCCGTCGGCGGCTGCCGCCGCCGACACGGACCCCGAGCGGATCACGTCTCGCTTGCTGATCGCGAGGTAGACGACCAGGGCGAGGATCGTGCTGAGGAAGATGATCGAGGTCACGTTCGTGCCGAGCCCGAGCCCGCCTTCTCCGGTCGGTGAGGCGAGGTAGTCTCCGATCGAGGCGCCGAGCGGGCGGGTGAGGATGTAGGCGAGCCAGAAGGAGAGGATCGCGTTCATCCGCAGCCCGAAATGCAGGACGGCGACGACGACTATCGCGCCGGCGAAGATCCCGAGCGCCGCCAGGTAGCCGAGTTCGAGCTGCTCGGAGAGGAAGTCGCCGGCCGAGGTGCCAAGGGCGAAGGTGAAAAGGACCGCCAGCCAGTAGAAGGTCTCCCGCCGGGTGGTGAAGATGGTGTGGACCGAGAGCGTGCGCTCGACCGCGTACCAGCTGGCGAAGACCGCTATCAGAATTGCGCTGAAGGCGATCGTCGTCGTTTCCAGAGCGACGCCGTAGTTTTCGACCAGGTTGTCGCTGACCAGGGTGCCGACGACGCTGATCAGGACGACCGCCAGCCAGTAGATCCCCGGGATGTACTTCTTCGCCCGGAATTGGAAGAAGAGGACGACGATCAGCAACGCTCCCATGAGGTAGCTGGTGCCGCTGAGGCCGAGGCCGAGGTTTTCGTTCAGGTTGTCGGCGAAGGTCTCGCCGACCGTGGTGCAGAGGACCTTGATCACCCAGAAAAAAACGGTGATCTCGGGGACCTTGTTCAGCATCCGGCGGCCGAGCGAGCGGGCCGAACTGCCTGGGGGAACCGCGGCTGGGGACATCGTGGCGGAGGTCATGCGGAGCAGGGTGGAGGAGGCGGCTAAACGCAAGATGAGAAACGCTTTCGGGTGGCCGACAGCCGGCCGCTAGGCAACGAACGAGGCTCTAGTCAGTCCACCAGTCGCGCTTGCCCTCGACGTCGCCGCGGGGATTCTCCCCTAGGTTGGGTGCGCCGATGACGATGATCTCCAGGCCCTCCGGGCCGGCCTCGTAGCCTCTCCAGGTTCCGGCGGCGACCCGGACGGCGTCCCACTGGTGGAGGTCGACGATCTCGTCGTCGAGCTTCATCCGGCCGCTGCCGCGCAGGACGAGGTAGACCTCCTCCTGTTCCTTGTGGGTGTGGCCGTAGGGGAAGCGGTAGTTGGGCGGGATGCGCTGGTAGCCGAGGCCGGACTGCTCCAGCTCGAGGGCCTGGGTGGCGAGGCGGAACTCCAGGTCGGGGGCGCCGTCGAAGTTCGCCCCGACGTCGTCGAGGTCGCCCTTGAGGTTCTTGAGCGTGAACGGCACGGGGCGATCCTATGGCGGCAGAGGAGCGGGGGATGGAATCGCGCAGGGGGTCGGTACTGCCCGCTCCGGTAAGCGCCTTCCACAGGTACGATCCCCGCCGATCGCTGTCTACGGATCCGGGATAGGTATGGCAGCCGTCGAGCCCGGCCGTTGTCCTCGACGACCCGTGCTCGATTCGCATCCACCCATACGACGGGGGCAACTCCACCTTTCGCCCGGTACGGATGTGACCGTGCGGCTCTGCCTCGGCTTTGCCGCCCTGTTCGCGCTCTTCGGCGCATTGGCCTTGAACACCCAAGGCCGGATCGGTTCGGCGGAGCCGATCCACAAGGAGACCTACGTCGCGCTCGTCGCGATCGCCAGCGCCCTGTGCTCCACTGTGGTGGGCCCGATCAGCGGTGTGTTCGCCGATCGTCGCCGCGGCCGTTCGGGCTCGCGCGGCCGCTGGCTGGTGGGCGCGGCCCTCGCCACGCTCGTGGCCGCGTTTATGCTCGCGCCGGCGAGGGGCGTCGCCGCTGTGCTTGCCGGAACCTGCATCGCCGTCTCGGCGGCGACCGCCTTCCAGGCCGGCTTGGCGGCATTGCTCCCCGAGGAGACCCCAATCCATACCCGCGCCCGCGCCTCCGCCGCGATCGGAGTCTCCAGCGGAGTGGGGTGGGCCATCGGAACCGGGCTCGCTGCCGGTGATTACGCGCGCGGGTTGGTGGTGGCCGGGGCGGCGCTGGTCCTCGTCGCGGCGTTACTCGCACACGGCGGCCATGCCCGGTCCCGCTCGAGCGCGAGCGAACCCCGGGACGAGCGGCTTTCCCGGAGCGGGATAGGCCGTCACCGTGATTTCTGGTGGGTTTTCGCCGGACGCCTGCTGATGACGTCGAGTTACAACCTCGTCACTGTGTTCCTGCTCTTCGTGGTGCAGGATTACGCCGACCGGCCTCGGGGCATGAGCGCGGACTCCGGCACCGCCACGCTCTTCGGCGTCAGCGCCGCGTTCGCACTTGTGAGCGCGTCGGTTTCAGGCGTGCTCGTCGACCGCAGGCGTGGGTTTCGCATGCCGGTGGCGATCTCGGGATGCGCCGGGGCGGCGGGCCTGCTCATCCCCTTCGCCTCGCCGGCTTGGGGAGCCTTCCTCGTGTTCGCAGCAGTCCAGGGGCTCGCGATCGGCATCTACTACACCGCAGATACGGCGCTCGCGTCGCTCGTCCTCCCCGACCCCACGGTGGCCGCCAAGGACATGGCGATCCTCAACGTCGCGGCAACCGCTCCGCTGGTCCTCGCTCCGGTGCTCGCCGCCGCCATCGTCGGCATCGCCGGCTATCGAGGTCTCTTCCCGGTGGCCTCGGCCGGGGGGCTGCTTGCAGCGATCTCCGTACTCAGGGTGCGAACCGTTGCCTGATGGAGACGGCGACGTGACAGCGACGAAGTCCACTGTGCCCGATTCCAGCGACCCGGCCGACCGCGCGATCTCCGTGGTCATCCCGACCTGGAACGAGGCCCCGTGGCTTGCCGTTCTGCTCGATCGGCTGAGGCAGTGCCCGAACATCGCCGAGGTCGTCGTCGCCGATCACGGGTCCGTCGACGGCACGCGCGAGATCGCCGCCTCGCGCGGCTGCGTCGTGGTCGAAGGGGGACGGCCGGCGGCCGGAAAGAACGCCGGGGCGAAGGCGGCATGCGGCAAGCTCCTGCTGTTCGTCGACGCGGACGTGGCGGTAACGCCGGAGGTAGTGAACGAAATCGTCGCCGCATTTGCGAACCCCGACTGCGCGCTCGTCCACTGCCGGCTCGTACCGGCAACGGAACGCCGGTTCATCCGGCTGTGTTATCGCGTGGTGCACTTCTACGCGCTGCTCGGGGCGAAGTTCCGGGCCCACCAGGGGTCGGCGCCGCTGATCTGCGTCCGCCGCGAGGCCTTCTTCGGGATCGATGGATTCGACGAACGCGTGGCCGCCGCGGAGGACGTCGACCTGATCCGCCGCGTACGCAAGCGGTGCGGAGAGGTTGTCTACCTTCAGGACACGCAGCTACTGATTTCGGCACGGCGGTTCGAGACCGAGTCCCACCTGATGTACGTGGTCAAGTGCGTCGTCTGGGCGGCCCTGCGGGCCGCGGGGCTGCGGGCAAGCATCTGGTCCTATGCATGGACCGGCTACTCGGCGGAGATCGCCGAGCACGACGCACTGATCGCCCGTGAACCGTGCGGCCGCTATCGGTCGCCGGAGTGGCCGTCGAACGTGTAGGTGAACGGAGACTCGACGACGTCGAATCCACGAGCTCGGCGGAACACCTCGTAGGCGAGGTTCTTGCTGGCGAGACGGAGGAAGCCCTCCTTCCGGTAGCGGCGAAGGTTGTAGAAGAGCGACGTCTGGGCGACGAACGCGAACCTCGCACCTGCATCCATGGCGCGCGAGGCAAAATCCAGGTCCTCGCCCATGTGCACACGAGGGTCGAAGCCGCCCACCGACGAGAAGATCTCGCGCGAGCAGAGCACGCAGAACCCTCCGACGACCGGATGCCTCGACCGCGCGAATGCCCGGCAGTACTGAAGCCCGATCCACACCGCCACCTTGTCGCGGACGCTCGAACCCGACGCCCGGAAGTTCGTCGTCGCCAGCGAGGCGCCACGAAGGCGCACGTCGTTCACCAGATCCTCGAGAAACCTCGGCGGTAGGCGCACGTCGGCGTCGAGGAAGAGCAGCCAGTCGAACGCCGCGGCCGCGGCACCCGCGTTGCGGGCGTGCGCTACGCCTCGGGGTGCAGGGACGACCATCGAGGGCAGAGAGCTCGAGTAGGACGCGGCGACCTCCGCGGTCCCGTCCGAGGACTGCGAGTCGACGACGATCACCTGTCCCGGCAGGTGGCTCTGACGGCTGAGGTCGTCGAGCAGCCCGCCGATGAAAGCGGACTCGTTGAAGCACGGGATCACGACGCTCAGAGCCGACGGCGAGGTAAGACCGGGGGGCATCGCTGGTTACTCGGCCGGCCGGTCGACACGTCGTTGCGAGAGCCGGTGGGGGGACACGCGGACGACGTCCCACGCCCAGCCCATCCGCTCGAGCGCGCCTATCAGCCACCCGCCCAGGTCCGCCTCTCCACGCATGAGCCCGAACCGGGCTGAGTTCGGGAAGGCGTGATGGTTGTTGTGCCACCCCTCTCCGAAGGTGATCAGCGAAAGCCACCAAACGTTGCGCGATGCGTCGCCCGTCTGGAATCTGCGTGGGCCGAACGAGTGGCAGATCGAGTTGACGCTGAACGTCGCATGCTGGAGCAGGAACACCCGCACGAGACCGCCCCAGAGCAGGCCCGCCAGCGCACCGGCCCACGTTCCCGTCAATGCCAGGCCGGCGAGGAAGGGGACAGCCAATCCGACTGCGACCCAAATGGGAAAGGTCCGATGCAGCCAGCGAACGTCCTCGTCGGCCAGGAGGTCGGGGATGTAGCGATCGGGGTTCGCGCCCTCCTGAGCCGAGAACATCCACCCGAGGTGGGCGTGGAACAAGCCGCGGATCGCGCCGCCCTCCCCGTGGTCGCCGCCCGGATGCGGAGTGTGTGGATCGCCGGCGGAGTCCGCGACCTCGTGGTGGCGCCGATGCGTCGCCGCCCACTGGAGCACGGGGCCCTGCGCGGCCATCGAGCCGAGAATCCCAAGCCCGATCTTGAGCGGGCGCGAAGTCTTGAAGCTCCGATGCGTGAAGAGCCGGTGGAAGCCGACCGACGTCCCAAGTCCAGTCAGGAGATACAGCACGATCAGCAAGGCGAGGTCTCGAGGATGAAAGCTGTCACTCCATGCCAGCGCAATTGCGATCGCTGCCGCGAAAAGCGGCAACAGGACAGCAAGCGCGATCAGGAACCGCTCACGCGCCACATGCAAGCGCGGCAGCGTAGGGGGGTGGGCTGGGGACGATCGCTGTGTGAGCATCTGCTCCACCGCATTCTGCTGCATCGTCGGCCCCTCGAAGCGCCCTACGACGTAGACGGCGTATCGGTAGGGGACATATGCGTTGGCTTGTCCTCGGTTTCCGTCGAGTCGGGTCCTGGGCTCCGATCCGCTCCCTCGGCGATCGTCGGCGGGGCAGCGGCCACGCCAACCGGTTCGGCGGGCGCGGGCGAAGGTAGGATCTGCAGGTAGTTTCGGCCGACGATGAGCGAGATGGCCAAAGAGAACGCCGTCAACGTCGAGACCAGGTACAGCAGCGCGGTGAACACGCCATGCGCGTTGCCCGCACTGTGGGGGCTCGCAAGGTGGACGCACCATCCGGCAGCGAGGAAGATCGCCAGCAGCACGAACATCGTCACGTTCTCGTTGCCAAGTGATACGAGACGGCTCACGTGTCGGCTGCGCCCCTTCCGGCGCTCGGAGAGAAAGGTCTCGTAGCCCAGGTACTGACCCGGTCCGAGCCTGTCCGCGATCGCGGGACGCAGTCGCTGCTCCAGGTAGCAGGCCGCGTCGATGATGCCGACGTCGTGGTCCGTGTGACGCCACAGGAACACGTTGATGGAAAGCGCCGCGAGCGGCACCAGCGTCACGATCTGGTCATTCACCAGCGTGGCCCCATCGCCGGACAGGCCATGCTCGCCGGCGTACTTGACGAGGAAGCCGGTGATGGCGCTGATGAGCACCACCAGTACGTTCATGTTTTTGTGCTGAAGATCCAAGCGGGCGAGGATCTCCGCGCGTAGCGTTTTGTACTCCTCGAGCAGCGTGCCGATGCTCGTCGCGAGATGATCGGCCGTTGCCACGGGCAAATCCTATCCGCCAACAAGGCAATCACTGCGTCTACGGCGGCACGCCAGCAGGCATCGACGACCGTGAATTCTCGAAGGTGACGGTGCGGCCGAGAAGGCCGGAGACCTCAGCCGATCTTCTCCGCCAGCTCGACCATGATCCCCTCGGGGCCGCGGACGTAGCAGAGCCAGTAGATGTCGCCGTAGCGGACCAGCTCGCCGACGAGCTCGGCGCCGCGGGCTTCGAGCCTGGCGAGGTGGGCTTTGATGTCGTCGACGGCGAAGGTGAGGTGGCGCAGGCCCGTCGCGTTCACCGGCGCCTGCGGGTTGCCGTCCGCGGCAGGCGGCGAGAGGAACTTCACCAGCTCGACTTTCCCGTGGCCGTCCGGCGTCTGCAGGAAGGCGAAGTCCGACCTGACGCCCTCGAGTCCGACGATGCGGTCCACCGCCTCGCCCTCGCCCGACCCTTCTCCCTGCAACTCGAGCCCGAGCTCGAGGAAGAACTCGATCGCGGCCGGCAGGTCGTCGACCACGATCCCCACGTGGTCCATCCGTTCGACCGTCATCGAGTCGGGTGCAGCGGCCTCAGGCCGCTGCTTTGCTGCGCCGCCGGCGGTTGCGGCGGCGGCGCGGTTTCGACGGCGCGGCCTTGACCGCGGGGGCCTGCTTGGGGAGACCGTGGTCGAGGCCGAGGCTGGTGGCGATCTTGCTCATCTCCCCAGCCTGGTCGTCGAGGACGAAGCTGATGCCGGTGCCGGTGTTACCGGCCCGGCCGGTGCGGCCGACCCGGTGCACGTAGGACTCGCGGTCCTCGGGGGCGTCGAAGTTGATCACCCGGGCGACGTCGGGGATGTCGATTCCCCGCGCGGCGACGTCGGTCGCGACCAGGGTGACGACGGCGCCGCTCTCGAAGCGCGCCAGCGCCCGCTCGCGCTGCCGCTGGCTCTTGTCGCCGTGCATCGCGGCGGCCTCCACCTCGTGGTTTCGCAGGCGCTTGACCAGGCGGTCGGCGCCGCGCTTGGTGCGGACGAAGACGAGCGAGCGCCCGCCGTCCTCCGTGGTCAGGTGCTCGACCAGACGATCGAGCTTGGCGCCCTGGGAGTCGACCGAGACGAAGCGGTGCTCGATGCTCGGCTCCGCCTGCTCGGGCTCGGAGTGGGTGTGGGAGCGGGCCTCGCGCGTGTAGGAGGCGGCGACCTGTCCCGCCGCGCCCTCCAGGGTGGCGGAGAAGAACAGGGTCTGGCGCTCGCCCGGGGTCTGGGCGACGATCCGGTCGACCGCGGGGCGGAAGCCCATGTCGAGCATGCGGTCGGCCTCGTCGAGGACGAGGACGCGGACCCTTCCCAGCGAGACGGCGCCGCGACCGATCAGGTCCTCGAGCCGGCCGGGGGTGGCGACGAGCACGTCGGCGCGCCGGGCGGCGGCGATCTGCGGGCCGAAACCGACGCCGCCGTAGACGGCGGCGATCTTCAGGCCGCGGGCCTTCGCCAGCGTCGCCAGCTCGGCGACGATCTGGCTCGCCAGCTCGCGGGTGGGGGCGAGGACGAGGGCCTGCGGGCCCTTGTCCTGCGGTCGGATCAGGTCGACCAGGGGAACGCCGAAGGCGAGGGTCTTGCCCGACCCGGTCGGGGACTGGACGAGCAGGTCGCGGCCGTCGAGGGCATCGCGGACGACCATCTCCTGAACGGGGAACGGCTGGGTGATCGAGCGCGCCCGCAGGGCCTCGACCACCGGCTTGGAAGTGCCGAGATCGGCAAAGGTAGTGATGTTGTGAACTCCTGTTTGAAAACGACTTGGGAGATCCTGCGACCCCAAGGCGCTGATGAAGCACGAGGAGGAAACGGAACCTCTCGGGCGGCGAATCGGCCTAGCCCGACCGCTCCACCGTAGCAGCAGGCCGCCGGGATTCCTCCATCGCCTCCATCCCGTGGTCCAGCGCCTGCACGCTCGTCGCCCCCGGCGGGGCGGGCACCGCCCGGAAGGTGGAGGCGGCGAGGTGGAGGCGGAAGGCGAGCCGGTCGCGGCTGTCGAAGGCGCTGACCAGCGGGTTGTCCCCCCAGCTCACCAGCCAGCCGCCGCCGGGAAGCTCGCGGGCCGAGCCGCAGCAGTGGCTCCTGCGCACCTCGGGATCGTTCAGCTGCCCCAGGTAGCGAGCCTCGCGGTGGGGGAGGTCGAGGCGGTAGAAGGCAACGCGGGGGCTGCGCGGCCGGTCCTTGCCGTTGTCGTAGATGCTGAGGCGCCCGTCGCTGCCGATCCGCGCGTCGTGCTGGCCGCCGAGCGGCCGGTTCGCGGGGTCGCCGACGATCCGCAGCGACTTCCCGGTCTTGCTGCCGCCGAGCTTCCAGCGGATCTCCCCATCGTCGCGGCGGATGCCGTAGACGGCGTCGGTGTGGCGGGTGGAGATCACCACTTCCCCCCGGCCGCGCGGGTCGATCGAGTTGATGTGGACGGGGTCGAAGGTCTCGCGGCCGTGCAGCCTGCGCCGGGGGTTGCTGAGGACGTCGTGCCACCAGCGCCCGGTCTCGCCGAGGCCGATGTGCCCGCGCGAGTTCCAGTGCCAGAGCTCGCGGCCCTGGGGGTCGAGTTCCTGGACTTCGGCGCTGACGATCGCCGCCCGCTTCGGGCCGCCGACCCGGCGCAGGTCGGCGGCTTCGGGGACGTAGGCGTCGACGAGGACGTTGCCGTTGCGGAGCTCGCGGTACTCGTGGCCGTCGATGATCGCCCCCTGCGTCTGCACGAGGCGCAGCAGCTTTCCGGCCGGCGAGCGGATCTCGTGCGCCATCCGCGGGTCCAGCCCGTAGCCGTCGCCGAAAGACCGCGCCCAGACGAGGTTGCCGTTGCCGAGGACCTGACCCCAGAGGACGCGCGTCGGCGGGTTGAACCACCAGCGCGGCACGCCTTCGTCGTCGAAGACGATCACCCAGGGGCGAGCGTCGTGCGCGGCCTTGAAGCTGACGACGAAGAAGCCGGGCGGCGCCGGGCGATGCGACTCGAACCGCCAGGCCGGGAAGTCGGGCGGAAGGCAGCGGACGCGGTAGGTCCGCGAGCGGCCCCGGCCGACGACCTCGATCGGGAAGTCGCTGCCGGGGGCGGTCGACGTGCGGATCGAGACCGCGCCGCTGATGCCGCCCTGGGAGCCGACGCGGACGCGCGTCCCGGGGGGCGCGTCGATCTCGATCGGCGCGGCGCCGCGGCCGCAGCGCGAGACATAGCGCTCCTTGTGGGGATCGAAGGCGGGGAAGAGGCCGCGGGAGGTGATTCGCCCGGAGTCGCCGGCCGCGCCGCCGCCTTGATCGCCGCACCCGCTGATCAGCAGGAGGACGAAGAGGGCCGCGACCGGTAGGGCGACCCGTCTCAAGTCAGCCTGCGAGGTAAGTGAGGAGAACCACTCCGGAGTCGAATCGCCGCACGTCCTCGAGCTGCATCCGGATGGTCCCGCGGTCCCCGAGCACGTGGAGGTTGGCCTGTCCCCAGACGAGCGGGTTGAGATAGATCTCGTACTCGTCGACGAGGCCCTTCTCGGCGAGGGCGAAGGCGAACTCGCCGCTGCCGTGCATGAACAGGTCGCCGTCGACCTCGTCCTTCAGTCGAGGGATCGAGTCCTCGAGCCTTCCTTCGAGGGAGGTCGCGTTCCACGGCAGGTCTCCGGAGAGGGTGTGGGAGCCGATGTACTTCGGCATCGAGTTGACCATCTCCGCCCATTTGCCCGTTTTGCTCGGCCAGTAGGCCGCCAGTCCCTCGTAGGTCTTGCGGCCCAGCACCAGCCCGCCCGACCTCGCCTGGCGCTCGAACGAGTACTCGCCGTGGTCCCCGTCCGGCTGGACCCACTCGCCGACCGGGTCGATGACACCGTCGAGCGTTGCCTGCGTGGTCGCGATCAGCTTGCCCATCTCAGCCGCCCGAGGCGGTGTTGAGCGTCACGGCTTCGCGGATCAGGTCCTTGAAATTTTCGGCGTCGATTTCTTCTCCCTCGTGGATGTCGAGCGCGCGCCTCGTGTTGCCGCCGAGGCTGGAGTTGAAGAGGCCCGCGGGGTCCTCCAGGGAGGCGCCCTTGGCGAAGGTCAGCTTCACCTTGTCCTTGTAGCTCTCGCCGGTGCAGACGATCCCCTCGTGGGACCAGACCGGGTTGCGCCATTTCCACTCCTCGACCACCTCGGGGTCGGCCTCCCTGATCAGGCCGCGGACGCGGGCGAGGGTCTCGCCGCGCCAGTCGCCGAGCTCGGCGATCCGCTCGTCGATCAGCTGGGAGGGGTTGCCGTCGTTCATGCTGGCCGTCGCTTTCTTCGTGGGCTGGTCATGCGGATGCCGCGAGGAGCTCCACCGAGCGTAGGCGGTTGGGCACCGAGTCGGAGTAGTGGACCGTCATCAGCTCGTCGGCGCCGGTGTCCGCGGCGAAGCCGTTCAGGTAGGCGACCACCTCCTCGGCCAGGCCGACGGCGGTGCAGGCGAGCATCTCGTCGACGGCGGCGCCCTGGGAGGAGGCGAGCAGAGCGGTGACGTCGTCCTCGCTCAACTTGCGGCCGCGGCCGAAGAGGGCGCGGGCGCGGATGCGGCGGGCGGCCTCGAGCTGGGCGGCGGCGCTCTCGGCGCTGTCGGCGGCGATCACGCCGACGCCGGCGATCGCGTAGGGCTCCGCCTGCTGCCGGGAGGGCTTGAACCCTTCGCGGTAGAGCGCGAGCGCCTCGTGCAGGAAGCGGGGCGCGAAGTGGGAGGCGAAGGCGTAGGGGAGGCCGAGCTCGGCCGCCAGCTCGGCCCCGAAGAGGGAGGAGCCGAGGATGTAGAGGGGGACGTGGGTGCCCTGGCCGGGAATCGCCCTGATCCCCGGCAGCGGGCTCTCGTCGCCGAGGAGCTTCTGCAGCTCGACGACGTCCTGGGGGAAGCGGTCGCTGGCCCGCGGGTCGCGCCGCAGCGCCGTCCAGGTCCGCTGGTCGGTGCCCGGCGCCCGGCCGAGGCCGAGGTCGATCCGCCCCGGGTGCAGCGTCTCCAGGGTCCCGAACTGCTCGGCGATCACCAGCGGCGAGTGGTTGGGCAGCATCACCCCGCCGGCCCCGAGCCGGATCGTCTCGGTGTGGGCGGCGACGTGGGCGATCAGGACCGCGGTCGCCGAGGAGGCGATCGAGGAGATGTTGTGGTGCTCGGCGTACCAGATGCGCCGGTAGCCGCCGCGCTCCGCCGCCCGCGCCAGCTCGAGGCTGCCGGCGAAGCTCTCGGCGACCGTCTCCTCGCGGCCCACCGCGGCGAGGTCGAGGATCGAGAGCGGGAGAGAGACCTTCGGCATCGCTCGAAGTTAGCCGGGTGCTGGCTTAGATGTCACCACCCGGCGCATCCGATTCTGGCCACAGTGGAGTGGGGTCGAAATCGGATGGGTCTGAATCCGGCGACCTTTTCAAGAGGAAGACGAGGCGAGAAGGTAGTCGTCCGCCAGCCGCAGCACCTGGGCCCGACTTCTGCCGCGGTGCTCGGCGAGGATGAAGTTGCTGCCGATGAAGAGGGAGAAGGCGAGGATGCTGCGGGCCTCGGCTTCATCCTCGTCGCGGCAGATCGGGCGGAAGAGCTGGCGCAGGTAGTCCATGCGCCGGTTGTCGACCCGGTGCAGACGGGCCGCGACTTCCCGGTCGCGCCGGGCCCAGTCGCGCAGCGCCAGCTCGATCGGCATCAGGTCGGAGGCGGAGGAGGCCAGCGCGAAGAGGTGCTGCAGCTTGTCGCGCGGCGCCGCCGGCTCGCTCTCGACCTCGGCGATGACGTCGCCGACCACGCGCTGCTCCCAGCTGCCGAGCATCTCCTCCAGCAGCGCCGCCCGGTCCTTGAAGTGCCAGTAGAAGCCGCCCTTGGAGACCCCGAGCCGAGCGGCCAGCCCCTCGATCCGGACTGCCTCCGGTCCGCCGTCGGCCAGCGCCTGCAGCGCCGCCTCGATCCATGCCTCGCGGGGGGTTCGCACCTTCGCCATCCACAGATCTATACGGCACCGTATTGACAGATGCAAATTCGTCCCCTAAGTTCCATACGAGAGCGTATGGAACGAGCCGAGAGGAAGCGCGTGAAGGCCGAGCACGTACGTCACCTGTGGCGGATCCACGACCTCGTCCCCGACTTCACCCTGGAAGACGTCTGGGCTCTGCCCGTAGAGGGGGAGAGGGAGGATTTCGAGGACTTTCTGAACTTCATCGGATCATTCGACCCGAGCAAGACGGAGAACCGCCCCGCCCGATTCCTCTGGGACCTCCGCGACCGCCTCGGCGCCTGGCTCGACCTCGGCGAGATCTCGTCCCCCGCCGACGCCGAAGAGGATGGCGGCCTTCCGATCCCCGGCACCGACGAAACTTCCCTCCGCGGGCGCCTTCCCGCTGACCTGCGTGACAGCACGGCGGGCTTCGACTTCGACTCGCTCCCCTTTGTCCCCCTCTACCGCACCGACTGCGAGGCGGCGGCCGAGATCGACAACCGGACCGTTCACGGGGTCGTCCACCTGTCCTGGGTGGAGAGGGACGGCGGGGGCTGCGAAGGCCAGATGGCCGTCTACGTGAAACCGCGCGGAGCTTTCGGCCGGGCCTACATGGCCCTGATCAAGCCGTTCCGCTACCTGGTGGTGTACCCGGCGCTGATGCGAGAAGTCGAGCGGAGTTGGGCAGCGCAGAGGGCGGGATGAAGCCGCCGTCCGTGGCAGGGAGAATGAGCGTGTGACCGGGAGCGAGGGATCCGGGTCGGTCTCGCCGACCGCCCACTACACGGGAGAGACGTGGGTCAGGAACGGGCTCTCGCATCCGCAGCTGCGGACCTGGCAGGGACGGGTGCTGAACGGCGCGCTCGCGCTGCCGCTGGCGGCGAGCAGGTCGCTGGGCGGCCCGACGCTGGAGGGGCTGCTCCTCGCCCGGCACCGGATCATCGACTCGATCCTCGACGACTTGATCGAGGGCGGCGTCGGCCAGGTGGTCGAGGCCGCCTGCGGCATGTCTCCCCGCGGCTGGCGCTTCAGCCGGCGCTACGGCGATCGGCTCACCTACATAGAGGCCGACCTGCCGGCGATGGCGCGGCGCAAGCGGGAGGCGCTGGAGCGGATGGGGTCGTTGAGCGATTGCCACCGGGTCGTCGATCTCGACGTCCTCCGCGACGGCGGCCCCGGCAGCCTCGAAGCGCTGACCGCGGACCTGGATCCGGCCAAGGGACTGGCGATCGTGACCGAGGGGCTGCTGACCTATTTCGACGCCGAGACCGTCGAGGCGCTCTGGGCCCGCCTCGCCACGGTCCTGGGACGCTTCGATCGCGGCGTCTACCTGGCGGACCTGCGGCTCGCCAGCCCCGACCGCGGCGCATCCGAACGCGCCTTCGCCCTCGTCCTCGGCGCCTTCGTCCGCGGCCGGGTCCACGTCTACCGCGGCGACGAAGCGGAAACCGAGGCGGCCCTGCGCCGCGCCGGCTTCGCGGGCGTCCGGCTGCACCGCGCCGATCGGCACCCCGCGGCCGCGGCGGCCGGCGCCGACCCGGCAGCGGCCTCGATCCACGTCGTCGAGGCCGAAGCGTAGGCGGCCGCCGCCATTCCTGAAGCCGAGTTGGAGACGAATCGGCGAAAGCGGTTCGCGCCGGGGCCCGGGTCGGCTAGCGTCCTTGCGTGAGTTTCATTTGGATCTTCGATCCAACGCGAGCCGACCAGGAATGAGGGAGCTCCGCCCAATGCTCGACCGTAAGCTGATCGTCCTGCTGGCCTGCTTGGCTCTGGCGGGCTGCGGGTCCGGCGAAAGCGGCTCCGGCGGCGGCGAGACGCTGCGCGGCACCTACAACTCCTTCCCCGACTACCTGGATCCGGCGCTCTCCTTCACCCTCGAAGGGGCGACGGCGATGCACGAGACCTACATCCCGCTGCTGACCTACCGGCCGGCGAGCGGGACCGCGGGCACGAAGTTGATCCCGGGCCTGGCGCGGAGCCTGCCGAAGATCGATCAGGGCGGGCGCCGGTACACGCTGCGCCTGCGGCCCGGCCTGAAGTACTCCGACGGCTCGCCGGTGCGGGCCTCGGACTTCCGCTTCGCGGTGGAACGGCTCTTCCGGCTCAACTCCGCCGGCTCCTCCTTCTACACCGGGATCGTCGGAGCCAAACGGTTCGAGAAGACGAAGAAGGGCGGGATCCGCGGCATCGTCAGCGACGACAAGACGGGCAGGATCGTCATCCATCTGCTCGAACCGAGCGGGACCTTCACCTACGTGCTGGCGCTGCCGTTTGGAGCACCGCTGCCGCCCGGCACTCCCGCCGAGGACCAGACCCAGAGCCCGCCGCCGGCTACCGGCCCCTACATGATCACCGCAGTCCGCCCCGGCCGCAGCTGGGAATACGCGCGCAATCCCGAGTGGGCCAAGGCCAACGGCCCGGCGCTGCCGCAGCTCCCCGGCGGCCACGTCGACAAGATCGAGTTCGAGGTCCGCAGCAACCCCGTGTCCCAGGTCGAAGAGGTCGAACGCGGTGAAGTCGACTGGATGAAGAACCCGCCGCCGCCGGAACGCTACGCGGCGGTGCGGGAACGCTACGAGGGCAGCCAGTTCCGCGAGGACCCGACGATCAGCCTCTACTACTTCTGGATGAACACCCAGCAGCCGCCGTTCGACGACGTGCGGGTGCGGCGGGCGGTCAACTACGCCGTCGACCCGGCGGCGCTCGAACGCATCTACGCCGGCACCCTGCGCGGGACCCAGCAGGTGCTGCCGCCGCAGATGCCGGGCTACCGCAGGTTCCACCTCTACCCCTACGAACCGGCGCGGGCGAAGCGAATGGTCGAACGGGCCGACCCGGCCGATCGCAAGATCACGGTCTGGACCCTCGACCTGCCGCCGACCGACGAAGCGGGCGAATACTACGAGCAGGTGTTGAGCGAACTCGGCTTCGACGTGACCCTGAAAGTGATCGGGGCGGCGAACTACTTCACCGTGATCGGCAACTCCGAGACGCCCGACCTCGACACCGGCTTCGGCAACTGGCTGCTCGACTACCCGCACCCCGACGACTACTTCCGGCCGCAGCTCTCCGGCGCCAGCATCATCCCCACCGGCAACACCAACTGGGCGCACTTCGCCAACCCGGCGATCGACCGCGAAATCCGCCGGCTCGGCCGCCAGCAGCTGGGCCGGCAGCAGGAACGCGAATACGCGGCGCTCGATCGCCGGGTGATGAAACAGGCGCCGTGGGCGCCGTTCGGGACGCTGACGCTCGGCACCTTCGTCGCCGACTCGGTCGACCTCGAAGAACTCGTGGTCAGCCCGATCTACGGGCAGGACCTGACCAGCTTTCAGCTCAGGTAGGAGCGGGTAGCCGAAGGGGGTGAAAGCCCTCTTCCGGAGCCTCTCCCGCGCTCGTCGCAAGCGCGGCTTCCATCCCTTCGGAGCGGGGTTCTCCGGCCGGCTCAGTCCCAGCGCGGGTGCGGCGGCGGGGGCCGGCGCCCTGGGGGAGGAGCGCGAGGTGCTGGTTCGCCTTTCCCGCGCCCTCGGGCTGCCGGAGTGGCTGCCCGACCCCTGTGGGCTGGCGATCAGGGTCCCCGACGCCTACGGGTCCGGGTGCCACCAGGACCTGTTGATGGTTAGCTCGGCGCGGCCGCCCGGCGGCCGTCACGCGCTGCTCCCCAGCCGCGGCTTCTGCGACCTGCCCTACTCCACCGTCCTCCCGTATCGGCTACGCGGCGAGACGGTGCTGCTCGGCGCCCGGGCCCGGGCGCCACGGCCGGGCCCGAAGCTGGCGGAGCTGCGCGAGCGCGAGGTCGGCGGGCTCGAGTTCGAGCTCGAGGTCGCCGGGCTGCGCGGCGGTTGGAAGCCGCTCGCAAGGCTCTCGCTCGGCGAGCGGCTGCCGCCGGCGCAGACCGAGCGGCTCGGCTTCGACCCGACCCATACCGGGGGCGGGCTGGAGCTGGTCGGGCTGCTCAACCGCCTGCGCGGCCCCGCCTACCGCGCCAGCCAGGAAGGCCGGGCGGCGGCCTACGCGGAGGCGAAGTCGGATTGAGGTGGCCCGCCGAGGGGTAAATCCCCTAGGAACCCTCGTCCACAGCCTTCGGGAAGGAGCGCAAGAGATGGCCGACACCACCTACCGCGACAACGACTATTCCCCCGCCAGCCTCTACGCCGGGCTGATCGGCGCCGTGCTGCTGGTGGCCGGCATCATCGGCTTCTTCTACAGCGCCTCCTTCGGCAGCCCCGGCAACGTCGACGCGGTGCTCGGCATCCTCGACGTCAACGCCTGGCACAACCTCATCCACATCGCCAGCGGCGTCGCCGGCCTGCTCGCCTTCTCCGCCGGCGCCCGCGCCTCGCGCACCTACGCGCTCGTCTTCGGCGCCATCTACATCGTCGTCGCGATCTGGGGCTTCGTCATCGGCAACCACGAGTCGATCCTCGGCTTCGTCCCCGTCAACACCGAGGACAACTTCCTCCACCTGATCCTCGGCGTCCTCGGCCTCGGCGCCTACGCGGCCAGCGACCCGGAGGCCGAAGCGCGGGCCACCGGCAGAGCTCGGACGACCTGAGCCAGCTGTAGCTAGGACTCCGACGCGCTGCCGTCCTCCGGCAGCTCGAAGACGGTCTGCACGGCGCGGACCGGGAACCCCCGGTCGCCTTTTCCCCGTAGGCGCTCTTCGCTGCGCTCGATCACCTCCATCGTCGCCAAGGCGCCCTCGATGTGGAGGTCCCTCAATTCCAGCATCCCCTGGTCGTCGATCCAGCCAACCATCCGCGCGAGGACGCGCTCCGGGCGGCGGTCGAAGGTCTTCGCCTTGACCGACTGCGAGACGTCCTCGAGCACCATGTAGCCGATGTGCTGGGAGATCCTTTCCCGCTCGGGCTGGCTCATCGCCGCCCACTCCTCCTCCCCGATCGGAGGCATGTGGATCATGTAGCGGGTTCCGCCTTCGTCCCCCCGCTCGCGATTGGCCACCCCGTCGGCGACGAGCGCCTCCAGGTGCGCCTCCACCTCCGCGGTCGGCGCTTCCAGTTCGCGGGAGACCTCCTCCACGTCGGCCGGGCGTCCCAGCCGGTTGAGCGTGTGGAGGACGAGCTCGCGCTCGCGACCCGCCTCTCCCATCTGCTCCGGGGTCCCGCCGCTCGACGCCTCGCCGTTGGCGACCGCGCAGGCCTGTTCGGCGCCGATGAAGGGGGCGAGGCTGAGGTAGGCGCAGAGGGGAGCCAGCGCCGGCAGGGACCGCGCCCCTCCTTCCCGCGCCTGCCTGTAGGCGAGGGAGGCGACGGCGCCGAGGATCGCCTCGATCGCAAGATCCGATACCTCGGGGGCGCGCCGGCGGCCCTCCTCGAGCATCTGCCTCAGCGAGCGCAGGGCCTCTTCTCTGCGGGACAGCGCCTCCGGGCCGGCGGCGTAGACGTCGACCAGGACCAGGTGGGCCATCGCCGGGCGGGAGGCCATGAAGTTGAAGAGGGTCACGTAGGCCGCACGCAGGGCGTGGGGCCAGTCGGGATTGCGCCGGTAGGACGGGACCACCGCCGCCGCCAGCTGGGCGCCGGCGTTGTCGATCGCGGCGACCAGGGCCTCGCGCTTGCCCGCGAAGTTCGCGTAGAAGGTCGTCGGCGACATCGAGGCCCGCCTCACGACCTCCTCGATCGTGGTGTTCTCGTAGCCGCGCTCGGCGACCACGGCGGCGAAGGCGCGCAACGCCCGCTCCTGGTGGTCGTGGCCGGCGAGGGTTTCCGGCGCCGCGGTGGGGAGGCGGGTGCCGAGCCGCAACGGCCGCGGCGGTGGGCGGTAGGCGAGGAGGAAGTCCGTCAGCGGGGCGGCCAGCTCCGCCAGCTCCCTCTCCTCGCCCCTTCGCAAGCGGGTGCGGACGACCTCGATCGCGGACCCGACCAGGGCGCCGATCATCTCCGGCGGGGTACCGGCCCGCTCGGGCATTTCGGCGGCGCGGATCCGCATCAGCTTCTCGACCGCGGCGACCGCGTCCTCGACCGGCCGCAGCGCCTCCGGGCCAGCGGCGTGGGCCTCGATCAGGCAGAGGCGAGCCGCCGCCGGCTGCTCGATCACCGCCGCGGCGAGGCGCTGGAAGCGCTGACGGGCGCGCTCCTCGCCGGCCGGGACGTCGCTCGGGTCGGCCCGTTTGAGCGCCTCCACGACGATCTCCTCGACCACCTCCCTGAAGCACGCTTCCTTGTCGGGGTAGAGGGCGTAGAAGCTGCGCCTCGAGATCCCCGACAGCTCGATCAGGTCGGTGACCCTGGTCGCGCTGTACCCGCGACTGGCGACGCTGGCCACCATGGCGCCGAAGAGCCGTTCGCGCTGGTTGCGCGCCACGTCCTCGGGCGGAGTCGCGGGACCGGGCGGCAGCATGCGGCCGCGCAACGTGTCCGATGCACCCCAAGGCGTGTCGACCATCCCGGGACGGACCCTAGCGGGCCACCTACGGCGCATGTCTCTATCTATAAACAAAACTGTACATTCTCTAGCTCTGGTCACATTGACCAGTAGATTTTGGCTCTACAGCCTGATTTTAGCTAGAAAGGTTGAGGGAATTCAACCGGTACCCCTACATTCTTTGTTGACAAGATAGGAACAAGTATCTATCTTTGGCGCTGCTCGCCAGGTGCCTGGGGATGTGAAAGGCGCTCGGCGGCAGGGGAACCAGGGAAGCAGTTCGACAAAGAGCTCGAGGCCACAGGTCGAGCAGGGGCTCAGGGAAAGAAGGAGAGCATCAGGTGATACGCCGCACGAAGGCACCGTTCGGGGAGTCGAACCACGTTTGGGCGGGAGGCTTCCTCGCGCTCCTGGCCGCGGCCCTCGTCGTGGTTGGGTTGGCGCCTGCGGCGGCGCTGGCTGCCGGCGGCACCCAGCACCTCGACGAACCGCCGACCATGGGCTACACGACGATGACCGTCACCGGACAGGTGAAGGAGGACCTCAACAGGTTCGCCGCCGGCCTCTTCGAAGTGGTTGAAGACCCGAGCGAATTCAACGACGAAAGCGTGGGCCTCGCGGACTTCTTCGTCGAAGAAGGTGAAGACGTCAAGGACGTGCAGCATGAATTCACCGGCCTCAAACCCGGCACGACCTATTACGCGCGGATCAAACTCCGGCGCTCCTCCGACGTCGAATTCTCGAACGTGGTCAGTGGCACGACCCTGCCGGTGCCCGCGCCGCAGGTCCTCGGCGTCGACAGCGCCTCCTCGGTCTCCTACACCTCGGCTCACGTCGAAGGTGAAGTCGAAGGGGTCGAAGGGCCGGACCCGGCGTTCGAATCTCAGTGCCGCTTCGAATACGTGCCCGACGCCGAATTCGAAGCCCAGAACGAGGTCCAGGAAGTGACGGTGCGGGCGACCGGGGGCTACTACGGCCTCTACTACTTCGGCGAACGGACCGCCGACATCGCCTACGACGCATCGCCGGCGACCGTGCAGGCGGCGCTGGAAGCGGTGCCGTTGATCGGCGCCGGCAACGTCAGCGTCAGCGGCGGGCCCGGCGACAAACTCGGCGACAGCCCGTACGTCGTCACCTTCGTCGGCGATCTGGCGGAGACCGATGCCGAAACGATGTTCGCTGAAAGCTGGCCTCTCGAACCGAGCGGCCAGTCGGGCGTCGAGGTGGAAACCGTGGTCAACGGACACGGAGAAGGGTTCGGCCACGCGAGCTCGGTCCCGTGCAGCGTCAACCCGGTGACCACGTCGGGTGCGACCTCGGTCGAAGCCGACCTCACCGGCCTCAGGGGCGGGACGACCTATCACCTCCGCCTGGCGATCTCGAATGCCGGGGGCGGCGACAGCGAGGAAGCCCCGACCTTCACGACCCTTGCCGTCGCACCGCCAGTCGTCCTTGGCGTTGACGACGCGAGCAACGTGGGCTACACCCAGGCGGACCTCTCGGCCGAAGTCGAACGTCCCGCCGGGGCGGACCCGGCGTTCGACGTCAGCTGCCGCTTCGAGTACGCCTCCGCCGAACAGTTCGCCGGCAGCGGCTTCCAGTACGCCTCGCAGGTGCCGTGCGCGGAGAGCCCGTTGACCAGCGCCGGCGCGACCACGGTCAGCGCCCATATCAGCGGGCTCAACGTCAACACCACCTACTACTACCGTGTGGTCGCGACCAACGCCGGCGGCAAAGACGTCGTCCGCGGGACCAATCCGTTCACGACCCTCACCCCGGACGCCCCCGTCGTCTCGATCTTCCCGGTCGACACGATCGGCGCCCATACCGCGCACTTCTCGGGGGAGATCAACCCCGGTGGCGCCGACCCCGGCTTCAACGTCAACTGGCGGTTCGAATGCAACCCGGGCTGCCCCGGGCTGGAAGGCTCGCTCCCTGCCGACGAAAGCGACCACGAAGTCTCGGCTGAAGCGACCGGGCTGAACGCGAACACCCAGTACGAAGTCACCCTCGTCGCCTCCAACACCGCCGCGACGGCCAGCGCCGGCCCGGTCGTCTTCACGACCGCGGCGGCGGCGCCCGCCGTCGCCACCCTTCCGGCCTTCGCCCTCGTCGGCGGTACCGAAGCGCTCGTCGGCGGCACCGTCGACCCGGAAAACTCGGCCTCCACCTACTGGATCGAATACGGCACCGATGCGAGCTACGGAAGCTCGATCCCCGTCAGCGAAGACGGGGACGCCGGCGCGGGCGACGAACCCGTTTCCGTCCAGCGGAAGCTGACCGGCTTGACCCCGGGCGCCGAATACCACTTCCGGGTGGTGGCGAGCAACGGGGCCGGTACCGCCGCGGGTCAGGACAAGAGCTTCGTCACCCCGACCGGGGATCTCGGCTCCAGCATCGGCGACCTGCAGCTGCCCGACAACCGGCACTGGGAGATGGTCACGCCCCCGGACAAGAACAAAGCCGACATCTGGAAAATCTACGGAGTCGCCTCGCCCGACGGGGAAAGGCTCACCTACAAATCGCAGGGCAGCTTCGCTGGTCTGGAAACCGCCAAGGGCGGAACCCTGGCCGACTACATCGCCCATCGCACGCCAAGCGGCTGGCAGTCGCAGGGGATGACCCCGAAGGGCGGTCTCTACTGCTTCGTCTGCGGCGCGGTCGAAGTGACCGAAGACCTGAGCGCGGTTCGGTTCAACTGGCGGGAGCGGGCGAACGAAAGCCCCGACGAAGAGCTGCCCCTGAACCCGGACGCGCAGGCCTGGATCTACCGCGACTACTGGCGGGACACCGCCACGGGCAAATTCAAGTACGTGCCCCGCGCCACGGAAGCGCAGAATTCCGCGGGCTCGGGATGGGAGGCGGCCGCGGACGGCAGCCACTACGCGGTCGAAACGAGGGAAAACCTGCTCGACCAGGCGCCGTGCGACAGCGAAGAAGTCGACTGCGTCTACGAGTCGACCGACGGCGGCGAGACTTGGCATCTGGCCTCGATCCTGCCGGGAGAGAGCCCTGCCGGCGGCAACCTGATCGTGATGTCGCAGGACGGCTCCCGGATCTACTTCCGCTCCGGGGGTGAAAACTACGTACGCGTCGACGGCACCTCGACCGTCAAGCTCGACGGCGGCCCCGGCACCTCCGTCGTCGGCCTCGAGGGCGGCGACGGCGCCCGGGCTCTGCTGCTCAGCTCAGAACAGCTGCTAGGCGCCGACGAAGACAGCGGCAACGACCTCTACCTCTGGGACGGGGCGGCGCCGGAAGGCGAACGCCTGACGCTGATCTCGAAGGGGGAGATCCCGGGGAAGGCGACCGAAGTCGTCAACGGGGTGGGCTTCGAAACCGACGCCCGCCGCGTCCACGACCTCGACCGCGGCTTCTTCACCGCCGGCAACCAGGTCCTCGAAGGGGAGCCGAACGGACCGGGGCAGAAGATCTACGCCTGGTCGATCGAGGGCGGTCAGCCGAGCCTCTCCTACGTGGCGACGGCGAACATGAGCGACTCCCGCGTCAGCCGCAACGGGCGCTTCCTCGTCTTCGCCTCGAGCGATCGCGTCACCGCCTACGACAACGCCGGGCTGCAGGAGATCTACCGCTACGACCAGGACACCGACCGCCTGGTCTGCGTCTCCTGCCAGCCGCAGGGGAAGAGACCGACGGCGGAAGGTCGCCTCTACTTCATCTCCGGAATCGAATCCGCTTTCGGGCCCGAACACGCGCTGCGCAACGTCACCGACGACGGGCTCGTGTTCTTCGAAAGCCTCGAAAGCCTGGCGGCGCACGATTCCAACGGCCAGCCGGACGTCTACGAGTACGAGGACGGGTTGCCGCATCTGCTTTCGAAAGGGACCGGGCCCCACCAGTCACGGTTCTTCGACGCGAGCGTGAACGGTGACACGGCCTTCTTCGTCACCGACGACCAGCTGGTCGGCTGGGACACCGACCGCTCCTACGACGTCTACGCGGCCCGTGTCGGCGGGGGCTTTCCCGAACCGCCGCTGCGGCCGGTGCCCTGCGAGGGCGACGCCTGCCAGCCGGCGCCGAACCCCCCGAACGACCCGACGCCGGCGAGCGAGAGCTTCAACGGCGCCGGAAACGTGAAGACGCCCGCGCACAAGAAAAAGAAGCACTGCAAGGCGAAGGGGAAGCACTGCAAGGCGAAGCACAAGAAGCACGGCAAGAAGAAATCGACCAGGAAGAACGGCTGAGGACGAGATGAGCAAGGAGAACAGGACGATGACTCGCTTCAAGATCACCAGCGCGCTCTTCTTGGCGCTTGTCTCGATTGCCCTCGTCGGCGTCCCCGCCGCCGCCGCCAACCCGGGCGTGTTCAACATCGAATCCGGCAGCTTCGACCAGAGGTTCGAGAACCAGGACGGCAGCGACGCCCTGCAGGCCGGGTCGCACCCGTTCAAAGTCGTCAACGAATTCAAGTTCGACACGGTCCCAGACCCACTCGAAGAAACGACCCTGATCCCGGCTGGTGAAACCCCCAGGCGGGCCTACTCGATGGAGTTCCCCGGCCTGGTCGGAGACCCGTTCGCCGTACCGCAGTGCACCCAGGAGGAATTCTTCCGCAGCCCCTTCAACAGCTGCTTCAACGAGGCCCAAATCGGGATCTCGAGGATCTCCATCAAAGGCCCCTTCGGCGGCAACCTGGACCTCATCTCGCCGATCTACAACCTCGTCCCCAGCACCGGCGCGCCCGCCGAATTCGGCTTTTGGGCTTTCATCGTCCCGGTCAAGCTTGTCGCCGAACTTCGCAGCGACGGCGATTACGGCATCACCATCAAATCCGACAACATCGACCAGACCCTCAACGTCACCGGCATCAAAATCGAATTCTGGGGCGTTCCCGGCGATTCGGCTCACGACAGCGAACGGGGCGGGTACATCCAAGAAAATGGAGAAGTCGTCCTGTGCGCCTCCGCAGGCGATACCCCGCCGTGCCTTTACCACGGCCAGCGCCGTGCCTTCCTCACCACCCCGGTGGACTGCGCCCACGGGCCGATGGCGACGAAGCTCTTCGCCGAATCGTGGGCTGACGAAACGGACGCTGAAGAAGTGCTTTCGCATGACGAAGAAGGCAACCCCGCCGGTGTCACCGGTTGCGACAACGTCCCCTTCGAGCCGAAGATGACGGCGCAGCCGTCGACCGGCACGGCGGAAAGCACGAGCGGCCTCAAGTTCACCCTCGAAGTCCCCACGGACGGGATCCGCAACCCGGACGGCATCGCCCAGTCGACCGTGAAGAAGGCGGTCGTGAGGCTGCCCGAGGGGGTCACCCTCAACCCGTCCGCCGGCGAAGGGCTCGGCTCCTGCAGCCCGGCCGACTTCAAGCGCGAGACCCTCGAAGCGCTCCCCGGCGCCGGCTGTCCGGACTCCTCGAAGATCGGCTCGGTGCGGATCGACACGCCGTTGCTCGACGAACCGGCGGAAGGCTCGCTCTACATCGCCCGGCCCGACGACAAGAGCACCCCGACCGCGGGGGCGGAGAACCCGTTCGACAAGCTGCTGGCGCTCTACATCGTCGCCCGGGTCCCGAACCGGGGCGTGATCATCCGCGCCGCCGGCAAGGTCGAGCCCGACCCGGTCACCGGCCAGCTCGTCACCACCTTCGACGAACTGCCGCCGCTGCCGTTCTCGAAATTCACCCTCAACTTCCGCGAAGGAGGGCGGTCGCCGCTCTCGACCCCGCGGAACTGCGGCGCCTACGAAACGGTGGCCGAACTGACCCCCTGGTCGGCGATGGGGCCGGAGGACGTCTCCATCCTGAAATCTCCGTTCACCGTCAGCTCCGGCGTCGGCGGCAGCCCCTGCCCGAGCGGCGGCAAGCCCCCCTGGCGGCCGGGGCTGCGCGCCGGGACGCTCTCCAACAGCGCCGGCACCTACTCGCCGTTCGACGTCAGGTTCACCCGTAACGACGGCGAACAGGAGTTCACCGACTTCTCGATCAAACTGCCCCCGGGCGTGATCGGGAAGCTGGCCGGGATCCCGTTCTGCCCGGATTCGGCGATCGAGGCCGCGCGGGCGAAGACGGCGACGGCGGAGCTCGCGAACCCGTCCTGCCCGGCCGCCTCGGAGGTGGGGCGGACGCTGGTCGGCTCCGGCGTCGGGTCGATCCTCACCTACGTCCCCGGCAAGCTCTACCTGGCGGGCCCCTACCACGGCTCGGCGCTCTCGATCATGGCGATCACCGTGGCCAAGGTCGGCCCGTTCGACCTTGGCACGGTGGTGATCCGGGAGGCGCTGAAGATCAACCCCGAGACGGCGGAAGTGTTCGTCGACCCGACCGGCTCGGATCCGATTCCCCACATCATCGACGGCGTCGTCGTCCACGCGCGGGACATCCGCATCTACGTGGATCGGCCGGACTTCGTCCTCAACCCGACCGACTGCAGCCGCACCTCGACCGCGAGCACCCTGCTCGGGTCGGGGGTCGACTTCGGTTCGGCCGCGGACGACGAACCGTTCACCGTCACCAGCCCGTTCCAGGCAGCCGATTGCGCCTCGCTCGGCTTCAAGCCGAAGCTGAAGCTGAAGCTGCTCGGCGGCACCAAGCGCGGCGACAACCCGAAGCTGCGGGCGACGCTGACCGCGCGAAAGGGGGACGCCAACATCGGGCGCGCGCAGGTGACCCTGCCGCACTCGGCGTTCCTCGACAGCGAACACATCAAAACGGTCTGCACGCGAGTGCAGTTCGCGGCCGGCGACGTGCCGGGCGAAAAGTGCCCGGCGGCCTCCGTCTACGGATACGCGCGGGTCTTCACGCCGCTGCTCGACGGTCCGATCCAGGGCCCGGTGTTCCTGCGCTCCTCCTCGCACCCGCTGCCGGACCTGGTGGCGGCGCTGCACAGCGACCGCATCAACGTCAACCTCGCGGGTCGCATCGACTCGTTCGGGTCGGGGCGGATCCGCACCACCTTCGAAGGCGTGCCGGACGCACCGGTGACGAAGTTCGTCCTCACCATGCAGGGCGGCAAGAAGGGCCTGCTGGTCAACTCCACCGACGTCTGCAGGCGCAAGAACCGGGCGATCGTCGCCTTCGACGGCCAGAACGGGAAGCGCTACGTGAAGACTCCGGCGGTCGCTCCCCAGTGCGGGAAGAAGTAGGTGGGCGGTACCTGGAGCCTGCGCGCAGCCTTCGTCGCCCTCGCCGTCGTCGCTCTAGCTGCGACGGCGGCGGCGGCGACTGTGCAGGTCGGCGGCCTGCGCCTCAGCGCCACCGGGCAGATCCTCCCCTACGAGCTGCCGCGCCACCAGAAGGCGCCGATCGCCGTCTTCATCGCCGGCCACGTCGGCACCGTCGACGGCTCGGTGCCGCCGCAGCTGCGGCGGATGACGATCGAGGTCAACCGCCACGGCGCCCTGCGCTCGCAGGGGCTGCCGACCTGCACCCTCGAGCAACTGGATCCGGCCTCGACCGAGCGCGCGTTGGCCAACTGCGGCGACGCCCTCGTCGGCTCGGGCCGGTTCTGGGCCTCGGTCATCTTCCCCGGGCAGCGGCCCTATCCGACCCGCGGCCGGCTCCTCGTCTTCAACGGCAAGCGCGACGGCAAGCCCGTCCTCTTCGCCCACATCTACACCGTCGACCCCTTCAACACGTCCTTCGTGATCCCCTTCGCGATCAAGCACGTCCACGACGGCCAGTTCGGGACCGAACTGACCGCCGCCTTCCCGAAGGCGCTCGGCGAATGGGGGTTCGTCGACCGGATCAAGCTGACGCTGCGGCGCAAATACCGCTTCCACGGCAGCCAGAGGAGCTACTTCAGCGCCAGTTGCCCGGCGCCGCAGGGGACCTCGGTCGCGAGCTTCCAGCTCGCCGACGCCAGCTTCTATTTCGCCGAACGAAAGCCGATCACGATCGGGATCGCCAAGAGCTGCGGGGTGAAGGAATGAGTCGCGTCTTCGTCAAAGCCGTGCTGGCGCTGTCACTGCTGGGATCGGCCCTGCCCGTGGCCGCCTCCGCCCGCTACGACGAAGTCGGCGGGGGGGCGACGAAGCTGGTCCTCGACAAGGGATTCCTGGCGCTGATGAAGCGCGACGGGGTCAAGCTCTCGGCACGGGCACCGGCGACCCTGAGGAAGGGGACCGTGACCTTCCCGGCCGTGCGGGGCGAGCTCGACCCGATCAGCGGCAGGGCCACGGTCGACCACGACGGGGCGCTGCTGCTGAAGGCGGGGCGGGGGGTGGTCTCGTTCAAGGCCCTGTAGGTGAAAACCACCCGGCGCAGCGCGCCTCTGGCGGCCAAGGTCGGCGGTGGGCAGCTGAAGCTCGGCAGCGCCAGGAGCGGGAAGTTCTCACGCCGCGGCTTCGGCGCCTCCTACCGGGTCGGGACGATGACGCTGGCGCCCAAGGTCGCCGCCCGCCTCGACAAACGCCTCCACCTGCGGGTACCGGCGAGCGCGGCGACCCGCTTGGGCACCGCGGTCTCCGATTTCCAGCCTGAGTCGATCGCGATCCTCGGCGAGGGGAGGGCGGCCCTGGAGCTGGACGGCGGCTTCCTCGCCAAGCTCGACCGGCTTCACGTCGCCGCCAACCCGATCTTCCCGGCCGAACGGCCCGGTCCGTTCACGCTCGAGATCTTCGGTGGCCGCCTGGCCGCCGATCTCGGCGACGGCGCGCTGGAAACCCGCGGCGGCCTCGAGCTGCTGCAGCTCGGCGGCGGCAAGGTGGTCTGGTCGGACGCCCGCCTCGACTTCGACGGCGGCGCCCTGGAACCCGAAGCCGACGTCGAGCCGGCTCCTCCCTACCCGGGGAAGATCGGGTTGACCGCGATCGCTTCGATCGACCCCCCGGCGGGAGCGGTGAGCGCCGACCCGGCGCAACGGACGATCGCCCTCAGCGGCGCCGCCCTCGCCCTGAGCGCGACGACGGCGGCCATCCTGAACGAAGTCTTCGCTCGTCCCCAGGGGGAAGACGGGATCTTCGCCGGAGGCGAACCTCTGGGCAGGCTCTCCTTCGTCGCGCAGGGTCAGTAGGGAACTTGAAGATACGGTGATGTTTACAGTATTTGCCTTAAAAAAAGGAAGAGATGCACTTTCTGTTGTGCATCTCGACATAGAAATATGACAAAATCTCTAACTGGCGGTCGTTGATCCCCGGCGACGCCGTTGCATCCGGGCCGGGCGCTGGAACAAGGAAATCCCCCTCCGGCGCCCGGTTCGGTGCGCAGGGAGAAAACTTGGGCAGCGAGCAGGGTCAAGGGCCTAAAAACGAAGTTGAGCCAACGGGGCCGCTGCCCCGCGGGCACCACGATCTGACAGCCGAGCAGGTGGAACGGCACCAGCGGGAGCGCATCCTCGCCGCCGTCGCCAGGGAGATGGCCAGCAGCGGCTATGGCGATCTCACCGTCGCCAGGGTCATCGCCAGGGCGCGGGTCTCGCGCACCACCTTCTACGCCCAGTTCGCGAACAAGCGGGAGGTCGTGGCCGCCGCCCATCAAGCGGCCTCCAGCCGCTTCCTCGCCGTCCTCGAGCGGGCCTGCGAGGGAAAGGGGGAGTGGCCGCTGAAGGTGAAGGCCGGGATCGAGGCGATCATCGACTTCGCCCGGGCCGAGCCGGAGCAGGCGCGGCTTTTGGCGGTCAGGCTCGATGCCGCCGACGTCGTCCTCGGGGAGAGGGCGCGAGCCTCGCAGGCGCGGCTGCTGGAGCTGCTCGGCGAGGGGCGCCGGCACCCGAACGCGGTGCCGCTGCCGGAGATCACCGAGGAAGCCCTGGTCGGGGCGATCTCGATGGTTCTCGGAGGGGCGCTCGTCGACGGCTCCGAGGACTACGCGACCCTGCGTGTGCAGCTGGTCGGGTTCGTCCTCACCCCCTACCTCGGTACGGCCGAGGCGGCGAGGGTCGCCGGCGGCTGACCGGTGGGCGATATCGGCAGAGATCCCGGCGGGGCCTGACGTCCGGTGAACTTCGCTTAGATTGCCTGCATGCCCCCGGCAAAGTCAGGCGAGGCGACGGTCGATCGCGCCGCCGATTTCCGCTTCGCCTCCTGGGCGCCGCTGCGGCCCTATGCGCTCGGCCTGTACCTGACCGGGCTGGTCTTCTGGGCCGCCGCCAACGGGATCCCGACCCAGCGCGAGCTGGTGATCCTCTGGACCTGCGGCGCCCTCGCCTGCGCCTCGATCGGGCGGCCGCCGCGGGAAATCCTCCAGCTGGCGATCGACTGGCTGCCGATCGTCGCCGTGCTCTGGGCCTATGACCTGACGAGGGGAGCGGCCGACTCGTTCGGGATCGGCGTCCACTACCACCCGATGATCGACTTCGACAGCTTCGTCTTCGGCGGTCAGGTCCCGACGGTGTGGCTGCAGGAACGGCTCTACAACCCCTACGCGGTCAGCTGGTGGGACGTCGCCTTCACGCTCATCTACACCTCCTACTTCATCGTCCCCTTCGCCCTCGCCGGCTGGCTCTGGGCGCGCGACCGCCTCGCCTTCCAGCGCTTCACCCGGCGGCTGGTGACGCTGGCGCTCTGCGGCCTCGCCACCTACGTCGCCTTCCCGGCGGCGCCGCCCTGGATGGCCAGCGAAATGGGCCTGATCGACCCGATCCACCGCAGCGTCGGCAGGGGCTGGGAGGTGATCGGGATCGGCACCGCCTCGCTCTTCGACAAGGGCCAGGCGAGCAGCAACCTGGTCGCCGCCGTCCCCTCCCTGCACACCGCCTTCACCACCCTCGTCGCCCTCTTCCTCTGGAAGCGGGTGCGCCGCCGCTGGCTGCGCCCGCTGCTCCTCCTGTATCCGCTGGCGATGGGCCTGACGCTGATGGCGACCGGCGAGCACTGGTTCTTCGACGTCGCCCTCGGCTGCCTCTACGCCGGCGCCGTGATGGCGGCCTGGAGCTGGTGGGAACGGCGCCGGGAAGCGAAGCTGCCGGCGGCTCCCCTAGCCCCGGAGCCGGAGGCGGCGGGCTAGGTCGATCGGCGCCGGACGGCCGGCGTCTTCGAGGCGGAGGCGGATCGGGAGGGAGCGCTTGCCGCTGCGGCGGCGCTTGGCGAGCGCTTTGCGGCCGGAGCGGGTGAGGCGGAGCTTGGCGGCACGCGTGGGGCCCGCGGTCAGCGAGTAGGAGCCGCGGGCGAGGGTCAGCTTGCCGCGGCTGACGAGGAGGTTGCCGCTGCAGGGGCCGCCGCTGCAGCGGAGGGGCGCGCGGACGGCCTTGCGGGTGGCGCGGAGGCGGCCGGCGAGGCCGGCGGCGCCGGTCGAGGGGCCCGCGGGGCCGGCCTGCGGGGCAGCTGCCCGGCCGGGTGGCGCCGGGGTCTTGACCAGGCCGCCGACGGCTCCGGGCTGCTCGCGGACCGGTAGGCGCAGTTCGAGGTTGGAGACCGTGATCGGCGTCTGCGCGTTGGAGGGGCGGGCGTAGGGGGCGTCCGAGGGGAGCAGCTCGAGCTTGACGGTGTGGCCGCCGGCGAAGCGGTAGCCCTGGGGGTGGAGTTGGAAGACGACGCCGCTGCCGCTGCGCGGGCGCAGGAGGCCGCGGGCGACCAGGCGCTCCTTGCCGTCGGGGCCGACGTCGAGCAGGCGCGCCGCCAGCTCGGAGTCGGCGTTGGCGACGCCGAGGTCGGCGATCACGGTCGGCGAGCCGAGCAGCGTGAACCCGGGCGCGGGGACCGCCAGCCGGTAGTTGGCGGCGCCGGGCTGGTCGGCGCCGGAGGCGGTGGCGCAGGGGTCTTTGCCGGCGATCGGGTCGAAGGTGGCGCCGATGCTGGGATCGCCCGCGCCCGGCAGCACGGTCTGGGCGGCGGCGCTGCCGAAGCGGACCTCGCCAGGCGAGAGCTGGTCCCAGGAGGCCGCCTCGAAGGGCCCTTCGGAGGCCGCCGCTTTGGGGCAGGTGGTGGTCAGCGCTTCGGCGCTCGAGCTCGGCGCCGGCCCGACGCCCTTCAGGTAGTGGTCGAACCAGGCGTTCTCGTGCTGCAGGAAGAGGGCCTCGTCGGCGGGCTTGTTCTGGCTGCGGGCGTGGCCGTCGTCCATCAGGAAGAGCGAGATCGGGTCGTCGGGGTACTGCGCGGGTGCGGTTGTAGAAGCGGAGCGACTCGTCGACCGGGAAGAGGTCGTCGTTCCAGCCGCTCTGCATCAGCAGCGGCGCCGGCGGCTCGGAGTGGTCGATGTAATAGGAGGAGTGGTGGGCGTCGATCTCGGCGACGATCGAGGCCGCCAGCGGGTTCGAGTCGTAGGGCTCGCCGGCGTTGATCAGCCCGTACCAGGTGGTGAGATCGGCCCCGGGGTCGGTGCCGGGCGGGGCGTAGTTGCTGGAGGCGAGGCCGAGCCCGTAGAGGCCGGTCACGTAGGAGGACTTCTCGATCCCGATCGGCGCGTTGCCGTCCGGGCCGCGGTAGGGGTTGTCCACGCGGTAGTCGAGGGTGCTGCCGTTGGGCATCAGCGAGTAGGCGAGGTCGCTCCAGGGCCACTGCGGCACCGCCGCGGCGAGTTCCATCGGCGTCCCCGCCGGGCTTTTCCAGGGGACCAGGGAGCCGTCGGGCAGCATCGTGCGGTTGCGCAGCGCCGCCAGCGCCAGCGACATGCCGCCGCCGTAGGAGACGCCGGTGGCGCCGATCTTGTCCGGGATCGCGACGCCTTCGTCGGCCAGGACCGAGATCAGGTACTGGGCGTCGCGGACCTCGTAACGGTCGTCGAGCAGGTGGTTGTAGCCGGCGGCGCAGGCTTCGGGTTCGGAGATCCGGTCGGGGTCCGTGGCGCCGCAGCTTTCGCCCCAGCCGCGGTCGCTGATGCTGAAGACGGCGTAGCCCGCTTCGGCCCAGTCCTGGACCCGCGCGTCCTCGAGGCCGATCTTGCTGCCGCCCCAGCCGTGGAAGACGCCGATCAGCGGGTAGGGGCCGTCTTCGCCGCTCGGGACCGGCGGCAGGACGACGTTGACGTCGATCTGCGTCTTGCCGTCCCAGGTCGTCGTCTCGCCGCCGCAGAGGCGGACGTTCCCGTTCGCGGGCTGGGCGGCGCAGCTGAGGTCGCCGCCGTAGAGCGAGGGGAAGTCGGCCCGAGCCCCCGGCGCCAGCACCAGCACGCCGAGGACGGCCGCCGCCACCGCTCCCACCATCCACCGCACCTGTTCGATTCCCAAAGCGAGCGCCTCCTGGTAGATGAAGCCGGGCTGCTCCTACCCGGCAAGCGCCTTGCTCATGCAGGGGGTCAGGCGAGGCGGCGGGAGAAGGTCTCCTCGAGGGCCTTGTCGCCGTCCTCGCCCGGCACGGTCTTGTCGAGGCGCATCGAGATCGCCCGGCGGTCGATGTGGAGGCTCGCCACCTGGTTGTCGAAGTAGGGGCCCTCGAGGGTGCGCCAGCGGATCCCCGGGTCCGGCGCCCCGGCCGCGCGGGCCAACAGCGTCGCGAGGGCGGTGAGCGGGCGGCCGAAGCCCCAGCGCACGACCCGGCGCTCGTTTTCGTCGAGCGGGTTGCGGTAGGGGGAGCAGACCGCCTGGTAGACGGGCGCCCGCCCGGCCGCGGCTCCGTTCGCCGCTTTCGGGAAGCCGACCTCGGCCAGGTAGGCGTGGTGGACGTCGCCGGAGAGGACGACGACCGAGGCCGGCGCCCTGCCGCGCTTGCCGCAGGCGACCTCGTGCAGGAGGTCGCGCAGCTTCGCCCAGGACTCGCCGAAGGCGGCCCAGTGGTCGAAGTCGACTTCGCGCCGCAGCTTCTCGCTTGCCCAGGCCAGCGGCCCGCCCCAGGCGTTGCCCTCGACCATCCGCTCGTTCCAGGCCTCGAGCCGGTCGAAGGCGGGGGAGAGCAGCCAGGGGATCGTCGTGCAGACGATCAGGTGGTCGAAGTCCCCTTCGGTCTTCTCGACGATCCACTCCCACTCCTCGTCGTCGACCATCGACCGCCGCCCCTCCTCCAGGACCCGGGCCGCGCGGGCGTCGATGAAGATCGCCCGGGTGCGGCCGAAGTCGCGGCAGAAGGTCCAGCGGGTGCCCTCGCCCATCGCCTGGATCCGGTGCGCCCAGGCGAACAGCTCCTCCTCGCCGGTCTGGTTGCCGCGCATCCGCTGGTAGAGCTCGGACTCGGCCAGCTCGCGCGGGGAGAGGTTGCCGATGTGCTGGTAGATCCAGTAGCTGGAGATGCAGCCGACCACGCGCCGGTGCCACCAGGACTTCTGCTGCATCTCCAGCAGCCAGCCGCGGGAGATGTTCCAGTCGTCGCTCATGTCGTGGTCGTCCCAGAGCATCGAGACCGAGACGTTGGAGAAGAGCCAGCGGATCAGCGGGTCCTCCCAGCTCTCGCAGTAGAGCCAGGTGTACTCCTCGAAGTCGGTCACCTCGTCGAAGGGCGGGGTGTCGGTGCCGCGGCGTTCGCGGATCTTCTTCCGCGTCTGCGGCGAGCCCTCGTCGACGTAGACCTGGTCGCCGAGGAGGAAGAGCTGGTCGGGCCACTCGTCGCGGTCGCCTTCGGACATCTGCAGCGCCAGCACCCAGAGCGCGTCGTACTCGTGCCCCTCCTCGCTGACGTCTTTGGGCTGGTCGAAGGGCGGCTCGTGCGGGACCGCCACCCGGCAGGAGCCGAAGTAGACGTCGAGCTTGCGGTCGGCGTCGACGGTGCGGATCGCGCTCGGCGGCAGGTCCGAGCCGGGCTCCGGCCAGCGCACCTCGCCGTCGAGCCTGACCTCGTACTCGTTGCGCGAGGCCGGCTCGAGGCCGCCGACGCAGACCAGGGCGTAGTGGTGTCCCTCGACCCGGAAGGTGGGCTCGCGGTGGCCGAGGACCTCGACCTCGCAGGCTCCGGAGGTCTCGACCCAGACCGTCGCCTCGGTGTCGGAGACGTGGCGGAGGATCGGGCCCAGGAGCAGGTCGGTCATGGCCCCTTCGCTACCCAGCCCGTCGGGCCATAACCAAGGGAGTTTTTTCTGGTCGCGCGCGGGCTTTCAGATGCGCCCGAGCAGGAGGAGGATCAGGAGGACCAGCGCGATCAGGCCGAGGATCCCTCCGGCGACGGCGACCTTGAGCAGCACCAGCGCGATCGCGACGATGACGAGAAGCCCGATCAGCGCTCCGACCATTTGCCTTCCTCCTCTTCCGGCGGCGGCCTCGCCCGCCATTGGACTGATTTCCCTAACAAACGGGGAGAGAGGCGGATAAGTCAGGTCATAAGTCGTCCGCGGTTTTCAGAAAGGCGCTGACAAGCGAGAGTGGCCGACCGTTTAGGGGGAGTCCGTACGCCCCTGCCCTTGATCGGATGGCCCGCGATGGGAAGATCGAGATATGAGCGAAGCAGCAGCCGCACCGGGCTTCAGCAGCCTGCTCTCCGACGAGCGGCTGACGCGGCGCGCGGTCGGCGGCGACGAGCGCGCCTTCGCGGCGATCTTCCGTCGCTATCACCAGCCCCTCTACCGCTTCGCCCTGGCGATCGTCGGCAACCCCGAGGACGCCCAGGACGCGCTGCAGAACACGATGATCAAGGTGCTGCGGGCGCTGCCGGGCGAGGAGCGCAGGATCGACCTGAAGCCGTGGCTGTACCGGATCGCCCACAACGAGTCGATCGACCTGCTGCGGCGCCGGCGGGAGACGAGCCAGCTCGACGTCGAGCAGGTGGCGCCGGGCCACGGGCTGGCCGAGGACGCGGCGACGCGGGAACGGCTGCGGCGGCTGCTGGCCGACCTGCGCGAGCTGCCGGAGCGCCAGCGCGAGGTGCTGGTGATGCGGGAGATGTCGGGGCTGGACTTCGGGGAGATCGCCGTCGCCCTCGGCACCTCCGGCGGGGTCGCCAGGCAGACGCTCTACGAGGCGCGGCAGAGCCTGCGGCAGATGGAGGAAGGGCGTGAGATGAGCTGCGAGACGGTGACGAGTGCGCTTTCGGAGGGGGATGGCCGGGTGATCCGCCGGCGCGACGTGCGCGCGCACCTGCGCTCCTGCGCCCATTGCCGCCGCTTCCGCGACGACATCGAGAACCGCCAGGAGGACTTCGCGGCGCTGGCGCCGCTGCCGGCGGTCGCGGCGGCGGGAATGCTGCAGGGCCTCCTCGGCGGCGGCTCGCAGGCGGCGGCGGGCGGGGCCGGCGGCGGCAGCCTCGCGGCCACCCTCGGCGGCGGCGCGGCGAAGACGGTCGTCACCTCGGCCGCGGTCAAAGGGGTCGCGACGGCGGCGGTGGTGGCGGCGGTCGGGGTGACCGCGGCCGACCGCAGCGGCGTCATCCATCTCGGCCTCCCGGGCGAGGAAAGCTCGAAGTCGGCGCCGGCGACGCCGGGCTCGGGCGGCTCCTCCAGCGGCAGGGCGGCGGGGGAGGGGGCCGGCGGCGCGGTCGGCACTCAGGCCGCGGGTGCGGCCGGCGGGAAGGCGGCCCGCCCGGGCGTAAAGGGGGCGTTTGGGTCCCAGGGCGGCGCCGCGGCGGCGCCTGGAGTCGAGCACGGCCAGGGTCGTCGCGAAGCGAGCCCGCCCGCCGGCTCGAAGGCAGAGGGACTGGGCGCGGACGTCGAAGGGAGCGGCGGAGAGCACGAAAAGCAGCGTCCCGAGGCCGCCGCCGAGGGGGAGGAAACCGCGAGCGAAAACAAGGCCGAAGGCGAACCTGCCGCCGGCACCGAGGACGAAAACGTGGACGGCGACGGCGGCGCGGAAAAGCCGAGCACCCTCGAAGCCCCGTCCGCGACCCCGCCCCCGCCGCCGAAGGGACGTCCCGAAAACCCTCCCAGGGGGACGGCGCCGGAAACGCCGTCCCAGGCTCAGAAGCCGCCGCAGCCGACGACGAAGGTTGAAGCTACGCCCCCGGCCGCGCCCGCCGATCGCGGTAGAGATTCAGAGAACAGACCTTAGGTAGGCGAGGCGCTAGGCGTCGCACCGAGGTTGGGCCCCGCAGCGACGGAAACGGCCTTGACGAACCGCCGCATCTTCGCCAGCATCGAACGATGGTCCAGGGGGGATCTGTCCGCAGCGCGGGGGCTTGTGCCTGCGCGCTGGTCCTGCTTCTGGCGCTCTGCGGCAGCGCCAGCGCGAAGACGTACTTCGGCGCCCTGATCAGCGGCGAAACCTACGGCCAGACCGGCAACGCGCCGCACAACACGCAGGCCTGGGACCTCTTCGAGCGCCACGCCGGTCGCAAGGTCGCGATCCTCAACCAGGGTCAGCAGTGGGGCCGCTTCGACAAGTACGAGGTCGAAGCCACGATCGCCCGCGGGACGATCCCGCTGGTGACGATGGGCCTCGACGGCACCTCGATCGACCAGGTCGCCAGCGGCGGCCAGGACGCGGCGATCAGGAAGTGGGCGCAGGAAGCGAAGGCCTGGGGCCACCCGTTCCTCTTCGCGCCCTGGTGGGAGATGAACGGCGCCTGGTACCCCTGGGGCAGGCAGCCGCGGTTCGTCGAAGCCTGGCGGCGCTTCCACAGAATCGTCGCCGAACAGGGGGCGACCAACGTCACCTGGACCTGGCTGGTCAACAGCATCTGGTCGGACCCCGAATCGGACCCGACCCGCTACTACCCCGGCGACGCCTACGTCGACTGGACGGGCATGGACTCCTACAACTGGGGGCGGATGCCGGCGCAGCCGGACCGCTGGAAGAACCCGGACCAGGTGATCACGCCGACGCTGAAGGTCCTGCGGACGGTGGCGCCGACGAAGCCGGTGGCGATCGTCGAGGACGCCTCGACCGAGTACGGGGGGAACAAGACCGACTGGATCCGGGAGATGCTGACCGACTACCTGCCGCACCACCCGGAGATCAAGGCCTACCTCTGGTTCAACTGGAACTTCAAGAAGGGCGAAAAGCGCGAGGACTGGCCGATCGAGAGCTCGGCGCCGGCCCAGCAGAGCTTCCGCACGGCAATCCAGGGCAGCGTCTTCGCCTCGGCGCCGGTCAACCTGCCGCTGGGGACGAAGGTGCCGCCGCCGCCGAGCGGCAGCGGCGAAGCGGCGCGGCCGGAGGATCTCTCGAGCGCGGCGGAAATGGCCGCCGGCCCGGACGCCGCCGTCGGCGGCGGCGGCACGACGACCGTGGTCTGGAGCGCCCGCAGCGGCGGCGAATTTAGGGTTTTCGCGCGGCGGATCGGCCCCACCGGCGCCCGCGGGGCGACGCTGCAGCTCTCCGCCAGCGGGGCGGACGCGCTCGCCCCCCAGGTGGCGCTGGCCCCCGACGGGACGGCGACCGTGGTCTGGGCCCGCTGGGACGGGACCGCCTTCCGCGTCCAGGAGAGGCGGATCTCCGCCGGCGGGACGCCGGCGGAAGCGACCCGCACCCTCTCGGCCTCGGGCCAGAACGCCCTCGACCCCCAGGTCGACGTCGCCGCCAGCGGCGAAGCGACGGTCGCCTGGAAGCGGTTCGACGGCTCCCACTACCTGGTCCAGGAGCGGCGCGTCGCCCCCAACGGCAGCGCCGAAACGGCGGCGCAGAGGCTTTCCGAAAGCGGCCAGGACGCGGTCGAACCCCACCTCGAGGTCGCGGGCGACGGCACCGCCACCGTCGTCTGGACCCGCTTCGACGGCACCTCGACGATCGTTCAGGAGCGGCGGGTGAGGCCGGACGGGACCCTGGCGGGGACGTTCAGCCTCTCCGCCGCCGGCAGGAACGCCGTCCAGCCGCAGGTGGCGCTGGGACCGAAGGGGGAAGCGACGGTCGTCTGGGACCGGTTCGACGGGACCAACTGGGCGATCCAGCGCCAGCGGCTGACCGCCGCCGGCGCCCTCGAAGGCGGCGCCGTCAGCGTCTCCGAAGGCGGCAAGAGCGCCGAGCCGCAGGTGGCGATCGACGGCGGCGGCAGGGCGACCGTCGTCTGGGACCGCTACGACGGCGCCAACTTCGTCGTCCAGGCGCGGCAACTGAGCCCGGCCGGGGCGGCGCTGACGGCGCCGGCCCAGCTCTCCGTCGGCGGCCGCGACGCCGCCGACCCCCAGCTCGCGATCGGCCCCGACCGCCGCGTGGCCGTGCTCTGGAGCCGCTTCAACGGCGGCAACTGGATCGTCCAGCGGCGCGACTTCGCCGCCACCGGCGCCCTCGGGAGCACCATCGAAGCCCTCTCCGCCGCCGGCCGCGACGCCGGCGACCCGGTCGTGGCCTGGGGCGGCGACGGCACCCTGACGATGACCTGGAAGCGGTTCAACGGCAGCGGCGACGCGGTCGAGGCGAAGACGGTCCCGAAGACCTAGGCGCGCCGGGGCCCGGTGCGGGGACGGTCGCTTGACGAACCGTCTTGTTTTCGCCAGCATCGAACAATGGTCCAGGGAGGTGTTGTCCGCACGGCTCTCGCCTGCGTCTGCGCGCTGGCGCTGCTGGCCGGCCTCGGCGGCAGCGCCGAGGCCTCGATGTACTTCGGCGCGACGATCAGCGGCGAAACCTACGGCCAGACCGGCAACGCTCCGCGCAACACGCAGGCCTGGGACCTCTTCGAGCGCCACGCCGGCCGCAGGATCGCGATCCTCAACCAGGGCCAGGAATGGGCCAGCTTCGACAAGCTCGAGATGGACGCCACCCAGGCCCGCGGGGCGATCCCGCTGGTGACGATGGGGCTGACCGGCACCTCGATCGAAGAGGTCGCCAAAGGCGGCCAGGACGCGGCGATCAAAAAATGGGCGCAGGAAGCGAAGGCCTGGGGGCACCCGTTCCTCTTCGCGCCCTGGTGGGAGATGAACGGCGCCTGGTACCCGTGGGGGCGGCAGCCGCTGTTCGTCGAAGCCTGGCGGCGGTTCCACAAAATCGTCGCCGAACAGGGGGCGGCCAACGTCACCTGGACCTGGCTGGTCAACAGCATCTGGTCGGACCCCGAATCCGATCCGAGCCCCTATTACCCCGGCGACGCCTACGTCGACTGGGTCGGCCTCGACACCTACAACTGGGGCCGCAACCCCGCCCAGCCGGACAGGTGGATCAACCCCGACCAGACGGTGACGCCGACCCTCGGCATCCTCCGGAACGTGGCGCCGACGAAGCCGGTGGCGATCGTCGAGACGGCCTCCAGCGAGTACGGCGGCAACAAGGCCGACTGGATCCGGGAGATGCTGACCGACTACCTGCCGCACCACCCGGAGATCGGGGCGTTCCTCTGGTTCAACTGGAACTTCGCCAAGGGCGAAAAGCGCGCCGACTGGCCGATCGAGAGCTCGGCGCCGGCGCAGCAGAGCTTCCGCAGGGCGATCCAGAGCAGCGTCTTCGTCCCCGGGCCGGTCTCGCTGCCGAACCTGACGAAGGTGCCGCCGCCGCCCACGGGGGCGGGGGAAGCGGCGCGGCCCGAGGACCTCTCGGCGGCGGCGGAAATGGCATCGGGGCCGGACGTCGCGGTCGCCGGGGACGGGACCGCGACGGTCGTCTGGAGCGCCCGCAGCGGCTCCGAGTTCAGGGTCTTCGCGCGGCGGATCGCCGCCGACGGCACCCGCGGCGGCACGATGCAGGTCTCGGCCGCGGGCGGCGACGCGCTGGCCCCGCAGGTGGCGCTGGCGCCGGACGGGACCGCTACGGTCGTCTGGACCCGCTGGGACGGCGCCGACTTCCGCGTCCAGGAGCGGCGGATCGCCGCCGACGGGGCCCTCGAGGAAGCGACGCGGACGCTCACCGGCTCGGGGCAGAACGCCTTCGATCCCGAGGTCGCCGTCGCTCCCTCGGGCGAAGCGACCGTCGTCTGCAAGCGCTTCGACGGCTCCCACTACCTCGTCCTGGTGCGCCGGGTGGCGCCCGGCGGCACCGCCGAAGCGCCGTCGCAGCGGCTCTCGGAAGCCGGCCGCGACGCGGTCGAGCCGCTGGTCGCGGTGGCCGCCGACGGCAGCGCCCTCGCCGTCTGGAGCCGCTTCGTCGAAGGGACCGAATCGGTCGTGCAGGCGCGCCGGATCGAACCGGACGGGACTCTGGCGACTCCCGTCGACCTCTCCGCCGCCGGCGGCAGCGCGGTCCAGCCTCAGGTCGGGCTCGGCCCGTCCGGCGGGGCGACGGTGGCGTGGGAGCGCTTCGACGGCTCCAGCTGGGTCGTCCAGGGACGGCACCTCTCCCCGGCGGGCGCTCCCGAAGGGGCCGCGTTCGCCCTCTCCGCCGCCGGCCGCAGCGCCGCCGAGCCGGAGCTCGCGGTCGACGGCGCCGGCGTCGCCACCGCCGTCTGGGAGCGCTACGACGGCAGCAACTTCGTGATCCAGGCGCGGCGTGTGGGAGCGGCGGGGCCGCTCGGGTCGGGCGCGGTCCAGCTCTCCACCGGCGGCCGCGACGCCGCCGACCCGCAGCTGGCGATCTCGCCCGACGGCGACGCGACCGTGCTCTGGAGCCGCACCGACGGCGCCCACTGGATCGTCCAGCGGCGCGACCTCGCCGCCGACGGCACCCTCGGCAGCACGGCCAACCTCTCCGCGGCCGGCCGCGGCGCCGGCGACGCGGTGCCGGCCTGGGGCGCCGACGGGACCCTGGCGATGGTCTGGAAGCGCTTCGACGGGGCCGGCGACGTCGTCGAGGCGAAGACCGTGCCGCGCCCGGGACTGCCGCCCCCGCCTCCACCGCCGCCCTCCGGCACCCCAGGAGCGCCCGAAAGCTCCGGCGGCTCCGGCGGCGGCTCGGGACCGGCGGCGACGTCGCTGCCGGACAACACCTTCGCGATCGGGAGGGTGCGGCTGAACAAGCGGCGCGGCACCGCCACGGTGGCCGTGATCGTGCCCGGCCCGGGCCTGGTCAGCCTCTCCGGCGGGGTCTCCCGGCTCCGCACCGCCAGCGCCGCCGGCAAGGTCGTGCTGCGGGTGGTGCCGGGGCCGGCGAAGCGGCGGGCGCTGCGGCGGAAGGGGAGCGTGCGGCTGCACCTCACCATCGCCTTCCAGCCCACCGGCGGGCTGGCGAGCAGCCGCGTCCTCAGCCTGCGGCTGAAGAGGGTGCCGGCCGGCTGAAGAAAGCCCGGGCGCTCGTCAGGCGCTACGCACCCCGATGCTCCCCGCCCAGCGCCGCCATGGTCGCGACCACCGAGTCGGCCAGGGCGGTCAGGTCGTAGCCGCCCTCGAGGACGGCGCCGACCGGGGCGCCCCAGCCATCGGCGGCGTCTCGGACCAGCTCGGCCATGCGGGCGAAGGAGGAAGCCCGCAGCCGGCACCCGGCGAGCGGATCCTCGCGGTGGGCGTCGAAGCCGGCGGAGATCAGGACCAGCTGCGGTCGGAAGCGAGCGGCGGCGGGGAGGACCTCCTGCTCGAGCAGCGGGACCCAGACCTCCTCGCCGGCGCCCGCCGCCACCGGCAGGTTGATCGTGAAGCCCTCGCCGGGGCCCGCGCCGGTGTCCTCGCGGGCGCCGGTGCCGGGGAAGATCCCGCCCTGGTGGATGCTGGCGAAGAGGACGTCGGCGCGGCGGCGGAAGATCTCGGCGGTGCCGTTGCCGTGATGGACGTCCCAGTCGAGGACGAGGACCCGCTCGACCCCGAGCTCGGCGATCGCCAGCGCCGCGGCGACGGCGACGTTGTCGAAGAGGCAGAACCCCATCGCCCGCGCGGGCTCGGCGTGGTGGCCGGGCGGTCGCCCGGCGGCGAAGCCGACCCTCGCCTCCCCCGCGAGCAGCGCCCGGGTCATCGCGCAGGCGGCCCCGGCCGAGCGCAGCGCCGCCTCGTAGGAGGCGGCCCCGGCGAAGGTGTCGGCGTCGATCGCGCCGCCGCCGGAGCGGCAGAGCCCGCGGATCGACGCGACGTGCTCGCGCGGATGGACCAGCAGCAGCTCCTCCTCGGAGGCGGCCGGCGCCTCGCGCCGCTCCCATCCCAGCCAGCCCCGCGCCGCCAGCGCCGCTTCGATCGCCCGCAGCCGCGCCGGCTGCTCCGGGTGCCCGTGGAGCCCCTCCCGCGGATCGTGCTCCAGACAGGCCGGATGGCTGTAGAAGAGCATCGGCGCCAATCTACCCCGCTCGCCGGGAGCGAATGCTTTTGACGGCTAGTATCTCTACCAGCTCCAATGGCCGGTAAATCGCCATATGCGAATCATTGGCATGACGCTCTGGGCAAGGCGATTCGACAGGAGCGCACCCGGCAGGCGCGTTCCCAGGAATGGCTGGCTGATCGCAGTGGCATTCATTCCACCGAGATCAGCAACATCGAGTGTGGCAACCGCAACCCCACCTACCGTGCCATGCGCATGATCAGCATGGCACTGGGCATTTCGCTCGCGGAGCTGATCGAACGGGGCGAAGAGCTCGAGCGGGCAGCCTGATTAGCTCAAGCGCCGGAAGCGCTCCTCCTCGACCTTCTGTCAGCGACCGCCGCGGAGTAACGCCAGGGCGTGGGGGAGGGTCGCCGCGAGCGGCTCGCCGGCCTCGGCGATCGCCTTCGGGTTGCCGGGGAAGTTGACGATCAGGGTGGCGCCGCGGGTTCCGGCCATGCCGCGGGAGAGCATCCAGTGGGGGGTGTGGTCGCGTGAGGCGGCGCGCATCGCCTCGGCGATGCCGGCGGCCTCGCGGTGGAGGACGGCGCGGGTCGCCTCCGGCGTCACGTCGGAGGGGGAGAGGCCGGTGCCGCCGGTGGTGAGGACGAGGTCGCAGCGCTCCTCGTCGGCCCAGGCGCGGAGCCGGGCTTCGATCCGTTCGCGCTCGTCGGGGACCAGCTCGCGGGCGACGACCTCGGCCCCGAGCGCGCGGGCGAACTCGGCCAGCCGCTCGCCGCTCTCGTCCGGCTCGCCCGAGCCGCCGGCGCGGGAGCTGCTGACGGTGAGGACCGCCGCCCGCGGCGCCTCGCCCCCGCCCGCCGTCACTCCTCCAGCCGCCAGTCGGTGCGCCCGCCGCTCTTCTCCAGCAGCACGACCTCCTCGATCCGCACCCCGCGCTCCATCCCCTTGACCATGTCGTAGACGGCGAGGGCGGCGACCGCGGCGGCGGTCATCGCCTCCATCTCGACCCCGGTCTGGGAGACGGTGCGCGCGGCGGCGATCAGCTCGACGGTCCCGCCCTCCTCCTCGACGCTCGCCGCGACGTCGACGAAGGTGAGCGGCAGCGGGTGGGCGAGGGGGATCAGGCTCGGCGTCTGCTTCGCCGCCTGGATCCCGGCCAGGCGGGCGACGGTCAGCACCTCCCCCTTCGGTCCCTCGCCGGCGGCCACCGCGCGCGCCGTCTCCGGGCTCATCCGCAGGCGGGCGCGGGCGCGGGCGCGCCGCTCGCTCGCCGGCTTGGCGCCGACGTCGACCATCCGCGCCTCGCCGTTCTCGTCCAGGTGGGTCAGGCGGTCTTCCACGTCTCTCCTTCCCGCTTCCAGATCGGCGCCTCGGCCTTGATCCTGTCGATCGCCTCCCGCGCCCCCGCGAAGGCTTCCTCGCGGTGGGGGGCGGCGGCGACGACGATCACTGAGGGCTCGCCGAGCGGGACGGTACCGGTGCGGTGCTCGGCCGCGGCCGCCTCCAGCCCGTGCCGCTCGGCGCACTCGCGCAGGATCGCCTCGATCCGCTCCTCGGCCATCTCGCGGTAGGCCTCGTACTCGAGCTCGCTCACCTCCCGGGTCATCCCCTGGAAGAAGACGACGGCACCGGCCTCGGGACGGTTGACGGCGGCGGCGAGGGCGTCGAGCGAGAGCGGCTCGCCGGTGACGCGGACGTGGAAGGGGGCGCCGCCGCTGACCGGCGGGATCAGCGCCAGCTCGTCGCCCTCGGACAGAGAGGTCGCCGCCTCGGCGTAGTCGCGGTTGACCGCCATCCGCACCGGCAGCCGCTCCAGGAGCTCGCCGAGCTCGCCGCGCGCCAGCTCCGCCAGGGCGTCCTCGACGGTCGCCCCTGCCGGCAGCTCGACCTCGACCGAGTCGCTGCCGAGGCGCTCGCGCAGGATCGCGAAGAGGCGCACGCGCACGGTCACCGGCCCGCCCCCAGCAGCTCGATCTCGACCCGGTCCCCCGCCGCGGCCGGCCCGCTTCCGGCCGGGAGCAGGGCGAGGCAGTCGGCGCCGAGCATCGAGCTGAGGACGTGCGAGCCCTGGCGCGGGAACGGGTGCGCCCACCAGCCGTCCTCGCGCAGCTCGAGCCGGCAGCGGAGCGCATGGGTGCGGCCGGGGCGCTTGTCGTAGTCGCCGCCGAGCCGCGCCCGGGTCCGCGGCCGGGCGGGGTCGCCGCCGCCGAGGGCGGCGAGGGCGGGGCGGACGAGGAGGAGGAAGGCGACCATCGCCGAGACCGGGTTGCCGGGAAGGCCGAAGACCAGCGTCTCCCCGCGGCTGCCGAACCAGGTCGGCCGCCCCGGCTTCAGCGCCACGCCCCAGAACTCCTCGGCGGCGCCGAGCTCGGCGAGGGCGCCCTTGACGTGGTCGTGCTCGCCGACCGAGACGCCGCCGCAGACGACGACCGCGTCGGCCTCCAGCAGCGGCGCCAGCGCCTCCCGCGTCGCCTCCGCCCGGTCGGGGGCGGGGCCGGCGACCGCGACCTCGGCGCCGGCCAGCTCGGCGAGGGCCGGCACCGAGTACGCGTTGGAGTTCCGGACCGCCCCTGGCCGCAGCGCCTCGCCGGGCTCGACCAGCTCGTCGCCGCTGGTCAGCACCGCGACCCGGGGGCGGCGGCGGCAGGAGACCTGCGGACGGCCGATCGCCGCCAGCACCCCGAGCTCGGCCGGACCGAGGACGGCGCCGGCTCGCAGCAGGGTCCTCCCCGGCTCGACGTCCTCGCCCGCGCCGCGCACGTCCCGCCGCGGCGCCACCGCCGCCTCGACCAGCAGGTGCCCGTCGTCGAGCTGCGCCTCCTCGAGGCGGAGGACGGCGTCGGCGCCGGCCGGCACCGCCGCCCCGGTCGAGATCCGCATCGCCTCGCCGGCCGCGAGCGCGCCCGCCGCCGGCGCTCCCGCCCGCGACTCGTCGACCAGGCGCAGGCGCGCCGGCGCCTCCGGGGCCGCCTCGCGGGTGTCGGCAGCGCGGAGGACGAAGCCATCCATCGCCGAGTTGTCGAAGGCGGGCACCGGCTCGGCGCTGGCGACGTCCTCGGCGAGGCGGCGCCCGAGCGCCCGGCGCAGCGGCACCGGCTCGCTCTCCAGCGGCGCGACGCGGGAGAGCACGCGGCTCCGCGCCTCCTCGAGCGCGACTGGGCGCGGCGCCATCAGCGCCGCGCCGCCGCTGCCAGACTGACGGGGATGGAGGAGACGGGTCTCTCGATCGCCGTCGGGGCGGTCCTCGCCGGCGGCCGCGGCAGCCGCCTCGGCGGCGCCAAGGCGACCACCGAGCTGGCGGGGAAGCCGCTGATCGCGTACCCGGTCGCGGCGATCGCCGCAGCGGGCCTCGAGCCGGTCGTCGTCGCCAAGCGCGGCTCGGAGCTGCCGCCGCTGCCCTGCCGGACCGTCTGGGAGCCGGAGGAGCCGCGCCATCCCCTCGCCGGCATCGTCGCCGCCCTGCGCCGGTTCCCCGAACGGCCGCTGGTCGCCGTCGCCTGCGACATGCCCTTCCTCGCGCCCGCGCTCCTCGCCCGCCTGGCGGCGGCCGCCGAGCCGCTGGCGCTGCCGGAGCTCGATGGCGAGCTGCACCCGTTCCCGGGCCGGTACGAGGCCTCGCTGCTGCCGGCGCTGGAGCAGGCGCTGGAGGCGAATGAACCGATGCGCCGCACCCTCGCCGCCCTGGAGCCGCGGCGGCTCGGGGCCGAGGAGCTCGGCGGCTTCGGCCCGTCCCGGCGGCTTCTCTTCAACGTCAACACCCCTGCCGACCTCGAGTGGGCTCGCCGATCGCTTCCGCGATCCCGGTCAGCTCGTTGAGCGGGCGCCCGGTCGCGCCGGCGAGCCAGCAGGCGACGGGCGCCGCGATCCGCTCGGAGGAGTGAGCGGCGACCGAGGCCAGCTCCAGCACCCGGGCAAAGTCCTCCTCGCCCGGCGCCGGGGCCCCGAGCTCGGCGGCGAAGCGCTCGATCCACTCTTCGGCCTTCATCGCACCACCTCTCCTCTCGGTTGCGGCGCCAGCGGCAGGCCCGCCCGCCAGCGCCTCCAGAGCGCCCGCGCCGCGACCACGGCGGCGCCGGCGGCGAAGCCGATCGCCAGGTTCCCGCTCAACAGCGTCAGCACCCCGACCCCGGCCGCGATCAGGCGGTCGTCGAGCCGCTCCAGCCGCGCCGCCAGGGCGCCGTGCTGGATCGCGACGAAGGCGAGCATTCCCGCCAGCGCCCCCGGCGCCAGCACCTGCAGCAGGGCCGGCAGCCCGGCCCCGAGGCCGAGGCCGAGGGCGACGAAGAGGCCGCCGGTGGCGATCGTCGCCGCCGCGGTGCGAGCGCCGAGCTTGTAGTGAGCGGTGACGCCGCCGGCGCCGTGGCAGACCGGGAGGCCGCCGCTGAGGCCGGCGACGGCGTTGGCGATCGCGATCGACCCGGCCAGCCGCGAGGGCCGCACCCGCCGCGCCTGCAGGCCGAAGTAGCTGCGCTCGGCGTCGGCGGTGGCGACCACCGAGTTGCCGAAGGTGAGGGGGATCTGGGCGAGGACCAGCGCCGTCAGCGCGGTCCCGAAGGCGCCGGGGTCGCGGGGGACCGAGAGCGAGATCGCCTCCGGGCCGGTCGCCAGGTGCGGCATCCCGCCGACCGCGAGCCCGACCGCGGCGCCGCCGCCGAGGGCCAGCAGGCTGCCCGGCAGCGAGAGCGCCCGGCTGGCGAAGAGGAGCGCGCAGGCCGCCGCCGCCATCGCCACCCCGGCCGCCGGCTCGATCGGCGGCAGCCCCGGCCAGTTGCCTTTCTCCGCCAGCTCCCACGCCGCTTTCGCCAGCAGCAGCGCGACGCTGGCCTGGATCCCGCGGACCAGGACCAGCGGGAAGCGCGCCGCCAGCCACTCGGCGAGGCCGCTGCTCGCCAGCAGCGCCATCGCCGCCGCCATCAGCAGCGCCCCCGCCGCCAGCACTTCGGCCGAGAGGTGGAGGGCGATCGCCGCCGCCGCGAACGCCTTCAGCGGCTGCACCGGGACCGGGACCCGGAAGTAGAGGGCGGTGCCGAGGTAGACGAGGCCGGTGACGGCGAAGACGGCGGTCGCGTTGAGCCCGTTGAGGAGGATCATCGCGACCGCGATCGGGATGAAGAGGCCGGTGTCGCCGAGGCCGCCGGAGAGCTCGCGCAGCGCCGCCAGCGGCCGGCTCTCGCTCCGCTCCGCGGGTCCGTCCACCGTCATCCGCCGATCGCGCTCATCGTCCGCGGCGGCGGCCGGAAGCCCGGCTCGCCGACCCGGTGCTTCAGCTCCTTGCGCCAGACCGCCCCGCGGATCAGCCCCGCCAGCTCGCCGTCGTCGGCGCCCGCCCGCAGCGGTCCCCGCAGGTCGGTCTCGTGGAGGGAGAAGAGACAGGTGCGGAGCTTGCCGTCGGCGGTGAGCCGGAGGCGGTTGCAGTCGGCGCAGAACGGTTCCGAGACCGGGTTGACGAACCCGATCTCCCCCTCCCCGTCGGCGAAGCGGAAGACCCGCGCCGTCGCCGCCGGCTCGCGCGGCAGCTCCTCGAGCGGGTGGATCGCCTCGATCGCCGCTCGCAGCTCGGCGCCGCTGAGGACCGCGTCGGGGCGCCAGGCGCGGTCGCCGTCGAGCGGCATGAACTCGATGAAGCGGACCTGGAAGGAGGTCGAGCGGGCGAACTCGCAGAAGCGGGCGATCTCCGCCTCGGTGAAGTCGCGCATCGCCACCGCGTTGACCTTGATCGGGCGCACCTCGGGATGGGCGGCAACCGCCTCGATCCCGCGCAGGACCCGGGGCAGGGCGTCGCGCCGGGTGAGGGCGAAGAAGCGGTCGCGCTGCAGGGAGTCGACGGAGACGTTGACGCGGCCGACCCCGGCGGCGGCCAGCGCCCCGGCGTCGCGCTCGAGCAGGTAGCCGTTGGTGGTCAGGGCGAGGTCGCGGATCCCGTCGATCGCCGCCAGCATCGCGACCAGGGCGGGAAAGCCGCGGCGGACCAGCGGCTCGCCGCCGGTGAGGCGGACGTCCTCGATCCCCAGCCCGACCAGCAGCGAGACCAGGCGCGCGATCTCCTCGAAGCGCAGGACCTCCTCCCGCTCCAGCCAGGGAAGGCCCTCGGCCGGCATGCAGTACTGGCAGCGGAAGTTGCAGCGGTCGGTGACCGAGACCCGCAGATCCGAGATCCGCCGGCCGTGGGCGTCGTGCAGCAGCTCCCTCATGCGCCTCCTCTACCCAGTTCGTCTGCTTATCCGCGCCCCGCGTGGGTACTTGGCTGGGGTGGTGGATCGCATCGCAGATCCCTGGGGGGAGCGAACTCCGTACGGCGCCGGTGAGCCGTGGCCGGTCCGCGTCGACACCTTCCTCGACGGGGGCCTCGCGCCCGAGGACGTCGAACGCTGGGTGCAGGCGGCCTCGATCCTCCACTCCAACGGCGACGGCCTCGACATCGCCGTCAAGGACGGCCGCATCGTAGGCGTCCGCGGCCGCGCTGACGACCGCGTCAACCACGGCCGCGTCGACCCCAAAGACCTCTACGGCTGGCAGGCGAACAACAGCCCCGATCGGCTGACGCGGCCGCTGCTGCGCTCCGGCGGCGAGCTGCGCGAGGTCGACTGGGAGACGGCGATGGACGCCCTCGTCGCCCGCTCCAAGGAGCTGCTCGACGGGCCCGGCGGCTGGGGCCGCTTCGGCTTCTACACCTCCGGCCAGCTCTTCCTCGAGGACTACTACACGCTCGGGGTGCTCGGCAAGGCCGGCCTCGGCACCCCGCACATGGACGGCAACACCCGCCTCTGCACGGCGACCGCGGGGGCGACGCTTAAAGCCAGCTTCGGGACCGACGGCCAGCCCGGCTCCTACGCCGACGTCGACCACTGCGACGCCCTCGCCCTCTGGGGCCACAACGTCGCCGAGACGCAGACGGTCCTCTGGATGCGGATGCTCGACCGCCGCGCCGGCCCCGACCCGCCGCGGATGCTCGCCGTCGACCCCCGCCCGACCCCGGTCGCCAGGGAGGCCGACGTCCACCTCGCGGTCCGCAACGGCACCAACCAGGCGCTGACCAACGGGCTGATCCGGGAGCTGATCGACAACGGCTGGATCGACGAGCCCTACGTCAAAGCGCACACCATGGGCTTCGAAGAGCTGGAAGGGACCGTCGACCCCTACACGCCGGAGAAGGTGGCGGAGATCTGCGGGGTCGAGGCGCGGCAGGTGCGCGAGGCGGCGGAGCTGCTCGGCACCTGCGAGCGCCTCTTCTCGACCGTCCTGCAGGGCTTCTACCAGTCCAACCAGGCGACCGCCGCCGGCTGCGGCGTCAACGACATCCACCTGCTGCGGGGGATGATCGGCCGCCCCGGCTGCGGGCTCTGCCAGATGAACGGGCAGCCGACCGCGCAGAACACCCGCGAGACCGGCGCCAACGGCGACCTTCCCGGCTTCCGCAACTGGGACAACGAAAGCCACATCGAAGAGCTGGCCGAGGTCTGGAACGTCGAGGTGGAGAAGATCCCGCACTGGGCGCCGCCGACCCACGCGATGCAGATCTTCCGCTACGCCGAGCAGGGTTCGATCGAGCTGCTCTGGATCAGCGCCACCAACCCGGCGGTCTCGCTGCCGGAGTTGAGCCGGGTGCGCGAGATCCTCGCCAAGGACGACCTCTTCGTCGTCGTCCAGGACCTGTTCATGACCGAGACCGCGGCGCTCGCCGACCTCGTCCTCCCGGCCGCCACCTGGGGCGAGAAGACCGGCACCTTCACCAACGTCGACCGCACCGTCCACCTCTCCGAGAAGGCGGTCGACCCGCCCGGGGAAGCGAAAGCGGACCTGGAGATCTTCCTCGACTACGCCCGCCGCATGGACTTCCGCGACAGGGACGGCGAGCCGCTGGTCAAGTGGAGCGACCCGGAGGGCGCCTTCGAGGCCTGGAAGGAGTGCAGCCGCGGCCGCCCCTGCGACTACACCGGGATGACCTACGAGAAGCTGCGGCGGGGGCCGGTCCAGTGGCCCTGCAACGAGGAGCATCCGGAGGGGACCGAGCGCCTCTACACCGACGCCGACTTCAACACCTACCCCGACTTCTCGGAGACCTTCGGCCACGACCTGACCACGGGCGCCGCCCAGACCGAGGACGAATACCGGGCGAAGGAACCCGAAGGCCGGGCCTTCCTCCACGCGATCCCCTACCGGCCCTCGCCCGAGGTGCCGAGCGAGGAGCACCCGCTGCTGCTGACGACCGGGCGCACCGTCTTCCATTTCCACACCCGGACCAAGACCGGCCGCGCCCCGCAGCTGGACGCCGCGGCGCCCGACGTCTGGGTCGAGGTTCACCCCGGCGACGCCGCCCCGCTGGGGATCGCCGAGGGGGACGAGGTGCAGGTCTCCTCTCCCCGCGGCGCCCTGGTGGCGAAGGCGCGGTTGAGCGGGATCCGCCCCGGCGTCGTCTTCGTCCCCTTCCACTACGGCAGCTGGGACACCGGCTCGGCCCGGGTGCGCGCCGCCAACGAGCTGACGATCACGGCCTGGGACCCGGTCTCCAAGCAGCCGCTGTTCAAGATCGGGGCGGTGCGGCTGGACCGGATCGGCGCCGGCGACGGCGAGCCGGCGCCGGCGCCGACCAACACCGCCTCGGCGCCGGTCGGCGACGGCGTGCCGGCGACGGCCGGCGGCGAGCGGGCCGAGGCGACCTCCCGGGTGGGTGGCTGAGGTGCAGCTCGCCCACTACCTCGGCTTCCTCCACCGCTCCCAGCTCGACCTCGCCCGTGCCTTCCGCGAAGTTGGCGAGGGCCACGCCGAAGAGGCCGACATCTTCCACATCTCCGGGACCCTGGCCGAGCAGTGCGACCGCCATGCCGAGAAGCTGCAGCCGTTCGCCGAGCGCTACGGCGAGGAGGAGGCCGAGGAGCCCGACCGCCTCCACAGCGAGCTCTTCAAGGGGACCCGGGAAGGGCCGATCGGGCTGCTGCGGGACCTGCACGACCTCTACCTGATGGCGGCCGAGGTCGACGTCTCCTGGACCCTGGTCGCGCAGGCGGCCCAGGGCGCCCGCGACGCGGAGCTGCTCGAAGTGGTCGAAGGATGCGAGGAAGAGACGGCGACGCAGATGGCCTGGCTGAAGTCGCGGATGAAGGAGGCGGCGCCGCAGGCGCTGGTCGTCGCGTGAGGGAGGCGGGCGAGGGCCGCTACGGGACCCAGGCGCGGATCGTCCTGCGCCCGCTCGCCAACCCGCTGCCGCTCGGCTTCGTCGGCCTCGCCGGCGCGACCCTGCTGCTCTCGGGCCTGCAGCTCGGCTGGCTCGAAGCCGAAGAAGGCCAGGCGGTCGCCCTCGCCCTGATCGCCTTCGTCTTCCCGCTGCAGCTCCTCACCTCGATCTTCGGCTACCTCGCCTGCGACGTCGTCGTCGGCACCGGGATGGGGATCCTCTGCGGCACCTGGCTGACGACCGGGCTGATCGTGCTCACCAGCCCGCCGGGGGCGGCCAGCGACGCGCTCGGCCTCTTCCTCCTCCTCGCGGCGACGGCGATGCTGATCCCGGCCGCCGCCGCCTCGGCGGCGAAGCTGGTGCCGGCGGCCGTCCTCGGCGGGGCGGCGCTGCGCTTCGCCGTCACCGGCGTCTACGAGTTGAGCGGCAGCGGCAGCTGGGAAGACCTCGCCGGCGTCGTCGGCGTCGCCCTCTGCGCCCTGGCGCTCTACGCGGCGCTGGCGATGGCGCTGGAGGACGCCGGCGGCCCCACCGTCCTCCCCCTCGGCCGCCGCGGCGACGGCCGCATCCCGCCCGCAGCCCGCCTCGACGCGGAGCTCGGCGGCGTCGAGCGCGAGCCCGGCGTCCGCAGCCAGCTCTAGGTCTCAGCGCTGGAGGAGGCCGGCGACGGCCTGCGCGACGCGTTCGCCGCGGGGGGTGAGGGTGTACTCGGTGTGGGGCGGGCGGCCGGGAACCAGGTGGCGCTCGACGATCCCGGCGGCCTGCAGCTGTTCGAGGCGGTCGGAGAGGGTGGTGGGGGAGACGCCGGGGAGGGACTGGCGGAACTCGTTGAAGCGGGAGGCGCCGCTGGAGCAGGCGTAGATCGTCGCCATCGTCCAGCGGCGCTCGAGCAGGCCGGCGGCCGCCCGCAGATCGGGCGGCACCGGCGAGCAGTTGCGGCAGCGGGGGGACATCTACGCCGCCATCGCCTCGTGGCCCTTCCCCGCCGGCTCCAGCGCCAGCGCCAGCACCTCGCCGATGCTCATCACCGGGTGGAAGGTCATCTGCTCGCGCACCTCCTCCGGCACCTCGTCGAGGTCGCCGCGGTTGCGCTCGGGCAGGATCACCTCGGTCAGCCCGGCCGCGTGCGCCGCCAGCACCTTCTGCTTCAGCCCGCCGATCGGCAGGACCCGGCCCTGGAGGGTGACCTCGCCGGTCATCCCGACCGTGTGCTTGACCGGCCGCCCGGTCAGCAGCGAGACCAGCGCCGTCGTCATCGCCGTGCCGGCGCTGGGGCCGTCCTTGGGGATCGCCCCGGCGGGGACGTGGAGGTGGAACTCGCGCTGGAACGCGTCCGGCTCGATCCCCAGCTCCTCGCGGTGCGCCCGCACGTAGGAGAGGGCGATCCGCGCCGACTCCTTCATCACGTCGCCGAGCTGGCCGGTCAGGACGAGACCCTTGTCGCCGTCCATCGCGGTCGCCTCGATGAAGAGGATGTCGCCGCCGGCGCCCGTGACGGCCAGGCCGGTGGAGACTCCCGGGATCGCGGTCCGCTCGACCGACTCCTGGAAGAACTTCTGCCGGCCCAGCGCCTCGCGCAGGGCGTCCGTGTCGACCACGATCTTGCCGTCCGCCTCGCCGGCGGCGATCTTCGTCGCCGCCGAGCGGACGAGCTTGCCGATCTCGCGCTCGAGCCGGCGCACGCCCGCCTCGCGGGTGTACTCGGAGACGACCGCGCGCAGCAACTCGTCGGAGACCTCGACCTCCTCGGCCTTCAGCCCGTTCCGCTTCAGCTGCCGGGGAAGCAGGTAGCCGCGGGCGATCGCCAGCTTCTCCTCGGTCGTGTAGCCGTCGAAGGAGATCAGCTCCATCCGGTCCAGCAGCGGCGCCGGGATCGGGTCGACCAGGTTCGCGGTGGCGATGAAGACCACCTCGGAGAGGTCGACCTCGACGTCGAGGTAGTGGTCGCG
>JAICSS010000026.1 GCA_025936755.1 Solirubrobacterales bacterium | reverse complement strand
GTTGGTCGACGAGGGCACCTTCGTCGAGATGGGGATCCACGGCCGGCCGCACTTCGCTCAGCGGGCGATGGACGGGGTCGAGGCGCCGGCCGACGGTGTCGTCACCGGCTGGGGCGACGTCGACGGACGCGCGACTTGCATTGCCGCCTACGACTTCACGGTGATGGCCGGCTCGATGGGGATGACCGGCGAGCTCAAGGTCACCCGCCTGCGCGAGATGGCGCTGCAGAAGCGGATGCCGTTCGTCTGGCTGCTCGACAGCGCCGGCGCCCGCATCCAGGAGGCGGCGGGCTCGCTCTTCGCCGGCTCCGGCCACCTCTTCCGCGAGGAGGTCGAAATGTCGGGCGTCGTCCCGATGGTGGCGGCGATGATGGGCCCCTGCGCCGCCGGCACCGCCTACATCCCGGCGCTCTCGGACTTCGTGCCGATGGTCTCCGGCCAGGGCGCGATGGCGCTCGCCGGCCCCCACCTGACCAAAGCCGTGACCGGCGAGGAGATCTCGATGGAGGACCTCGGCGGCGCCAAGGTCCACTGCCGCAAGTCGGGGGTGGGGGACCTGGAGGTCGCCGACGACGAGGAGTGCATCGCCTCGGTCCGCAAGTACCTCTCCTACTTCCCGGCCAACTGCGAGGAGCGGCCGCCGCTGGTCGGCGTCTCCGACCCGGTCGACCGCGCCTCCGAGAAGCTGATGGAGATCGTTCCCGAGTCCCCGCGGCAGCCCTACGACATGTACGACGTGATCCGCGAGATCGTCGACGACGGCGACTGGTTCGACCTGAAGCCGAAGTTCGCCAAGAACGTGATCACCTGCTTCGCCCGCTTCGGCGGCCAGCCGGCGGGGATCGTCGCCAACCAGCCCAAGCAGCTGGCCGGCGTCCTCGACAACGACTCCGCCGACAAGGCCGCCCGCTTCATCAACCTCTGCGACGCCTTCAACATCCCGCTCGTCTTCCTCCAGGACGTCCCCGGCTTCATGGTCGGCTCGAAGGTCGAGCACGCCGGGATCATCCGCCACGGGGCGAAGATGCTCTACGCCGTGAGCCGCGCCACCGTGCCGAAGGTGACCGTCGTCGTCCGCAAGGCCTACGGCGCCGGCTACTACGTGATGTGCGGCAAGGCCTATGAGCCGGACCTGATCGTCGCCTGGCCCGGGGCGGAGATCTCGGTCATGGGCGCCGAGGGCGCGGTCGAAATCATCGGCCGCTCGGCGATCGAGGCCTCCGAGGACCCCGAGGCGACCAAGGAGGCGATGCTGAACGCGGTCCGCCAGCAGATCGACCCCTACATCGCCGCCGGCAACGCCGTCATCGACGACATCATCGACCCGCGGGAGACCCGCCCGACGATCGCCAGGGCGCTGCAGATGGCCCGGAACAAGCACGTCGAGAAGCCGAAGAAACGCCATGGGGTGATGCCCGTATGAAGCGGCTGGTCGACCTCCAGTACAGGGCCCTCGATCGGATGCGCCACCGCAATGCGTTCGAGGTCGCCAGGCGTCCTGGCACCGCCACCGACCTCGATGGCTTCCGCGGCGCGCGCCAGTGCCTCGTCGTCACTTTCAAGCGCTCGGGGGAGCCCGTCCCGACGCCGGTCAACTTCGGCCTCGCCTCCGGTCGCCTCTACTTTCGCTCGGAGCCGCGAAGCGCAAAGGTAAAACGGATTCGTCGCGACCCTCACATCCGCGTATGCCCCTGCAACCTTCGCGGCCGGCCGACCGGCGAGGTGGTGGAGGGCAGGGCGCGGGTGCTGTCGGGGGAGGAGGCGGAGCAAGCAGACGCTGCGCTGGCCGGTAACTGGACCAAAAGCATGAAGGCGATGGAGCGCGCTCTGGACCGCCTGCCGATCGAGGTCGTGTACGTCGAGGTGGAGCCGTCGGTGCCGGAGGCCCAGGAGGTGAGGTCGGTATGAGCTCGTTTGACGACCCGGTGATCATCAGCTGCTCGATCAGCGGCGTGATCGCCAACCGCGACCAGTGCCCGGCGATCCCCTACACGCCGGAGGAGTACGCGGCCGAGGCGCGGCGCGCGGTCGACGAGGGCGCCTCGCAGATCCACATCCACGCCCGCAAGCCCGACGGCACGCCCTCCTACGAGGTCGAGGACTTCCAGGCGATCACGGCGGCGATCCTGGCCGAGGTCGGCGACGTGATCGTCAACTACTCGACCGGGGCGATCGGGATCCCGCTCGAGAAGCGGATCGAGTACCTGCGCGCCTGCCGCCCCGACGTCGCGGCGCTGAACATGAGCTCGATGAACTACGCCAAGTACTCCAAGCGGCGCAAGGACTTCGTCTTCAAGGCGGTCTTCGAGAACAGCTTCGACACGATCATCGAGTTCCTGACGGCGATGAAGGAGCTGGGGGTCAAGCCCGAGCACGAGTGCTTCGATTCCGGCCACGTCGCCAACCTCGACCCGCTGGTCGACATGGGGCTGCTGGAGCCGCCGCTGCAGATCTCGCTGGTGATGGGGGTGACCGGCGGGATCCGGCCGACCCCGCGCAACGTCACCCTGATGTCGGACCAGATCCCCGGCGGGCCCGAGGGCCCGAACCAGTGGCAGGTGATCGGGATCTCCCGCGACCAGTGGAAGCTGCTCGCCTCCTCGCTGGTCCTCGGCGGCAACGTCCGCGCCGGGGTCGAGGACAACCTCTACCTGCCGAGCGGGGAGATGTGCAAGTCCAACGGCGAGCTGATCGCGAAGGCGCGGCAGATGGCCGAAGACGTCGGCCGGCGGCCGGCCAGCGTCGCCGAGGCGCGGGAGCTGCTGGGCGTCCCCAAACGGGCAGCGGCCTAGGCGGACCGCCCGATGGCGGACCTCCCCCTCTCAGACGTCAGGGTCCTCGACCTGACCCGGCTGCTGCCAGGCGGCTTCTGCTCGCTGCTGCTCGCCGACCTCGGCGCCGAGGTGCTGAAGGTCGAGGACACCGGCATGGGCGACTACATCCGCTGGGCGCCGCCCTACTACGGCGGCGACGAGCAGCAGGCGCTGGGAACGCGCTCCTCGCTCTACCTCTCGCTCAACCGCGGCAAGCGTTCGGTCCGGCTCGACCTCAAGAGCGAGCGGGGGAGGGAGGCGCTGCTGCGGCTGGTCGCCGCCCACGACGTCGTCCTCGACGGCTTCCGCCCCGGCGTCCTCGACAAGCTCGGCGTCGGCTACGAGCGCATGCGCGAGGCGAACCCGCGGGTCGTTTACTGCGCGATCACCGGCTACGGCCAGGACGGCCCCTACGCCCAGCGGGCCGGCCACGACATGAACTACCTCGGCCTCGTCGGCCTGCTCGGCCTGACCGGCGCCGGGGACGGCCCGCCGGTGCAGCCGGCCGGCCAGATCGCCGACCTCGGCGGCGGCGCCCTGATGGCCGCCTTCGGGGTGATGGCGGCGCTGCACGAGCGCGAGCGCTCCGGCGAGGGGCAGATGGTCGACGTCTCGATGGCCGACGGCGCCCTCTCCTGGCTGGCGATGGTCGCCGGCCGCTACTTCTGCGACGGCGAGGTGCCGCGGCGCGGCGAGCAGCAGCTCGCCGGCGGCCTCGTCTGTTACCTGCCCTACGAGGCCGCCGACGGCTGGGTCACCTGCGGCGCCCTGGAGCCGAAGTTCTGGGCCGCCTTCTGCGAGGGCGCCGGGCGCCCCGACCTGGTCGAGAAGCAGTTCGAGGCGCCGGGCTCCGAAGCCTGGGCCGAGGTCGCCGCCGTCTTCCGCTCGCGCACCCGGGCCGAGTGGAAAGCGTTCAACGACGAGCGCGACTGCTGCATCGAGCCGGTCCTCGACCTCGACGAAGCGCTCGACTCCGACCTGGTGCGAGAGCGGGGGATGGTGGTCGAGGTCGAGCAGCCCGAGCTGGGGACGGTGCGCCAGCTCGGCCACCCGGTGAAGCTCTCCCGCACCCCCGCCGACCCGACCCGCCCGGCGCCCGCCTTCGGCGAGCACACCGAGGCGGTCCTGCGCGAGGTCGGCTACTCCGCGGAGGAGGTCGCGGCGATGCTGGAGTCCGGCGCCGCCGCCGGCCCCGCCGCGACGCCGCAGGGGGAGTTCCGCGCATGAGCGCCACCGGGACCCCAGATACCCAACAGAACGACGGGCTCCTGCGGATGCGCGAGCTGGCCGAGGCCTCCGGGGTGCCGGCGCCGACGATCAAGCACTACCTGCGGGAGGGCCTCTTGCCGGAGCCGGTCAAGACCAGCCGCAACATGGCCTACTACCCGCCCGAGTTCGTCGACCGGATCAAGCTGATCAAGCGCCTGCAGGAGGAGCGCTACCTGCCGCTGAAGGCGATCAAGAACGTCCTCGACGAGAACCCCGGCCGGGCCGAAGCGATGCTCGAGCTGGGCGACCAGATCCTCGACCGCGCCCTCGCCGGCGAGCGCTCCCGCACCAGCGCCGCCGAGGTCAGCAGGCGCTACGGCCTCCCCAAGGAGGTGCTGGACCGTCTCGCCGAGCTCGAGGTGCTGACTCCGAACAGCCGCGGCTACTCGCCCTCCGACGTGACGATCATCGAGGCGATCGGCCGCTTCCGCGCCGGCGGCTACGACGAGCAGATCGGCTTCACCGTCTACGACACCCTCCGTTACAAGACCGCGCTGGAAGAGCTGGTCCGGCTCGAGGTCGACGTGGTGATGGAACGCCTCGCCGGCGAGGTGCCGCCGGAGCGCGTGGTCGAGATGCTCGAAGCCGGCGCCCAGCCGCTGAAGGACCTGATCGCGGCCCTGCACACGAAGCTGATGGTCGCCGAGCTCGAGCGCCGGCGCTAACGCTCCGCTACAAGATTGGCGCTAGTTCCTCTTCCTCTTTCTGGATATCGGCGAGCAGGCTGACGGCCTCGGTCTGGCGGGCGATGCGGGTCGCGTCAGCCAGTGCCTCGCCGACTCCGTCCAGGCCGCAGGCGGCGCGAGCGCGAGCCAGGTTCAGCAGCGCTACCGGGTAGGTCCAGAGCATGCCCCGCTCGCACGAGACTCGAACGGAGTATTCTGCCGCCTCCAACGCCTCGTCGTTGCGACCGACCGCGAGCAGCGCCCGCGCCCGCATCTGCGCGCGCCAGCCCTCCATCTCTCCGCCGCTGCCCATCTCTTCGCGATAGAGACGCTCGGCCTCCTCGATCGCCCTCAGGGCAGCCTCACCTTCTTCGGCGAGGAGATGGACCCAGCCCAGATTGGTGAGGGCAAGGCTGCGCGAGAAGACGTCACCGAGGCGGTCGGTCAGCTCGCAGTTCCGCCGCGCCACCGCCAGCCCGCCCTCGATGTCGCCGCGGATGGCTAGTAGCCCCGCCTGGTTGCTGCGCACCCAGCTCGCGGTCTCCGGGTCGTCCTCTTCGAGGGTCAGTTGCAGAGCGCGGTCAAAGAGCTCTTCGGCCTCCTTGTAGCGACCCTGCTCACGTCGCACCATGCCCTTCCCCATCAGGCCCCAGGCGATCGGGCTGCCGAGGATGATGCCCGCTCCGATGGAGCCGTCGTCACCGACCAGCTCCAGCAGCTCGTCCAGAGCGGCCTCGAAGCCTCCGAAGTCCCCGGCGCAAAGGTATGCGTAGGCACCGGCGGAGCGGACCGCCGCGCGAAGGTGACGGTCGCCGGTACGGTCGGCGAGCTCGACCGTCTCTCGCACCGCCGCGAGCCACGCGTCGGCGTGATGGTCGAGGCCAGGGCGGACCGAGGTTGCCACCCGCAGCAGCACCAGCGAATGGAGATCGTCGTGCCGCAGTGCGATCTCCTCGGCTTCGATGGCCAGCCTCCCTTCTTCTTCCCGGCTCATCCCTACTCGCCAGGCGTACTGCAGCTGCAGCAGCCGCGAGTGGATCGCCAGCGCCGCGACCTCCTCGTTCTCCTCCATCTCGTCGGTCAGCTCCATCACGTTGTGCCAGAGCCCCAATGCGTCGTGCGGGCGGCTGTGGCCGGCCCAGTGGGCGGCGCGGGCCGACCAGCGCGCGGCCTCGAGCGTCTCGCCGCCCTGGCGCAGGTGGTCGGCGATCAGTGCCGAGAGCTCGTCGTAGCGCTCGGGCGCCTCCAGCTCGATCAGCGCCCGCGCCGCCGCGGCGTGGGTGGCGGCCCGCTGCTCGGCGAGCTGGGTGCCGTAGGCGACCTCGCGGGTCAGCGGGTGGCGGAAGGCGAGCAGCCGCTCCGGGTAGAGCTGGGCTTCGTAGAGGAAGCCGCCGTCGACCAGCGCCCGCAGCGCCCCCTCCATCGCCCCGGCGTCGAGACCGGCGGCCATCGCCAGCGCCTCCTCGCCCACCTCCTTGCCGAGGACCGAGGCGACCTGGAGCAGCTGCTTGGCGTCGGCGCCGAGGCGGTCGATCCGGGCCGCCAGGACCGCCTGCACGGTCACCGGCACGCCGGCGCCCTCGATCGGGCGGGCGAGGCGGTAGGCGCCCCGCTCGCCCTCCAGGTAGCCGGCCTCGGCCAGCTCGCGGACGATCTCCTCGATGAAGAACGGGTTGCCGCCGGTTCGCTCGTGGATCGGCTCGTCGAGCCCGTCGAGCGAGGGGTCCTCGCCGGCGAGGTCGCGCAGCAGCTCGCGCGTGTCCTCGCGCCGCAGCGGCGCCAGCTCCAGCGCCTCGAAGCAGTCCGCCTCCTCCCAGGGCGGCGAGTACTCGGGGCGGTAGTTGAAGAGGACCAGCGTCTTGGTGCCGCCGAACCCCTCGATCAGCCCGTTCAGCATCGCCTGGCTGCCCTCGTCGACCCAGTGCAGGTCCTCGAAGACGAGCATCAGGGTCTTCCGCCGCGAGGGCTTGCCGACGAGGCGGCAGAGGACTTCGGCGAGGGAGCGCTGGCGGGCCTCCGGGCTCATCTGCGGCACCGGCCGCTCGGGGTCGGGTACGCCGAGGAAGTCGAACATCAGCGGCAGGTCCTCGGCGAAGGAGGGGTCGAGCAGCAGCGCCCGGCCGGCGATCTTCTCCCGCGCCAGCTGCTCGGGCTCGTTGTCGGCGATGCCGAAGAAGGAGCGCAGCATCTGCAGGATCGGCATGAACGGGATCGCCGTGCCGTGGGCCTGGCCCTGGGCCTCGAAGACCTCGACCCCTTCGCTGCGGCAGCGCTCGACGAACTCCAGGTAGAGCCGGCTCTTGCCGACCCCCGGCTCGGCGACGACACCGACCGCGGCGGCTTCGCCGGCCTGCGACCGCCCCAGCGCCTCCTCCAGCTTCGCCAGCTCGCGCTCGCGCCCGACGAAGCGGGAGAAGCCGCGCTCGCGGGCGAGGTCCAGCCGCGAGCGCGCCTCGCCGACCCCGGCGAGCTCGAAGACCTGGACCGGCTGGCTCGCGCCCTTGATCTCGAACTCGCCGAGGTCGCGCAGGTCGAGGTAGCCGCGGGCGAGCTTGGCGGTGTGCTCGGTCAGGTAGGCCTTGCCCGGCTCGGCCAGCGCCTCCATCCGCTGCGCCAGGCCGACGGTGTGGCCGATCGCGGTGTAGGCGCCGCCGCCTTCGCCGATCGCGCCGGCGACGACCTCGCCGGAGTTGATCCCGATCCGGGTCGAGAAGTTGAGCCCCTTGGCGCGGCGCAGCCCGGCCGCGTACTCGGCGACGTCGTCGAGCATCTGCAGGGCGGCGTAACAGGCGCGGCGGGCGTGGTCCTCGTGGGCGACCGGGGCGCCGAAGATCGCCATGATCCCGTCGCCGGTGAACTTGTCGACGGTCCCCTCGAAGCGGGTCACGGTGTCGGCGAGGATCGAGAAGAAGCGCTGCATGATCTTGCGCCACTCCTCCGGGTCCTCCTGCTCGGCGAGGTCCATGGAGCCGCTGACGTCGGCGAACAGGACGGTGACCTGCTTGCGCTCGGCGTCGTCCTTGCTGGTCTCGTGCACGACGGCACGAAGGTTACGCCGTTGCCGCTGTGGTCAGGCATCGCATCGGATTCCCGCCCCAGCGGGCTGTGGTCGAAATCGGGTGCGCTTCTGCAGCATCGCGATCGTCCTGACGAGCGCTGCGCGGACGCGGCCGGGTTCGTAGCGGACCTCGTAATGCGTGAAGCGCAGCGGCGTCATCCCCGCCATCACGTGCGCCCGGTCGCGGCGGGCGTCCCGAAGCTGCGCAGAGGGCGTGCGGTGGTAGCGAAGGCCGTCCGTCTCCACGACGAGCCCGAGGTCAGGCCAGAAGAAGTCGACTTCGAACCCGTTGACCCTCTGTTTGGTGAGTGGCATCGGGAGCTTCGCGGCCCTGACGATGCGACGGAAATAGACCTCCAGGTCCGAGTCCGAGAGTCGGAAGAAGAGCCTGTCGAGCAGGTGGCGCAGGAGGCGGATCCCAGGGTTGCCGCGAAAGCGAATGAGCTCTGCTCGCAAGGCCTCCGGATCGATCAGGTCGCGCTTGTCGGCGTCGTTCACCGCTCGCTCCAGCGGCACGGGGCCGAGCTCGGTCGCGAGATCGACCAGCGTCTGCGCTGGTGAGGTAACCGGGATCTCGTCGTGGAGCACGATGTCATCCGGTGACAAGCTCGGCCGGCCGCGGAACCGGATCCCGGGCCGCCGCAGTTCGCAGCGCCGGCGAACGCTGATCTCGATCCACCCGCCCTCTTCGCCTATCCCCCACAACGCCGCCGCGCTGCGATGGCTCAGAGCCGCGCCGTCCCCGCCCGCCAGGACCGCCGCCATCCACTGGCGCCTCCGGTTGAGCCCTGGCCAGCCGACCGCGTAGACGCCGAGGCTCACCGGGAAGAGGCGTCCCCGTGCCACCCGATGTTCGATCGACCTCCGTCCGAAGCCCAGCGCCAGCAACTGCCGGCGGGTGACGATGCCGTGCTGCCTCGCCGCCAGCTCCCAGGCTCGCCTGCTTCGCGTGTCCGATTCCCGCCCCACCCTGTTGTGTCGAGAATCGGAAGCGCCGATCTCTCCCCCTGCCGGCGCCCGACAGGCCGCGCTTTCCGGGAACGTCATAGCCTCAGGGGATGCGATCCGTACTCGTCACCGGAGCCTCGACCGGGATCGGCCGGGCCACCGCTTTGCGGCTCGACGGCTCCGGCTGGCGGGTCTTCGCGGGCGTCCGCAGGCCCGAGGACGCGGAGAGCCTGCGGGGGGAGGGGTCGGAGCGGCTGACGCCGGTCTTCCTCGACGTCACCGAGCCCGAGCAGATCGCCGCCGCGGCCGAGCAGGTCGAGCGCGGGAGCCCGGACGGCCTCCACGGCCTTGTCAACAACGCCGGCGTCGCCATCCCCGGGCCGCTGGAGACGATCCCGCTGGAGGACTTCCGCCACCAGCTCGAGGTCAACCTCGTCGCCTACGTGGCGGTGACGCAGGCGCTGCTGCCGCAGATCCGCCGCGCCGAAGGCCGGATCGTCTTCCTCAGCTCGATCGGCGGCCGCATCGCCTTCCCCTTCGGCGGTCCCTACCACGCCTCCAAGTTCGGGACCGAGGCGATCGGCGACGTCTTCCGCCAGGAGCTGCGTCCCTGGGGGATCGAGGTCGCGATCGTCGAGCCCGGCTCGATCGACACGCCGATCTGGGAGCGCGGCCAGCGCAAAGCGACCGAGATCGAAGCCAAGGCGCCGAAGACCGATCTCCTCTACGGCGCCGCGATCGAGAAGTTCCGCAAGGTGATCGAGGACACCGCCGCGCGCGGGATCCCGCCGGAGAAGGTGGCGAAGGCGATCGCCCACGCGCTGGAATCGGACCGGCCGAAGACGCGCTACCTGGTCGGCCTCGACGCCAAGGTGCAGGCACGCCTCAAACCGCTGCTCCCGACGCCGCTCTTCGACCGGATAGTCGCCCGGACGATGGGTCTCTAGGTAATCCTGGCAAAACGCAAACGGCTAATCCGGAGGATCGAGAGATGGAGAAGACGCAGCTGAACCCATGGTCATGGCAGGATCGCGCCGGTTTCTCGCAGGGCTGGAAGGTCGAGGGCTCGCAAACGCTCGTCTTCGTCTCCGGCCAGGCGCCGGTTTCCGCAGAGGGACAACTGGTCGGCGAGGGGGATTTCGAGGCGCAGGCAGAGCAGGTGTTCCAGAACCTGCAGGCGGTGCTGGAGGAAGCGGGCGCCACCTTCGCCGACGTCGTCAAGTTGACCGTGTTCCTGACGGACATCGGTCGGCTCCGCGACTACATACAGGTCAAGAGCCGTTTCATCGAGGGCCCGCAGCCGGCCTCGACCGCCCTGGAGGTCACTGCGCTTGCGCGTCCCGAGATGATGATCGAGGTCGAGGCGGTCGCCACGCTCTGATCTGATCAGCCGACACACGTAGAGGACGCTCATATACTTCTCCTCCTGATTGACTGGTCAATCAACGGAGGGACCTGGCGGTGCTCGTAGCGGCGGTACAGCTGAATTCGAATGGCGACAAGGAGCGGAACCTGGCCGCAGCCGAGCGGCTGGTGCGGGCGGCGGCAGCTGACGGCGCCGAACTGGTCGCCCTGCCGGAGAAGTGGAACCTGCTTGCCGATGGAGCCGAACTGGTCGCCGGGGCGGAGCCGCTCGACGGCCCCAGCCTGAGCGGCGCCCGCGGGTGGGCGCGCGAGCTCGGCATCTATCTGCTCGCCGGCAGCATCTCCGAGCGGGGCGAGGGGGAGAAGGCTTCCAACACCTCAGTCCTGATCGACCCGCAGGGCGAGGACCTCGCCGTCTACCGCAAGATCCACATGTTCGACGTCGATGCCGGCGGCGTCTCCTACCGCGAGTCCGTCCACGAGCGGGCCGGCAACGAAGTGGTGGCGGCGCCGGCCGGCGACCTGGTCGCCGGCCTCACCGTCTGTTACGACCTCCGCTTCCCCGAGCTCGTCCGCATCCTCGCCCTGCGCGGCGCGCGGCTGATCCTCGTCCCCTCCGCTTTTACCCTCGCCACCGGCCGCGACCACTGGGAAGTGCTGCTGCGGGCGCGGGCGATCGAGAACCAGCTCTTCGTCATCGCCCCCAACCAGGTCGGCGAGGCGCCGCCCCACTACAGCTCCTTCGGCCGCTCGATGATCGTCGATCCCTGGGGAGTGGTGCTTGCCACCGCGCCCGACGAGGAGTGCTTCGTCGCCGCCGAGCTCGACTTCGCGGTGCTGGACCGCGTCCGCGAGCAGCTGCCCTCGCTCGCCAACCGCCAGCCGGGCGCCTACGCCTGGCCGCAAGAGACGGGAGGCGAGGGCTGATGGCGCAGGCGCCGCCCGCCGACAAACGCCGCCTCATCCTCGACGCCGCGATCCGCGTCTTCGCCCGCCAGGGCTTCCACGCCACCCGCGTCTCCGACATCGCCGACGAGGCGGGGGTCGCCTACGGGCTCGTCTACCACTACTTCAGCTCCAAGGACGAGGTCCTGAACGAACTCTTCGTCGAGCGCTGGTCGCTCCTGCTGGCGGCGATCGAGGAGGCCGACAAGACGGAGGCGAGCCCGCGCGAGAAGCTGGGCGCGGTGGCGACCTTCATCTTCGACTCCTACCGCCACGACCCCGAGCTGATGAAGGTGATCATCGTCGAGGTGACGCGGGCGGCGAACTCGTTCGGCAAGACCCATCTCGAGCAGATCCAGCGCGCCTACGAGTCGATCGCCAAGATCGTCGCCGACGGCCAGGCCGGCGGCGCCTTCCGCGGCGACGTGGCGCCGATGTTCGCCTCGATGTCCTTCTACGGGGCGATCGAGCAGCTGCTCTCCGGCTGGATCTTCGGCACGATCCCGGCCTCCGAGGCCGACTTCGACCAGGCGCGGGATCTTCTTGTCACGACCATCTGCGACGGCCTCGAGCCGCGCGGATAGGGTTTACTGCCCGACTCCCATGGGGAAGGACTTGAGCTAGTGGACAACGAGCTGGTCAAACGCCTCGTCTATAGCGGCCTCCTGGCCGGAACCGGCGCCCTCGCGAGCATCGTCGCCGCGCGGGCCGCGGCCCTGATCTACCGCCGCATCTACAACGAGGACCCACCGGAGTAGGAGCGAGCGATGCAGGAGCCACCCCAGAACCCGCCGCCGATTCCGCCCCCCGGACCGCCGTCGCCGCCCGAGCAGCGCTCGATCGCCGACCTCGTCGTTGAGGTCTCCGAGAACGCCTCGACCCTCGTCCGCGAGGAGATCGAGCTCGCCAAGGCCGAGGTTTCCGGGAAAGTCGCGAAGCTCCTCCGCGGCTCCGCCGTCGGCCTCGCCGCCGGCGCCTTCGCCTTCCTGGCGCTGATCATGATCCTGCACGGAATCGCCTGGCTGCTCGGCGAAGAACTGTTCAGCGGCAACATCTGGGCCGGCTACTTCGTCACCGCCGCGATCTTCCTCCTGCTTGCCGCGCTGGCCGGCTGGATCGCCTCGAAAGCGCTGAAGGCCGGAGCGCCGCCGGTGCCCGAGCAGGCGATCGAGGAGGCGAAGCTGACCAAGGAGATGCTGGAAAGGGAGGCCTCGTGAGCACCGGCGCCCCGGGCCGTTCCCCGGCCGAGATCCGTCGCGACATCGAGCTCAAGCGCCGCCAGCTCGGCACCTCGGTCGAGGCCCTGCGCGGCCGCGTCAACGAACTGACCGACTGGCGCCGCCAGGTCGAGGACCACAAGCAGCAGCTGATCGTCGGCGCCGCCGCGGTCGGGTTCTTCGTCGGCGCCCGGGCGATGCTGCGCCGCCGCAAGAACCGCTAGCGCCTAGGCGATCAGCTCGGTGCGCACGGAGCCGACGCCGAGCAGGCCGGGGCCGACGTGGGCGCCGAGGACGGGGCCGACCTCGGAGATGAAGGCGGGCTCGCAGCCGAAGATCTCGTAGCAGTCTTCGACCATCGTGTCGGCGGTCTCTTTGTCCTGGATGTACTGGACGACCCAGCCGTCGGCGCCGGACTCGTGCCGCTGGCGCATGTAGCCGCGCAGCCGCTCGAGCGAGCGGGCGCGGGTGCGGACCCGCTCGATCGGGGTGATCTCCTCTTCGAGGGTGAGGATCGGCTTGATCTTCAGGGCGCTGCCGATCCAGGCGCGGGCGCCGCCGATGCGGCCGCCGCGGCGCAGGTACTCGAGGGTGTCGATCGCGAACCACATCTTGAGGTCGTTGCGGGTCTCCTCGGCGCGGGCGAGGACGCCGGTCGCGTCGGCGCCGGCCCGGGCAGCCGAGGCCGCGCCGAGCGCGCAGAGCCCCATCCCGCCGGCGGCGGAGCGGGAGTCCAGCAGGTGCAGCCGCTCGCCGTCCTTGCCTTCCTCGATCAACCGCTCGCGCGCCTGTCCGGCGGCCTCGAAGGTGCCGGAGATCCCGGCCGAGATGTGGATCGAGACGACTTCCCGCCCTGCGGCGAGGAGCGGTTCGTAGACCGCGAGGAAGTCGCCGATCGAGGGCTGCGAGGTGGTGGCGCCGCTTTCCGAGGCCCGCAGCCGCTCGTAGAACTCGTCGAAGTCGCCGATCTCCGACTCCCGTTCCTGCTGCCCGTCGACGGCGACGTAGAGGCTGATCTCCTCGATCCCGCGCTCGGCCAGAAGGGCGGTTGGGAGGTAGCAGGTCGTGTCGCAGACGACCGCGGTCTCGGCAGGCGAGCTCACAGGGCGATTCTAGACGCGGAGACCAGCCTGACCCGCCGACGTATCCCGCTACACTTTGTGAAGTGACCGACACGCCCAACGCCGCGATCACCCTTACCGACAAGGCCGCCGAGAAGATCGGCGAGCTGCTCGGGTCTCAGCCCGACGGCGCCGAGCAGGCGCTGCGGGTCGCCGTCCGCGGCGGCGGCTGCTCGGGCTTCCAGTACGCGCTCGCCTTCGACAAGGCCAAGGAGGACGACAACGTCTTCGAGGTCGACGGCGTCGCCGTCATCGTCGACAAGGTCAGCATGCAGTTCGTCTTCGGCTCCGAGGTCGACTACGTCGAAGGCCTCCAGGGCGCCGGCTTCCAGGTCAACAACCCGAACGTGGTTGCGGCCTGCGGCTGCGGCTCGTCTTTCCAGGTAAAAGACGACGCCGCGGAACAAGCAGCGGTCTAGCTATTCGATCTGCAGCGGCGGGGACTGCGCCGGCGGTGCGTTCTGCGCCACCTGAGCGTTCTCCGGCTGCTCGGCGCCGAGGGCCTCGGCGAGCTCGCCGGACTCGAACATCTCCTCGACGATGTCGCAGCCGCCCAGCAGCTCGCCGTTGACGTAGAGCTGGGGGAAGGTCTGCCAGTCGGCGATCTCCGCCGTCGCTTCGCGCAGCGGCTGCAGCGCCGGCAGGACGTCGATCGCGCCGTAGTCGACGTCGATCTGGTCCAGCACCTGGACCACCCGCATCGAGAAGCCGCAGCGCGGCATGTCCGGGGTCCCTTTCATGAACAGCAGGACCGGGTTGGCGGCGATCAGCTCTTCGATTTTGCTCTTCAGCTCTGGGTCGGCCATGGGAGAAGTGTAGAGAGGAGGGAGTCTCGTCAGCCTGGGACGCTGGTCTTCACCGACAGGGCGTGGATCGTGCCGTCGTCGAAGCGCTCCTCGACCGCGGCCTTGACCAGGCGGTGCTGGTCGAGCCGGGAGAGGCCCTCGAACTGGGATGCGCTGACGGTCGCCCGCAGGTGGTCGCCGGTGCCGGTTTCGTCGATCACCTCGACCTCGGCGCCCGGCAGGGCGGCCTCGATCATCCCCTTCAGCTCGTCGAGGTCGGCGGGCACTAGCCGGTGGCGGAGGGCTCGCCGAGGGTCTCGAGCATCTCCTCGACCCGGACGAACTTGACCCGCGGGCGGCCGTGGGGCTCGCCGCGGCCGACCTCGGCCTGGTTGATCGCCTGCCAGTCCTCGAAGCTGACGTAGCGGATGCCCTTCTGCCCCAGCAGGTCCTCGACCGCGGCGGGGTCGGCGTTCTCCGGGTTCAGCAGGGCGCCGGACCCGACGTCGGCGAAGAGGTGCTGGACGGTCTCCAGGGCGTCTTTCTTGTTGGTCCCGATCACCCCCGAGGGGCCGCGCTTGATCCAGCCGGCGGTGTAGTGGCCGACCTTGTGCCCGGCGTCGTGGGAGTCGAGGATGCGGCCGCCTTCGTTGAGGATCAGGCCGCGCTTCTCGTCGAAGGGGACGCCCTCGATCGGGATCCCGGTGTAGCCGACCGAGCGCAGGACCAGACCGCACTCGAGCTCTTCGCGCTCGCCGGTGTCCCTGGCCCGCAGCGAGCCGCCCTCTTCGACCAGCTCGTTGCGCCCGACCACGATCGACTCGACCCTGCCCTCGCCCTTGATCTCGACCGGCGAGGCGAGGAAGCGGAGGACGATCCGCTGCTTCTTGCCCTCCGGCTGGCGCTGGGAGAACTCCACCAGCGTCTCGACGTTGACCTTGGTCGTCTTGTCGGCCTCCTCGGACTCGAGGAAGGCCTGGCTGGCGGGGTCGAGCTCGACCTCGGCCGGGTCGACGACGACGTCGGCGTCCTCCATCTCCCCGAGCTCCTTGATCTCGGGGTTGGTGAAGGCGGCCTGGACGGGCCCGCGGCGGCCGAGGACGACGATCTCGCGGATCTGCTTGCGGTCGAGCGCCTCGATCGCGTGGTCGGCGGTGTCGGTCTGGCGCAGCTCGTGGTCGGTCAGGGCCAGCATCCGGGCGACGTCCATCGCCACGTTGCCGTTGCCGATCACGACGGCGCGCTCGCAGGAGAGGTCGAACTCGCGGTCGGCGTAGTCGGGGTGGGCGTTGTACCAGCCGACGAAGGAGGTGGCGGCGTGGCTGCCGGGCAGGTCCTCTCCCGGGATCCCGAGCTGGCGGTCGGTCTCGCAGCCGACCGTGAAGACGATCGCGTGGTAGAGCCGCTCCAGCTCCTCGACCTCGACGTCGTGGCCGACCTTGACGTTGCCGAAGAAGCGGAAGCCCTCGCGTGCCGCGGTTTTTTCGTAGACGCGGATCACCGACTTGATCTTCGGATGGTCGGGGGCGACGCCGCCGCGGACCAGCCCGAACGGGGTGGGGAGGCGGTCGAACAGGTCGACCTGGGCGTGCAGGTCGCCGTCCTTGAGGATGTGCTCGGCGGCGTAGAAGCCGGAGGGGCCGGCGCCGACGATGGCGACGCGCAGGGGGGTCTCTTCGGTTCCGATCTTGCTCATGGGGCGCGAAAGAATAGGGAACTCGGCGCCTCAGCCGAGGGCCGAGGCGCTGGCGCCGACCGCGCTGGGGGTGCCGTCGAGCGCGTCGAGCGCCTTGCGGACCGACATCGCCACGCAGGTGAAGATCGGCGTCTCCCGCTCGGTGTACTCGCTCGACTCGGTCGGCCGCAGCTCGTTGACGAGGTCGAGGAATTCCCCCGGGTCGTCGCCCTCGAAGCAGACGACGAACTCCTGGTCGTCGATCCCGTAGGAGTAGGTCGTGTTGATCGTGATCTCCGGGTAGCGGCGGCCGACCTCGATGTGGCTTTTCATGATCCGGCCGCGCTCCTCCGGCGCCAGCCCGTACCAGCGCCGCTGCTTGACCATCGGATAGAGGAAGAGGTACCTGCGTTCGGAGGTGCAGATCTCCGGGCGCGCGTCCTCGGCCGAGTAGGGCGAGCGTTTGGTCATCGAGAGGAAGGAGTGGGGGGCGGTCGCCCATTTCGCGAGGCCGCTCTGGCCGAGGACGACGTGGAAGGTGTGGATGTCGTCGAGGTTCGGGCTCTGGGTCAGCAGGACCAAGTCGACGTCGCCCCGCGTTCCTATGGTTGAGTAGGCGCGCAGAGAGCGGTCGACGCCGAAGTCCTCGCAGGCGGCGAGGAATTCCGCCTTGTCGGCCGCGCGGAGCTCCGGGTCCCGACGACGCCAGGCTGGATCGATCTTGAAAAACGAGAACTTGGCGAACGTGCGGTCGGCCATCGCGGTGACGATAGCGCTCGCCCTGCTCGCAGTCGCGGCGCCGGCGGCTAGAGGCCAGGCTCCCCCCGAAGCGGATCTCCTGCTGCTGCCGCCCAAGACCACGGTGAGCGACCTGGCAAAGGCCGGGCTCTCTCCGGGCCTGATGAGCGCCGGGCTCGGCAAGGTGCCCGCCGCGCAGACCTACCTCGACATCAGCCAGGGGAACCGCGTCTTCGACTCGCTCTACGACGAAGACCTGCCCCGCGGGCTCGAATGCTGGAAGTGGCAGGAAGCGGCGAAGCGGCGGGCCGAAACGGCGCCGGCGGACATCGAACCGTTCCTTCTCGACCTCGAGCTGAGGAGACACGGCATCGCGCTCTTCTGGCCCGGCCATGCCCCTTGCGCGCTGGGCGGAGCGCCTGGCACCGGAGAGGGAGGGGTCGACAACGGCGTTCTCCTCACCAGCGAGGCTTCGCTGCGGCAGCTCGCGAAGGTGAAGAGAGAGCTCGGGCCCGACGACGTCCTGATCGCGATCGCTCGGCCGACCGGGGAAAGCGACGATCCGCTGCCGATCGGGATCGCCGGCCGCGGCTTCGACGGCAGTCTCACCTCTGACAGCACCCGGATCGACGGTTATGTGCTCTCGACGGACATCGCACCGACGATCCTCGACCACTTCGGGGTCCCGACTCCCACCGAGATGTCGGGGCAGGCGATCGAAGCCGAGGGCGCGGTGGATCCGCCGGCGGTCGAATCGCTCGGCGCCCGGATGGCGGTGATCTCCTCCCGCCGCGGCCCGGTCATCGGCCTCAACGTCGTCATCTGGCTCGCGGCCCTGTCGATCGTCGCTCTCCTCAGCCGCGGCCGCCTCGCCCGCCCGGCGGTACGGGTCGCGGGGCTCGCGCTCGTCTACCTGCCGCTCGTCCTCCTGCCCGCAGCGGCGATCGAACCAGGGGAGACCGCCGAACGGCTGCTGGTGCTCCTGCTGGCGCCGCTCCTGGCCGGGGCGACCCTCCTGCTCCTGCGCGGGTACCGCGCCCTCGCCGTCGCCGCGGCGCTCACCGCCGCCGCCTACGCGACCGACGCGATCGCCGGCTCGCCGCTGACCACGCTCTCGCTGCTGGGCCCGAACCCGGGCCTCGGCGTCCGCTTCTACGGGATCGGCAACGAGCTCGAGGCGTTGCTGGCGGTGCTGGTGACGGCGGGGGCGGGGGCGGGTTTGACGGGATTCGCCCCTCGGGCGTCGGGTCGAGGATGCGCCATCGCCTTCATGGGTGTCGGCCTGCTTGCCGCCTTCGTCTTCGCCGCCGGCCGTTTCGGCGCCGCCGTCGGCGCCGCGATCGTCTTCCCGGTCGGCGCCGCCGTCGCCGCCGTCACCATGACCGGCCGCGGCAGGCGCCCGCTCCTCGCCGCCGCGGTGGTCGCGCCGGTGATCGTCGTCGCCCTGCTCGCATTGATCGATCTGGTCAGCGGCGCCAACGCCCACCTCACCCGCTCCGTTCTCGACGCGGGCGGGCTGGGAGACCTCGCCGACGTCGCCCAGCGCCGGCTCCAGCTCTCCGCCCACAGCTTCGCCCGCCCGGTCCTGCTCGCATTCCTGCCGCTGGTGCTGGCGGCGGCGCTGCTCGCCTACCGGCGCCGCGATCGGTTGCGGGACTGGCTGGCTGGAGCAGCGGCGGTGCGCGCCGGCCTCGCCGGCGCCCTCGCCGCGACCTTGGTCGGGACGCTCGCCAACGACTCCGGGGCGCTGGTGCTGGAGATCGGCGCCGCCTACCTGCTCGTCTTCACCGGCTTCGTCTGGGCCGAGAGCGACGCAAAATCCGGGGAAAGCACGCCAGCAGACGAAAAGTTACACTTGGGTGCGCCACACGTGTGAGCTTTCTCCCTAACCTGGAGGGCATGGAGGCGATGAGATCGACTTGGACCGACTCGCGACTGGACGACCTCAACGGACGGGTTGGCGCGGTCGCGAGCGAAATGCGCGAGCTGCGCCGAGACGTTCGGGATCTCCGGGGCGAATTCGGCGCTCTGCAGCGGACCATGATGCAGGTCGGAGGCGGTCTGATCGGCACCCTGATCGCCGGGATGCTGGGGTTGATCGCCACCCAGCTGTAGGGCTCCCATCGCTCGTGTGCCTGCCGGGGGATCATCTACCCTTGGTTGCCCGTGCGCATAGGTCTCGTCTCGCCATATTCCTGGTCCTTCCAGGGGGGCGTGAACCGGCACGTCGAGGCTCTCGCCGAGGAGTTCCTGCGGCGAGGCCACGATGTCTGTGTCCTCGCTCCGGTCGACCCGCCCGGGAGGGTCAGCCGCGCCCTGCACCGGGCGCAGGCCGAACCGCGGGAGCTGCCCGATTACCTGATGCCGCTCGGCCGCACGATGGGCTTCGGCGCCAACGGCTCGGTCTCCAACCTCGCTCCGTTTCCCGCCGGCGGCGTGGTGGCCCCGCGGCGGCTGGTGCGAAGCGGCGAATTCGACGTCATCCACGTCCACGAGCCGATGGTGCCGCTGGTCGGCTGGAACGCGACGCTCGGCGCTCGCGACCCGATCGTCGGCACCTTCCACGCCTACTCGACCAAGGCGCTGCCCAACTACATCGCCACCGGCCTCGGCGCCCGCCGGGTGTTCAACCGCCTCTCGGCCCGGATCGCCGTCTCCGAAGCCGCCGCCTGGACCGGCCGGCGCTGGTACGGCGGCGAGTACACGATCGTCCCCAACGGCGTCGACGTCGACGCGGCCCCGAGCGGGCCGAAGCCGGCCAGCGGCGATCTCGAGATCCTCTTCGTCGGCCGGCCGGAGGAGCGCAAGGGGTTGCCGATCCTGCTCACGGCCTTCGACGCCCTGGTCGAGCACGTTCCCTGTCGGCTGACCCTGATCGGCGCCGAACGGGAGGACGTCCTCCGCTACGTCGCCGACCCCGACCTGCTCCGCTTCATGGACATCCGCGGCCGCGTCTCCCGCGAGGAGCTCTGGGCGCAGCTGCACCGCGCCGACCTGCTCTGCGCCCCCTCGCTCTCGGGTGAGAGCTTCGGCATGGTCCTGACCGAGGCCTTCGCGGCGGGCACGCCGGTGATCGCCTCGGCGATCGCCGGCTACAGCGACGTCGTCTCCGACGGCGTCGACGGCCTCCTCGTCCCCCCTGGCGATCCGCAGCGGCTGGCCGAGGAGCTGCAGCGGGTGCACTTCGAGCCGGAGCGGCTGCAGCAGATGGGGGAAGCGGCGCGTCGCAGCGCGCAGCGGTACGCATGGCCGCGGGTGGCGGACCAGGTGACTGCGGTCTACGAGCGGGCGATCGAGGCCCCGAAGCCGGCTCTGGCGAGCGAGAAGTTCGCCCACTGGGCCGGCCTGCGACCCGCCGACGGAGGGCCGCGACGCCCCGCGGAGCGGCTGCCCTCGCTCGACCCGGCGCCCGCCAGGGCCGGGAACAAGGGTCGCGCCGTCGCCCGGCGGGTCGGCCTTGCGGTCGCCGGCGTCCTCGGGGTCGGCCTCACCCTGCTCGCCGCCCGCAAGATCGGGGTCGACAACGTCGTCGAAAGCATCGTCCGCTCCAACCTGACCTGGGTCCTGATCGCCTGCGCCCTGATGGCCAGCTCGCTCTTCTTCCGCGCCGCGTCCTGGTACTGGATCGCGCGCGCCGCCCTGCCCAACCGGCCGATCCGCCGCCGCGACGTCACCTCGGCGACGATGATCGGGGTGCTGATGTCGGCGACCCTGCCGGCCCGCCTGGGGGAGCCGGCCCGCGCGATGACCCTGGCGCGGCGCAGCGGGCGAATGCGGGAAACCTTCCCGGTCCTGCTGGGGACCCTGGTCTCGCAGACGATGCTGAACCTCGTCGCCCTGGTGCTGCTGGGGGTGATCATCGTCTCGACCACGCCGCTCTTCCACTCCGGGACGAAGCAGCTCTTCGCCTTCAGCCTGGTGCCGCTGCTGATCCTGATCGTCGTCCTGGTGGCGCCGCTGCTGATGCGGCGCAACGGCAACGGCCGCCTGGCGCGCGCCGGCGCCACCGTCCATCGGGCCCTGGTCCAGGTCCGGGCGGGGCTCGCGGTCTTCCGCGACCCGCGGCACGGCACGGCCGCGGCCGCGGCTCAACTCACCGCCTGGGCGATCCAGCTCGGCGCCTGCTGGGCGCTGCTCTACGCGCTCAACCTCGACGGGCAGGCGGGAATCGGAGCCGCCGCGGCCGTCCTCTTCGCCGTCAACGTCACCGCCGTGGTTCCGGCGACGCCGTCGAACATCGGCGTCTTCCAGCTGGCGGTGATCAGCGTCCTCCACACCGGCTTCAGCGTCAGCACCGCCGACGCGCTTGCCTACGGGGTCATCCTCCAGGCGGTCGAGATCGCCACCGCGGTGGCGCTGGGGCTTCCCGCCCTGGTCCGTGAGGGCCTGACCTGGAGCGACTTGAGAGTACAAGCTGTTTCTGCCGCGCCCGTCCGGCTCGACCCGAAACCGCGGGCGCGGGCCAGCCAGCCCCCAGCTTAGGATGCCAAGGTGGGCTAAAGCATTAAAAAACTCTGTTGTATTGATCTAGTATGCGCAAGTAAGCGTGCCGCCACCATTCCCAGGCCGGCATCGCTGAGACGAGAGGGCGCGCGGGCCGGCGCTTCCATCCATTGGCGCCAGGCCCCCCTTCTCGCTTCGTTAAGCCGCAACTGGATCGGCAAGGTTCCTTGACGGGTCCCCAGTAATGTGCATAGAGTCGAGCAATCGGCCAACAACTCACGCGAACTGGGGGAAAGGGAGCCGTGAGATACGACTCGGCAGTGTTGGAGAGAGTCGCGCAGCGCTTCCGGCGCGACATGTGGGATTCGGTAGTTCCGGAAGCGATCTCCGAATCGGGGGTCGAAGTAGAGAGGTTCGGACCGGTGCAGGCGACCGCCTTCGGCGACCTGCCCGAGATCCATCTGCTGCAGCAGATTCAGGGTGCGGCGGAGCCGGGAGCGGTCGACGGCGGCCACCTGGCCGCGGCGATCGAATGGATGCGGGCGCGCGAAGTCGACTACCGGATCCCGGTGGCGGCGGGACGGCCCGGAGCGCCAGACGCCGAAAGCTGGCTTGGGGAGAGGGGTTACGAGCGCGGAGCGGGCTGGGTGAAAATGGTCCGCGACGGCTCCCCGCCGGAGTTCGAGGTCGATCATGGGATCACGATCTACAGGCTGGGCCAGGACGAAGCCGAAGGCGAAGGCCTGAGCACGATCGCAGCGGAAGCGCTGGAGATGCCGCTGGTGGCGGGCACGCTGTTCTTCTCGCTGCCGCAGCGCGACGGGTGGCATTGCTACACGGCGGCGCTGGAGCCCGACGAGGTTCCCGTCGCCACCGGCTCGATGCTGATCGTCGGCGGCGTGGCCCAGCTCGGGGCCGGGCAGACGCTCGCCCACGCCCGTGGGCACGGCTGCAACGCGGCGCTGCTGCACAGGCGGCTGGTCGACGCCCATCGGGCCGGCTGCCACACCGTGTTCGTCGAGGTCGGCGAATGCGACCTGGCCTCATGGTCGGCGGTCACCCGCAACCTGCGGCGGGCCGGCTTCGAGGAGGCCTACGAAGGGCGCAACTGGCAGCGCCCGGCGCTGCACCCGGCGGAAGTTCCGCACCGGTTCAGCGGCTGAGCTCGGGGGCGGGGGCCGCTTCGGCGTCCTCGCCCTCCTCGCCGGAGTCCGGCTCGGACTCCGGCGGCAGCTCGCCGCCGCGCGCGGTGCCGGCGATCAGCTCGTCCGGCGCTTTCTCGGCGGGGATGAAGCCGGACTTCATCCCGAAGTAGACCGCCTGCGGGTGGTGGGCGACGATCGCCACCGTCGACTGCTCCGGCATCACCGCGTAGCCGCCGGAGAGGGTCATCCCGATCTCTTCCAGGTCGAGCAGGCGCCAGACCTTCTCGTGCTCGGACTGGTCCGGGCAGGCGGGGTAGCCCCAGGAGTAGCGCCGTCCCTGGTCGAGCTCGATCCCGAGCTGGCGCCGGATCTCGGCGTGCAGCCACTCGGCCAGGCCCTCGGCGGACTGGACGCCGAGGCCGTGGACGTAGAGCTGCTCGGCGAACTCGCCTTCGGCCTCGAGCTTTTCGATCAGCTCGGTCACCTCCGGCCCGACCGTCACCCCCTGCAGGGCGACGACGTCGCGCTCGCCGGAGTCCAGCGGCCGGTAGAAGTCGGCGAGGCAGATTCGGTCGTGGCGGGGCTGGCGCGGGAAGACGAGCCGCTCGAGCTCGCGCTCGGGGTCCTCGGGGTCGAAGACGACCAGCTCGTTGCCGTCGGCGTTGCAGGGGAAGTAGCCGAGGCGGACCCGCGGGTGCAGGTAGTCCTGCTCGCGCCACATCCGCTCCAGCCGCGCCGCGAAGCCTTCGTCCTCGTCGTTGCCCTCGACCAGTTCGCGCCAGGCCTCGCCCTTGACCCCGCGCCCGCCCCAGTGCAGCTTGAAGAGGACGTGGCGGTCGAGGTAGGGGAAGACGTCCCCGAGGTCGACGGCGACCTCGCGCACGCCCCAGTACGGCGGCTGCGGGACCGGCGCGTCGGTGCGGGCGCCGGAGCGGACGCTGTCGTCGCTGGTCGGCGGCGCGTCGTCGCCCACGACCGGCTTCTCGCGCAGCTGCCTGGCCTCGGCCTTGATCCGCTCGACCAGGGAGGCGCGGGCGTCGCTGTCGACCAGCGCGTCCATCGTGTCGAGGCCCTGGAAGGCGTCCTTGCAGTAGAAGACGCCGGGCTCGTAGACCTCGTCGGACTCTTTCCCCTTCGGGTAGAGGGTGCGGCGGCCGAAGTCGCGGTTGATCGCGGCGCCGCCGATCAGGACCGGGAAGTCGAGCCCGCGCTGGTGCAGCTCGGCGATGCAGGTCGGCATCTGCTTCGAGGTCGAGACGAGCAGGGCCGAGAGGCCGATCGCGTCGGCCTCGTTCTCGACCGCGGCCTCGATGATCGTGTCGACCGGGACCTGCTTGCCGAGGTCGATCACGGTGTAGCCGTTGTTGGTGAGGATCGTGTTGACGAGGGACTTGCCGATGTCGTGGACGTCGCCGAAGACGGTCGCGATCACGACTTTGCCCTTGGTATGGCCGTCGATCCGGTCGAGGTAGTTCTCCAGCTGCGCCACCGCCCGCTTCATCGCTTCGGCGGACTGCAGGACGAAGGGGAGGATCAGTTCGCCGGCGCCGAATTTGTCGCCGACCTCCTTCATCGCCGGCAGCAGCACCTCGTTGAGGGTGGGGACGGCGCCGATCTTCTCGACCGAGCGGTCGATCCAGTCCTCGACCCCGTCCTTCTTGCGGCGCAGGATGTGCCAGTGCAGGGCCTCCTCCGGCTCCATCCCAGCGGTCGGGTCGGCGGTCTCGGCCTCCGCCTCCTCGCCTTTGGACTCGAAGTAGGAGATGAAGCGCTCGAGCGCGTCCTCGCGGCGGTTGAAGACGAGGTCGTCGGTCAGCTGCCGCTCCTCGTCGGGGATCTCGCCGTAGGGGGTGATGTGGTTGGGGTTGACCATCGCCAGGTCGAGCCCGGCCTCGACGCAGTGGTGGAGGAAGACCGAGTTGAGGACGGCCCGCGGGCGCGGCGAGACGCCGAAGGAGACGTTGGAGACGCCGAGCGAGGTCTTGACGCCGGGGATCTCGGCCTTGATCCGGCGGATCCCCTCGATCGTCTCCACCGCCGAGGGTTTCCACTCCTCGTCGCCGGTCGTGAGGGTGAAGGTCAGGGCGTCGAAGATCAGCGCCTCGGGGTCGAGGCCGTGCTCGCCGCAGGCGATGTCGCGGATCCGTTCGGCGATCTCGACCTTGCGCTCGGCCGTCTTCGCCATCCCGACCTCGTCGATCGTCAGCGCGATCAGCGCCGCCCCGTGGGCCTTCGCCAGCGGGATTACGACGTCGGCCTTGCCGCGGCCGGCCTCGAGGTTGATCGAGTTGACGATCGCCCGGCCGGGGATCGTCTCCAGGGCGGCCTTGATCACCTCGGGCTCGGTCGAGTCGACCTGGATCGGGGCCGGCTGGGTCAGTGAAATCCGCTTGACCACCGCGCTCATCTGCTCGTCCTCGTCCTGGCGCTCGGTCAGGGCGACGCAGGTGTCGAGCACGTGGGCGCCGCCTTCGACCTGGTCTTCGGCGACCTGGACGAGGCCGTCGTAGTCGTCGGCGAGCAGCAGTTCCTTGGCCTTCTTCGAGCCCTGGGAGTTGACCCGCTCGCCGACCAGGGTCGGGCGCGGCTCCTGCACCAGCGGGGTCGAGGTCATCATCGAGGAGACCTCGATCGGCCCCGGCGCCGGCCGCTCGCCGGGGACCCTGCCGTCGACCCGCTCGCGGATCGCGGCGACGTGCTCTGGCGTGGTCCCGCAGCAGCCGCCGACGATGCCGACGCCGTAGCGCTCGACGAACTCGCCCAGCGTCGCCGCCAGCGGCTCGGGCTTTTCCGGGAAGATCGTCTCGCCGTCGGGGCCCTGCAGCGGCAGCCCGGCGTTGGGGATGCAGTGGACCGGGACCGTGGAGGTCTCGCCGAGGAAGCGGATCGCGTCGCGCATGTCCTCGGGCCCGGTCGAGCAGTTGAGGCCGATCACGTCGACCTCGAGCGCGGTCAGCGTCGTCAGCACCGAGCGGATGTCGGTGCCGAGCAGCATCTTGCCGCCGTTCGGCAGCAGCGAGACGCTGCACTGGATCGGCAGCGCCCGGCCGGTCTCGGCGAAGGCCTCGCGGGCGCCGAAGATCGCCGCCTTGACCTCGAGGATGTCCTGCGCGGTCTCGATCATGATCAGGTCGGCGCCGCCTTCGACCAGGCCCCGGGCCTGCTCGGCGAAGACCTCGACCAGGCGGCCGAAGGAGATGTCGCCGAGGGTCGGATCGGTGGAGGCGGGAAGGAACCCGGTGGGGCCGATCGAGCCGGCGACGAAGCGCTCCTCGCCGGCCGCCTTGCGGGCGATTTCCGCCGCCTTCGTGTTGATCTCCAGCGTGTGCTCGCCGAGCCCCCACTCCTCGAGCTTCAGCCGCGAGCCCTGGAAGCTGTCGGTCTCGACCACCTCGGCCCCGGCCTCGAGCATCGAGGTATGCACCCCCTCGATCACGTCCGGCCGGTTCAGCACCAGCGCCTCGTGGCACTTCCCCTCGAGGCCGCCGTAGTCCTCCTGCGTGAGGTCGAACATCTCCAGCGTCGCGCCCATGCCGCCGTCGAAGACGACGACCCGCTCGCGAGTGGCAGCTATGTAATCGCGCTCGGCCATGAACCTAAAGAGGCTACCGAGCCGAAAAGGCTCAACGGCGCAGGCCGAGTTTGCGGCGCCAGTCGCGGGCGCCGAAGAAGCGGGAGATCGGGGCGAGGAGGCGGCGGCGACCCTTGGTGTAGGGGTACCAGGTGGGCTCGCGCTTGCCGCCGAAGCGGGTGATCACGAGCGACTCCGAGCGGCAGTACTTCTTGATCCCGCCTTCGCCGTGGCGGGTGCCGATCCCGGACTGCTTCCAGCCGCCCATCGGCACGTCCATCGCGAAGTAGTTGACGAGGACGTCGTTGACGTTGATCGCGCCGCACTCGACCCGGCGGGCGACCTGCTCGGCCCGCTCGCGCTCGCCGAAGACAGACCCGGAGAGGCCGTAGCGGCTGTCGTTGGCCAGCTGCAGAGCCTCCTCGGCGTCGCGCACCTTCATCACCCCGACCACCGGGCCGAAGGTCTCCTCGCGCATCACCTTCATCGAGTGGTCGACGTCGACCAGCACCGTCGGCTCGAAGTAGTCGCCCGGTCCCTCTACCCGCTTGCCGCCGGTCAGCGCCCGCGCGCCGGAGGCGAGGGCGTCGCTGACGTGGTCCTCGACGATCGCGGTCTGTTTGGGCGAGGTCATCGCCCCGACGTCCTTGGGGCTGGAGGCGTCGTCGGAGCCCTGGCGCAGCCCCCCGACCTCGGCGGTGAGCTTGTCGACGAAGGCGTCGTAAGCGGGTTCCTCGACGTAGATCCGCTCCACCGACATGCAGATCTGGCCGGAGTTCATCATCCCGCCCCAGGCCGCGGCGTTGGCGGCACGGTCGAGGTCGGCGTCGGCGAGGACGATCATCGGGTCCTTGCCGCCGAGCTCGAGGCTGACCGGGGTCAGCGTCTCAGCCGCCCGCGCCATCACCTTGCGGCCGGTGCGGTCGGAGCCGGTGAACTGGATGAAGTCGACCTCGTAGACCAGCGCCCCGCCCGTCTCGCCGACGCCCTGGACGCAGTCGAAGACGTCGGGGCCGCCGATCTCGTGCTTCCAGGCTTCGATCACCTCGGCGACGCCGAGCGGGGTGAGCTCGGAGGGCTTGACGACGACGGCGCAACCGGCCTGCAGGGCGGGGATCGAGTCGCCGAGCGAGAGGATCAGCGGAAAGTTCCAGGGGCTGATGATCCCGACCACCGGGTGCGGCCGGTACTGGATCCGCAGCTTCTTCGAGGCAAGGAGCGGAGTGTGGGGGCGGACGCCCTCCTCGCCGATGAAGCCGGCGGCGCGGGTGCCGTAGAAGTTGATCAGGTCGGCGAGGTAGCCGGGCTCGTTGCCGGCGTCGGCGCGGACCTTGCCGGTCTCGGCCTGCATCGTGTCGAGCACGCGCTGTTCGTTGTCGAGCAGCCAGTCGCGCAGCTTGCCGAGCCAGTGGTAGCGGCCCTCGATCCCCATCGCCTCCCACTCGGGCTGGTTGGCGCGGACCCGCTGGACGGTGGCGGCGACCGCCTGCGGAGAGTCGACCGGGATCGTCTCGATCAGCGCGCCCGTCGCCGGGTTGTGGACCTCGATCGAATCGGCCGCGGCGGCCGGCACGTCGTTTCCTCCGGGGTTTCTCTCCGCCGTTCCGCTCTCCACCACCGCTCCCTTCGCCCGTTTGGCTGGTCAGCCAACCTTAGCGGCGATTCAGACTTGGGTGGCAATCAAGCCGAGCAATCCGAGCATCGCGGTCATGACGCCGCCGATGATGCCGAACCCGATCTGCATCGTGCGGTCGATGCCATTGATTTCGGCCTTTACTTCTCCCAGCCCTTCGCGTACCCGACCCAATTCGGAACGCAGTTCGACGATCTCGCCGCGCACTTCGCGGAAGCCCTCGTCCATGTGCCCCTCGAGGTCGTCGAGGCGTTCGTCGGTCCAGCTTTCTCTCGGGGCCATGACTGCCATGAAAGCAAGTGTAGACAAAAAGATGCAACGAGATGCGCGCAGAAAGTAAATTCTCCCGCGCGTCAGCGGGGGACGAGCCGGAATACGGGACCTTCGAGTGAGGCCACGTAGAGCCGGTGGTCCTGGTCTTCGCCGAAGGAGCTGGGGCTCTGGACCTGGAGGCCGAGCCTGCGGTCGCCGCTGGCCCGCTTCAGGTGGGGGGCGAGCGAGCGCAGCTGGCCCTCGCAGAGGTCGGCGTAGACGTAGCGCCCCCGCAGGCTCGGCAGGCGCGGGTCGCGGACGACGTAGCCGCCGATGATCGAGCAGCTGCCGTCGCGGCTGTGCGGGTAGGCGAAGATCGGCTTGACGGTGCCGCCGGGGTCCGGGGTGCCGCTGTTTTCGTCGCTGTACTTGCTGAAGCCCTCGAGGGCGTCCCAGCCGAAGTTGGCGCCGGCGGCGCGGCCGACGGTCGTGTAGTCGAGCTCCTCGAACCGGTTCTGGCCGACGTCGCCGATCGCGATCCGGGGCTGCGCGTGGGCGGTGTCGAAGGAGAAGCGGAAGGGGTTGCGCAGGCCGTAGCTGTAGATCTCGTCGCGGCCGGGCTTGCCGACGAAGGGGTTGCTCGCCGGCACCGTGTAGGGCCTGCCGCCGGCGGCGCGGGGGTCGATCCGCAGCAGCTTCCCGAGCAGCACGTCCTTGTTCTGGGCGTTGTTCGGCGGGTCGCCGCCGGAGCCGCCGTCTCCCGTCCCGAAGTAGAGGAGGTTGCCGAGGAACTGCAGCTGGCCGCCGTTGTGGTTGGCGTTGACCGGATGGGGGATGCGGATCACCTCGCGCCGGGAGCCGGCCGCGGCGCGGGTGGCCGTGCGGCGGCGGAACTCGTCGATGCGGATCGAGCCTTCGGCGTCGGTGTAATAGACGTAGAAGCGCTTGCTGCGGGCATAGTCCGGGGGGAAGGCGACCGAGAGCAGGCCGCGCTCGCCGCCGTAGCTGACGAGACCGCGGATGTCGAGGAAGGTGCCGGCCCGCCGGCTGCCCTTCAAGACGGCGATCCGGCCCTGCTGTTCGACGACGAAGAGGAGCTTCGGGAAGCCGGGGGCGCCGGTGACGTAGACCGGGGCGTCGAAGGAGCCGATCTTCTTCAGGCCGACCGCGCGCCTGGCGCTCGCGGTCGCCGGGCCGCCGCTCGCGCCGCTCCGGCCCTGGTCGCTCGCCGAACCGCAGGCCGGCAGCGCCAGCAGGGCGCCGAGGACCGCCGCCAGCGTCGCGGCCCTACTTGCCCTTCTCGATCTCAACGATTTCGCCGCTGTCGGTGACTTCGGTTTCCGGCAGCCGGTCGCTGACCTCGGTCGTGAAGGAGCCGCCGGGGGCGACGCCGCCTTCGGTCTTCGCCACCGCCTTGCCGCCGAGCCCGGCGTCGATCTTGTAGACCAGCGTGTACCTGCCGGCCCGGACCGCGCTCAACTTCCAGACCGCCTGCGTCGTCTCTCCCGGCTTCAGGGCGCCGAAGGAGAAGGTCTTCGGGTTCGAGGTGGAGGCGCCGCCGGGGCTCGAGGAGCCGTGCAGCCGCGGGTAGGTCGCGGCGAGCACCCAGACCGGCCGGTCGGGCTGGGCCAGTTCCGGCTGGGGGTCGCTGATCCCGAAGGGAAGCGAGGAGTCTTCGCCCTCCTGCCCCTTGATCGTGAAGCTGACGGTGAGGCCGGGGACGGTGCGGTCGCCGGTGTTGCGGACCCCGAGCCGCAGCAGGGAGGTCTGGCCGAGGCGCTGCAGCGAGGGGAAGCTCGCGGCGGTCACCTTGACGTGGAAGGTGCCGGTCGGTTCGTCTTCGGCGGAGCCGCCACCGCCGCCACCGCAGGCACCGAGCAGCGCCGCCACCGCCAGCGCGGCAAACCCGGTCGCGATGGCTCGGAGGCGGGTGCGCCGGGAATGTCGTCCGGTCCCCCGCAAAGCGGCTCGAACATAGCACGGGGTTTCCACGGTTTCGCAGGCGTTTCCACCCCTCGGCGGGGGTTAGCCGGATCTCAACAAGGAGCTAACGGCGAGGGGGCTCGCATCCCCTAGACTCCTGCCACCGAGCGGGGTGCCCGCGCGCGTGCGGTCGCGGCTCGGACGGAGGAGATTGATGGTCGGATCCGCGGTCAACAGGGCGTTCCTGCCCGCCAAGTCCCTGTTCGAGCAGGTGGGGGAGATGATGATCCTCACCGCGCGAACGATCGTTTCCGCGGTCAAGCCTCCCTATCCCTACGGCGAGGAGTTCATCGGCCAGTTCCTCTTCGCGCTGCAGCTCTGCTGGTTCCCGCTGCTGGTCTCGACCGTCGCCTTCGGCTTCGGCGCGCCGGGGTTGCAGGCGGCCAACTTCCTCTCGCTCTTCGGCGCCCTCGACCGGCTCGGCGGCTTCTTCGTCCTCGCCTCGATCCGCGAGTTCGCGCCGTTCGTGACCGCCGTCGTCGTCGCCGGGGTGGCCGGCACCGCGATCACCGCCGACCTCGGGGCGCGGAAGATCCGCGAGGAGCTCGACGCCCTGCAGGTGCTCGGGGTCGACCCGATCAAGAACCTGGTCGTCCCGCGCTTCCTGGCGCTGATGCTGATCACCGGGCTGCTCGACATCTACGCGCTGGTCTTCGGGATCAGCGGCGGCATCCTCACCGAGACCCTCTACCACCAGCCGCTCGGCGGTTTCTTCGCCACCCTCTTCTCCAACGCCTCGATCACCGACCTCTGGGGCTCGGTGATCAAGTGCACCCTGTTCGGAGCCCTGATCGCGGTCGTCTGCTCCTACAAAGGGATGACCGCGTCCGGCGGCGCCGCCGGCGTCGGCCGCGCCGTCAACGAGGCCGTCGTCATCTCCTTCATGGGCGTCTTCGCCTTCAACTACGCCTTCACCCAGACCCTGCTCGCGACCCACCCGGAGCTGCAGACGATCCGATGAACGCCTGGCTCGCGATCCCGCGCAACTGGCTCGACTCGGCGGGTGAGATCGCCCGCTTCGCCTCCCGCGTCGCCGGCCTCGTCTACAGCGGCCGCGTCCTCCGCTTCTTCGGCGAGAGCCTGCGCCAGGCCGGGATCCTCATCCTCGGCTCGGCGCTGATCATCTGGGGCCTCGTCTTCACCCTCGGCCTCCAGTGCGGGATCGAGGGGGCCTACCTGCTGCGCGCCCAGGGCGCGCCCGCCTACGCCGGCGTCTTCTCGGCCTGGTGCGACCTGCGCGAGATCATGCCCTACGCCTTCGGCTACATGCTCGCGGCCAAGGTCGGGACCGGGATCGTCGCCGAGCTCGGGGCGATGCGGATCTCCGACGAGATCGACGCGCTCGAGGTGATGGGGGTGCCGCCGGTCACCTTCCTCTGCGCCACCCGCCTGCTCGCCGCCTGGATCTCCTTCCCGTTCATGTACCTGGTCGGGATCGGGATCATGTACCTGGCCAGCTACCTCGCCGTCGTCCAGCAGATCGGCGACGTCTCCTCGGGCGGCTACTTCCTGATCTTCTGGATGTTCCAGAACCCGCCCGATCTGATCTTCAGCTTGATCAAGGGGATGGTGATGGCGACCGCGATCGTGCTGGTCGGCTGCTACTACGGCTACACCGCCTCCGGCGGGCCGGTCGGGGTGGGGACCGCGACGGCGAAGTCGATGGTCCTCAACATCGTCTTAGTCCACATCATCGGGATGCTCGGGACCCTGGTCTTCTGGGGAGCCAACCCACGTGCGCCAATAGGAGGCTGAGGTGTCGATCGAGGAAGAGAACCGCTTGCCGGACGAGGAAGCCCGCCGGGAAGAAGAAGACCTGCAGGACGAGGCGACCTCGAGCGCGGAAGCGCCGCCGGAGGTCGTCACCGACGAGCGGGCGCCCCGCGACGAAAGCCCCTACGTGAGCGAGGACGGCGCCGTGATGGGGCGCGACTTCGTCATCCCCGGGGTCAACCCGCGCGATCACGACCCCTACAAATTCCACACCGGGGTCAAGCGCGACCACGGCGGCGAGGACGCGATCGAGATCATCGACCTGGTCAAGCAGTTCGGCCGCGCCCGCATCCTCAACGGGCTCAACCTGGGGCTGCCGGAGGACCAGGTCTCGATGGTGCTCGGCCCCTCGGGCACCGGCAAGAGCGTCTTGATCAAGCACATCGTCGGGCTGCTCTACCCGGATTCCGGCGACGTCCTCGTCCACGGCGAGTCGATCCCGAACATGACCGACGACGAACTCTTCGAGGTGCGGAAAAAGTTCGGCCTGCTGTTCCAGGACGGGGCCCTGTTCGGCTCGATGAACATCTACGACAACGTCGCCTTCCCGCTGCGGCAGCACACCGACAAAGGCGAGGAGGAGATCGGCGAGATCGTCAACCGGCGCCTGCGCGAGGTCGGCCTCGAGGGCTCCTCCGACAAGATGCCCAACGAGCTCTCCGGCGGGATGCGCAAGCGGGCCGGCTTCGCCCGCGCGCTGGTGCTGGACCCCGACATCGTGCTCTTCGACGAGCCCGACTCAGGCCTGGATCCCGTCCGCACCGCGCTCTTGGGCGAGCTCATCCAGGAGATCCACTAGGACATGATGAACGAGGCGCACAAGCGCGGAACGCCGC
>JAICSS010000028.1 GCA_025936755.1 Solirubrobacterales bacterium | reverse complement strand
GCCGATCGGCAGCTTCCTCTTCCTCGGCCCGACGGGGGTCGGCAAGACCGAGCTGGCGAAGGCGCTGGCCGAGTTCATGTTCGACTCCGAGCAGGCGATCGTCCGCCTCGACATGTCCGAGTACATGGAGAAGCACACGGTGGCGCGACTGATCGGCGCGCCCCCCGGCTATGTCGGCTACGAGGAGGGTGGTCAGCTGACCGAGGCGGTGCGGCGCCGGCCATACGCGGTGGTGCTGCTGGACGAGATCGAGAAGGCCCACCCGGACGTCTTCAACACGCTGCTGCAGCTGATGGACGACGGGCGGCTAACCGATGGCCAAGGGCGCACCGTCAGCTTCACCAACACGGTCCTGATCATGACCTCCAACGTCGGCTCCGACCGGATCGTCGGCGAGCAGGTCGACGAGAAGATCCGCGAGGGGATCGAAGAGGTGCTGGCGGCGACCTTCAAGCCGGAGTTCCTCAACCGGATCGACGACACGGTGATCTTCCACCGGCTCTCGAAGGCCGACATCGGCCGCATCGTCGAGCTCCAGGTCGACCAGCTGGTCGGCCGGGTGCGCGAGCGCGGGATCTCGATCGAGCTCTCCGACGACGCCCGCACCCTGCTCGGCAACCTCGGCTACGACCCCACCTACGGGGCGCGGCCGCTGAAGCGGGTGATCCAGAAGCAGCTGGTCGACAAGCTGGCGCTGAAGATCCTCGAGGGCGAGTTCGGCGAGGGCGACGCGGTCCGGGTCGACGCCCGCGAAGGCGAGATCGTCTTCGAGCGGACGCAGGCGCCGGCGGCGGCCGCAGCCTGACGCCCTACTCCATTTCAGGGCTCATTTTCCCGGCCTTTTCTGCCGAAACAAGAACCGCATGCAGGTGCTCTTTAATTGACCTGGGCAATCTAGGCTTAGGGAGAGCACCGGCGAGACCCGATGAACGACGACCAGACCCCGATCAACGCGCGCCCGCGGCGGCGTCAGGCGGAGGCCTTCGAGGACCTCTCGCTGGCCCTGCGCGACCGCGTCCTCTGGCCGGCTGAGGACTACTTCCGGAGCTTCAGCGACGCCGGTCGCGCCGCCGTCGCCGGCGGTGCCGTCGTGCTGGCGCTGGGACTGGGGATCGGCGGTTACTCGCTGACCGCTTCGGGAGGGAGCGAGCCCGCCCCCGCCTCGCCGGTCGCGGTGACGAGCGCACCGGCGCCGCAGCCCGCCCCGGCGAAAGCCGCGCCGAAGCCCGAACCCGACCCGACCCTGCAGGGGGCTACGCCGGTCTTCAAGGCGCCGGCGGCCGGCGGCTCCCCGGCAGCCGCCGGCGCAGAAGCGGTCGCCGGCGACGCTGCCGCCGCCGCGGGGAACACCGGCAACCCGGCCACCGACACCTTCTCCACCAACCCGGCCGCACAGCCCGCCGCCGCTGCCACCACCTCGTCGGCCCCCGCCGCCGTCGACGGCCCGCCCGCGGGTCCCGCGGCGATCGCCGTCGCCCGCAAGTTCGCCGGCGCCTTCGTCGTCTACGAGACCGGCGCCGACAAGGGCACGGTGCGCAAGGCCTTCAAGGCGACCGCGGTGCCGGACGTGACGAAGGCGCTGCTGCAGCGGCCGCCCCGCCAGCCCGCCGGGATCGAGGTCCCGCAGGCGAAGGTCCTCAACGTCGTCCCCGCCCCCTCGCACGACCGCATCTATCCGGTCAGCGTCTCGCTGCTGCGGGTCGGCGCCACCAGCGAGCTGCGGCTGGAGATGGAACAGCTGAAGAACAAGCAGTGGCGAGTGGTCAACGTCCTCGGCTGATGGAGCCCGCCGGCAAGATCAAGGCGGTGATGGCGACCGCGGCGGCGACCGCGGCGCTGGCGCTCCCGGTCGCCGTGGCCCGGGCCGAAGCGGTCGACGCCGCCGCCGCGCCGACGCCGGGGACGGCGCTCGAAGCCCCGGCCGCTCCGAGCGAAGCGAACGAACCGCCGGTCAAGCAGAACGAAACCCTGGTGCCGCCGCCGGCCCCGGCGACGAAGGCGCCGCCGCCGAGCGGCGGGCTCGACGCCGGCGCAGGCGCAGGCGGTGCCGAAGCCGAAGCTCCCGAAGCCGAAACCGAAGCGGCGCCCGAAGCCGACGCCACCACCGCGCCCGGCCCCGGCGCCTTCACGATCCCCTCGCTGCCGAGCTCGAGCTGCGCGATCGGCGGCGTGCCGCCGGTGCTGATCCCGATCTACCAGCACGCCTCCGAGCAATACGCCCTCGGCCCGCAGGGCCCGGCGGTCCTGGCCGGGATCAACGCGATCGAGACCGCCTTCGGGACCAACCTCGGCCCCTCCTCCGCCGGCGCCGTCGGCTGGATGCAGTTCATGCCATCGACCTGGGCGATGTACGGGGTCGACGCCAACGGCGACGGGGTCAAGGACCCGAGCAACCCCGAAGACGCGATCTACGCCGCCGCCCGCTACCTCAGCGCCGCCGGCATGCCGGCCGACGTCTGGGGCGCGATCTTCGCCTACAACCACGCCGACTGGTACGTCGAAGAGGTGCTGCAGAACGCCGGCTGCTACGCCGACGAAGTCGGGGGCAGCTACACCACCCTCACCCTCTCGCCGCAGATCAAGGTCTTCAAGTGCAGCCCCGCCGCCGGCTTCGAGAAGCAGATCCCGGAGGGCTACCTGAGCGCATTCGAGGCCGCCGCCGGCCGCTACGAACTCGGCAGGCGCGGGGTCTGGACGCTGGCCGCGATCGCCCGCCTGGAGTCGAACTTCGGCCGCGGGATGAACGCGAAGCAGCTGCGCACCCTCGGTCCCCTCGGCCTCGACGAGATGGAGTGGAGCCGCTACGCGGTCGACGGCGACGAAGACGGCCGCATCCGCCACGGCGACGTCGCGGACTCGGCGGCGACGCTGGCGCGGCTGATGTGGTCCCGCGGCTCGATCGACGCCGGCGTCTTCACCCACAACCAGGCCGCCTGGTACGTCGACGCCGTCGCCAACGAGGCCGACGAGCTGGCCGGCAAGTGCGCGGTCACCAGCAAGGAATGGACGATCATCCTCCCCGGCGACACCGCCTCCCAGATCAACTGGGCCAACCTCACCCTCTCCAACAGCCTCGAGCTGCGGGACATCCAGGCCGGCCTGCTCGACCAGCGCGTGGTCAGCCTGCTGGCGCTGATAACCAGGGACCACCAGATCACGATCTCCGCCCTGCGCTCCGACCACTCCGAGATGACCGCCTCGGGCAACGTCTCCAACCACTTCTACGGCCGGGCGATGGACATCGCCTCGGTCGACGGCGTCTCCTGCACCGACACCTCGACCACCGCCCCCTGCGCCGAGCTCGGCTACTCCCTCGCCCAGCTGCCGGCGCCGCTGCACCCGACCGAGCTGATCTACTGCTTCGACCTCGACGGCCCCGGCCCGGCCTTCGCCCTGCCGGACCACTGCGACCACATCCACGCCGGCTACTACGCGTACTAGGAGGGCTTGGATAAAACTCCCGCACGCGTCTGGCGGCGGCGGACGCTGCGCGTGGCGGCGTCCTCGGTCGGCCGAATAGCGCTGCTATTCGGCCTCCCTGCGTCCTTGCCCCGCTTGGTCCGGCGCTCGCCAGCCACGCACGCTAGTTTCGCCAATCCCTCCTAGCCCGCGGACGGTCAAGTACGGTTGTGGTGGAGGCTGAATTTTCGACCTGAAGGGGGCACGATGCCGACGTACCTGATGCTCACGAACTTGACCGCTGAGGGCGTGCGGACGCTGAAGAACAACCCGGGGCGGATCGACGAGGTGAACCGCGAGGTCGAACAGATGGGGGTGAAGGTGATCTCTCAGTACGCCACCCTCGGGCAGTACGACTTCGTCACCGTGGTCGAGGCGCCCGACGACAAGACGATGGCGAAGGTCTCGGTGGAGCTCGGCTCGCGCGGGACGATGACCAGCCAGACGCTTGCCGCGATTCCGGCCGGCGACCTGGCCGGCTCGCTGTAGCCAGGCGTTGAAGGCGCTGGTCGTAGGCGGAGGCGGGCGCGAGCACGCGATCGTGCGGGCGCTGCGGCGCTCGCCACAGGTCAGCGACGTCCTCTGCGCGCCCGGCAACGCGGGGATCGCCGCCGACGCGGAGTGCCTGCCCGCGGTGGCGGCCGACGACCCGGCCGCGATCGTGGCCGCGGCCCGGGAGAACGGCGTCGACCTGGCGGTGATCGGCCCCGAGGCGGGGCTCGTCGCAGGGGCGGTCGACGCGCTGGAGGGATCGGGCATCCCCGCCTTCGGCCCGACCAGGGCCGCGGCCGAGCTCGAGGGGTCGAAGGCGTTCGCCAAGGAGCTGATGCAGGAGGCCGGGGTGCCGACCGCCTCGCACGTTCTGCTGCGCAGCCGCGAGGAAGCGCTCGATCGCCTCGCCCGCTGCTCCTACCCGACGGTGCTGAAGGCCGACGGCCTCGCCGCGGGCAAGGGCGTGATCATCTGCCGGGAGGAGGCCGAGGCCCGGGCCGCCGTCGACGTCTTCTTCACCGAGCAGCGCTTCGGCAGCACCACGGTCGTGCTCGAGGACTTCCTCGAGGGCGAGGAGCTCTCGCTGCTGGCGCTCTGCGACGGCGAGAACGTGGTCCCGCTCGCGCCCGCCCAGGACTACAAGCGGATCTTCGACGGCGACCTCGGCCCCAACACCGGCGGCATGGGCAGCTACTCCCCCGTCCCCGGCTTCGGCGCCGCCGAGGTCGAGGAGATCGTCGAGCAGGTCCACCGCCCGGTGGTGGCGGCGATGGCCGCCCGCGGCGTCCGCTTCCACGGCGTCCTCTACGCGGGGCTGATGATCGGCTCCGAGGGCCCGAAGGTGCTCGAGTTCAACGCCCGCTTCGGCGACCCCGAGACCCAGGCGGTGCTGCCGCGCCTGCGCTCCGACCTCGCCGAGCTCTTCCTCGCCTCGCGCGAGCCGGGCGGCCTCGCCGGCATCACCGCCGAGTTCGACGACGACTGGGCGGTCACCGTCGTCCTCGCCTCCGCCGGCTACCCCGAGTCCTCCTCCAGCGGCGACGTGATCGGCGGCCTCGCCGAGGCGGCCGAGATCGCCGAGGTCACCCACGCCGGCACCGCCGAGCGCGACGGGGAGATCGTCACCGCCGGCGGCCGGGTGCTGAACCTGACCGGTCTGGGTAGCAGTCCCGCCGAGGCGCGCGATCGTGCGTACGATGCAGCCCGCCGGATCGCCTTCGAGGGCATGCAGGTCCGCACCGACATCGCCGCCCGCGCCGTCGAGCGCGTCCCCAGCTGACCCAGTTCACCAACCGAATCTCACCCACAGAATCCGAAGGAGCGAGATGAGCGAGATCTCAGAGGAGCCGCAGCCCACCGGGACCACCGGGACCGCGGGAGCCGGCCCGGCCGATCCGACCGAGACGGCGACGGTGGCCACCGTCGAGGAAGCCTTCACCGAAATCGACGTCGACGAGCCGCACGTCGGGATCATCATGGGCTCGAAGAACGACAAGCCGAAGATGGAACCTGCCGGTAAAGCGCTAGAGGAAGCCGGCATCCGCTACGAGGTGCGGGTGATGAGCGCCCACCGCGACCCCGAGCTGGTCCGCGAGTACTGCCAGAACGCCCGCATGCGGGGGCTGAAGGTGATCATCGCCGGGGCCGGGATGTCGGCGGCGCTCCCCGGAGTGGCCGCGGCCCACACCGACCTGCCGGTGATCGGGGTCCCGATCCTCGGCAAGAGCCTCGGCGGCCTCGACGCGCTGCTCTCGGCGGTGCAGATGCCGCCGGGGATCCCGGTCGCCTGCGTCGCAATCGACGGGGCGAAAAACGCCGGCGTCCTCGCCGCGCGGATAATCAACGCGTGATCCCCCGCTACACCCGAGCGGAGATCGGGGCGGTCTGGACCCCGCAGGCGAAGCTCGAGAGCTGGCTCGAGGTCGAGCTGGCGGCCACCGAGGCCTGGGCGGCCGAGGGCGTCGTCCCCGAGGAGGCGGCGCGCGAGGCGCGCGAGCGAGCCGCCTTCACGGTCGAGGCGGTCGAAGAGCGCGAGAAGGTGACCGATCACGACGTCGCCGCCTTCGTCGACGTCGTGGCTCAGTCGGTCGGCGAGCACGGGCGCTGGGTCCACTACGGCCTCACTTCCTCCGACGTGCTCGACACGGCCCTGGCGCTGCAGCTCCGGCGCGCCGGCGAAGCCGTCCTCGCCAGCGCCTGCGCCTACCGCGACGCGCTGGTCGAGCGGGCGCTCGAGCACCGCGAGACGCTGTGCGTCGGCCGCACCCACGGGGTCCACGCCGAGCCGACCACCTTCGGCCTGCGGCTGGCGGGCTTCGCCTTCGAGGCCGACCGCAACCTCGACCGGCTCGAGGAGGCCTTCGCCCAGCTCGCGGTCGGCAAGCTCTCGGGCGCCGTCGGCACCTACGCCTCCGTCCCGCCGGCGGTCGAGGCGCGGGTGATGCAGAAGCTCGGCCTCGGTCGCGAGGACGTCGCCACGCAGGTCGTCCCGCGCGACCGTCACGCCGAGCTGCTGGCGGCGATCGCGATCGCCGGCGCCGGGCTCGAGCGCTTCGCGACCGAGGTGCGGAACCTGCAGAAAACCGAGGTGCGCGAGGTCGAAGAGCCCTTCGCCGCCGGCCAGAAGGGCTCCTCGGCGATGCCGCACAAGCGCAACCCGATCCGCACCGAGCGGATCACCGGCCTGGCCCGCGTCCTCCGCGGCTACTCGCAGGCCGGGATCGAGAACGTCGCCCTCTGGCACGAGCGCGACATCTCCCACTCCGGCGCCGAGCGGGTGATCCTCCCCGACGCGACGATCGGCCTCGACTACATGCAGGACCTGGCGGCCAAGGTCGCCGCCGGGATGAAGGTCAACGAGGAGCGGATGCGGGAGAACCTCGGCCTCACCCACGGCGCCCTGTTCAGCCAGCGCGCCCTCACCGCCCTGGTCGAGTCCGGGATGACCCGCGACGACGCCTACCGCGTCGTCCAGGAGAACGCCCAGCGCGCCTGGGACACCCGCACCGAGTTCCGCGACCTCCTAGCCGAGGCGGCTCCCGACCTGGACCTGGACGCCGTATTCGACTACGACGCCTACCTCACCCACGTCCCCGAGATCTTCGAACGCCTGGAAGCCCTGCGTTAGGCTCGTGGCGTGATCCTCTACACCTGCGGACAGAAGAAGCGGGGGCCGGGCTTCGCCCATCCCTGCGCCAAGGCCGGGAAGGCGCTGGACAACGCCGGCTACGAGTACGAGCTGAAGACGGTGAAGGGCTACCGCGGGATGCCCTTGACCTGGGGCAGCCGCGGCGAGGACCGGGCGGAGGTCAAGCGCCTCAGCGGCACCAACGAGGTGCCGATCCTCGTCCTCGACGACGGCGAGGTGATCTCCGGCTCGGGCGCGATCGCCCAGTGGGCGAAGGAGCATCCGCACTCGCCGGCCAAGTCCGGCGGCTGAACTCAGCCCCAGATCCCGTTCGCGATCACCGCGGCGATCAGGCCGAAGAGGCCGATCAGCAGCGTGTTGTTCATGCGATCGAGTCGATCGTGTATGTGCAGGAGTTGGGCATCGATCTTGTTAAAGCGATTGTCCACTTGGTCGAAGCGCTTATCGACCTCGCCAAAGCGCAAATTCATTTCATCCTTGACAGCAGTCAATTCGACTTTGGCGGCCGCCTTCTCGAAGCCCGCATCGACCCGCCGGCTCAATTCGTCCATCCGCTCGTCGTTCCAGCTCTCCACGTTCCCCTCCTTCTCCAGAAGTGCCTCCATGGGAATAGTGTAGACAAAAAGTGTCGAAGCGTGTTGTCAGACTCGGGGCTAGAAGAAGGCGAGCTTGACGAGGCTGACGATGGCCGTCGCGCCGACCGCGCCGCCGACAGCCCACATGGTGAAGATCAGCTTGTCGATGCGATCAGTGACCCGATCGAACTTCGCATCCACCCGCGCGAAGCCTTCGCGCATCTCCTTGAAACCGTCGTCGAGCCGGCGGCTCAGTTCGTCGAGCCGGTCGTCGTTCCAGTTGGTCCGCCTGTCCTCCATCGTCAACAGCTCCATGTTGACAGGAATGTAGACAGAATGTTGCGACGTCTTACGCGCTGAAAGCCATATCTCTGGAGATTCTCTGTGCCCGATCGGTGACGACCACCGGGGTGCCGTCCTTCGGCGAGAGGGTGATGTTGCGACGGCCGGTGCGCTCCGGGAGCGGGCTCGCCTTGCGCAGCTCGCACCGGGTGAGGACCTCGCGGAGGACGACGCGCATCTCGAACTCGGCGAAGGTCGCGCCGATGCAGCGGCGGACTCCGCCGCCGAAGGGGATCCAGGCGTAGGTGTCGGGGGCGTCCTCGAGGAAGCGCTCGGGCTTGAAGGCGAAGGGTTCGGGATAGACGTCCGGGCGGGTGTGGGCAAGCCAGATCGCCGGGGTGACGTCGGTTCCCTCGGGCAGGGTCAGCCCGTCGGCGACCAGCTCCTTGCCGAGGCGCCGGCCCGCCAGCGGAATCACCGGCCGCAGCCGCAGCGACTCGGAGATCGTCGCCCGCAGGTAGTCCTCCTCGCCCGCCAGCAGGCTCTCGCGCAGGCGCCCCAGCACCGCCGGGTGGCGCAGCAGCAGGTCGAAGGTCCAGGCCAGCGCGGTCGCGGTCGTCTCGTGGCCGGCCAGCAGCAGCGTCATCAGCTGGTCGCGCAGCTCGCGGTCCTCCATCCGCGTCCCGTCCTCGAACTCTGCCTGCATCAGCATCGAGAGGATGTCCTCGCGCTGCTCGAGGTCCGGCCGCTGCCGGTGCTCGGCGATCTCCGCCATCAGCAGCTCGTCGACTTCGCGCAGCTGCCCCTCGAAGCGGGCGAACATGCCGCCGCCGCCGAAGCGCTGCAGCACCAGCCCCAGCACCTGGCGCCCGGGCGAGGCGGTTTCGGTGAGGACGGTTCCGAGCATCTCCCGCAGCCGGTCCAGCCGCGGCCCGCTGGAGACGCCGAAGACGACGCGGAGGATGATCTCCAGCGTCACCGCCTGCATCCGCGCGTGGATCGGGAACTCCGAGTTCAGCGGCCAGGAGTCGATCTCGGCGCCGACGATCTCGTTCATCGTCGCCTCGTAGGAGCGCATCCGCTCTCCGTGGAAGGGCGGCAGCATCAGCCGGCGCCGGCTCAGGTGCTCGGCCCCCTGCTGGATCAAGAGCGATTTGGAGCCGACGATCGGCTCGAGGATGGCGTTGCGCCCCGGCGGCAGCCCGTGCTCGCGCTCGCGGTACAGGGCCTTGATCGCCTCGGGGTCGGAGATCAGCACCATCGGCCGCTCGAAGCCGAGGAAGCGGACGCTGAAGGAGTCGCCGAACTGGCGCCGGCAGTCCTCCATGAAGGCGATCGGCCGGAAGGCCCAGCGCAGCATCTGCACCAGCGGCGGACTGCTCGGTTCGGGCGGGAGCGCCACGACCCAAGCATCGCAGAGGATGGATAGCATCGTCTCGATGCCGACCGTCGCCGACCTCAACCTCCTCTCCTCGGGGAAGGTCCGCGAGATATACGAGTGGGAGGACGACCTGCTGATGGTCGCCTCCGACCGCATCTCCACCTACGACGTGGTGATGCCGACGCCGATCCCCGACAAGGGCAAGGTGCTGAACCGGATGTCGGTCTTCTGGTTCGGGCTGACCGAGGACGTCGTCCCCAACCACTTCATCTCCGAGGACGTGCCCGAGGAGGTGGCTGAGAGGGCGATGCGGGTGCGCAAGCTCGAGATGTACCCGGTCGAGTGCGTGGTCCGCGGCTACCTCTCCGGCTCGGGCTGGAAGGAATACAAGGAAGGCGGCGCGGTCTGCGGGATCGAGCTGCCCGACGGCCTGGTCGAGTCCGACCAGCTGCCGGAGCCGATCTTCACCCCCTCGACCAAGGCCGAGATCGGCGACCACGACGAGAACGTCGACTTCGACCGCGCCGCCGAGATCGTCGGCGACCGGGCGCTGCTGGAAGAGCTGCGGCGGATCTCGATCGAGGTCTACAAGCGCGGTTCCCAGCACGCGGCCCAGCGCGGGATCATCCTCGCCGACACCAAGTTCGAGTTCGGCCGCCACGCCGGCGCCGAGATCGTCCTCGGCGACGAGGTCCTGACCCCGGACTCATCGCGCTTCTGGCCGGCCGCCAGCTACCAGCCGGGCGCCACGCCCCCCTCCTTCGACAAGCAGTTCGTCCGCGACTGGGCCGCGGAGACCGGCTGGGACAAAAAGCCGCCGGCGCCGGAGCTGCCGGCCGACGTGGTCGAGCAGACGCGGGCCAAATACGTCGAGGCCTACGAGCGGATCACCGGGGAGACGTTCTGAAGGCACGGGTGCTGATCCGCCCCAAGGAGGGAATCCTCGACCCTCAGGGCAAGGCGGTGGAGCGGGCGCTGCCGGCGCTCGGCTTCGAGGGGATCGGGCACGTCCACGTCGGGCGGATGGTCGAGCTCGAGGCCGAGGACCCGGAGCGGCTCGGCGAGCTCTGCGAGAAGCTCCTCGCCAACACCCTGATCGAGGACTACGAGATCCAGACCCTGTGATCTGGGGGGTTCTCCAGTTCCCCGGTTCCTGCGACGAGCGGGACGCGCTGAACGCCTGCGAGCTGCACGGCGACGGGGCGCGGCTCGTCTGGCACGAGAGCCGTGAGCTCGACGGCGTCGACGGCGTCGTCGTCCCCGGCGGCTTCTCCTACGGCGACTACCTGCGGGCCGGCGCGATCGCGCGCTTCTCCCCGGCGATGGAAGCGGTCGCCGAGGCGGCGGCGGGCGGGATGCCGGTGCTGGGGATCTGCAACGGCTTCCAGGTCCTCTGCGAGGCGGGGCTGCTGCCCGGGGCGCTGCTGCGCAACGTCGAGCTGCGCTTCCGCTGCCACCAGGTCGAGCTGATCGAAGAGGGCAGCGGCGAGCGGCTCTCGATCCCGGCCAAGCACGGCGAAGGCCGCTACTACGCGCCGGAGGAGATGCTCGACCGGCTCGAGGCCAACGGCCAGGTCGCCTACCGCTACGCCGACGGCCACAACTCCAACGGCTCAGTCCGCGACATCGCCGGCGTCACCAACGAGCGCGGCAACGTGCTCGGCCTGATGCCCCACCCCGAGCACGCGGTGGACCCGCTGACGGGTTCGACGGACGGGCTCCGCGTCTTCGACCGCCTCGCCAGGGTCGCGGCGTGACCGTCGGCACGCCGAAATACCGCGAGCTCGGCCTCACCGACTCCGAGTACGAGCTGATCGTCGAGAAGCTCGGGCGCGAGCCGAACGACGTCGAGCTGGCGATGTTCAGCCTGCTCTGGTCCGAGCACTGCGCCTACAAGCACTCGCGCAAGCTGCTGCGGCGGCTGCCGACCGAGGGCGAGCGGGTGGTGATGGGGCCGGGCGAGAACGCCGGCGCCGTCGACGTCGGCAACGGCTACGCGGTCGCCTTCAAGGTGGAGAGCCACAACCACCCCAGCGCGGTGGAACCGTTCCAGGGGGCGGCGACGGGCGTCGGCGGGATCATGCGCGACGTCTTCGCGATCGGGGCGCGGCCGATCGCGATCCTCGACAGCCTCCGCTTCGGCGAGCTCGACTCGGTCCGCTCGCGCCACCTGCTCGACGGCGCCGTGCGCGGGATCGGCCACTACGGCAACTCGATCGGGGTGGCGACGGTCGGCGGCGAGATCTACTTCGAGGAGCCCTACGAGCACAACTGCCTGGTCAACGCGATGTGCATCGGCTTCGCCAAGACCGCGGACATGGTCCGGGCGGCGGCGGCCGGGGTCGGCAACTCGATCGTCCTGATGGGCGCCTCGACCGGGCGCGACGGGATCGGCGGCGCCTCGGTCCTCGCCTCGGCCGAGCTCGGCGAGGGCGACGAAGCGAAGCGGCCGACGGTGCAGATCGGCGACCCCTTCGAGGAGTCGAAGCTGCTGGAGTGCTGCCTGGAGCTGCTGGAGAAGGGGCTGCTGGTCTCGCTGCAGGACCTCGGCGCCGCCGGGCTGACCTCCTCGGCCGGAGAGATGGCGAGCGCCGGCGGGGTCGGGATCGACATCGACGTCGCCCGGGTGCCGCTGCGCGAGGCCGACATGGAGCCCTTCGAGATCATGGTCTCCGAGTCCCAGGAGCGGATGCTGGCGGTGGTCGAGCCGGGCCGGGTCGAGGAGGTGCGGGCGATCTGCGGGAAATGGCAGACCGGCTCGGCGGAGATCGGCGCCGTCACCGAGGGCGGCCGGATCCGCATCCTCCGCGACGGCGAGGTCGTCGGCGAGATGCCGGTCGGGGCGCTGGTCGACGGCTGCCCGCTCTACGACCTCGACCCGGTCGAGCCGGAGGGGTGGATCTACGGCAACCGCGAGACGCTGGCGGCGGGCGCCGCGCCCGAGCGGGAGCTGCTCTCTCTGCTCTCCTCCCCCAACATCGCCTCCAAGCGCTGGGCCTTCGAGCAGTACGACTCGATCGTCGGCTCGCGCACGGTGCGCCGGCCCGAGCAGGCCGACGCCGCCGTCCTGCAACTGCCGGAGGCCGGCAACGCGATCGCCGTCTCGATCGACGGCAACGGCCGCCGCGTCGCCTGCGATCCCTACGAGGGGACGATCGAGGCGGTGCTCGAGTGCGCCCAGAACCTCGCCTGCGTCGGCGCCGAGCCGCTCGGCCTGACCAACTGCCTCAACTTCGGCAACCCCGAGAAGCCGGCCGGCGCCTGGCAGCTCGACCGTGCGGTCAGCGGCCTCGCCGACGCCTGCAACGCCCTCGGCGTCCCGGTGGTCGGCGGCAACGTCTCCCTCTACAACGAGGGGCCCGACGGCCCGATCTACCCCACCCCGGTGGTGGCGATGGTCGGCGAGCTGCCCGACCCGGAGCAGGTCGCCGGCAACGCCTTCGTCAGAGAGGGCGACGCGATCGGCCTCGTCGGCCCCTTCGAACCGAGCCTCGCCGGCTCGGAGCTGGCGAAGCAGCGGGGCGAGCTGAAGATGGGCCTCCCCCGCCCCGACGTCGCCTCCGTCGCCGCCGCCTGCGAGCTCGTCCGCACCGCGGTCCGCGCCGGCAAGCTCGCCTCCGTCCACGACGTCTCCGACGGCGGCCTCGCCGTCGCCGTCGCCGAGTCCGCGATAGCCGGCGGCATCGGCTGCGAGACCAACGTCGAACACCTCCGCGAGCGCGGCGCCCAGCCCGAGGAAGCCCTCTTCGGCGAGGGCCCCGGCGGCTTCCTGGTCAGCGGCGACCGCGCGACCCTGGAGGAGCTCGGCGCCGTCCTCATCGGCACCGTCGGCGGCGAACAGATCGCGATCGGCGCCGGCGACCGCAGCCTCTCGATCAGCTTGACGACGGCGCGCGACGCCTGGCAGTCGCTGCCCCGTCAGGCCGCAGGCGTCGGCTGACGCTCGAGCCCGAACTCCTCGCCCAGCCTCCGGCCGGTCTGGCATCCGGCTTTCACCACAACAGGGTGGGGCGAAGGTCGGCTGCGCGGTCCCGGTTTAGGCCGCCAGTCTCGTCCTTGCCGCACCGGTGTTGAAGGCGCAGGGTCGGAAGACCCCACGCCTCCCATCACTCATGCCGCAGCTATATGCATGTCAGCGTCATCGTTTCCGCGAACGCCAACCCCGTGGTTGTAGTCACAGCCGCTGTCCTCCAGACGCCGCCAGCCTTCTCTTGCAGGTCGTAGTAAGTACCCGCGCCTGTAATCTGCATTTGGTTTTGCACACCGCCGGTCGCACTGAATGCCAAGGTCGCGGTTTTCCCGCTTTCCATGCATTTCGGCGCAGTCAATAAGCCCATCACGCTGCCTGTGAGTTCATAGGTACCGGTACCACAGGTTATTTTGACTGCTGGGACGAAGATGGACGACGGCAACGTGAGCAGGAGCCCCGGGCTCGTCTTGGATTCGGTCGTGTATACGGTCTGGAATTTGATGTTCGACACCTGGATTGTGTTCGACAGGGAGGCACCAGTGGTGTGGCATTCTACTTCGAGGAGGGTCGTGTGACAGTGTGTATAGTCGATGTTGATTTCACCGGTTGTATTGCTTCCTTCGTCAAAGTGGCCCTGTAAGTGGTTTGGTCCGTTGCACGCGATCGGCGACACGCCTTCGCCGGCTGAAATCGTGAACGTTCCTGCTTCACTGGAGAACGAGGCACCCGCCGGATCGACGTAGGGACCGTCGGCCGCGGCCATCGCCGGCAGGGCCAGAATCGCGGCGGCGGTCGCGGCGATCGCAAACGCCTTCTTAAGCATGTTCGTCATTCCTTCCTCCTGAGGTCTAGTGGGGGCGCAGGTGCACCCTCCGAAGAGGCCTAGCTAGTGGCTTTTCGTCCACCAGTCAATGGATATTGAGGAAGTGCTCGTGTCCGGGGGAGCAAGCGAGCCGGAATCCCCCGCAGATCTCACTAGAGCGGAATTGAGGTCTCACGCATTTGCGCGGCTGCGGCATGTCCTCCCGACTCAGCTTTTTCGTGCCCTCCCATCGACGAGATTCCGGCCCGCGGCGGCGACCAGGCACGACATCAGCTCGGCGGCCTGCTTGTCGTCGAGTCCCTGCGTGCCGGTGAGGTCCTGCCAGGTGCGGAAGGCGAGGGCGTGGCCGATCGCGGCGCGGGTGCGCCTGGCGGCGTTGCCGCGCAGGCTCCGGCCCCCCATGAGGATCCTGGTCGCCCCTTCGAGGAAGACACGGAGGCCGCCCATCAGCTCCTCGACGACCGGCACGGCAGAGGCGTCGCGGAGGAGCTTGTCGAGCATCCCCTCGGTCTGGCGGTAGAAGGCGTAGAGCTCGGCCAGGGCTACGTCGAGGCGCTCGGCGGGGTCCACGATCGCGGCCCAGCGGCCGATGTCCGGGGGCGGGTTGGCTTCGGCCCAGTGCGCGGAGCAGGCGCCGAACAGCGCCCGCTCGTCGGGGAAGTGGCGGTAGAGGGTGGAACGGCGGACGCCGGCGCGCTCGGCGACGGCGCTCATCGTCGTCTGCGCGGGGCCGAGGGAGCCGTGCAGCTCGACGGCGCTTTCGGTGATCCGCAGCCGCGTCTTCGCCTCGGCTTCGGCCCGCTGCCGCTTCTCGTACTTGCGCTTTCGGTCGGACATGGGTGTACGACGAATATTGACAGATGGCCCCGGATGTGTCTATTCTTTTCGCGCGACATAGATGTCTTGCGAATTTCAAAAGGAGAGAAAGATGGCAACTGTGATTGGTCCCAGCGACGGCAAGGCGGGCTTCCTCGGCAGCATCGGGGTGAGGTTCATGGTCGACGGCGAGGACGCCGGAGGGGACTTCTCCCTGGTCGAACACCCCCTCTCGCCGCGGGCGCTGGCGGCGCCGCTGCACCGCCACAGCCGCGAGGACGAGTACAGCTTCGTGCTCGAGGGGCGGATGGGCGGGCTGCTCGGCGACGAGGTCGTCGAGGCCGGCCCCGGCGACCTCGTCTTCAAGCCCCGCAACCAGTGGCACACCTTCTGGAACGCCGGCGAGGAGCCCTGCCGGATCCTCGAGATCATCGCTCCCGCCGGCTTCGAGCACTTCTTCGAGGAGATGGTCGACATGGGCGGCGGCGCCAACGCGACCCCCGAGAAGCTGGAAGCTCTCAACGACCGCTACGGGCTGGAGATGCGGCCGGAGAGCGTTCCCGAGCTGCTGGAGCGATTCGGCCTCGTGATCGGCGAGCCGATGGAGTCCAAGCTGCAGCTTGCCTAGACGCTTCCTGGCGGTGCCGGACCAAGCGGGGGTAGGACGCAGGGAGCCCGAATAGCAGCGCTATTCGGGCTCCCGAGGACACCGCGCCGCGCCGCGTCCGACGCCGCCCGGCGCTGCTACCCTCCGCGGGTAGGCAGGATGTCTGTCTGCGCGTCCGTCTTCGACCAGCAGCGAGGAAACGCGCTTTGACTCCCGATCAGGGGTTCAGCTTCGACCGTGAGGGGCCGCGAGAGGAATGCGGCGTCTTCGGCGTATACGCACCCGGGCACGAGGTGTCCCGCCTCGCCTACTTCGGCCTCTACGCGCTGCAGCACCGCGGCCAGGAGTCGGCCGGGATCGCCACCTGCGAGGGCGGGATGATCACGACGATGCGGGACCAGGGGCTGGTCTCCCAGGTCTTCTCGGAGGAGAAGCTGGCGGCGATGCAGGGGGACATGGCGATCGGCCACGTCCGCTACTCGACGACCGGTGGCGGCTCCTGGGAGAACGCGCAGCCGATCTGGCGCGACGACGGCCGCGAGGTCGCGCTCGCCCACAACGGCAACCTCACCAACGCGGTCGAGCTGTGGGGGGAGCTGAAGGAGCAGGGGCTGAAGTTCCGCGGCACCTCCGACTCGGAGATCATCGCGGCGCTGCTCTCCTCCCACGACGGGAAGATGATCGAGGACGCCGTCGCCGACGTGATGCCGCGGCTGCGGGGCGCCTACTCGACGGTGGTGATGACCAAGCGCGCGATCGTCGCCTTCCGCGACCCGCACGGGATCCGGCCACTCAGCCTCGGCCGTCTCGGCGACCGCTTCGTCGTCGCCTCGGAGAGCTGCGCCTTCGACATCATCGGCGCCGAGCTGATGCGCGAGGTGCACCCGGGCGAGATGGTGTCGCTGACCGAGCGCGGGCTGGAGACCCGGCAGGTGGTCAAGGCCGAGCGGAGGGCCAGCTGCGTCTTCGAGCACATCTACTTCTCCCGGCCCGACAGCCGCCTCGAGGGCAGGGTCCTGCAGCAGTCGCGCGGGCGGATGGGCGAGATCCTCTGGCGCGAGGCGCCGGTCGAGGCCGACCTGGTGATCTCGGTCCCGGACTCCGGCAACCCCGCCGCGGCCGGATTCGCGCGCGCCTCCGGGCTGCCGCGCGACGACGGCCTGATCAAGAACCGCTACGTCGCCCGCACCTTCATCCAGCCCGGGCAGGAGCTGCGCAAGCACGGCCTGCGGCTGAAGTTCAACCCGCTGCCGGAGATCGTCGCCGGCCAGCGCCTGGTCGTCGTCGACGACTCGATCGTGCGCGGCAACACCACCCGCCAGATCGTCGGCATGCTGCGCGCTGCGGGGGCCAGCGAGGTGCACCTGCGGATCTCGGCGCCGCCGATCCGCAACCCCTGCCACTACGGCGTCGACATGTCGACCCGCGAGGAGATGATCGCCCACAACCGCTCGATCGAGGAGATCGCCGCCGAGCTGGAGGCCGACAGCCTCGCCTACCTCTCGATCGCCGGCGTCTACGAGGCGATCGGCGGCGACCCCGGCGAGCATTGCGACGCCTGCTTCACCGGCGACTACCCGCTGGGCGACCCGGATGAGGCCGACGGCAAATACGCCCTGGAGACCGCCTCCAGCGGAGTCTGACCCCGATCAGAATCCGCTGGCCAGGTCCAGGCCCAGCCAGACGATCACGAGCGAGGCGAGCAGGATCGCGGCCTGCAGGGCGTGCAGTTTCGGCCGGCGCAGGTGGACGAGGGTGAGGGCGATCACCAGCGCGACGAGGGCGAGCTTCCACTGCAGGGTCGAGCTGTCCCAGAGGCCGTAGTGGGAGGCCATCGCCCAGCCGGTGAGGAGGAGGACGCCGAGGGCGGCCAGGGACCCGTAGCCGAAGCGGCGGGCGACGGCGCGCATGCGGGTGCGCTCGGGGTCCGGGTCGCCGCGCAGCACGGGCACCACCGCGAGGCCGAAGACGAGCTGGCCGCCGACGAAGAACGCCATCGCCAGCAGGTGCAGGTAGAGGACCGCCTGCCAGAAGTCGTGCGTGCTCATCGGCGGCAACCATAGGCGTTCCTCCCCCGATACCGGAGCGAAATCGGTTCGCACTCCCGTTCCACTTTCGGCAAGATGCGCGCGTGAGCGCCTTCCGGATCGTCGTCCTCGCCTCTGGCAGCGGCACCAACCTGCAGGCGATCCTCGACGAGCTGCACGGACGGGGGCTGGTGGAGGTGGTCGGGGTCGGCTCCGACAAGCCGGCGGCGGGGGCGCTCGAGCGCGGGGGCCGGGCCGGAGTCGAGACCGCGGTCTTCCCCGCCGGCGACTACGCCGACCGGGCGGCGAGGGACGAGGCGGTGGGCGACTGGATCGAGTCGCGGCAGGCGGACCTCGTCGTCCTCGCCGGCTACATGCAGCTCTTGAGCCCCGGCTTCGTCGCCCGCTTCCGCAACCGCGTCGTCAACATCCACCCCGCGCTGCTGCCGAGCTTCCCCGGCCTCGACGCGATCGGCCAGGCGATTGCGGCCGAAGTCGAGACCACCGGCGTCACCGTTCACTTCGTCGACGAGGGCATCGACACCGGGCCGGTGATCGCCCGGCGCGAGGTCCCGGTGCCCGCCGGCGTCGCCCGCGAGGAGCTGGAGGCGGCGGTCCACGCGGTCGAGCACGAGCTCTACCCGGAGGCGATCCGCATGATCGCGGAGGGCAGGGTTAGGATCGACCCCAGCGACCCGCGGACGGTCGCGATCGATGACTGAGCCCGCCACCGACACCCAGCAGGAGAGCCTCGGCAACGGTCAGGTGAAGGTGCGCCGGGCGCTGGTCTCGGTCTCCGACAAGACCGGCGTCGCCGACTTCGCCAGGGGGCTGGCGGCGCTCGGGGTCGAGATCCTCTCCACCGGCGGCACCGCGACGGCGCTGCGCGAGGCGGGGCTCGAGGTCACCGACGTCTCCGAGTTCACCGGCCAGGAGGAGATCCTCGGCGGCCGGGTGAAGACCCTGCACCCGCGGCTCCACGCGGCGCTCTTGGCGCGGCGCGGCGACCCCGAGCACATGGCGACGCTGGAGCGCGAGGGGATCGAGCCGATCGACGTCGTCTGCGTCAACCTCTATCCCTTCGAGCAGACCGTCGCCGGCCACGAAGTCGCCCACGAGGTGGCGATCGAGAACATCGACATCGGCGGGCCGACGATGATCCGGGCGGCGGCGAAGAACCACGAGAGCGTCGCGGTGGTCGTCAAACCGGAGTCCTACGACGCCGTCCTCGCCGAGCTGGAGGAGGGCGAGGGCGAGATCTCCGCCGCCACCCGCCACTGGCTCGCCAACGAGGCCTTCGCCCAGACCGCGCGCTACGACGCCGCGATCAGCCGCTGGTTCTCGATGGAGTACGAGGACTTCCCGGAACACCTGGCCGTCGCTTACGAGAAGGTGCTCGACCTCTCCTACGGCGAGAACCCGCACCAGCGGGCGGCGCTCTACGCCGAGCAGGGCCTGCGCAGCCACGTCCTCTCGCGCTGCTCGAAGCTGCACGGGCGGGCGCTCTCCTTCAACAACGTCCTCGACCTCGACTCGGCGCGCAGCCTGGTCGGCGACTTCGAGCAGCCGGCCTGCGTGATCGTCAAGCACAACAACCCCTGCGGGGCGGCGATCGGCGCCGACGCGCTCGAGGCCTACCTGAAGGCGCTCGCCTGCGACCCGATCTCGGCCTACGGCGGCGTGATCGCGATCAACCGCCCGATCGGGCGCGAGCTGGCCGGGAAGCTGCACGAGAACTTCGTCGAGGTGTTGAGCGCGCCCGGCTACGAGGACGGGGCGCTCGACGTGCTGACCCAGAAGGAGGCGATCCGGATCCTCTGCGAGGAGGAGCGCCGCCAGCCCGACCCGACCGAGCGCGACGTCAAGCGGGTGATGGGCGGGCTGCTGATCCAGGACCGCGACGGCGACCCCGAGCCGCGGGAGATCATGGAGGCTGTGACCGGCAACGAGCCGAGCGAGGAGCAGTGGCAGGACATGCTCTTCGCCTGGACCGTCAGCCGCCGCGTGCGCTCCAACGCGATCGTGATCGCCAAGGGCGGCGCCACCCTCGGCATCGGCGCCGGCCAGATGAGCCGCGTCGACTCGGTCCGCCTCGCCGTCGAGAAGTGCCGCGAGGCCCGCGGCGCCGACGCCGACCAGCTCCTCGCCGGCTCCGCCCTCGCCTCCGACGCCTTCTTCCCCTTCGCCGACGGCCCCGAGCTGGCGATCCAGGCCGGCGCCACCGCCGTGATTCAGCCCGGCGGCTCCAAACGCGACGCCGAGGTGATCGAGGCCTGCGAGCAGGCGGGCGTGGCGATGGTCTTCACCAAGCACCGGCACTTCCGGCACTAGCGCCGTCAGCGCCTTAACCGGCGAAGAAGACGTCGGCCAGGACGAATCCGGTCAGGACGACGATCGCGAAGATCACGATCACGAACCACCGGCGAGCCTCCTTCATCCTTGCGATCTTCCAGTCGGCGATCACGGAGAGGCGATGCTGGCCGACGAGCAGGGCAGCGATATACGCCTGCAGCAGCCCGCTCTTGCCAAGGCGCCGACGCTTCATCAGCCTAGGCACGCCATTGGGAGGAGCCCGAACGAAGGTGATCATCGTCGCCTGAAGAGCGCGGAGGCCGGCGGCGATCGCGCAGAGGCTGGCCACCAGCAGGGCCGCTGCCGCCAGAGTCCGCCAAATTCCTTCCAATTTGTCCGCTCCCAGCAGCAGGCCCGCATTGGCCAGGACGAGCGAAGTCGTCAGCCCTGCCGCGCCCAAGAAGAAGTTGGCGCGCTGCTCGACCGTGCCGATCCGCTCGCGCTGATGTTCGTAGCCCAGCAGCGCCTCCTCCTTGAGCTCTGCGAGCACCGCCTCCTCAGAGGACGCAATCAATTCGGCGAACGCCTCCCGGGAGCGTTCGAACATCTCCTGACGCGTGCTTCGCGTCGAGCCCCCTTTCAGGGGTGGGTCGTAGATCCGCCAAGGAGCGCTGCGGATCAATCGCTCCCGTCGCTCGTCCGCTCCGATCTTGCTCGCGCCCAGATCTCCGATGAAGAACTTACGGGCGAAGGCACGGAGTTGCTTATCGCTCTTCTTGCTCCAGCGAGAGCCCTCCTTACCGAAGGACCGTGGAGTGCGAATGGGAACCCAGCGCCCTTTGACCAGCCTTTCGAACTCGGTTCCGCCCTTCCGGCGGCGCACCAGGACTCCGCTGTTCTCATGGAACTCGAAATCCGTAGTCGCCCGCACGACCATCTCGCTGACCTCCGCGAGTCCTCCCATGCAGGGAACGTACTGCTGACGAAAATACCTTGCTGTTAGGTCAGCGCCCGCTGCTTCTCGCTGGCCCGCATCACGTGCTTGCACACCTGCATCGGCTCGTCGGCGACCACCAGCATCTCTTTGTCGCCCGGGCCAATCAGGCCGTGGTCCTCGAGGCCGCGGTCGATCCACTCGAGCAGGGGATCCCAGAACTCGGAGCCGACGAGGATCGTCGGGAAGTGCTGGATGCGGTGGGTCTGGATCAGGGTCAGGGACTCGAAGAGCTCGTCGAGGGTGCCGAAGCCGCCCGGCATGATCACGAAGGCGCGGGCGTAGCGGACGAACATCAGCTTGCGGGCGAAGAAGTAGTGGAAGTCGAGCGACCGCTTGACGTAGGGGTTGGTCTGCTGCTCGTGCGGGAGCTCGATGTTGAGACCGATCGAGTCGCCGCCCGCCTCCGCGGCGCCGCGGTTGGCGGCCTCCATCAGTCCCGGTCCGCCGCCGGTGATCACCGTGTAGCCGTGCTCGGTGAGGCAGGCCGCGGTCTCGCGGGTGAGCTCGTACCAGCGGTGTCCCTCCTTCACCCGGGCCGAGCCGAAGATCGAGACGCCCTCTTCGATGTCGCGGAGGGCGTGGAACGCTCTGTCGATCTCTTTGTCGATCCGGCTGAGGCGACGTTGGTCATCGGCTTCGAGATCGACCGGCACACGCAACAGGCGCTGGTCGTGCCGTGCTCCCCCGCTGCCGTCCTCGACTCCCAATGCCCCCGGCGGGACTCGAACCCGCGCCGCGCGGCTTAAAAGGCCGCCGCTCTAACCAGCTGAGCTACAGGGGCGAGGTGCTCATGGTAGAGGGAGGCTGAGGGGCGTGCCGGGAGCTTCAGGAGAGGTCCGGGAGGCCCTCGTAGGCGGTCGAGGCCTCGGCGTGGGTGCGGCGGGGGATCCGGCCGGCGACGCGGGCGAGGCGGCCGGCCTCGACGCCGCGCCGCAGGGCGGTCGCCATCGATACCGGGTCCTCGGCGCCGAAGATGGCGCTGGCGGCGAGGATCGCGTCGCAGCCGAGCTCCAGGGCCTGGGCGGCGTCGGAGGCGGTGCCGATGCCGGCGTCGAGGATGACCGGGACCTCGGCGCGCTCGGCGATGATCGCGATGTTGTACGGGTTGCGGATGCCGGCGCCGGAGCCGATCGGGGAGCCGAGCGGCATCACCGCGGCGCAGCCGGCCTCCTCGAGGCGGCGGGCGAGGATCGGGTCGTCGTTGGTGTACGGGAGGACGGTGAAGCCGTCGGCGACCAGTTGTTCGGCTGCGTCGAGGAGCTCGACCGCGTCGGGGAAGAGGGTGCGGTCGTCGCCGATCACCTCGAGCTTGATCCAGTCGGTCGCGAAGGCCTCGCGCGCGAGCTTGGCGGTGCGGACGGCGTCGCGGGCGGTGTAGCAGCCGGCGGTGTTGGGGAGGACGAAGAGGCCGAGGCGGTCGATCACGTCGAGGACCGATCCCTCGGCGGCGGGGTCGACACGGCGCAGGGCGACGGTGACGATCTCGGTCCCGGAGGCGGCGAGCGCCTGCTCCATCTGCTCCAGCGAGCGGAAGCCGCCGGTGCCGGCGATCAGCCGCGAGCCCCACTCGCGGCCGCCCAGCTCCCAGGTCTCGGCGCCGCCCTGGATCGCCGCCAGCACCTCGACCGCCTGCCCCTCGCGCAGCGGCGTCGTCTCCCACTCGCCGCGGGGTACGACCTCGCCGTCGAGCGCGACCGCGACCCCGCGTCCCCCCTCCCCCGCCCCCGAGGCGCGCACGGCGGCATCGAGCGTCGCCTGCTCCGGAAGCTCGTGCGGCGCCCCGTTCAGCTCGATCCTCATCGCGCCACCTCAGTGGTTGGCGTTCGTCCTTTGTTCGCCTTAGACGGAACAAAGGACGAACGCCGATCGCCGGAGAGGAGATCGGCGACGGCTTGAGCCGCCAGCGGCGCCAGGAGGATGCCGTTGCGGAAGTGGCCGGTGGCGAGGACGAGGCCGTCGATCGCGCCGGGGCCGACGAGGGGGAGGTTGTCGGGAGTGCCGGGACGGAGGCCGGCGGCGGCGCCGATCAGCTCCATCTCGGCGACGTCGGGGAGCAGGCGGTAGGCCTCGCGCAGCAGCTCGTGGACGCCGCCGGCGGTGACGGCGGTGTCGAAGCCCATTTCTTCGACGGTGGCGCCGACGACGAGGCGGCCGTCGGGGCGCGGCACCATGTAGACGCGCTCGGAGGCGACGATGTGGCGGGCGGGCGGCTCCTCGACCCGGCTTCGCAGCTCGAGGACCTGCCCTTTGACCGGCCGCACCGGCGGCCGGGCGTGCTCCGGCAGCCACTCGGTCGCTCCCGACCAGGCACCGCTGGCGAGGACGACGGTCTCGGCGCGGATCTCCTCGCCTCCAGCGCGAGCGAAAGATCCGGCGGACTCTTGTTCCGCATAGCGTTTCAAAGGTCCGGCCGAACCTGGGGCGATCCGAATACCGACCAGCCGCTCGCCCTCGAAGATCCCGTCGACCGCCTCGGCCCCGGTCCGCACCTCGACCCCCTCCGTCTCGCACGCCGCCAGCAGCACCCGTGCCAGCGCCCGCGGATCGACCGCCGCCTCGCCCGCCGCGAAGACGCCGCCGTGGAACGACGGCGTCAGCCCCGGCTCGAGCTCGCGGCAGCGGCGCGGGGGCAGCCACGCGGCCTCCAGCTCCAGCGAGCGCTGCAGCTCGTGCACCCGCCGCAGCTGCGCCGCCTCGTCGCGGTCGAGGGCGACGTGCAGGGCACCCAGTCGCTCGTAGCCGGCGCTCCCCCCCGTCGCCGCCTCCAGCTCGGCGACGAACTCCGGGTACAGCCGCGCCGCCGCCAGGGTCAGCTCCAGCAGCTCCGGCTCGCCGAAGGTCAGCTCGCCGACCGGCGCCAGCATCCCGGCCGCGACCCGCGTCGCTCCACCTCCAGGCTCGCCGCGCTCGAGCACGACCACCTCCGCCCCACCCCGCGCCAGCCGCCAGGCGCAGGCGAGCCCGATGACGCCGCCGCCAACGACCACCGCATCGAAACCGCGCTTCTCAGTCAAAGCCCTTGCCTCCGCCGGCATTACCCGGATCAGGTCGAAACGGTCGGTGGCCTCGATGCCACCCTCTCAGCCCTCGCGGGCTCCCGTACGTCTCCGATGCTACCCCGCCGCCGCCGCCGGCCTCGCCGGCCGGCCATAATCGACCGATGAGCCTGTCCCTGCCCGAGGGCGACGGACCGCTGCGCCGCGAGCGCCTGCGGACCGCCCGCCTCTACTTCGTCTGCGAGGCCCGCCCGCAAAGCGACCTCGAAGGCCTGCTGCGTGCGGCCCTCACCGGCGGCGCCGACATCGTCCAGCTGCGCGAGAAGGAGCTCGGGCGGGGGGAGATCGAGCGCGCCGCCGAGACCTTCCGCCGCGTCGCCGACACCTTCAGCGCCCTCTTCGTCCTCAACGACGATCCCGAGCTGGCGCACGTCTGCGGCGCCGACGGCGTCCACGTCGGCCAGGACGACATCGGCGCCGAGCAGGCGCGGGAGCTGCTCGGGCCCGACGCGATCGTCGGCCTCTCGACCCACTCCGAGGAGCAGATCGCGGCCAGCGCCGATCGTCCCGTCGACTACATCAGCGTCGGCCCGGTCTGGGAGACGCCGACGAAGGCGGGGCGCCCGGGTGTCGGCACCGACCTGATCGCCCACGCCGCCGAGAACGCCCCCCATCCCTTCTTCGCGATCGGCGGCATCGACACCGGCAACGCCGGCGAGGTCGTCAAGGCCGGCGCCGAGCGGCTCTGCGTGGTGCGGGCGCTCCGCGACGCCGCCGACCCCGAAGCCGTGGCGGCGGAGCTGCGGCAGGCCTTCGCCGCCGGCGAGAGGGGCGTGGCGCCCGGTGGCTGAGGTGTGCGGTGGCTGACGAGAAGGTCAAGCGCAAGCAGCGCGGCGGCGAGCGGATGGCCCGCGGCTACGCGCGGGCGGAGCAGCGCAACCAGGAGGCGCGCGAAGCGCTGGAGCCGCTGGCCGAGGGGGAGCGGCCGACCGTCGTCACCGTCGGCGCGATCGTCTCCGGCCTGATCGCGCTCTCGGTCGTGGCCGGCTACGCCGCCGGGGTCGAGGTCAACGGGGAACAGCCGAAACTGGCGCAGGTGGTGGCGCCGACGGTGATCATGGGGATGATGGCCTGGGGGATGTGGCACGCCCGCTACTGGGCCGTGCTCGGCTTCCAGCTCGTCCTCGTGATCGTCCTCTTCAGCGCCTTCTTCGGCCTCGTCGTCGGCGCCACCAGCGTCGGCCAGATCCTCGGCACCCTCGCCCTGCTCGCGGTCGCCGGCACCTTCTTCTACTTCATGGTCAAGGCGATGGCGCGGATCCAGATGCCGACCCGGGAGCCGCGGCGGTAGCGATGGCGCCTCCGAGCCTCCCCTCCCTCGGCAGCGTCACCGGGATCCCGGCCGACGCGGTCGCGGCGCTGCGGCGCCTGCCCGAGATCGCCGACAACACCCGGGCGATGAAGGAGCACACGGCGGCGCTGGAGCGGGTCGCCGAGGCGCTCGACCGGGTCGCCGCCGACACCGCCGCCCTGCCGACGATGCGCGAGGACATCAAGCGGGTCGGCGAGCTGCCGGAGATCCTCGACCGTCTCGAAGGCGGGATCGACCGGCTCGACAAGGGAATCGACCAGCTCAGCGAGCTGATGGAGCGGATCCTCACCGGCATCGACGGGCTCAACTCCAGCGTCGAGACGCTGCACAGCGCGGTCGGCCCGCTGGGCCGCCTCGCCGGGCGCGTCCCCGGCCAGAAGAAGGGGTAGCCGCCGGGCCTGCCCGCCCCGCTCCTTCTATAGGCTCAAAAGCGAATGGCCGACTCCTTCGACCAGATCGTCATCGGCGGGGGCCCGGGCGGGTACGTCGCCGCCATCCGCGCCGCCCAGCTGGGCCAGAAGACCGCTGTGGTCGAGCGCGACAAAGCCGGCGGACGCTGCCTCAACTACGCCTGCATCCCGGCGAAGACGGTGCTCCGCACCGCCGAGATCTTCCACGAGGCGCAGTCCTCCGCCGAGCTCGGCGTCGTCGGCAACGACGTCCAGCTCGACTGGTCCGCCCTGCACAAGCGCCGCGAGGACGTCTCGGCGACGCTCTCGGGCGGGGTCGAAGGGCTCTGGAAGAAAAACAAGGTCGAGTTCATCCAGGGCGACGCCTCGCTCACCGCCGACGGCAACGTCAAGGTCGGCGACGAGGTCCACGAGGCGAAGGCCGTGACCCTCGCCACCGGCTCGGTGGCGCTGCCGATCCCCGGCGTCGAGTTCGGCGGCCGCGTGGTCGAAACCTGGGGCGCCTGGTCGCTGCCCGAGCGGCCGAACCGGATCGCCGTCGTCGGCGCCGGCGCCTCCGGGGCCGAGCTCGCCTCCGCCTACGCCCGCTTCGGCACCGAGGTGCTGTTGATCGAGATGCTCGACCAGATCCTCCCGGCCGAGGACAAGGACGTCGCTCGAGTTGTGAAACGGGTCTTCGAGAAGCAGGGGATCGAGATCTCGACCGGGGCGCCGGTGGAGAACGTCGAAGCCGGCGACTCGTCCGTCAAGTTCACCTACGGCGACAACAGCGCCGAGGTCGACTACCTCTGCATCGCCGGCGGCCGCGCCCCCGACACCGAGGGGCTGGGGCTGGAGGAGGCCGGGGTCGAGCTGGAGGAGGGCGGCCGCAAGATCAAGGTCGACGAGTACGGGCGGACGACGAACCAGAAGGTCTTCGCGATCGGCGACCTCGTCAACCGCAAGGCGCTCGCCCACAAGGCTTCCGAGGAGGGCGTCGTCGCGGTCGAGGCCGCGGCCGGGGTGGAGACCCACCCGGTCGACCAGGAGCTGATGGTCGGCGCCACCTTCTGCCAGCCGCAGGTGGCAAGCGTCGGCCTCACCGAGGCACAGGCCAAGGAGGCCGGCCACGAGGTCAAGGTCGGCAAGCAGAAAATCTCCGGCGAGGGCGCCGGTGTCGTCTACGACGACAAAGACGGCCTGGTCAAGCTCGTCGTCGACGCCAAGTACGGCGAGGTTCTCGGCGCCCACATCGTCGGCAACCGCGCCTGCGACATGATCGCCGAGCTGGTGGCGACGATGGCGCTCGAGGGCGGTTACCAGGAGCTCTCGCGGATCGTTCACCCGCACCCGACGGTGTCGGAGGCGATCCTGGATGCTGCGCGCGCCGTCGACGGCTGGGCGATCCACGCCTAGTCGCGTGAGCCGCGCCACCTTCTACTACGACCTCGGCTCGCCCTACGCGTACCTGTCCGCCGAGCGGATCAGCGGGCTCTTCGCGGAGGCGGAGCTGGAGCAGCCGGAGTGGCAGCCGGTCCTGCTCGGGGGGCTGTTCCGGCGCTTCGACCGCGGCTCCTGGGCGGAGACGGAGGCGCGGGCCGAGGGGATGGCGGAGATCGAGCGCCGGGCGGCCGAGTACGGGCTGCCGCCGATCGCCTGGCCGAAGCCGTGGCCCGGCAACACGCTGGTGGCGATGCGGGCGGCGACCTTCGCCAAGCAGACCGGCCGCGCCGTCTCCTTCTCCCTCGCCGGCTTCCGCCAGGCCTTCGCCGCCGGCCGCGACCTCACCGACGCCGACAACGTGACGATCGCCGGCGCCGCCTGCGAGCTGCACCCGCGGGCGCTGCTGAAAGCGGTCGAAACCGAAGCGGTGAAGAAAGCGCTGCGCGAGGCGACCGACCGCGCCGGCGACCTCGGGGTCGAAGGGGTTCCCGCGGTAGTCGTCGGCGACGAGGTCTTCTGGGGCGACGACCGGCTGGAGGTAGCGGTGGAGGCGGCGGGGGGCGCCTAGGGAGTGTCGCTTTCGTCCCCGACGGGGGCGAAAGCGACACGGCGGTCCGCGACGGGTAGTCCTCTACTGTGACCTCAATGGCGAATCTCCCCGACGCCGCCACCTGTTACGAGCTGCTCGCGCGGATGGCGCTGATCCGCCGCTTCGAGGAGGAGGCGGGGCGGCAGTACCAGCGGGCGCGGGCGGGGGGCTTCCTGCACCTGGCGATCGGCGAGGAGGCAACGATCGTCGGCGTCACCTCGGTGATGCGTCCCGACGACTTCCTGATCGGCACCTACCGCACCCACGGCCACGCGATCGCCCGCGGCACCGAGCCGAAGCGGGTGATGGCGGAGCTGTTCGGCCGCGTCGACGGGACCAGCGGCGGCCGCGGCGGCAGCATGCACATCTTCGACGCCGAGAAGCGGTTCATGGGCGGCTACGGGATCGTCGGCGGCAACCTGCCGATCGCAGCCGGCATCTCCCTCGCCTCCCAGTACAAGGGCGAAGACGCGGTCACCGTCTGCATGTTCGGCGACGGCGCCTCCAACACCGGCAACTTCGGCGAGACGATGAACCTGGCGGCGCTGTGGAAGCTGCCGGTCCTGTTCATGGTCGAGAACAACCTCTACGGGATGGGGACCTCGGTCGAGCGCCACTCGGCCCAGACCGACCTCTCGAAGAAGGCCGAGGGCTACGGGATCGGCGGCGAGCGGCTCGACGGGATGGACGTGGTCGCGGTCCGCGAGGGGGTCGCCGAGGGGCTGCGGCAGGCGCGCGAGGAGCAGCGGCCGACCCTGCTGGAGGCCTTCACCTATCGCTACAAAGGCCACTCGGCCGCCGACCCCGAGGTCTACCGGGAGCGCGAGGAGGTCGAGGAGTGGCAGGAGAAAGACCCGATCGAGCAGTTCGCGCGGCGCTGCCGCGAGGCCGACGTGCTCGGCGAGCGCGAGGTGGAGCAGGCGCGCGCGGCGGCCGAGGAGGCGGTGAAAGCCGCGGTGGAGTTCGCCGAAGCCTCGCCCGAGCCGGCGCTCGACACGATGTACGAAAACCTCTACGCGCAGACCGAGCCGGGCGGCTGGTACGCGGTCGACGAGCGCAGCCCCGAGCCGCACCGGGGCGAGGACGAGGAGCACATGCCCGCCGCGGCGCGGGAGCTGGCCGAGGCCGGGGCGGCCTATGCCGAGCAGTCGGCGGGCGAGCGGCACAACCCGGCGACGCATGGCGAGCGACCCAACCCGGCGGCCGAGCGCGATGTCCAGGAGGGCGAGGCAGAGGGCGTCCAGGCGCCCGACCGCGAGGTCGGCGACGAGGGAGAAGAGGTCCGCGCCGACCGCGGCGAGGGCGAGGGCTGATGGCGACGCTGCGGATGCGGGAGGCGCTGCGCGACGCGATGGCCGAGGAGATGCGGCGCGACGAGGCGGTCTTCGTGATCGGCGAGGACGTCGGCGTCTTCCAGGGCGCCTTCAAGGTGACCGAGGGGCTGCTGGAGGAGTTCGGCGAGCGCCGCGTCCGCGACACGCCGATCTCCGAGAACACGATCGTCGGCACCGGCGTCGGCGCGGCGATGAACGGGCTGCGGCCGGTCGTCGAGCTGATGACCGTCAACTTCAGCCTCCTGGCGCTGGACCAGATCGTCAACCACGCCGCCGCGATCCCCTACATGTTCAACGGCCAGGCGAAGGTGCCGATGGTGATCCGGATGCCGGGCGGCGGCGGCCACCAGCTCGGCCCCACCCACTCCCACAGCTTCGAGGCG
>JAICSS010000042.1 GCA_025936755.1 Solirubrobacterales bacterium | reverse complement strand
TGCAGGAGCAGGTCAAGAAGATCGTCGGCAAGGACCCGCACAAGGGCGTCAACCCGGACGAGGTCGTCGCCGTCGGCGCCGCGATCCAGGCCGGCGTGCTGGCCGGCGACGTCAAGGACGTGCTGCTGCTCGACGTCACCCCGCTGACCCTGGGGATCGAGACCAAAGGCGGCGTGATGACGAAGCTGATCGAGCGCAACACGACGATCCCGACGAAGAAGTCGGAGGTCTTCTCGACCGCCGACGACAACCAGCCCTCGGTCGAGATCCACGTCCTCCAGGGCGAGCGCGAGATGGCCAGCGGCAACAAGAGCCTGGGCAAATTCCAGCTCACCGGGATCCCCCCGGCGCCGCGCGGGATGCCGCAGATCGAGGTCACCTTCGACATCGACGCCAACGGGATCATCAACGTCGCGGCCCAGGACAAGGGCACCGGCAAAGAGCAGAAGATCGAGATCAAATCCGGCTCCGGGCTCTCCGACGAGGAAATCCAGAGCATGGTCTCCGACGCCGAGGCCCACGCCGAGGAGGACCGCAGCCAGCGCGAGCTGGCCGAGACCAGGAACCTCGCCGAGAACGCGGCCTACCAGGCGGAGAAAGCGATCGAGGAGGCCGGCGACAAAGTCGACGACGCCAGCAAGGAGGACGTGCGGGCGGCGGTCAAGGAGGTCCGCGACTCGCTCGAGTCCGGCTCGAAAGAGGGGCTCGACTCGAAGGTGGAAGCGCTGAACACGGCGATGACCAAAGTCTCCGAGCAGATCTACGCCGCGGCTTCGGCCGAGGCCGCCACCGAGGGGCCGACCGATAACGGGGCGGCCTCCGACGAGGAGGAGGTCGTCGACGCCGAGGTGGTCGACGAGGACGGGAAATGACGAACGAGCACAGGCCCGCGGGTCCTGTCTCCGATTCCGGGCTCCCCCTGCCGGGGGAGTCCTCGGAATCGTCGCCACCCGCGGGAGGCGCCGCCGAGTCCGGGGCACAGGCCGTTGAGAACGACTTCGACGCGTTGCTTGCCGACGCTCATCGGGAGCGGGACGAGTACCTCGAACTGGCGAAGCGGACCAAGGCCGACTTCGAGAACTTCCGCAAGCGGGTCGGCGCTGACGTCCAGGCCGCGCAGGCCCGCGGCAAGACGGAGGTGGCGCGGGAAGTGATCGACGCGGTCGACAACCTCGAGCGGGCGCTGGAGGCTGCCGACGGCGAGGGCGAGGGCCTGAGGGCGGGGGTCGAGATGGTGCTCGGCTCGCTGCGCGAGACGCTGCAGCGGCATGGCATCGAGGCCGTCGATCCCAAGGGGGAGAAGTTCGACCCCAACCAGCACGAGGCGCTCTCGACGATGCCGGTCGAGGGGACCGAGGGCGGGACGGTGGTCGAGGTGATGCAGAAGGGCTACCGGATGGGCGAGCAGCTGATCCGGCCGGCCCGAGTCGTGGTGAGCGCGTAACGGAGGACCGTGGCTGACGAGCTCTACAAGACGCTCGGCGTCGCCAAGAAGGCGACCGACGAGGAGATCAAGAAGGCCTACCGGAAGCTGGCCCGGAAGTACCACCCCGACCGCAACCCGGACGACTCCGAGGCGGAGGAGAAGTTCAAGGAGATCTCCGCCGCCTACGACGTCCTCGGCGACCCGGAGAAGCGCAAGGAGTACGACGAGGGCGGCGTCTTCGCCGGCTTCGGCGCCGGTGGCGGCGGCGGGGCTCCGTTCGGGACCGGCCCCGGCGGCTTCGGCGGCTTCGACTTCGGCGACATCCTCGGCGGCGTCTTCAACCGCGGCGGCGGTGGCCGCGCGCAGACCCAGCAGGTCCGCGGCCGCGATCTCGAGACCGAAGTCTCGCTCTCCTTCGACCAGGCGATCAACGGCGCCCAGATCAGCGTCACCGTCCCCAAGTCCTCTCGCTGCGGCACCTGCCACGGCAGCGGCGCCAAACCGGGCACCTCGCCGAAGACCTGCCCGCGCTGCGAAGGGCGCGGCGTCGAGGCCCAGGGCCAGGGCTTCTTCTCGATCAGCCAGCCCTGCTCCCAGTGCGGCGGCTCCGGCCAGATCATCGAGGACCCCTGCCCGACCTGCGGCGGCTCCGGCGTCACCCAGCAGACCAAGCGCTACAAGGTGAACGTCCCGGCCGGAGTCAAGGACGGGACCCGGATCCGGCTTGCCGGCAAGGGCGAGGACGGCCCCCGGGGCGGCCCGCCCGGCGACCTCTACGTGACCACCCGCGTCGCCTCCTCGCCGATCTTCAAGCGGCTCGACGGCGGCAACCTAGAGGTGACGGTGCCGATCTCCGTCGTCGAGGCGATCCGCGGCGGCACGATCGAGGTGCCGACGCTGGACGGGACGAAACGGATCAAGGTCGCGCCCGGGACCAGGCACGGAACGGTCCAGAGACTGCGCGGCGAGGGCCCGCCGAAGCCGAAGGGCTCGGGCCGCGGCGACATCCGCTACCGCCTCGAGATCGCGATCCCCGCCGATCTGAGCGAGGAGCAGAGCGAGGCGGTGGAGAAGCTCGGCGAGACCCTGAACGGGTCCGACCCGCGCGCCGAGCTGCTGCGGAGGGCGTCGCGATGAGCGCAGCCGATTTTCGCCACACCGGGGTGTGCCAAGAATCGGGTGCGATGCGAAGGGCGGGCCGCTGATGGCCACCTACCGCCGCCGCGTCAAAGCGACCTTCAGCGAAGAGCAGGGCGTCTTCATGATCTCGGTCGCCGCCGAACTTGCCGAGATGCACCCGCAGACGCTGCGGATGTACGAGCAGCGGGGGCTGATCGCGCCGAAGCGCTCGCCGAAGAACACCCGCCTCTACTCCCAGCGCGACGTCGAGCGGCTGCGGCGGATCCAGGAGATGACCGCCGAAGGGCTGAACCTGGCCGGCGTGGAAACCGTGCTGGCGCTGGAAAGCCAGGTGCAGAGGCTGCGCGCCGAGGTGGCGCGGCTGCGCAAGCGGCTGGAGGAAGTGGAAGGGAACGAGGACGTGGACAACGGAGAGGCGGGCTGATGCAGGCGGACAGGTTCACCGAGAAATCGCGCGAGGCGGTGGCGGCGGCGCAGGAGCTGGCGCGCACCCGCCGCAACCCCGAGATCGCCTCCGCGCACCTGCTGCTGGCGCTGCTCGACCAGGCCGAAGGGATGGCGACCCCGGTCCTGCAGAAGGTCGGGGTCGACCCGGTGACGGCGCGGGCCGAGGCCGAGCAGGCGGTCGCGGCGCTGCCGACGCTCGGCGACGGCGCCGACCCGCAGATGTCCTCGAACCTGGCGCGGGTCCTGCACGGCGCCGAGGGGGCGATGGCGAAGCTCGGCGACAGCTACATCACCGTCGGCCACCTGCTGCTGGCGCTGGCCGAGGACGGCTCCGGCGTCTCCGACCTGCTGCCCGACCGCGAGGAGCTGGAGCGGGCGGTGAAGGCGGTGCAGGGCCCGGCGAAGGTGACCTCGCCGAACGCCGAGGACAACGCCCAGGCGCTGGAGAAGTTCGGCCGCGACCTCACCGCCGAGGCCGAGAGCGGCAAGCTCGACCCGGTGATCGGGCGCGACGAGGAGATCCGCCGCGTGATCCAGGTCCTCTCCCGCCGGACCAAGAACAACCCGGTGCTGATCGGCGACCCGGGCGTCGGCAAGACCGCGATCGTCGAGGGCCTGGCGCAGCGGATCGTCAAAGGCGACGTCCCCGAGAGCCTGCGCGACCGCCGCGTGATCGCGCTCGACATCGGCTCCCTGCTCGCCGGCTCGAAATACCGCGGCGAGTTCGAGGAGCGGCTGAAAGCGGTCTTGAACGAGGTGCAGCAGGCCGAGGGCCAGATCGTCCTCTTCCTCGACGAGCTCCACACGATCGTCGGCGCCGGCGCCGCCGAAGGCGCGGTCGACGCCGCCAACCTGCTGAAGCCGATGCTGGCCCGCGGCGAGCTGCGGGCGGTCGGCGCGACCACGCTCGACGAGTACCGCAAGCACATCGAGAAGGACGCGGCGCTGGAGCGGCGCTTCCAGCCGGTCCTCGTCGGCGAGCCCGACATGAACGACACGATCGCGATCCTGCGGGGGCTGAAACCGCGCTACGAACAGCACCACGGCGTCCGCATCTCCGACGCGGCGATCGTCGCCGCCGCGACCCTCTCGGAGCGCTACATCGCCGACCGCTTCCTCCCCGACAAGGCGATCGACCTGATCGACGAGGCGGCCTCGCGGCTGAAGATCGAGATCGACTCGGTGCCGACCGAGATCGACGAGGTCGAGCGGCGGATCCAGCAGCTGGAGATCGAGCGCGAGGCGCTGAAGAAGGAGACCGACGAGGCCTCGAGGGCGCGGCTGGGGGCGCTCGAGGGCGACCTCGCCAACCTGGGCGAGGAGGCGTCCGAGCTGCGCACCCGCTGGCAGAACGAGAAAGAGCCTCTGGAGCAGATCAAGGCGGCGAAGGAACGGCTGGAGGAGGCTCGGCAGGAGGCGGAGCGGGCCGAGCGCGAGACCGACCTCGAGCGGGCGGCGAAGCTCCGCTACGGCGAGATCCCCGAGCTGGAGGCGAAGGTCTCCGAGCAGGAGGCGCGGCTGGAGGAGCTGCACGCCGGCGGCGAGGTGATGCTGGCCGACGAAGTGACCGAGGAGGACGTCGCCGAGGTCGTCGCCAAATGGACCGGGATCCCGGTCAGCCGCCTGATGGAGGGCGAGGTCCAGAAGCTGATCCAGATGGAGGAGCGGCTGCACGACCGGGTGATCGGCCAGGACGAGGCGATCGCCGCCGTCTCCAACGCGCTGCGGCGCTCCCGCGCCGGCCTCTCGGACCCGAACCGGCCGATCGGCAGCTTCCTCTTCCTCGGCCCGACGGGGGTCGGCAAGACCGAGCTGGCGAAGGCGCTGGCCGAGTTCATGTTCGACTCCGAGCAGGCGATCGTCCGCCTCGACATGTCCGAGTACATGGAGAAGCACACGGT
>JAICSS010000035.1 GCA_025936755.1 Solirubrobacterales bacterium | reverse complement strand
CTCCTCACGGGGGCAACTGGAGGGCTGGGAAGGGCAATTGCGCAGGCATTGGCGCAACGTGGGGCCCACATCGCGCTCAGCGCACGCAAGCGCGAGGCCTTAGAGCAACTGGCCGCGGAACTCCCCGGCGAGGGCCACAGCGTCCTGCCGGCAGACCTTGCCGAGCCCGACGCCGCCGAGCGCCTGGCCGCCGAAGCCGCAGGGACCGAGATCCTTATCGCCAATGCCGGCCTTCCCGCCGCAGGCAAGCTCGACGAGTTCACTTCCGACCAGGTAAAGCGAGCCCTCCGCGTCAACCTGGAGGCCCCCATGCTGATGGCCCGCGCCCTCTACCCAGCGATGGTCGAGGCCGGCAGCGGCCACCTGGTCTTCGTCTCCTCCCTCAGCGGCAAGGCCGCCAGCCCCCGCAGCTCGATCTACAACGCCACCAAGTTCGGCCTCCGCGGCTTCGCGCTGGGCCTCCGTGGCGACCTAGCCCCGGAGGGCATCGGCGTCTCGATCGTCTCCCCAGGCTTCATCCGCGAAGCCGGCATGTTCGCCGACGCTGGCTCAAAGCCACCCCCGGGCATGGGCACGGCCACGCCGGAGCAGGTCGGCGCAGCCACGGTGAGAGCAATCGAGCGCAATAAGGCGGAGGTAACTGTCGCCCCACCCCAGCAACGAGCAGCAGCCCACTTCGCCCTAGTCAGCCCCTCTCTGAGCGTCAAAGCCCAAAGCGGCAGCACGGGCCAAAAAGCCGCCGAAGCAATAGCCAAAGGGCATCCCGACGACAAGCGCTAACAGCGGGACCGGCACCCTTGAGCGGGCGGATACTCAAAACGGCGGCCTCATTAGGCCGCCATTTGTCCGAGCAAGGGGTGCCGGTCCCGCCCCCACGCCCAGTTGCCTAGGATGACCCTGTGAGCAGCAATTCCTTCGGCGCCCGTTCCACCCTCACCGTAGGCGGCAAAGACTTCGAGATCTACCGCCTAGATGCGCTCCAGGATCGCTTCGATGTTGCCCGCCTCCCCTACTCGATCAAGGTCCTCCTGGAGAACGTCCTCCGCCTAGAGGACGGGACGTCAGTAAGCGCCGCCGACGTCGAGGCGATCGCCTCCTGGGACGCGGAAGCCGCGCCGAGCGTCGAGATCCCCTTCCAGCCCGCCCGCGTGCTGATGCAGGACTTCACCGGCGTCCCCGCCGTCGTCGACCTGGCGGCGATGCGCGACGCGATGGAGGAGATCGGCGGCGACCCTGCGGCGATCAACCCGCTGGTCGACGTCGACCTGGTGATCGACCACTCGGTCCAGGTCGACGCCTTCGGCAACGAGCGCGCCTTCGCGGTCAACGCCGAGCGCGACTTCGAGCGCAACCGCGAGCGTTACTCGTTCCTCAAGTGGGGCCAGCAGAGCTTCAACAGCTTCCGCGTCGTCCCGCCGGCGACCGGCATCTGCCACCAGGTCAATCTCGAGTATCTGGCCCAGGTCGTCTACAGCCGCGACGAGAACGGCGCGCTGCGCGCCTATCCCGACACCCTCGTCGGCACCGACTCCCACACGACGATGGTTAACGGGCTCGGCGTCCTCGGCTGGGGCGTCGGCGGGATCGAGGCCGAGGCGGCGATGCTGGGGCAGCCGATCTCGATGCTGCTGCCGCAGGTGGTCGGCTTCAGGCTCTCCGGCGAGCTGCCCGAGGGGGCGACCGCGACCGACCTCGTCCTCACCGTGACCGAGATGCTGCGCGAGCGCGGCGTCGTCTCCAAGTTCGTCGAGTTCTTCGGCCCGGGGCTGCCGACGCTGGGGCTCGCCGACCGCGCGACCCTCGGCAACATGTCGCCGGAGTTCGGCTCGACCTGCGCGATCTTCCCGGTCGACGCCGAGACCCTCCGCTACCTCGACCTCACCGGCCGGCCGACCGAGACGATCGAGCTGGTCGACGCCTACGCCCGTGAGCAGGGCATGTTCCACGACGCCTCGACCCCCGACCCGGCCTTCTCCGACCTGCTCGAGCTCGATCTCGGCGACGTCGAACCGAGCCTGGCCGGGCCGAAGCGCCCGCAGGACCGGGTGCCGCTGGCGCAGGCGAAAGAGGCCTTCCTCGAGGCGATGGGGGAGTTCGACCCCGAAGCCGCCGAGCAGATGGGCAACGGCCGCGACGAGGCGATCGAAGAGTCCTTCCCGGCCTCGGACCCGCCGGCCGAGGACCACGACGACGAGAACGGCAAACCGCGGCAGGCCGTGGGCGCGACCGCGACCGTTTCGAAGCGCACCGAGGACGCGATCGAGGTCACGCTCGCCGACGGGACCGCGGTCGAGCTCGACCACGGCCGCGTCGTCATCGCCGCGATCACCAGCTGCACCAACACCTCCAACCCGAGCGTGATGGTCGCCGCCGGCCTCCTCGCCCGCAACGCGGTGCAGCGGGGCCTGCAGCGCCGGCCCTGGGTCAAGACCTCGCTCGCCCCCGGCTCGACCGTCGTCACCGACTATCTCGAGCGCGCCGGCCTGACCCGGTACCTCGACGCCCTCCAGTTCAACCTCGTCGGCTACGGCTGCACCACCTGCATCGGCAACTCCGGGCCGCTGGCGCCGGAGATCTCCGAGGCGATCGCCGCCAGCGACCTCGCCGTCTGCTCGGTCCTCTCCGGCAACCGCAACTTCGAGGGGCGGATCAACCAGGACGTGAAGGCGAACTACCTGGCGAGCCCGCCGCTGGTGGTCGCCTACGCGCTGGCGGGACGGATGGACGTCGACCTCGCCAGCGAGCCGCTCGGCGAGGGCCAGGATGGAACGCCCGTATTTCTGCGCGACGTCTGGCCCGACGCCGAAGAGGTCAACCAGGTGGTCGGGAACGCCGTGCAGTCGGAGATGTTCAAGCGCAACTACGCCGAGGTCTTCTCCGGCGACGAGACGTGGAACGCGGTCGACGTCCCCTCCGGCGACCGCTACACCTGGCCCGACTCGACCTACGTCCGCCGGCCCAGCTTCTTCGAGGAGATGCCGGCCGAGGCGCCGGGCGTTTCCCCCATCGCCGGTGCCCGCGCCCTCGCCCTCCTCGGCGATTCGATCACCACCGACCACATCTCACCGGCCGGCGCGATCAAACGCGACAGCCCCGCCGGCCGCTGGCTGACCGAGCAGGGGGTGGAGGTGAAGGACTTCAACTCCTACGGGTCGCGGCGCGGCAACCACGAGGTGATGATCCGCGGCACCTTCGCCAACATCCGCCTCCGCAACCGGCTGGTCGAGCGCGCCGGCGGCTACACCCGCCACTTCCCCGACGGCGAGGAGACGACGATCTACGACGCCGCAACGCAGTACGCAAGCGAAAACGTGCCCCTCGTCGTGCTGGCCGGGAAGGAGTACGGCTCCGGCTCCTCCCGCGACTGGGCGGCGAAGGGAACGAAGCTGCTGGGGGTGCGGGCGGTGATCGCCGAGAGCTACGAGCGCATCCATCGCTCCAACCTGATCGGGATGGGGGTGGCGCCGCTGCAGTTCGCCGCCGGCGAGAGCGCCGGGTCGCTCGGCCTCACCGGCGCCGAGAGCTTCGACGTCGGCGACCTCGAAGACGGCCGGGCGAAGACCGTGGCCGTGACCGCCCGCAGCGACGACGGCGGCGAGAAGCGCTTCGAGGCGACGGTCCGTCTGGACACCCCGAACGAGATCACCTATTTCATAAACGGCGGTATCTTGCAGACCGTGCTGCGCAAGCTCAAAAGGTAGGCGCAGCGGGGCCGCGGGAGGCAGGGGGGTCCGCGCGACCCACACTGCACCTGCGCGTCGGTAGCCAGGGAGGGATGCCGACGCGGCCGTTCCCCCTGGCGGGACTGCCCTGAGGAACAGTCAGCGTTTAGCTATACCGGCTGGGTCAGTCCCGGTCAAGCGGAATCAAGCGCTTTGGGGGCGATTCCCCAGCCCTTGCGTTCGATCAGCTCGATGCCGATCACGCTGCCGACCGGGCCGACCGGGGTGAGGGTCGCCGCGAGCAGGGTGTAGGGCGCCTCCTTGCGGATGCAGGCGACCCAGATCACCACGCAGAGGGCGACGAACCCGAGCCCGTGGGCCCAGCCGAAGAGCATCGTCTCGGTTTCGAACCCCGGCAGCAACCAGAAGGCGATCAGGCCGGCGAAGATCGCCAACTCCACGAAGGAGAAGCGCTTGACCCAGACGAAGAGCTCACCCGGGACGGGCTTTTCGAACGGCTTTCGCGCCACCGGCTCAGGTTCCGGGCGTCAGCGCGGTGAGCACGATCCGCTCCTGCTCGCGCGCGTGGGCGCCGGAGTAACCCTCGCCCGGGCTGGCCCGGCCCTGGCGGCCGACGTAGGTGAGGGCGACGCCGTCGGGCAGGACACCGGGCATCCGCCGCGACATCACCTTCCAGGCGCCCATGTTGCGTGGCTCCTCCTGGACCCAGGCGATCTCCTTCAGGTTCGGGTAGGAGGCGATCAGCCGTTCCAGCTGTTCCTTCGCGAACGGGTAGAGGACCTCGACCCTGGCGATGGCGACGTTCTCGGCGCTGGCGCGGCGCTCGCTGCCGTCCATGTCGTAGTAGACCTTGCCGGTGCAGAGGACGAGGCGCTCGACCTTCTCCCGGCGCTCGCCGGCGGTCGGGTCGTCGAGGATGAACTGCAGTTCGCCGTCGGTCAGCTCCTCCAGGCTGGCTGCCGCCTTGTCCAGTCGCAGCAGCCCCTTCGGGGTGAAGACGATCAGCGGCCGCGGCTTCTTGATCAGGGCCTGTCGGCGCAGCAGGTGGAAGTACTGGGCGGCGGTGGTCGGGTTGGCGATGCGGATGTTGCCCTCGGCGCCGAGGGCGAGGAAACGCTCGATCCGGGCGCTGGAGTGCTCCGGGCCGGAGCCCTCGTACCCGTGCGGGAGCAGCAGCGTCAGCCGGCTGGTCTGGCCCCACTTCGACTCGCCGGCGACGATGAAGCTGTCGACGATCACCTGGCCGGCGTTGGCGAAGTCGCCGAACTGGGCCTCCCAGAGGACCAGCGCGCTCGGGCTCGCCGCCGAGTAGCCGTACTCGAAGCCGAGGCAGGCGGTCTCCGAAAGCGGGCTGTTGTAGAGCTCGAAGGGGGCCGAGGCGTCCTCGAGGTGCTGCATCGGCGTGTACTTGAGGCCGGTGTTCTCGTCGTGGAGGACGAGGTGGCGGTGGGAGAAGGTGCCGCGCTCGGTGTCCTGGCCGGTGAGGCGGATGTGGACGCCGTCGGTCAGCAGGGTGCCGAAGGCGAGCGCCTCGGCCTGGCCGAAGTCGATCCCCCCGTGCTCGAGCGCCTCGGTCCGGCGCGAGAGCGGGCGGCGCAGCTTGCGGTGGACGTTGAAGCCCTCGGGCGTCTTCAGCAGCGCCTCGTTGATCGCCCGCAGCTTCTCGGCGGCGACCGCGGTGTGGACGGGCGGGCTGGCGGTGCGGTCGAGCAGTTCGCCGGTCTGGGTGGTGGCGCCGGTGACGGTCGGGTCCTCGTACTCGCCCGCCTCCATCTTCTGCCGCAGCCCCTTCAGCGCCCCGGACATCTCGCTGTGGCGCTCGTCGGAGGTCTTGCCGACCTCCTCGGCCGACACCGTCCCCTCTCCGATCAGCTTCTCCGAGTAGATCTCGGAGACCGGCGGGTGGCTCTTGATCTTCGCCGCCATCGTCGGCTGCGTGTAGGCGGGCTCGTCGGTCTCGTTGTGGCCGAAGCGGCGGTAGCCGATCACGTCGATGACGATGTCGCGGCACCAGCGCTCGCGGTAGGCCATCGCCAGCCGCACCGCGCCGACGCAGGCCTCGACGTCGTCGGCGTTGACGTGGATGATCGGGACGTTGAAGCCCTTCGCCATGTCGGCGGCGTAGGGGGTGGAGCGGGCCTCGCTCGGGTCGGTGGTGAAGCCGACCTGGTTGTTCTGGATCAGGTGGATCGTGCCGCCGGTCGTGTACCCCGGCAGCGACTGCAGGTTGAGCGTCTCGGCGACCACGCCCTGGGCCGGGAAGGCGGCGTCGCCGTGCAGCAGCACCGGCACCGCCCGCTTGTGGTCGAGGGTCAGCTCGGAGCCCTCGAAGTCCTGCTGGAGGAAGCGGGTGCCGCCGGTGACGACCGGGTCGACGAACTCGAGGTGGCTCGGGTTGGGGTAGAGGCGGACCGAGATCTTCTCCCCGTCTGCCGTCTCGTAGACGCCGCGGTGGCCGTAGTGGTACTTGACGTCGCCGGTGCCGCCGTGGGGTATCGCGGCGACCGCCTTGACCGCCTCGATCTGCTTCGAGCCCTCGAACTCGGCGAGGATCGACTCGACCGAGCGGCCGAGGTTGTGGGCGAGGACGCTGAGGCGGCCGCGGTGGGCCATCCCGAAGACGACCTCCTCGGCGCCGGCGCGCTGGGAGAGGTTGACGACTTCGTCGAGCATCGGTACGACGACGTCCAGCCCCTCGATCGAGAACATCTTCTGGCCCAAATACGCTTTCTCGAGGAAGCGCTCGAACTGGAAGACGTCGATCAGCCGGTTCAGCAGGCGTTTCTTCTCCGGGTCGGTGAGGGGCTGGCGGTGGGCGCCGGTCTCGATCATCTCCCGCAGCCAGATCCGCTGCTGGTGGGAGGAGAGGTGCTCGACCTGGTAGCCGATCGTGCCGCAGTAGGCGTCGCGCATCCGCGGCAGCGCCTCGAGCAGGGTTTCGCCGGGGACGCCGATGCGGAGGATCGAGGCGGGGATCCGCTCCATCAGCTCCGGGGTGAGGTTGACGTTCTCGGGCTGCAGCGCCGGGTCGCCCTTCGGCTCGGAGCCGAGCGGGTCGAGCTGCGCCGCCAGGTGGCCGTGGGTGCGGTAGGCCTTCAGCAGCGAGGTCGCGGCCTGGACCGCCTGCAGCAGCTCTTCGTCGATCTGGCCCGGGGCGGTGGTCGCCTCGGCAGCTGGCGCGGCGGCGGTCAGCGGCGGCGCCGAGGCGGAGGCGGGGTGGGCGGTGCTGACGACGGAGGCCTCGAAGCCGAGGTCGGCGGCGACGCCCTCGTAGAACTCGTCCTCGCCCTGCAGCAGTTCCTCGATCCGGCGCAGGAAGGCGCCGGACTCGGCCCCCTGGATCACCCGGTGGTCGTAGGTCGAGGTCAGCGTCATCACCTTGCTGACCCCGAGCTGCTTCAGCCGTTCCGGCGAGGCGTGCTTCCACTCCGGCGGGTAGGCGATCGAGCCGGTGGCGACGATCGCGCTCTGGCCGGAGAGCAGGCGCGGCACCGAGGCCATCGTCCCGATCCCGCCGGGGTTGGTGAGGGAGACGTTGGTCCCCTGGAAGTCGTCGGCGGAGAGCTTGTTTTCGCGCGTCCTCGCGATCAGCTCTTCGTAGCCGGAGTGGAAGCCGGCGAAGTCGAGCCCGTCGGCGCCCTTGATCGCCGGGACCATGAGGCTGTGCGAGCCGTCCTTTTTCTCGACGTCGACGGCGATCCCGAGGTTGACCGGGCCGCCCTCGATCGCGAACGGCTTGCCGTCCTCTTCGGCGAAGACCCGCGTCATCACCGGGAAGTCTTTGGCCGCCTCGACGATCGCCCAGGCGACGAGGTGGGTGAAGGAGATCTTCAGCCCGCGCTCCTTCAGCACCGAGTTGATCGCCTTCCGTTTCGCGTCCAGCGTGTCGACCGCGATCGTCCGGAACGAGGTCGCCGTCGGCACCGCCCGGCTCTCGTCCATCGCATTGGCCAGCATCGCCGCCGCTCCGCGAAGCTGCTTGGCCTCACCTTTCACCGGAGCGGAGGCGCCATTCCCCCCACCATTCGCAGCCAGCACATCCTCTTTGGTTACCTTCGACCCTGGTCCCGAGCCACTAACCGAAGCAAGATCGACGCCGGTCGCTTCAGCAACCCTCCGTGCCACTGGCGTTGCGCGCACATCTGCAGATCCATTCCCGCTTCCGTTGGATTCGCCGTCTTTCGAAGACGCTTCTCCCGCGGGTGGCACGGTAGGGGGGACCCCCCCTGAGGAAGCTTTAGCTACCGGAAGGGGGGGTGGGTCCCCTGCCGTGACAGGACCCGCGGGCCGAGCGCCCTGTCCCTCGCCAGAACCAGCCTCCATCTCAGCAAGCGGCGCCCCCACAGGCACCTCGTCGTCCACCTGCGCAATCAGTTTGGTGATCACCCCGTCCATCGGCGCCGGCACCTCGGCGTCGACCTTGTCGGTCGAGACCTCGACGACGGTGTCTCCCTCGCTGACCGCGTCGCCCTCGGCGACGTGCCACTCGAGGACGATCCCCTCGGTCACCGACTCGCCCATCTCGGGCATCGTGATCTGGACGGTGGCCGTCTCTGGCATCTCTGGCCTCCAGTCTAGGGGAGCGGGTTTACCGGAGCCGTCATCGAGATACCCTGGTACCCGATGAGCTACTTCGTCACCGGCGCGACCGGGTTCATCGGTCGCAATCTCGTCCAGAAACTGCTCCAGCGCGAGGGCACGATCTACGCCCTGGTGCGGGCCGGGTCGCGGGGCAGGCTGGAGGAGCTGCGGACCAGCTTCGGCGCCGACGGGGCGCGGATCGTGCCGATCACCGGCGACCTCTCCCAGCCCGGGCTCGGCGTCTCCGAGGAGGACCTGCTGACGATGCGGGGCGAGGTCGACCACTTCTTCCACCTCGCCGCGATCTACGACCTCACCGCCGACGCCGAGGCGCAGGAGGTCGCGAACGTCGAGGGCACGCGGCACGCGATCGAGCTCGCCGGCGCTCTCGAGGCCGGCTGCTTCCACCAGGTCAGCTCGATCGCCGCCGCCGGTCTCTACAAGGGCGTCTGGACCGAGGACATGTTCGACGAGGCCGAAAGGCTCGACAACAACCCCTACTTCCGCACCAAGCACGAGTCCGAGCGGCTGGTCCGCGACGAGTGCCAGCGGCCCTGGCGGGTCTACCGGCCGGGGATCGTCGTCGGCGACTCGCGGACCGGGGAGATCGACAAGATCGACGGCCCCTACTTCATGTTCAAGAGCCTGCAGCGGCTGCGGCGGGTGACGCCGTCCTGGCTGCCGTTCCTCGGGGTCGAAGGGGGCGAGATCAACATCGTCCCGGTCGACTACGTCGCCGCCGCGATCGACCACCTCGCCCACAAGCCGCGGCTGAACGGGCGCGCCTTCCACCTCACCGATCCCAACCCTCACACCGCCGGCGAGGTGATGAACATCTTCGCCAAGGCCGCCGACGCGCCGCAGATGGCGGTGCGGCTCGACAGCGACGTGACCGAGCCGGCGACCGGGGCGGTGCGGACGGCGCTGAAGCTGTTCCCGCCGGCGAAGCGGGCGGCGAAGGTGGCGCTGGACCAGCTCGGCCTGCCGGCGGAGGTGCTCGGCTACGTCGACTATCCGACCACCTTCGACTCGACCAAAACGCGGAAAGCGCTGAAAGGCTCGGGGATCGAGGTGCCGCCGCTGGAGAGCTACGCCTCCCGGGTGTGGGACTACTGGGAGCGCAACCTCGATCCCGACCTCTTCAAGGACCGCTCGCTGTCCGCCGCGGTGCGGGGGAAGGTGGTGCTGATCACCGGCGCCTCCTCTGGGATCGGCAAGGCGACCGCGGTCAAGGTCGCCGACGCGGGGGGGACGGTGCTCCTCGTCGCCCGCTCGCTCGACAAGCTGGAGGAGACGAAGGAGGAGATCGTCGCCGGCGGGGGGACCGCCCACATCCACCAGTGCGACCTCTCCGACATCGAGGACATCGAGCGGATGGCCTCGGAGGTGCTCGCCTACCACGGCCACGTCGACATCCTCGTCAACAACGCCGGGCGCTCGATCCGCCGCTCGATCGCCCTCTCCTACGACCGCTACCACGACTTCGAGCGCACGATCCAGCTCAACTACCTGGGCGCGGTGCGGCTGATCTTGGCGCTGCTGCCGGCGATGCGCGGCCGCAAGCAGGGCCACATCATCAACATCAGCTCGATCGGGACGCAGACGAACCCGCCGCGGTTCTCCGCCTACGTCGCTTCGAAGGCGGCGCTGGACGCGTTCAGCCGCGTGATCGCCTCCGAGGTGGTCGACGACAACGTCCACCTGACGACGATCAACATGCCGCTGGTGCGGACGCCGATGATCGCGCCGACGCGGATGTACGACATGTTCCCGGCGATCACGCCCGAGGAGGCGGCGGAGATGATCGCCAAGGCGATGATCCGGCGCCCGAAGAAGGTGGCGACCCGGCTCGGCAACTTCGGCGAGCTGCTCTACGCGGTGGCGCCGAAAGCGAGCGACTCGATTCTCAACACGGCCTACAAGCTGTTTCCGGATTCGCAGGCGGCCAAGGGGAAGAAGGACGAGGCGCGGGACAAGCCGCCCTCTACCGAGGCGGTTGCGTTTGCTCACCTGATGAAAGGCGTGCACTGGTAGTGGGGGAGGGCGGGGACCCCCTCTGCCGGACAAACGGCGGCCTAATTAGGCCGCCGTTTTGAGTATCCGCCCTTCAGAGGGGGTCCCCGCCCTCCATCTCAGGCGTCGGTGATGGAGCGGCGGCTGAAGCACTGGGGCTGGGGGTATGAGGATCAAGCGCCGTCAGCTACCCAACTGAGGGAGGCTGCGGAAGGGATCAGGGCTCGGTTTGGGTTCGGGGGTGAGGTGGAGAAGCCCGTTCCGCTGGAGGAGGTGGAGCTGCGGGCGGTGCGGTTGAAAAGGCCGAGTGGGTTTGGGGACTTGTTCTCGGATGAGCACTACGAGCGGGTTTCGCATGCCCTGGGGAAGGCTTATCGGGATGTGGTTCGGGGGTTCTACGGGAGGTTCGAGAACCCGCCGGACCTGGTGGCGTTTCCCAGGGACGAGTCGGAGATCGAGGCGGTCCTGAGTTGGGCGGAGGCCGAGGGGGCGGCGGTGATTCCGTTCGGCGGCGGGACGAGCGTGGTCGGTGGGGTCGAGGCGCGGGTGGGGGAGCGGCCGGTGGTCTCGTTGGACCTGCGGCGGTTGGACCGGGTGCTGGAGGTCGATCCGGCCTCGCTGGCGGCGCGGATCCAGGCGGGGGCGACCGGGCCGGGGCTGGAGGGCCAGCTGCGCGAGCACGGGCTGACGCTGCGGCACTTCCCGCAGTCGTTCGAGTACTCGACCCTCGGCGGCTGGATCGCCACCCGCGCCGGCGGTCACTTCGCGACCCTGGAGACGCACGTCGACGACCTCGTCGAGTCGGTGCGGGCGATCACCCCGCGCGGCACCTGGGAGAGCCGGCGGCTGCCCGGGTCCGGCGCCGGGCCTTCCCCGGATCGGCTGCTGATCGGCTCGGAGGGAATCCTCGGGGTGATCGCCGAGGCCTGGGTGCGGGTGCGGCCGCGGCCCGAGTTCAAGTCGTCGGTCAGCGTCGAGTTCGGGGAGTTCGGGCAGGCGACCGAGGCCATCCGCGCGATCGCCCAGTCGGGCCTCTATCCAGCGAACTGCCGCCTCCTCGACGCCGGCGAGGCGGAGCTGACCGGCGCCGGCGACGGCAGCGCCCACCTCCTGATCCTCGGCTTCGAGTCGGCGGACCATCCCGTGGACACCTCGATGGACCGAGCGCTGGAGATCGCCCGCGACCACGCCGGCACCCCCGCCGCCACGGGCCGCGATGTCGCTCCCGTCGATCACGGGAGGTCAACGGACCGGTCCGTCGATCAGTGGCGCGGAGCGTTCCTGCTGGCGCCGTACCTGCGGGACACCTTCGTCGCCTGCGGGGTGCTCTCGGAGACCTTCGAGACGGCGATCACCTGGAACCGCTTCGAGGAGTTCCAGGCGACGGTGATGGAGACGGCGCGGCGGGCGACCGCCGAGGCCTGCGGCGTTCCGGCCGACGGCCCCGGCTCCCCCCGCGTCAGCTGCCGCCTCACCCACGCCTACCCCGACGGCGCCGCGCCTTACTTCACCGTCCTCGCGCCGGCGATCCGCGGCGGCGAGGTCGAGCAGTGGGACGAGATCAAGGCCGCGGTCTCCGAGGCGCTGATCGACGCCGGCGGCACGATCACCCACCACCACGCCGTCGGCCGCGACCACCGCCCCTGGTACGACCGGCAGCGCCCGGCGCCCTTCGCCGCCGCCCTCCGCGCCGCCAAGGCCGAGCTCGACCCGGCGGGGATGCTGAACCCCGGCGTGCTGATCGACCCCGCCTGACCTGGGACTTACGAGCGCGAGGGATCAGCCGACCATGACGAAGCGGCGCCTCCCGCCGCCGCCCAGCGGTACCCTGTCGCGACTCGCATTCCCGGTTGGGCGGCCGATCTCGGCGGCTCGGCCGTCCCGCTTCGATGGAAACCATCACCTCCGAACAGCCCACGGTTGAGCCGAACCGTTCCCGCGAGCCCGAGACCGGGGAGGTCGTGCCGCCGCGCTCGCCGCTGCGGGCGGCGATCAAGACCGGCCGGCCGAAGGAGTGGATCAAAAACGTCTTCGTCTTCGCCGGCCTCCTCTTCTCCGGCAAGTTCAACCAGTCGCACGAGGTCGCCGAGGCGCTCCTCACCTTCGTCGCCTTCTGCCTGGTCTCCAGCGCCGGCTACTTCCTCAACGACCTGATCGACGTCGAGCTCGACCGCAGGCACCCGAAGAAGCGCTTCCGGCCGCTGGCGGCGGGGGAGCTCTCGGAGCGGGCGGCGATGACGATCGCCCCCGTCCTGACCCTCCTCGCCGTCGCTCTCGCCTTCGGGGCGGTCAACTGGGAAGTCGGGCTGATGGTGGTCGGCTACGGGGTCGCCCAGACCGCCTACAGCCTCGGCCTCAAGCAGATCGTGATCATCGACGTGATGACGCTGGCGGGGCTCTTCATCCTCCGCGTCGCCGCCGGCGCCAGCGCCGTCGACGCCCACGCCTCCGAATGGCTGCTGCTCTGCACCGGCATGCTCGCCGCCTTCCTCGGCTTCACCAAGCGCCGCCAGGAGGCGGTCTCCGAGCTGCACGAGGGCACCGCGACCCGCCCCGTGCTCGAGCACTACTCGCTGCCCTTCCTCGACCAGATGGTCTCCCTGGTCACCACCGGCACCGTTCTCAGCTACGCGATCTACACCGTCAACTCCCCCCTGATCGGCAGCCAGATGATGCTCACCATCCCCCCCGCGGTCTACGGCATCTTCCGCTACCTCTACCTGATCTACGACCGCAACGACGACCGCTCGATGTCCGGCATCATCGCCGGCGACCGCGGCATCCAGGCCGCCGGCGCCGCCTTCGCGATCATCGCCTTCCTGCTGCTCTACGTCTTCAACTAGGCGAGTTCCACTTCCGGCCCGCCCTCCATCAGGTAGAAGCGGGCGCGGCCGAGCTCCTCCCCGTTGACCTGGACGACGGCGGCGTGGGGGCCGGCGGTGGTGAAGGCGGCGGTGGCGGCGATCGACATCACCAGGCGCTGCTCCTGGCCTTCGGGGAGGCCCGGGGGGCGGCCGGTCTCGAAGTTGGCGGTGAGGCCCTCGCCGAGCTCGTTGCCGTCGGGGTCCTGGACGGTGACGAGGAGCTCGTGGGGGGTGTTGGTCTCGTGCCAGGCGACGTCGATGCCGAGGCCGATCGAGAAGGACCACTCGTGGGGCAGCTCGGGGAGGTTGAGGACGTTCCAGCCGCCGCCGGTCAGGTAGAGCTTGCCGTTGACGGCCTCGCTGTGGTCGCAGAGGAGGAGGAAGCCGATGTTCACGGGGCCTCGCCCTCGGCGTAGGGGATGACGGGCAGGTCGGAGCGGAGCTCGATCTTGCCGTTGCGGGTGAACTGGAGGTCGATCGTCTCGTTCTTGCGGTAGGTGCCGAAGAGCCCCAGGTACATCGCCAGCCAGCGGCCGGTGCCGACCTTCTCCTTGACGATCGGGCCGTCGAAGACGATCTCGCCGGCTTCGATTCGGTAGCTCTCCCTGCTCTGCTCGATCCCGTTGATGAAGACGGTGAACGGCGGCTCGGCGCCGGCCGGCAGCTTCACCCGCTCGCCGGCGGCGTAGCTGCCCTTGGGGATCTCGGTCTCTGCCTTGCTCATCGTCGCTCCGCTTCCAGAGTCTCGCGCACGAGGTCGAACGGCGTGTCGTGGTCGCTCGGGTCGAGCTCCTCCCGCACTACCCCGCCCGTGAAGGGGACGAACGTCCCGTCCCCCCGCACGTCCACCCCCGCAACCGACTTCCGCCACAGCCCGCCGCCGCTCAACTGCAGCCGCGCATGCACCTGATCCCGCGGGCCGTAGTCCCGCAACGACTGCACCCCCCGCACCGGCCCCTCCGCCCGGATGGCCAACGCCCGCTCCCGCATCTCAGCTACTGCCACTCCGAGATCGTCGAAAGACGCGTGCTCGACATCCGAGCCGTGCCGAATGGTCATCTTCCACTTTGGACGAGACATGAAGGGGATCGAAGGGAGGGGAGGGGTACCCCCTCGAACGTATCAGCATGAGGAGGGCCGAAAGCTCCGGGCGCCACCCTCAACGATCCTCCCGACGAGGTGCAGTGAGAGGGGGTACCCCTCCCCTCCCCGACGGCTTCGTTACTTACGCGCCCCGTCGCGGCCGTTTCGGCCTGCGCGCCGGCGGCCCGACGATTTTCTCCGGCCCCTCGCGCTGCTCGATCGGCAGGTACTCCAGCTCCCGCTCGCCGGTGTAGATCTGCCGCGGCCGGGCGATTTTCTTCTCCGGGTCTTCCTGCATCTCCATCCACTGGGCGACCCAGCCGGCGGTGCGGGGGATGGCGAAGATGACCGTGAACATGTCGGTCGGGATCCCCATCGCCTCGTAGATGATCCCCGAGTAGAAGTCGACGTTGGGGTAGAGCTTGCGCTCGGTGAAGTACTCGTCGTCCAGCGCCCGTTTCTCCAGCTCGCGGGCGATGTCCACCAGGTGGCTGGACTCGGTCGCCTCGAAGACCGGCTCGATGTAGCGCTGGATGATCCGCGCCCGCGGGTCGTAGTTCTTGTAGACGCGGTGGCCGAAGCCCATCAGTTTCTCCTCGCGCTGCTTCACCCGCTCGAGGAACTCCGGGATGTTCTCCGGCGACTCGATCCGCCGCAGCATCCGCAGCACCGCCTCGTTGGCGCCGCCGTGCAGCGGCCCGTAGAGCGCCGCCACCCCGGCCGCCACCGCCGAGTAGGGGTCGACGTCGGAGGACCCGACCCCGCGCACGGCGTTGGTCGAGCAGTTCTGTTCGTGATCGGCGTGGAGGATGAAGAGGACGTCGAGCGCTTTCGTCAGCGCCTCCTTGGGGATGTGCCGGTCCTCGGTCTTCTTGAAGACCATCGAGAGGAAGTTCTGGGCGTAGTCGAGCTCGTTGTCGGGATAGACGTAGGGCAGGCCCATGTTGTGCCGGTAGGAGAAGGCGGCGAGGGTCGGCACCTTGGCGATCAGCCGCACCGCGGCCATGTAGCGCTCTTCGGGGTCGCCGATCTGCTTCGCGTCCGGGTAGAAGGTCGAGAGCGCGCCGACGCCGGCCAGCAGCATCCCCATCGGGTGGGCGTCGTAGCGGAAGCCCTCGAAGAAGTGCTTGAGGTCCTCGTGGACGAAGGTGTGGTGGGTGATGTCGAAGACCCAACGGTCGAATTGCGCCTCCGTCGGCAGCTCGCCGAAGACCAGCAGGTAGGCGACCTCGAGGAAGGTCGACTTCTCGCAGAGCTGCTCGATCGAGTAGCCGCGGTGTTCGAGGATCCCGGCGGCGCCGTCGATGTAGGTGACCGCGGAGCGGCAGGAGGCGGTGTTGGTGAAGGCCGGGTCGTAGGACATCAACCCGAAGTCGTCCTCGGAGACTTTGATCTGGCGCAGGTCCATCCCCCGCACGGTGCCGTCGGAGATCGGCAGCTCGTAGGTCCTGCCGGTGCGGTTGTCGGTGACGGTCAGCGAGTCGGCGGCCATGGGCGGCCATTCTGTCACTTCGCCCTCGTCGGCTGTTAAGAGGCCGCGGGGCCCTCGAACTGCGTCATCGCCCGCAGCTCCTCGAAGCGGGAGTCGATCTCCTCGCGGGTGAGGCGGGAGACGCGCTCGGTCCCGAACTCCTCGACGTTGAAGGAGGCGAGCACGGTTCCGTAGCCCATCGCCCGCCGCAGCTCGGCCTCCTCGAAGCTGTCGTCGCAGCTGTCGAGGTAGCCGAAGAAGCCGCCGGCGAAGCTGTCGCCGGCCCCGGTCGGGTCGCGGACGTCCTCGAGCGGCAAGCCGGGGAGGGCGAAGAAGCCGCTCTCGGTGAAGAGGGCGGCCCCGTACTCGCCCTGCTTGGCGATCACCGCCCGCGGGCCCATCGCCATCACCGCGCGGGCGGCGCGGGCGAGGTTCGACTCTTCGGTCAGCATGCGGATCTCGGCGTCGTTGACGACGAGGACGTCGACCTCGGCGATCGCCGCCGTCAGCGAATCCCTGGCCGTCTCGATCCAGAGGTTCATCGAGTCGAGCCCGCTCAACTTCGCCGCCCCGCACTGGGCCCGGACCTGGCGCTGCAGGTCGGGCTGGATGTTGGCGAGGAAGAGGGTGTCGGCGTTTTGAGACGCCGCCGAGAGCTTCGGCTCGAACTCGGCGAAGACGCCGAGCCGGGTCTCCTCCGTATGAGCCACGTTGAGGTCGTACTCGTAACGGCCGCGCCAGAAGAAGCTCTGGCCGCCGGCGACCCGCTCGACGTCCTCGGTGACGATCCCGCGCTTCTCCAGCACCTCGAACTGCTCGGCGCCGAAGTCGTCGCCGACCGGGCCGACCGGGCGCACCTCGGTGAAGAAGCTGGCGGCGAGCGAAAAGTGCACGGCGGCGCCGCCGAGCATCCGCTCGCGCTCCCCGAACGGGGTCTTCACCGCGTCAAAGGCAATCGATCCGACGACCGTCAGCGCCATAGGCGTGGCAGCCTAATCCCTTCCGGGCCGAGGTGACCGCGCCAGCAGCGGCCGCCCTGCGAGACTCCCCGGCCGATGAAGGCGATCCAAATCGAGGAGTTCGGCGGACCGGAGGTGCTGCGGCACGTCGAGGTCCCGGACCCCAGCCCCAAGCTCTCCGAGGTCGTGGTCAACGTCAAACGCAGCGGCGTCAACTTCGCCGACACCCACGCCTCCCGCAACGACTACCTGGCCGAGCAGACCCTGCCGCTGATCCCCGGCACCGAGGTCAGCGGCCAGCTCTCCGACGGCCGCCGCGTCGTCGCCCTGCTCGGCAGCGGCGGCTACGCCGAGCAGGTGGCGGTGGCGAAATCGCAGCTGATCGAGCTGCCCGACGGAGTCGACTACGACCAGGCCGCGGCCGGGCTCCTGCAGGGGCTGACCGCGATGGCCCTGGTCCACCGCTGCGCCCGGATCGAGCCCGGGGAGACGATCGCGATCGAGGCCGCCGCCGGCGGCACCGGCACCCTGGCGGTGCAGATCGCCAAGCGGGCCGGGGCGCGGGTGATCGGCCTCGCCTCGAGCGAGGAGAAGCGCGAGCTGGTGCGGGGCCTCGGCGCCGACGCCGCCGTCGACTCCCGTGCCGAGGACCTCGGCGCGGCGATCCGCGAGGCCAACGAGGGCAAGCGCGTCGACGCCGTCCTCCATATGAGCGGCGGCGAGGCCTTCGACGCCGAGATGGGCGTCCTGGCTCCGCTCGGGCGGATGGTCGTCTTCGGCATCGCCTCGCGCGAACAACGCCAGCTCTCGACCGCATCGCTGCTGCGCGGCTCGAAGTCGGTGATCGGCTTCTGGCTCGCCCACCTGCTGGTCCGCCAGGACCTGCTGGTGCCGATGATCGGAGATCTGCTGGCGGCAATCGCCAAGGGCGAGCTGGCGGTTACGATCGGAGAGGTCTATCCACTGTCGGAGGCGCAGCGGGCGCACGAAGACCTGATCGCCCGCCGCACCAGCGGCAAGCTCCTCCTGGACCCGTCCCGGTGACGCAGATCAAGTGAACTTCAAAGAACTAGGCCTCTCGCCCGACATCCAGCAGGCGCTGGACGAGCTCGGCTACGAGGATCCGACGCCGATCCAGGAACAGGCGATCCCGGAGCTGCTCGGCGGCCACGACGTGATCGGCCAGGCGCAGACCGGGACCGGCAAGACCGCCGCCTTCGGGCTGCCGCTGCTGCAGTACCTCGATCCCGCCAACGAAGAGGTGCAGGCGGTCGTCCTCACCCCGACGCGCGAGCTCTGCATCCAGGTGACGCAGGCGCTGCGCTCCTACGCCGAGCACCTCGACATCGAGATCGTCGCCGTCTTCGGGGGCGCCCCGATCCGCTCGCAGCAGTCGCAGCTGCGCTCCGGCGCCCACGTCGTCGTCGCCACGGTGGGCCGGATGATGGACCTGATGGGGCGCCACTCGCTCGTCCTCACCTCGGCGCGCTACGTCGTGCTCGACGAGGCCGACGAGATGCTCGACCTCGGCTTCATCGAGGACGTCGAGAAGATCCTGCGGATGTGCCCGAGCGG
>JAICSS010000025.1 GCA_025936755.1 Solirubrobacterales bacterium | reverse complement strand
TACACGGTGCTGGAAAAGGGTCAGGCCGATCTCTCGATCCTCTTCACCACCGACCCGCAGCTCTCCGCCGAGAGCGACAAGTTCGTCATCCTCGAAGACGACAAGCACGTCTTCCCGGCCGGCAACGTGATCTTCGTGACCAGACGGAGCACGGCGTGGAAAGCGGGGTCCGGTTACGAACTGACGATCCAGGCCGTGCAGGAAGGGCTGACCCTGAAGGTGATGCAGGAGCTCAACGCCCGGGTCGAACTCGAAAAGGAAACGCCGAAAGAGGCCGCTCGGGCCTACCTCGAATCCGCGGGGTACGTCGCTAATTCGCAGTGAGGGTCCGGCGAGGGGGACTCGACGGGCAACGGCGGGGAGGATCCGCCGATTCCCCCTCGCCGAACCTCCCGTCGTCGATGCGGGCGAAGCAGACATGCGCCGCCCAGGCAGCCGAGAGGCCAGAGAGGCCGGCAAGCGTGAGGGCTACACGCGGGTCGTAGCTCTCCGCCAGCCAGCCCGTCAGGGGGGCGCCGATCGGGGTCGAGCCGAGGAAGACGACGGAGTAGAGGGCCATCACGCGGCCGCGCATCTCCGCGGTGACGGCGAGCTGGAGGGTGGAGTTGATCGTCGCGGCGAAGGTGACGGCGGCAGCGCCGAGGAGGGCCAGCATCACCACCTCCAGGGCCAGGCTCGGCATCGCCGCAGCGAGCAGGGCCGAGAGGCCGAAGGCGAGGGCGCCGCCGGCGATCAGGCGCGGGCCGGTGCGGCCGCGGTGGCCGTTGACGAGGGCGCCGGCGATCGAGCCGACCGCCATCGCCGAGACGAGGCCGGCGTAGGTCATCGCCCCGGACTCGAAGCTGAACTTGGCGAGCAGCGGCAGCACCACCTGGAAGTTGAAGCCGAGCGTCCCGACCAGCGCCATCAGCGCCAGCGGCACCATCAGCTCCGGGGTAGCGAGGACGTAGCGGAGGCCGGCGCGGATCGCGCCCGGCTCGCGCTCGGCGACCGGCGCCGCCTGCAGGCGGCTCGAGTCCATCCCCGACAGCGCCAGGATCATCGCCACGAAGGTGAGGGCGTTGAGGCCGAAGCAGGGGACGACGCCGACGGTGGCGATCAGTACGCCGGCCACGGCGGGGCCGACGATCCGCGCCGCCTGGACGATGACGCTGTTGAGGCTGACCGCGTTGACGAGCCGGTCGGGGCCGACCATCTCGTAGACGAAGCTCTGGCGGGTCGGGTTGTCGATCGCGTTCAGCGAACCGAAGGCGAAGACGGCGAGGTAGACCATCCAGGGCGCGACGACGCCGGTCGCGGTGACGGCGAAGAGGCCCAGCGCCGGGATCGTCATCAGCGCCTGCGTCGTCATCAGCAGCTGCCGCTTCGGGATCCGGTCGGCGAGGAGGCCGCCCCAGGCGCCGATCAGCAGCATCGGCAGGAACTGCAGGGCGGTGGTGAGGCCGACGGCGACGCCGCTGCCGGTGAGGGTGAGGATGACCCAGACCGCCGCGACGGTCTGCATCCAGGTGCCGGAGAGGGAGATCAGCTGGCCGGCGAAGTAGCGGCGGTAGTTGGGGACCTCCAGCGAGTTGAACGAGCGACGGAGGGCGGCGCTCACCCTCGGTCACCCTCCCGGATCCGCTCCAGGATCTCGGCCGCGCGCCCGAGCGTCTCCACTTCCGCGGCCGTGAGGTCCTTCATCCGCCGGGCGAGGTAGGCGTTCTTGCGGCCACGCAGGCGCCGCAGCCGCTCGCGGCCGGCGCCGTTGACGCTGACCAGGGCGCTGCGCCCGTCCTCCGGGTCCGGGGCGCGGTCGATCAGCCCCTCCCGCTCCAGGCAGCGGAGGGTGCGGGTGATCGTCGGCCGTTTCACCCGCTCGATCGCGGCGATCTCGCTCGGGGTCAGCGGACCGTGTCGCTCGATCGTCGCCAGCGCCGCGACCGAGGTCGGGGTGAGGCCGCTGGCCTCCGCCGCCGCCTCCTGGCGCAGGCGCCGGGCGGTGCGGACGATCGCGGTGCGCAGGTGGGCGGCGCGCTCGGCGAGGGGGATGTCGGTCTGGTCCGTCAGCATGATTAGCGTTGATAATTAGTTTAGCAAACTATCTTCCCGGACGCGAGCGAGCTAGCCTGGAGCGGTGGCGGCAAGAGCCGAGTACGACGTGGCGATCGTCGGCGCCAGCCTCTCCGGCTGCACCGCGGCGATTCTGCTCGGCCGCGCCGGCGCCAGGGTCGCCCTGATCGAGAAGCGCCCCGACCCGAAGGCCTACAAGCGGATCTGCTCGCACTTCATCCAGGCCTCGGCGGTGCCGACGATCGAAAGGCTCGGGCTCTACGAGCCGATCCTCGCGGCGGGCGGGTTGCGTTCCCGCTTCCACTCCCACACGCCGTGGGGCTGGATCGAACCGACCGAGACGCGGGAGGCCTTCTGCCTCAACCTGCGCCGCTCCCTGCTCGACCCGATGCTGCGGGAGGCTGCGGCCGCGCAGCCGAACGTCGAGCTGATGCTGGGGCAGAGCGCCGAGCGGCTCGTTCGCGAGGGCGACGCCGTCACCGGGGTCGGCTTCCGCGACCGCGAGGGCGAGGAGCGGGAGATCGGAGCGCGGCTCGTCGTCGGCGCCGACGGCCGCGACTCCCTGGTCGCCGAGCTGGCCCAGGTGAAGCAGAAGACCCTGCCCCACAACCGGCTCGCCTACGGCGGCTACTTCGAGGGGCCGAAGCCGCGGTTCTGGCCCGACGGCGCCGTCTGGCTGCTCGATCCCGACATGGCCGCCGCCTTCCCCACCGACGGCGGCCAGGTCTTCTACATCGCGATGACCCACAAGGACCGCGCCCCGGAGTTCAAGGCGGACCCGGAGCGGGCGCTGGTCGAGCACGTCGCCGGCGTCCCCGAACCGCCGCCGATCCGCGAGAGCAGGTGCGTCGCCCCGGTGATCGGCAAGATCGACATGCCCAACCGGATCCGCGGCCCGATCGCCCCCGGGCTGGCGCTGATCGGCGACGCCGCCCTCGCCACCGACCCGATCTTCGGGGTCGGCTGCGGCTTCGCCTTCCAGTCGGGCGAATGGCTGGCCGACAGCGTCTCCCCCGCGCTGCGCGGCGTCGAGTCGCTCGACAACTGCCTGCGCCGCTACCGCAAGCGCCACCGCCGAGCGCTCGGCATGCACGCCCGCCTGATCCACGACTACGCGACCGGCCGCAGGTTCGACCCCTTCGAGCAGGCGATCATGTCGACCGCGGTCCGCGACCCGCAGGCGGCGGCGCTGTTCGAGGCGATGGGGACGCGGCGGACGACGCCGCCGCGTCTGCTCCTGCCGATCGCCGGGCGCATCGCCGTCACCAGCGCCCGGCGCCTCGCCCGGGCCTAGTCAGTCGGCGGAGGCTCCCGCCGCGGCCGCGCCGAGCTGGTCGATCAGCTCCAGCATCTTCTCGTGGTAGGCGACGCCGGCCAGCAGGGTGCGGAACGATCCGGGGTACCCCTCGGCCGCCTCCACCTCCTTCAGGTAGGCCCGCAGCTCCTCCAGCTTCCGGCGGTGCCACTCGACCCGGCCCGCGACCAGCGCGCCGGGATCCGCCCCCGCGAAGATTTTCAGCATCACCTCGTCGCGCAGCTGCGGCGGCGCCGCCGCCGGCTCGGAGGTCCAGTTCGCCAGCGCCCCGCGCCCGAGGTCGGTCAGCGAGTAGACGCGGCGGCGGCGGCCCGCTTCCTCCTGTCGCGCCACGAGGTAACCGGCGGCGGCGAGGCGGGCGGGCTCCTCGTAGGCGGTCGTGTGCGGCACGGGCCAGAAGTTCTCGATCGATTTTTCGAGCGCCTGCTTTATCTCGTAGGAGGTCGACTCGCCGAACTCCGAGAGCAGCGCCAGCACGGCGTAGGAGTTGCCGGTCAGCTTGATCGGTTTGGGCTTGCTTTTCATGATTCGAGTCGTATAGTACGCGACGAACGGTATAGGCAACAGGTTGGAGGCTCGAGATGCCCAGCAGCGATTCCCCCTCCCCCATCATCGGCGACGGCTCGGCGTACGACGCGGTCGTCGTCGGCGCCAGCCTCGCAGGCTGCGCTACCGCGATTCAGCTAGGCCGTGCCGGGCTGCGGGTCGCGGTCGTCGAGAAGCAACCCGATCCCAGCGCCTACAAGCGGATCTGCTCGCACTTCATCCAGGCCTCGGCGGTGCCGGCGCTGGAGCGGCTCGGCCTGCTCGAGCCGATGGAAGCGGCCGGCGCGCGACGATCTCGCATGCACATGTGGACCAGGTGGGGCTGGATCGAAGCGCCGCCGGAGCGGGCGGCTCGCGGGGTCAACCTGCGGCGCGAGGTCCTCGACCCGATGGTCCGCACGACCGCGGCGGAGACGCCGAACGTCGAGATGATGCTCGGCTGGAGCGCCGAGCGGCTCCTGCGCGACGGCGGCGCCTTCGCCGGCGTCGTCGCCCGCAACCGCGAGGGCGAGGAGCGCGAGCTCCGCGGCCGGCTCACCGTCGGCGCCGACGGCCGCGACTCCCGCATCGCCGAGCTCTCCGAGGTCCCGGTCAAGACCTACCCCCACAACCGCATCGCCTACGGCGGCTATTTCGAAGGCCCGGCCCCCGAACACTCACCCGACGCGAGCCTCTGGTTCCTCGACCCGCACTGGGCGGCCGCCTTCCCGACCGACGGCGACCTCACGTTCTACGCCGCGATGCCGACCAAGGAGCGGCTGCCGGAGTTCAAGGAGGACCCGGGGGCGGCGCTGGTCCGGTTCCTCGCCGACGTGCCCGAGGCGCCGCCGATCCGCGAGTCCCGCCTCACCGAACCGGTGATGGGCAAGATCGACATGACCAACCGGATGCGCAAACCGACGGCAGACGGGCTGGCCCTGATCGGCGACGCGGCCCTCGCCACCGACCCGCTCTTCGGAGTCGGCTGCGGCTGGGCGTTCCAGTCGGCCGAGTGGCTGGTGGAGAGCGTGGCGCCGGCGCTGCAGGGAAGGGAGCCCCTGGAGCAGGGGCTGGAGCGCTACCGCCGCCGCCACGCGCATCAGCTCCGCGGCCATGCCTTCTTCATCCACGACTACGCGACGGGCCGCCGGATGAACCCGTCGGAACGGTTGATGTTCTCGGCGGCGGCGCGCGACCCGAAGGCGGCCGAGATCATGGAGGCCTTCGGGACGCGGCAGATCAGGCCTCAGCAGATGCTGCCGCGCCTGCTGCCCCGGGCGATCGCCGTCAACGCCCGCCACGCGCTGGCGCGATGAGCGCGGCGGTCGAGCGCAGCAGCCTTCTCGTCGGCGGCACCCGGGCCCGTCTCGTGCAGGCGGGTCCGCCCGAGGCGAGCGAGGCCGTGGTCTTCGTGCACGGCAATCCCGGCTCGGCCGACGACTGGGCGGGTCTGGTCGGCGCCGCCGCGGACGCGGGCGAGCGCGCCCTCGCCTTCGACCTGCCGGACTTCGGCGAGACGGTCGCCCCGGACGGCTTCGAGCACAGCGTCCCCAGCTACGCCGGCTTCCTCGACCGGGCGCTGGCGGAGCTGGGGGTCGAGCGCGCGCATCTGGTCATGCACGACTTCGGCGGCCCGATCGGGCTCGCCTGGGCGGCGGCGCATCCCGACGCGCTTGCCGGGCTCACCCTGATCGACACCGGCGTGCTTCCGGGCTACCGCTGGCACAGCCTCGCCCGGATCTGGCGCACGCGGGGGCTCGGCGAGCTCCTGCAGGCCACCACGACCCGTCCCGCCTTCCGCTTCCTGCTCAACCGCAACGAGCCGCGCGGGCTGCCGCGCGAGTTCGTCGATGCGATGTACGACCACTACGACCGCCGGACCCGCAGGGCGGTGCTCGAGCTCTACCGGGCGACCGACGATCCCGCTGGGATGTCGGAGGCGCTGGTCGAGCTGTTCGCGGGACGCGACATACCGGCGCTGGTGATCTGGGGCGAGCACGACGCCTACCTCCCGTCCGGCTATGCGGTGCGACAGCGCGAGGCGTTTCCCTCCGCCGAGGTCCACGTGCTCCCCGTCAGCGGACACTGGCCTTTCGCCGACGCACCTGACACGGTGGAGCGCATCTTCAGGGAATTTCTCACGAAGCCGAGCACCTAGCTGTGACATCCTCCGCCGCGTGACCGACGCCGCCGAGGCTCGCGACAAACGCTGGATCGCGCTGATCCTGCTCTGCTCGGCCCAGTTCGTGGTCGTGCTCGACGCCTCGATCGTCAACGTCGCCCTGCCGACGATCGGCGAAGCGCTGGATTTCAGCGAGAGCAGCCTGCCCTGGGTAGTCAACGCCTACGTCCTCACCTTCGGCGGCTTCCTCCTGCTCGGCGGCCGGCTGGCCGACCTGCTCGGCCGCCGCCGCGTGTTCATGTTCGGCCTCGTCCTCTTCGCGCTCGCCTCGCTGGCCGGCGGGCTGGCGAGCAGCTCCGGTCAGCTGATCGCCGCCCGCGCCGTCCAGGGGCTGGGGGCCGCGATCCTCTCCCCCGCCGCCCTCTCGATCGTCGCCACCACCTTCCGCGACGGCGCCGAGCGCAACAAGGCGCTGGGGATCTGGGGCGCGGTGGCGGGCTCGGGCGGCGCCGCCGGCGTCCTCCTCGGCGGCGTCCTCACCGAATACCTCGGCTGGGAATGGGTGCTCTGGGTGAACGTCCCGATCGGGATCGCGGCGGCGGCGCTGGCGCCGAGGCTGATCGCCGAATCCCGCGCCGAGCAGGAGGTGCGCCACTTCGACGTCGCCGGCGCGACCACGATCACCCTCGGCCTCTCGGCCCTGGTCTTCGCCCTGCTCGACGCCGAAGACGCCGGCTGGGGCTCGGCGCAGACGATCGGCGTCCTCGCCGCCGCCGCCGTCCTGCTGGTCGCCTTCGTCGCGATCGAGCGGCGCTCCCGCGCTCCGCTCGTCCCCTTCTCGGTCTTCCGCATCCGCACGATCACCGGCGCCAACGTCGTCGGCATCCTCGTCGGCGCCTCGCTCTTCTCGATGTTCTTCTTCATCTCGCTCTACATGCAGCAGGTGCTCGGCTACAGCGCGATCAAGGCCGGGCTCTCCTACCTGCCGCTGGCGGTCTCGATCATCCTCTCGGCAGGCATCGCCTCCAGCCTGGTGACCAAGGTCGGCTTCAAGCCGATCCTCGCCGCGGGCATGGTCCTGATCGCGATCGGCCTCCTCTGGTTCTCCCGGATCAGTCCCGACGGCAGCTTCCTCGCCGACATCCTCGGCCCCTCGCTGTTCGCCGCCGTCGGCCTCGGCTTCGCCTTCGTCCCGGTCACTATCGCCGCCGTCTCCGGGGTCGAGGACCGCGAGCAGGGCCTGGCCAGCGGCCTCATCAACACCTCCCAGCAGGTCGGCGGCGCCCTCGGCCTCGCCGTCCTCGCCGCGATTGCCAACTCCCAGATCGGCAACTCGCACGACCCCGTCGTCCTCACCGACGGCTTCTCCTCCGCCTTCCTCGTCGGCGCCGGCTTCGCGATCCTCGGCCTCCTCGCCACCCTCCTCCTGATCCGCAACGCCGACAGCAGGGCGCACGTCGAGCTGGGGGCGGAGCCAGCGATGGAATCCAGCTCTTAAGTCACGGTCTGGAGCGAACGACACAGACTCGACCCGCCTCGCGGCGGGTCTTGTCGTTTCCTGGGGCGACCGATGCCTATCGTCAGTCGCCCTTCGCCTGCTCCTCGGCGATCTTTCCCTCCAGCTCCTTCATCACTTCCGGGTCTTTCAGCGTCGTCACGTCGCCCAGGGCGCGGCCCTCGGCGATGTCGCGGAGGAGGCGGCGCATGATCTTGCCGGAGCGCGTCTTCGGCAGGTCGTCGGCCCAGACGATCCGCTTCGGCCGGGCGAATTTGCCGATCCGCTCGGCGACGGCGCCGCGGATGCCCTCGACCAGCTCGTCGCTCTCGTCCTTGCCGCCGCGGAGGGTGACGAAGGCGCAGATCGCCTGGCCGGTGTCCTCGTCGGATTCGCCGATCACCGCCGCCTCGGCGACGTCCGGGTGGGCGACGATCGCCGACTCGACCTCGGCGGTCGAGAGGCGGTGGCCGGAGACGTTGACGACGTCGTCGATCCGCCCGATCACCCAGAAGTAGCCGTCCCCGTCGCGGCGGGCGGCATCGCCGACCAGGTAGCGCTCCTTGCCGAAGCGCTTGAAGTAGGTCTCGACGAAGCGGTCGTCCTCTTTGTAGAGACCGCGCAGCATCGAGGGCCAGGGGCGCTCCAGGACCAGCAGCCCCTGCCCTTCGGAGACCGGCTCGCCCTCGGACTCGTCGACGACCGACGCCTCGACGCCGGGGAACGGCGTCGTCGCCGAGCCGGGCTTGGTCGCGGTGATCCCCGGCAGCGGCGTGATCATCATCGCGCCGGTCTCGGTCTGCCACCAGGTGTCGACGATCGGGCAGCGGCCGCCGCCGATCACCTCGCGGTACCAGAGCCAGGCCTTGGGGTTGATCGGCTCCCCGACCGAGCCCAGCAGCCGCAGCGAGGAGAGGTCGTGCTCGGCCGGGATCTCGGCGCCCCACTTGATGAAGGTGCGGATCGCCGTCGGCGCTGCGTAGAGGATCGTCGCCCTGTAGCGCTCGACGAGCTCCCACCAGATGCCCTTGTGCGGATAGTCCGGCGCCCCCTCCCACATCACCGAGGTGGCGCCGTTGGCGAGCGGGCCGTAGACGATGTAGGAGTGGCCGGTGACCCAGCCGACGTCGGCGGCGCACCAGTAGACGTCGGACTCCGGCTTCAGGTCGAAGACGTAGCGATGGGTGGCGGTGACGCCGGTCATGTAGCCGCCGGTGGTGTGGAGGATCCCCTTCGGCTTCGCGGTCGAGCCGGAGGTGTAGAGGATGTACAGCGGGTGCTCGGCCTCCATCGGCTCGGCCGGGCACTTGGGATCCGCCGAGGCGAGCACCTCGTCGTAGAAGACGTCGCGGCCCTCGGTCATCGGCACGTCGATCCCGGTGTGGCGGACGACGACGATCTTCTCCAGGGCGGAGTGGTCGGCCATGTGCTCGTCGACCTGCGGCTTGATCGGCGCCGTCTTGCCCTTGCGGCGGGCGCCGTCGACGGTGACCAGCGCCTTCGCTTCGGAGAAGTCCATCCGCTCGGCCACCGACTCGGCGCTGAAGCCGCCGAAGACGACGTTGTGCGGGGCGCCGATGCGGGCGCAGGCGAGCATCGCGACGACGACCTCGGGGATCATCGGCAGGTAGATCCCGACCACGTCGCCCTTCTGCACCCCGAGATCCTTGAGCGCGTTGGCGAAGCGCTGGACGTCGCGGTGAAGGTCGGCGTAGGTGACGTCGCGCTCCTCCCCCTCCTCGCCGCGCCAGTGGTAGGCGACGCGGTCGCCGTTGCCGGCCTCGACGTGGCGGTCGAGGCAGTTGTAGCTGGCGTTCAGCCGCCCGTCGGCGAACCACTTGTAGAAGGGCGGGTTGGAGTCGTCGAGCCCCTCGCTCGGCTCGACGTCCCAGTCGAGCAGCTCCTTGGCCTGCGCCGACCACCACGCCACGGGGTCGGCCGCCGCCTCCTCGTAGATCTTCGGGTCGCTCCAGAGCGCGTTCGCCCGGAACTCCTCGGGCGGCTCGAAGCGCTCGATCTCCAGCATCTCGTCGAGCCTGCGCTCGAGTGGCGTCTCTCCTTGCTCGGTTGCCATCCAGCCGCTCCTCCCGCTAGTCCCCTGCCGGTTCCGTCGCCCTTGGCGCGTTCAGCGGCTTGACCGGCATCACCGTCCGCCCGAAGGTCGAGTTGACGACCGCTGCAAAGGATGCATACCAAGCAGCGGCAGCCGTGGCAATCCCGAACCAGCCGCCGAGTTCGACCAGGCCTTCGCTTTCGTTGGCGTTGCCGATCCCGAGCAGGAAGAAGGTCGCCGCCAGGAGCAGGAAAACGGCCGCGACCGCCGCCGTCGTCCGCAGCGAGGCGACGAACATGTAGGTGGTGAAGATCCCCCAGGCGATCAGGTAGAGCCCGAGCGATGCACCGAGGTGTTCGGCCGGGATTTTGTCGGCGAAGAAGGTCACCAGGACCCAGAACGAGATCCAGAAGGCCCCGAACGAGCTGAAGGCCACGGCGCCGAAGGTGTTGCCGGTGCGGAACTCCCACATCCCCGCGAGCAGCTGGGCGATCCCGCCGTAGGCGAGCGCCAGCCCCAGCACCACCGGCTCGCCGGCGTGGCTGACCAGGTTGGCGTTGAACATGCTGAGGACGAAGGTGGTGAGGGCGAACGCACCCAGCCCGAGCGGGCCGGGGTCGGCCGGTTTCCAGCCGACCGGGCCTTCGGAGGCGGGTTCGCTGCGCGGCGCGCGGCCGGGCGGATCGCGCGGCGGCACCTGGCGCCGCGGAACGGATGCAGACTCCATGATGGCTCCTCTTCTCGAAGCCCCGGACCTCTCCCTAGGCAGTTTCAGATACCCGGGAAAACGTCATGTCAACCAAGCTCAGAGGCCCGCGGGGTGACGCGCGATGAAACCTTCGGGGGAGTCGACCCAGGGGTCGTGCCAGCGGGGGCCGGGGCCGCCGACCGTGTCGAAGGCGATGCCGGCGATGACCATCCAGGCGTGGCCGGAGTTGGCGTAGACCGTGATCCAGCGGCCGGGGCCCGGTTCGCCCCAGGTCTCGAGGCCGGTCGAGTCGAGCGGGCTTTCCAGCAGGCCGCCGCCGTGCAGGGCGTAGCTGACGGCGCCGGAGCAGTCGTAGCCTTCGGATTCGAAGGAGCCGTGGCCGCCGCCCCAGATGTAGGGGGTGGTGGCGATCGCGTTGCCGGCCGCGATCGCGTCCTTCACCGCCTGCGGCGCCGAGGCCGGGGCGCTGGCTTCGCTTTCGCTGATCACCTGGGCTTCCTGGCCCGGGTTGAGCGGCGCCGGCATCTGCCCTTCGGTCGCGTCGCCGCCTTCGGAGGCGATCTGTTCGGAGATCACCGAGAGGTTGTCGCTGAGCGCCGCTTCGCGCGACTGCAGTTCGTCCAGCGCTTCCTGCCGCGCCGCCTGTTCGGCCTTCAGTTCGTGGAAGCTGGCGGCGGCTTCGGCGCGGCGGGCGGCGACTTCCCGCTCCTTGGCGGCGACGGCGTCGCGCACTTCTTCGATTTCGGCCCGCTGTTCGTCGAGCCGTTCGACCGCCCCGCGCACCTGGTTGCGCAGCGTCTTCACCCGGCCGACGACCGCGTCGTCGTATTCCTGGATCTGCCTCAGGTATTCGGTCTGGGCCGCCATCTCGTCCCAGTTCTGGGATTCGAGGATCGCGTTCAGCATGTCCGGCGAGCCCGACTCGTAGATCGCGACCAGCCGCTCGCTCAAGACCCCGAGCGCCCGGTGCAGCTTTGCCCGCACCCGCTCCAGGTGGTCTTCTTCGGCTTCCAGAGCTGCCGTCGCCCGGTCCAGTTCGGCCTGCTTTTCGGCCAGTTCGGCCTCGACCGCTTCCTGTTCGGAGCGCAGGTCGGAGACTTCGCCCAGCTTCGCGTCGATCGCCGCGTTCTGTTCGGCGATCGAGGCCGCCAGGTCTTCCTGCTGGCTGCGGACGCCTTCGAGCTTGTCCCGCGTCGCTTCCAGCTTTTCCTGCGGATCGGCAGGCGCGCTGCTCGCCCCGGACCCGGCCAGGACGCACAGAGCCGCCAGAAGCAGCGCGGCAAGAACCAGGGCACGGCGCCGAGCCGTGCTCGTAGAGGAGCTGAACAGCACGACGGCGCAGGCTAGCGAAGGCGTCTAAGCGCTTGGGAAGTGGTCGATAACCCGCAAGTTCCCTTGCAAATTGCGGGTTTTGAAGGAGTTCATCCGCTCCCGTCGTTGCGGCGCAAGACCCGCGTCAGGATGTTTTCGAGCATCTTCCGGACCTGACCCCCATCCGCGGGCGGCTCGGGCAGGTCACCGACCCGACGCAAGAGCTCCTCGGAATCCACGAGCCTCGCCGCGACCGCTTCGGAGGCGAAGTCCCAATCACGCTCACGCCCCGCTACGCACTTCGCCAGGACCAGATCATGGGCCTCGAGGCAGAGCGCAACAGGCTTCACCGCCTGCCCCACGCGCGCGGGAATCTCCACCCTCGCCAATCGCCCCTCCCATCCCGCCGGAGCAACCGCGGTCTCCGGGCCGACGCCGTGGGCGTAGTAGCCAAAGGTGCCGTGGAATTGAGAGCCGTCCCCGAGGCTGCCGTCGATCTCCTCCGCCTTCTCGGGAGCGTTGAGCGGATAGACGTCCACCTCCATCGAGAAGAGCATTCCTTCGGGGGGACTGGAAACGCTTCCATGGATGGCCTGGCTGCCGATCACGACGATCTCAGGCTCGCCCGACACGATCGCCGCCGCGGCGATCACATGCTCGAACTCCTCCCGCCTCATCGCCGCTAGACCTTTGCCAGGATCCTGCGCCGCTCCGGCTCACTCAGCAGACCGGCGAGCGGAGAGTTCTGGCGAAGGTCGCGGCCGCGGCTGTCCTCAGCGCCGATCGCCTTTCGAATCTGCGGCATCGAGAGGGCGAAGACCGCCTCCCAAGCTTCTGCATGGCGTGGATCGACCTTCCCTTCCCGCTTCCACCGCTCGAGCTTTCGCCCGGCCTCCTCGACCATCGGCCGTCGCAGTCGTGGCGCCAGGGCCCGGTGATAGGCGAGGCCCCGAAGCTCGGCCTTGCGATGCGAATCGGCGTCGTCCGCCCCGACAACGGGGAGCGGCGAGCGCATCCGGTCCGCCCGGCGCCGCCCCTCGGCCATCACCGGCTCCAGCAGATGCAATCGACGGTGGCCGCTTCGGCGCTGCTGCTCGACCCGTTCCCGGAGATCGCACAGCACCTGGACGGGAATCTCCTTACGTCCGCTCTTGGTGATCACCGTCGGTATGTCACCGGCGACGATCCAGTTGTTGAGCGCCGTATGACTTACGCCAAGCAACCGTGCGGACATGCTTCGCGAGACGGTTCCGCCCAGTTGCGATTCCAGGTCTTCGCGAACGGCGGCGACATCGGGGCTGGGATTCTCCTTCTCAGCCCGTCTCAACCGCGCGACGTTTCCAAGGATTCTCTCGCGATCTTTCGGACCCATACCAAGTCGCCATTGTAGCGCATCAAACTTTCGCTAAATGACAATTTGCGGCAAGTTTCGGAATGACCGGAACTTGCCGCCCGCGCTGCGCTCAGGCCAGCAGTTTGGCCTTGGCGCGGTCGAACTCCTCCTGGGAGAGGGCGCCTCTGTCTTTCAGCCCGGCGAGCGTGTGCAGCTCGTCGGCCGCGGAGCCGGTGTGGGCCTGCTCGCGGACGTATTCGTCGAAGTGCTTTTTCGCGTCGGCCTGGGCTTTGATCGTGCGGTCGCGCATGCCGCCGCCGCGGGCGACGAGGTAGATCAGCGAGGCGAGGAAGGGGACGACGACGAGGAAGAGGACCCAGGCGGCCTTCGCCCCGCCGGAGAGCTCGTGGTCGCGGAAGAGGTCGTTGAGGATCGTGATCAGGATCCAGATCCAGACCACGAAGAAGAAGACCTCGAGGGCGATCAGGAGGATTTCACCGAAGCTGATGTCTGCGACTGGAATAGGCATGAATCCCTATTCGGTAGCTGCTTCGCCATCCCTTCCGGCCAGTTTGATCGCGAAGAGCACGATCGCGACCGAGGTGGCGAGGTTGAGACTGGAGACCCCCTCCCGCATCGGGATCGAGACCCGCTCGTCGGCGCGCTCGAAGACCTCGCCGCTGAGGCCGTGGCGCTCGGTGCCGAAGGCGAGGACGGCGCGGGGAGGCAGGTCCTCCGGGGCCATCTCCTCCCCTTCCGGGTCGATCGCCAGCAGCGGCCGGTCGCTTTCCGGCAACGACTCGACCTTGGCGACGGGAAGCGCGAACTGCAGGCCGGCGGCGCCGCGGACGGCGTCGGGGTGCCAGGGGTCGTTCTTGCCGGTCGTGAAGACGCCGGCCGCGCCGGCCGCCGCCGCGACCCGGATGCAGGCGCCGATGTTGCCCATGTTCCGCGGGTCCTCCAGCAGCACCGCGGGATCGGAGGCGGGGTCGGCCAGAGCAGCCGCGGGATCGACCCGCGGCCGGCGCGCGATCGCGGCGACGCCGGTGTGCGGGACCAGCGGCACCAGGTCCGCCAGGGCCTGCTTGTCGACCGCCTCGATTCGGTCGCCGATCCGCCCCTCCAGGTCCGGCGCCAGCTCCGCCGCCATCGCCTCCAGCGCCGCCGGATCGGTCGCCACCGCCTCGAGCAGCTCGGCCCCGAACCGCAGCGCGTGCTTGAGCGCGTGGAAGCCCTCGACGACGGTCAGCTCGGGGTCGCGGCGGGCGGTGCGGAAGCGAACGGCGCGTTCGTGCTCGTCGCGGCCCATCCGCGAATCATTACTCGGCGAGCGGAGCCTCCGCTATCCGGTCGCGCCCGCCCGCCTTCGCCAGGTACAGCGCCTGGTCGGCGCGGCCGAGCAGCTCGTCGATCGACTCGGCGAAATCCCAGTGAGCGAGGCCGGCCGAGCAGCTCTGGTTCATCGGCGTCCGCTCCCGCAGCCGCTCGACGATATCGGCCGCCTCCGCCGGCTCCATGTCGGGGAGCAGGACGAGGAACTCCTCGCCGCCGAAGCGGGCGATCGTGTCCTCTGCCCGCAGGGTCGAGTCCCAGGCCCTGGCGCAGGCGCGGAGCACTTCGTCGCCGGCGAGGTGGCCGTATGTGTCGTTATAGGCCTTGAAGTGGTCGATGTCGAGGATGGCGACGACGAGCGAGGAGCGCCGGCGCCGCGCCCGCGCCATCGCCTGCGGCAGCTGCTCCTCCAGCGCCCGCCGGTTCGGCAGCCCGGTGAGGGCGTCGCACCGGGCCATCTCGCGGACCTGGTCGAACAGCTCCTCGCGTTCGGCCTCGATCCGCTTGAGCTCGGTGACGTCGGCGGCGCGGGCGTAGACCAGCGACTCGTCGGGCGAGAGCTGCGAGCTCCAGCGCAGCCAGTGCCAGGTCCCGTCCTTGGCCCGGTAGCGGTTCTCGAAGCTGAGGGTTTCGGCCCCTTCGAAGAGGCCGGCGGCCTCGGCTTCGGTGCGCTCGCGGTCGTCGGGGTGGACCCGCTCGACGAATGGGACGGCGCGCAGCTCCTCGAGGTCGTAGCCGAGCGCCGCGGTCCAGGCGCCGTTCAGCTCGACGAAGTAGCCGTCCATGTTGGCGGTGCAGAGCATGTCGCGGGAGAGGTCGAAGAAGTGGCGGGCGCGCTCGTCGGCGCGGGCCCGGCGGGCGACGATGCCGGTGATCAGCAGCACCACCACGCTGAGGGAGATCAGGGTGAAGAGCCAGCGGGTCAGCGGCGAGTACCCGGCGGTGTTTTCGACCAGGAGGAGGACGGCGCCGTAGGTGAGGAGGAGCCAGCCGAGGTGGACGATGGCGACCCGGCGCGGGAAGTAGATCGAGCTGACCAGGGTCGCCCAGACGAAGATCGTCCCGTACTGGCCGACGGCGATCCCGCTCTCGTAGATCAGCAGGGAGGTGACCGCCACGACCGCGGCGAGGATCGCGTGCGCGCCCCAGCCGGCGACCCTGGCGGCGAGCGCCCAGACGATGCCGCCGGCGACCGCCATCGCCAGGGCGGTGAGGACCAGCGCCGTTTCGTCGGCGCCGACCGGGTGCGGCAGGAGGAGGGAGATCGCGACGAGGGCGGCGCCGGTGACGAGGAGCGCCGCCGTGGCCCGCGCCCTGGTCCGGGAGGCCGGCCGAAGGCTTACCCGATTTTGGGAGGTCCCCATGCCGGGGACATCGGCAAACGCAAATGTTTACTTTAGGCCCGGACCACCTGGAACTGGCTCATCAGGCCATGGTCCTCGTGGTCGAGCATGTGGCAGTGGACGACGAACTTGCCGGTGTAGTCGGAGAAGTGGCCGGCGAGGAGGATCTTTTCGTTCGGATAGACGAAGAAGGTCTCCTTCAAGCAGTCTTCGTAGCTGGGCGGCTTCCTGCCGTTGCGCTCGAGCAGGTACCAGTCGGTGTGGTGCAGGTGCATCACGTGGGCGACGTTGGTCTTGTTGACGATCTCCCAGGTCTCGGTCGTGTTCAGCTTCGGGAAGGCCTCGACGTGGGCGGGGTTGAAGGTGCGGCCGTTGATCCGCCAGGTGGTTTTGAAGAAGCCGCCGATCGTGATCTCCCAGCGCTTGTCCGGTTTGCGGGTCGCCTTGCGCGTCCAGTGGGGCAGCGGCCGCAGGCGCCGGGGGACGTGGGTCCGGTCGGTAACGCGGCCGGCGCCGACGCGGAACTGCATCAGGGTGCCGCCGTAGGTATGGGCGCCAAGGGGGTTGCGGCCGCCGTGCCGTTTGCTGCTGCGCAGCTCGACGGTCTCGCCGCGGGCGGCGGCGAAGTCGACGATCACCTCGACCCGCTCGGCCGGGCCGAGGAGGATCTCGCGGCGGCGCACCGGTTTCGGCATCAGCCCGCTGTCGGTTGCGATCTGCAGCATCGGCGCCCCGTTGGAGAGCCGCAGGTTGTAGCTGCGGAAGGAGGAGACGTTGAGGATCCGCAGCCGGTAGCGGCAGGCGTCGACGCGGTGGTGCGGCAGGTAGGCGCCGTTGACGAGGACGGCCTCGCCGAGGATCCCGTCGGCGGGCGGCCGCTGGCCCTGGAAGGGGTCGGTGAGCTGGTTGCGGCGGTCGAAGGTGCGGTCGCAGATCATCAGCGGCAGGTCGCGGTCGCCCTCGGGCAGCGCCAGCGCCTCCTCGAAGGCGTCGTCGACGATCCACATCCCGGCCAGCCCCTTCCAGCTGTGGAGAGCGGTGCGGTCGAGGCGGTGGTCGTGGTACCACTGGAACGCGGCGCGTTCGGGCCGCCCGTCCTCCATCAGGTCGTAGACGTAGGTTCTGTTCCCGCCCGGCTCGAGCAGGAACTCGTTGCCGGACTCGCGGGCGGAGAGCCCCCGCGGGATGCGGCAGAAGGCGGAGAGCGGCTGGCGCTTGGTCAGCCCGCCCGGGTAGCCGTCGAACTGGGTTCGGTTGTGGCCGCCGTGGAGGTGGACCGAGAGCTCACCGGCCTTCTCCCCCAGCTCGTGGTGGAAGGTGACGCGGGTGCGCTGGCCGGCGCGGCGGCGGATCGTCGGCCCGGGGAAGCTGCCCCCGAAGGTCCAGAGCCTGGTCTTGGGGCCGGGGAGGATCTGCTGCTCGGCCTCGCGGATCGGGATCCGGATGTGGTCGTCGCGGAGGACCGGCGGGATCGGCAGCCGCGAGCGGAAGGGGGCCGCCGCCAGCGCCGGCGGCGGCTCCGCGCTCAACGGCAGCGGGCCGCCGCTCCTCCCCCGCAGGGGAAGGAGGACGGCGAGCGCACCGCCGCCGAGGGCGCCGAGGAAAGTTCGGCGCCCGAAGCGGCGGTGCGGTGCTGAGGACTGCCCAGCCGTGTTGCTAGCTGGTCGGAGTGGGCAGCGGCGGGACCACCGGAGCGACGACGGTCACCTTGCCCTGCATCCACGGGTGGACGGCGCACATGTAGTAGAGCGTCGTGCCCGCTTCGGCGGTGACTTCCTGGGAGATGTGGCCGCCCTTCTTTTCACCGCTGAACCACGAGTCGCCCTTCTTGCCGGTGGCGTTCCCTGCCGTGCTCCAGCCGGCGGGGCCGGCCTTGGCCGGGTTCTTCGTGATCTGTTCGGTTTTCGGGTTGAAGCCGTGCCAGAGCGCGATCGCCAGGCAGATGTGCTTCGGGGTGAAGCACCTCTTGCGCGCCTTCGGGGTCTTCGGCTGAGAGCCCTTGGTGACCAGCGAGAAGGTGTGGGGACCGACCTGACGCGGGTTCGTCTTGTTGACGATTTCGAGCTGGTCGCCGACGGTGACCGTTTCCGGTCCGACGAACTTCAGCTTGCCTTTGGTCAGCTCGATCGAGATCTGGTCGGTGACGCCGGTCGGGGTCGCCGCGGCGGCGGTGCCGACGAAGGCGAGGGTGAGGGCGGCCGCCGAGACCGCGAGAACCAGTGCCCGCATCCGGGCGCGGCGGGAAAGCTTGCTGTGCAAAGTGCTGCCTTTCTCTGATGAGGATTCGAAACGGCCGGGGTCGGCCCCGCGACCGATCCGTCACGCTAGTACTCCGGTCGGGCGAGTTCAACAGGAGAAGAAGCTTCTACCTGCTTTTGGGCGAATTCCACCCCCGGTAACCTCGATCTCCGCCTGTGCCTACTTTTCTCCATACCTGCTACCGGATCGGCGACATCGATCGCTCGGTCGCCTTCTACGAGAAGCTCGGCTTCGAGGAGGTGCGGCGGATGCCGATCGGCGAGGAGGCGATCAACGTCTTCCTGGCGATGCCCGGCGAGGACCCCCGCCTCGAGCTCACCTACAACCACGGCGTCACCGAGTACGACCACGGCACCGGCTACAACCACATCGCCCTCGGCGTCGAGGACCTCGACGGAACCCTGGCCCGCCTCGCCGACCTCGGCATCGAGCCCGAGAAGCCCCCCTACCGCCCCGGCGGCCGCACCGAGGGCCACCGCATCGCCTTCGTCAGGGATCCCGACGGCTACAGAGTCGAGCTAGTTGAGGCCGGCTGATCCCTAAAGGTCTTCGAGGACGTCGATGAGCTCGTCAAGCGGAATTTTATTGCCATCGCCATAGCGGGTCTTTCCATCTCGCCATTCCACGGTCGCCTCGCCGATCCAATCTTCCGCTACGAGGACGGCCACGATCATCGTCGAAGTCGCCCTGCACGGACGCCCGGCGGTGCCGAACGGACAGGCCCACGCGGGCGTCCTCTCACCGCGTTTGCCGAAGCAGATGAAGCGCCTGGTTCCCCCCCGGGCAACGCGCGACCTTGACGACCACCGGGGTAGCATTTTTCGAATGGGAGCAGGCTTCGACGCTTGGAAGAAGGGGGGCCTCCGGCAGTCTGCCCTGGAAAAAGCAGTTCCCGAACATCTCGCCCCAGCTCACATCGGCCCGTTTTTCGTAGCCACCGAGAAGCGACGCATCTTCCCCTGGTCGAGCCTCAATCCGCTTGTCCTCTTCCGGAGGGAGTTTGTCCTGGTGGTCGCCGACGACAAGTTGCTGGTGCTCGGGCTGAAGCGCCCTGCGATCTTTCGCGCCACGATCGCGTACATCGAGAGTGAAACTTTTTTACCCGCACCCACCATCGAGTGGACCGGCGGCAGCTTTCGTGTCGGCGGCAAGCGGTACTTCCCGATTCCCTTCCATGGCGAGGACGCAGCACTGGTCGCCTCGAGATGCCAACCACCTCACGACCGGTCAACCGCGACGTGAAGCTAACCGGCGACTCGCAGGGACATCAATCGACCCCTTCGAACCTTGATCCGAGGGCTGCCGAGGAAGCACGCACTGCAAAGCGCAAATGGCGAGCTTTCAAAGTCGCCGTGTGGGGGCTTGCTGGACTCGGGTGTGTCTCCCTCTTGATCGGAATGTTCTGGGTCGGCACCGTAGGGCTGCTGGGAGCGTCGGTGATCTGGATCTTGTGGGACGCGTGGGCCCGTCGCGAACAGGCCAGATTCGACGCGCCTGCCGAGCAGATTCGGGGCAAGTGACGTCACCGAGATTTGGTCCCCTATCGGGGTCCTAACCTCGGAGTCGGTGATCAGCCGGGGCTGACGCCGCCGCCGGACGGAGGTGACGGCGGCGGGGTCGGCGTGGGTTCGGGCGTCGGCGCGGGTTCGGGGTCGGGGGTGTTTTCTTCGCCGCCGTTTTCGCCGCCCTTGCCCTTGCCTTCCGGTTCTTCGGATTCTTCTTCGGTGCCTTCGTAGGTTTCTTCTTCTTCGTAGCCGCTGTAGCCGCTGGAAGAGGTGTGTTCGCTGTCGAGGCCTTCGAGGTCGGGTGCCGTCCCGGTTTCGAATTCGGGGCATTCGCCTTCGATCGCTTCCGTCATGTAGTTGGCCCAGATCGGGCCGGCGGTGGGGCCGCCGAAGCCGGTGTATTCGCGGTTGGTCGGGTGGCCGACCCAGACCGCGGTCGAGAAGAGCGGGGTGAAGCCGACGAACCAGGCGTCGGAGAGACCCTCCGAGGTGCCGGTCTTGCCGGCGGCGCTCGAGCAGCCCGTCGAGGTGTAGCCGGCGCCGGTGCCCTGGGTGATCACGCCCTCGAGGATGCGGGTGACTTCGTAGGCCTGGCCCTGGGTGAGGACGCGCTTGCCGGAGTCCTTCTCGAAGTCGTCGACCTTGCCGTTGGGGAACTCGACCTTGCTGACCGCGGTCGGGTCGTGGTGGATGCCGCCGCTGGCGAGGGTCGCGTAGGCGTCGGCCATTTCCAGCGGCGTGACGCCGACCCCGAGACCGCCGATCCCCTCCGCCGGAACCGACTGCAGCGGCGATTCGATCCCCATCTGCTGCGCCGTTTCGGTCACGGATTCCGGGCCGACGTCGAGGTCGAGCTGGGCGAAGACGACGTTGACCGAGTCCCAGGTTGCGCTTTCCAGGTTGTAGGTCCCGCCTCCATCGCCCTCGGAGTTGTTGACCGTCCAGGTGCCGCCGCCGGGGATTTCCAGCGTCTTCGGCGAGGTGCCGTCGTAGTAGGTGCTGCCGGGGTCGATCCCCTCCTTGACCGCGGTGGTGAGGACGAAGGTCTTGAACGAGGACCCGGGCTGCCGCCGCGCCTGCCAGGCGTAGTTGAACTGGCTTTCGTCGGCGAAGCCTTCGGTCGAGGCGAGGGCGACGATCGCGCCGTTGCTCGGGTTGACCGAGGCGAGGCCGGCCACCGGTCCGCCTTCGGGGTAGCAGACGGAACAGTAGTTTTCGACCGCGTATTCGGCCTTCGACTGCAGGTCGGGTTCGATCGTCGTGTAGGCCTTCAGCCCGCCTTTGCGGACGGTGTTGATCCCGTACTTGTCGATCAGTTCGTTCTGGACGAGGTCGAAGAGGAACGGGTCCTTGATCACCTGGTACTTGTCGCCGGGGTGGAGCCCGAGGCCGTGGGTGCGCGCGTTGCGGTATTCGTCGCCGGTGATGTAACCCTGTTCGTTCATCACCTGCAGCACCTCGTTGCGCCGCTTCAGCGCCGCTTTCGGGTCGAGGAAGGGGTTGTATTCGGAGGGCGCCTGCGGCAGCCCGGCCAGCAGCGCCGCCTCGGTCAGGGTGAGGTCCTTGGCGGGCTTGGAGAAGTAGGTCTGCGAGGCGGCCTCGGCGCCGACCGCGGTCTGGCCTTCGACCGTCCCGTAGGGGGCGCTGTTGAGGTACTGGGTGAGGATCCAGTCCTTGTCGTGGGCTTCCTCGAGCTCGACCGCGAGCGAGGCTTCGATCAGCTTTCGCTTCAGCGTGTTTTCGGGGTTGTGGATGTAGAGGTTGCGGACCAGCTGCTGGGTGATCGTCGAGGCGCCCTGGACGGCGGCGCCGGCCTGCAGGTCCTTCCAGGCGGCGCGGGCGATGCCTTCGTAGTCGAGGGCGCCGTGGTGGAAGAAGTTCTTGTCCTCGATCGCGATCGTCGCGTCGCGCAGCACCTGCGGCTGCGACTTTTCCGGCAGCGGCTGGCGCACGTTTTCGGAGCGGATGAACCCGATCAGGCTGCCGTCGGCGGCGTAGATCGCCGAGGAGCGGCCCTTCTGCACCGGTTTCAGGCTCGATAGCGGCGGCGCCGAGTTGTAGATGTTGATCGCCCAGGCCGCGGCGATCCCGCCGGCGACCAGCACAAGCGCGGCGATGATTCCCAGCGGGATCGCGACCTTGTGCCAGATGGGATGGTGCGGCTTGCGACGCCGCCTGCGGACCCGCGTGGCCATTCGCTGCTGATTGTAGGGAGCCGTCGCCCCCGGCCGCCGCGGCGACCGGGGGCGCAATCCCGCTTGCCGTCCCGATAGGCTCGCGCGCGGCAGGTTCTCGTTCAAGGGAGATGGAGGCAAAGTGAAACTCGTAATCGGGATCGTTCGCCCCGAGCAGGCGAACCAGGTCCTCGAGGCGCTGCACCGGGCCGAGGTCCGCGGCTTCTCGATCAGTCGCGTGCAGGGGCACGGCGGCGAGATGGACAGGGTCGAGACCTACCGCGGGACGACCGTGCAGATGGGGCTCTCGGAGAAGGTCAGGTTCGAGGTCGCCGTCTCCGACAACTTCGTCGACCAGACCGTGCAGGCGCTCTGCGAAGGCGGCCGCACCGGCGAAGTCGGCGACGGCAAGATCTTCGTCTTGCCGCTCGACCACGCGGTGCGGATCCGCACCGGCGACAGCGACGAGGGCGCCGTGACGCCGGTGAGCAAATGAACGGCGGGATCGACACCGGCGATACCGCCTGGATGCTGGTCGCGACCGCGCTGGTGCTGCTGATGACGCCGGCGCTGGGGCTCTTCTACGCCGGCCTGGTCCGCTCCAAGAACACCCTCAACACCTTCATGATGAGCATCGCCGCGATCGCGGTCGCGACGGTGACCTGGGCGGCCGTCGGCTACTCGCTCGCCTTCGACGGCAGCGGCGACCTGGTCGGCGGCCTCGGCAACGCCTTCATGCAGGGCGTCGACTTCAGCCCGCACGCGGGGACGGCGATTCCCGAGCTCGTCTTCTTCGCCTTCCAGGCGACCTTCTGCATCATCACCACGGCGCTGATCTCCGGCGCGGTCGTGGAGCGGATGCGGTTCGGCGCGTTCCTCGTCTTCGCGGCGGTCTGGTCGGTGGTGGTCTACGCCGTCCTCGCCCACTGGTCCTTCGGCGGCGGCTGGCTGTTCGAGCGCGGCACGCTCGACTTCGCCGGCGGCGTCCCGGTCGAGATGGCCTCCGGGTTCTCGGCCCTGGCGGCGGCCCTGGTGGTCGGAGCGCGCAAGGACTACGGCCGCCAGGCGCTCCTCCCCCACAACGCCGTCTACGTCCTGCTCGGCGCCGGCCTGCTCTGGTTCGGCTGGTTCGGGTTCAACGGCGGCAGCGGCTTCTCGACCGGGCAGAACAGCGTGCTCGCCTTCACCAACACCCTGCTCTGCCCGGCCGCGACCCTGGTCGTCTGGTTCGCCCTCGACCTCTTCCGCGGACGCAAGGTGACGGCGATCGGCGCCGCCACCGCGATCATCGTCGGCTGCGTCCTGATCACCCCGGCCGGCGGCTACGTCAGCCCGGGCTGGGCGATGCTGCTCGGGGCGCTCGGGGCCGTACCCAGCTACCTGCTGATCGTCTGGCGCACGCGGACCCGGGTCGACGAGACCCTCGACGTCCTCGCCGCCCACGGCACGGCCGGGTTCATCGGCATCCTCTTCATCGGCTTCTTCGCCCAGAAAGCGTGGAACGGGGTCTCCGACGGGCTCCTCTACGGCAACGCCGGCCAGCTGCTCGACCAGGTGCTGGCCGACCTGGCGGCGCCGGCCTACGCCTTCGTCACGACCTTCCTCCTCCTCAAGCTGATCGGCGCGGTGATGCCGCTGCGGGCCACCGACAAAGAAGAGGCGGGGGGCATGGACGTCAGCCAGCACGGCGAGGAGGCCTACGCCACCGGCGAGGGGGCGATCCTGCTGCTGCCCGAGGAGCGCCTCGGCGTCCCGGTCGCCGATCCGGGTTAGGTCGGGTGCTTATGCCCGCAGGCGGTAGCCGCGGCTGAAGAGGCGGAGGTTGACGAGGAAGAGGGCCGCGGTCGCCGCGGTCAGGGCCAGCAGCGAGAGGCCGATGCTCACTTCCGTGAAGCCGACGAAGCCGTAGCGGACGAGGTTGATCATGTAGTAGATCGGGTTGAAGTGGGTCAGCGTCTCGTAGGGCTGCGGCAGCAGCGCCGCCGAGTAGAAGACGCCGCCGAGGAAGATCAGCGGCGTCAGCACGAAGGTCTGGGCGAAGGCGACGTCGTCGAACTGTTCGGCCCGGACGCCGATCAGGACGCCGAGCTGGGAGAAGAAGAACCCGACCAGGAAGAGGGAGGGGATCAGGACGAGGACGTGGTCGACCGGGAGGCCGACGAGGACGACCGAGACGAGGAAGGTGAGGACCGCCACGATCAGGCCGCGCATGAAGCCGCCGAGCGAGAAGGCGAGCAGCAGCTCGGCCGGCGAGGCGGGGGAGGAGAGCTGGTCCTGGATCGCCCCCTGGAACTTCTGCTGGAGGATCGAGGAGGAGTTGTTGGAGAAGGAGTTGGTCGCAAAGGCCATCATGATCAGGCCGGGGATGACGAAGACGACGTAGTCGATCCCGTGCAGCTTGTCGATCCGCGAGCCGAGGGCGGCGCCGAAGACCGAGATGTAGAGGAAGGTTTCCAGCAGCGGCGCGCCGATCGTCTGCTTCTTGATCTTCATGAAGCGGTTGACCTCGCGGCGCCAGAGCGTCGCGAAGCGGATCTGGGCGGCGCTCACGCCTCCACCCCGGGCGCCAGCTCGATGTGCGAGCGCGAGAGCTCCTTGCGGCCGACCAGCGCCAGGTAGGCGTCCTCGAGGTTCGCCACGTCGAAGCGGGCGGCGAGGTCCTCGCTCGTCCCCTCGGCGACGATCTGCCCCTCGGCGATGAAGGCGATCCGGTCGCAGAGCTGCTCGGCCTCCTCCAGGTAGTGGGTGGTGAGGAGGATCGTCGTCCCCTCCTGGTTGATTTTCTGGACGTAGTGCCAGAGCTCCAGCCGCAGCTCGACGTCGACCCCGGCGGTCGGCTCGTCGAGGATCAGCAGGCGCGGCCGGTGCATCATCGCCCGGGCCAGGATCAGCCGCCGTTTCATCCCGCCCGAGAGGGTGCGGGTCCGCTCGTCGCGCTTCTCGGTCAGGGAGAAGGTCTCGAGCAGCTCCGCGGTCCGCCGGCGCCGCTCCTTGCGCGGCATCCCGAAGTAGCCGGCGTGGTAGTCGAGCGTCTCGGCGACGGTCAGAAACCAGTCGATGTTCGGCTCCTGCGGCGCCAGACCGACCGCCTGCCGGGCATCGGCGTAGTGGTCGATCGCGTCGCTGCCGAAGATCTCGATCGAGCCGCCGGTCGGCTGCGCGAGCCCGGTCGTGCAGTGGATCAGCGTCGACTTGCCGGCGCCGTTGGGACCGAGCAGGCCGAAGAACTCCCCCTCCGCGATCTCCACCGAGACGCCGCGCAGCGCCTCCACCCCGTTCGGGTAGCGCTTCTCCAGCTGCTGGATGTCGAGAGCCTTCATGCGAGGGCCGACTTTAGCCGTAGGCTGCCCTCGTGCCCGCGCCGCTGCTCGTCGTCGATGCGCCCTCGCTGCTGTTCCGCGCCTTCTACGCGCTGCCGAGCAAGATCACGGGACCGGACGGGCGGCCGGTGAACGCGCTGCTGGGGACGGCGAACATGGTCCTGCGCGAGGTGGAGCTGCACGAGCCGCGGGCGGTGGTGCTCTGCTTCGGGCCCGACGCCGCCGCCTACCGGACCGAGCTCTACCCCGCCTACCACGCCGAGCGGGAGGCGGCGATGCCCGAGCAGCTGCCGCACCAGTTCGCCGACTCGCGCGAGTTCTTCGAGGCCTTCGGCTGGACGGTGGCGGTCGGCGAGGACCTCGAGGCCGACGACCTGCTCGGGACCTACGCCAAGCTCGAGGCCGCGGCCGGCGGCCGGGCGCTGCTGCTGACCGGCGACCGCGACATGTACCAGTGCGCGAGCGAGGACGTGACCGTGCTCTACGTCCGCACCGGCGGCAAAGGCGCGGAAGAGGTGGGGCCGGCGGAGGTGCGCGAGCGTTACGGGATCGACCCCGAGCTGGTGCCCGACTTCATCGCCCTCCGCGGCGACCCCTCCGACGGGCTGCCCGGCGCCAAGGGCGTCGGGCCGAAGACCGCGGCGGAGCTGCTGCGGACGCACGGCTCGCTGGAGGCGATCCTCGGCAACGCGATTCGCGAGCGGCGGCCGGCGCTGCGCGGGGCCCTGATCGAGGGCAAGGAGGACCTGCTCGTCTTCAAGGACATCGCGACGCTGCGCGACGCCGGCGTCGAGCGGCCGCCGGATCGGCCGACGGACTGGCACGGCGCCGCCGAGGCGGCGCGGGCGCGGGGGATGAGAAAACTCGCGGAGCGGTTGGAGGCGAACGCGGCCTAGGCGCGTGGCGCTTTCCTCCCCGACGGGGAGGAATAAAGCGACACGAGACCCCAGGCGGAGACGATTGCCCAGACGCCCTCGAGCAGGACGAAGCCCCACTGGGCGGCGGCGACCGCGAGCACAGCGAGGATCGCCGAGCCGGCGAGGTTGAGCGCGAGGTAGAGGCGCGAGTCGGGGCGCATGCGGTCGAACTGGACCGCGGCGAAAGCGGCGAGGATCAGCAGCGCGCCGACGACCTGGATCAACTGGTCCACGGCGCGAGCCTATTGAGCGAGTACGGTCGCCCCGTGGGCCCGGCCTCCCTCCCCCTCTTCGAGCAGCGCCAGTTGCGCAAGCGCTGGCGCTACGTCGGCCTCTTCGCAGACGAGCTGATGCTGTGCGCGGCGCGGGCGGAGGTGGGGCCGCTGAGGCAGTCGTTCTGGGTGCTGCTCGACCGCCGCAGCGGGCAGCAATGGCGCCATACCGCCCTGCGGCCCGGCAGCAGGGAGGTGACGATGGAGGGACCGCGGCTGGAGATCGACGGGCCGGGCCTGCGCGCCTTCCTGCGCCTCGGCGAGGTCGCGCCGATCGAGGTCACCTGCCCCAGCGGCCGTGCCGGCGCCTGGACCCGCAAGCGGGTGGGGATGCCGGTCGAGGGGACGGTCGAGATGCCGGGCCGGCGCTGGGAGGTCACCGGCCGCGGAGTCGACGACGAATCCGCCGGCCACCACCAGCGCCGGACGAGCTGGAACTGGTCGGCCGGGGTCGGCACCGCGACCGACGGCCGCCCCGTCGCCTGGAACCTCGTCACCGGGATCAACGACCCGGCGCGCGGCAGCGAGCGGGCGATCTGGATCGACGGCGAGCCGGCCGAGCCGCCGCCGGTCAGCTTCGGCGTCCCCGACGAGATCGCCCTCGGCGACGGCGAGGCCCTCCGCTTCGCCGGCGAGTCCGAACACACCCACGACGACGACTACCTCCTGATCCGCTCCCGCTACCGCCACCGCTTCGGCAGCTTCGCCGGCTCCCTCGGCGGGATCGCCCTGGCCGAGGGCCTCGGCGTGATGGAGGAGCACGACGCGCTCTGGTAGCCGCATCCGGTTCTCGCCCCACCCCGCTGTGTCGAGAACCGGATGCGCCGATCAGACCCGGTGCTCGGGGTTCGGCAGGTCGAAGTGGCAGCCGGCTTTCCACTCCTCGGGCTGGTTGCCGTGGGCGGGGATGCCGCCGGCGTCCTTGAGGATGCGCGCCATGTGCATCAGGTTCCAGGCGGCGAAGACGGTGTTGCGGTTGGTGAAGTCGTTGTCGGGGCCGCCGGAGCCCTCGTCGAGGTAGGAGGGGCCGGGGCCGGCCTCGCCGATCCAGCCGGAATCGGCCTGGGGCGGAATCGTGTAGCCGAGGTGCTGCAGCGAGTAGAGGACGTTCATCGCGCAGTGCTTGATCCCGTCCTCGTTGCCGGTGACGATGCAGCCGCCGACGCGTCCGTAGTAGGCCCACTGGCCTCTCTCGTTCAGCAGATGGGAGTTGCCGTAGAGGCGCTCGATCACGTGGGTCGCGACCGAGGACTTCTCCCCCAGCCAGATCGGCATCCCGATGACGAGGATGTCGGCCGCCATCACCCGCTCGTAGATCGCCGGCCACTCGTCGCGCTCCCAGCCGTGCTCGGTCATGTCGGGCCAGACGCCGATCGCGATCTCGTGGTCGATCGCCCGGATCGTGTCGACCTCGACCCCCTGCGCCCGCATCACCGCGATCGACTTGTCCATCAGCCCCTGCGTGTTCGAGGTCTCGGGGCTGCGCTTCAGCGTGCAGTTGACGAAGAGCGCCCTGAGGTCGGAGTAGTCGGTCTGGGGCATGTCGGTCGTGTCTTCCTTTCGGTCGGCCGGCGCCCGGCGGATCACCAGGTGTCGACGAAGCGGTGGGCGCCGGGCGGGGTCGAGCCGGCGGCGGCGGTCAGGGTGGAGGCGATCAGGCCCCGAGTCTCCGCCGGGTCGACGACGTCGTCAAGCTCGAACAGCGCCGCCGCGTTCAGCGCCTTCGCGTTCTCTTCGGCGGCGGCGGTGAGGTCGCGCACGCGCTGCTCGCGCTCGGCCTCGGCGGGAATCGCCTCCAGCTCCTTGCGCAGCGCCAGCCGCACCGCCCCCTCGAGGCCCATCGGCCCCAGGTGCGCGCTCGGCCAGGCGACCGTCAGCAGCGGCTCGTGCAGGCTGCCGCCGACCATCGCCTGGGCGCCGAGGCCGTAGCCGCGGCGCAGGACGACGGCGACCAGCGGCACCCGCAGCGCCGCCCCGGCGACGAGCAGGCGCGAGGCGTGGCGGACCAGGCCGGTCGCCTCGGCCTCGGGGCCGACCATGTAGCCGGGGGTGTCGACGAGGGAGACGACCGGGAGGCCGAAGGCGTCGCAGAGCTGCAGCAGCCGCGCCGCCTTGTCCGCGGCCTCGCTGGTGACGGCGCCGGCCATGTGGCGGGTGTCGTTGGCGACGATCCCCAGCGGCCGGCCCTCGATCCGGGCCAGCGCCGTCACCATCTCCGGCGCGAAGCGCTCGCGCAGGAAGGTGACGCTGCCCTCGTCGCAGATGGTCTCGGCGATCGGCCGCGGGTCGTAGGCGCGGCGCCTGCGCTCGGGGACGAGCCCGCGCAGGCGCGCCTGGTCGGGTTCGGGGCCGGGCGCGGTCGCGCCCTGGAAGTAGGCGAGGAGCTTCTTCGTCACCGCGGTCGCCTCGGCCTCGTCGGCGACGGCGAGGTCGACGACGCCGTTCGCGGTCTGGGTCTCGATCGGCCCGACCTCGTCGGGGTGGACGTTGCCGAGGCCGCCGCCGGCGATCATCGCCGGCCCGCCCATCCCCAGCGAGGAGCCCTCGGTGGCGACGATCAGGTCGGCGCAGCCGGCGATCACGGCGTTGCCGGCGAAGCAGCGGCCGTGGACGATCGCGATCCGCGGCACCAGCCCGGAGAGCTTCGCCCAGAGCGCGAAGGCGCGGGTGTCCAGCGCGGAGACGACGGGGTAGTCGGTGTCGCCGGGCCGCCCGCCCCCGCCCTCGGCGTAGAAGACGACGGGCAGCCGCATCCGCTCGATCAGCTCGAAGAGGCGGTCCTTCTTGCGGTGGCCGAGGGCGCCCTGGGTGCCGGCCAGCACCGTGTAGTCGTAGGAGAGCACCGCGCAGGCGGCGCGCTCGGCCCCGAAGAGGTCGCCGTTGACCCGGGCGGTGCCGCCGATCAGGCCGTCGGCGGGGGTGCGGGCGATCAGGTCGTCGAGCTCGCGCCGCCCCCGCTGGGCGGCGATCGCGTAGCGCCCGTACTCGACGAAGGAACCGGGGTCGACGAGGTCCGCGAGGTTCTCCCGCGCCGTCCGCCCGCCGGCCGCGTGCCGCTTCTCCACCGCCTCGGGCCGCGCCGCGTCCTCGGTCAGCCCCCGACGTGCCAGCAGCTCCGCCAGGTCCTCTCGCTCCCCCTCGCTCACGGGGGCACTTTATGACTCAGCCGCGGATCGCCTTGCCGGCGATGTGCTTCAGCCGGGTCCTTTCCCGCTGGCCGAGGTTTTCGGGCCGGCCCTTCGACTTCTTCAGCAGGTTCCAGAACTCGGTCTGCTCGCGCTGGGTCAGGTTCTCCTCGATCCGGTCCCTCCCTTTCTTCAGGAGCCAGAGCGAGACCACCCAGACTTTTGCCCACGGCACCCGCTTCCAGAGGTGGGGCGCCGCCTTCCTCGCCAGCCAGAAGGGCATGTCAGCCGGTTGCCTATTCGACCACTTCGACGGTGCCGTGCATCGTCGGGTGGATTTCGCAGTGGTAGGTGAAGGTGCCGGCTTCCTTGAACGTCGCCGAGCCGAGCTTGCCTTTCTCGATCGTTCCGGTGTCGAAGCTGCCGTCGTCGGCGGTCGCCGTGTGCGGGGCGGTGTCCTGGTTCTGCCAGATCACCTTGCCGCCGACCTGGACCACGACCGGGTCCGGCTGGTAGGCGAATTCGACGATTTCGACCTTTTCGGACTTCGCCGCCTCGCCGCTCGGGGCCGGTTCGCTTTCGGTCGTTTCGGCTTCGGCTTCCCCGCCGGATTCCTGCGTGGCAGCGGTTTCGGCTTCCGAGGTGGAATCGGAGCCGCTGTTCCCGCAAGCGACAAGGCCGAGGGAGAGGGCGACCAGGGCAGCGGCGAACAGCGGCTTCAATCCCATGTGGCACATGCCTACCCGGTTGTCCCGAACCGAATCAGCCGGCCGGCGGATCGGGGCGGTCCGGCCCTCGATCGAGCGCCGCCTCAGTAACCCGGGCTGCGTTTCGCCTGCTTGCGCTCGTGCGGGTGGGCGCCGCCCTTCTCCTCCAGCGTCGTGCAGGCTTCGGCGATGTCGTCGGCGAGCCGGTCGACCTGGGAGCGGCCCAGCGTCTCCTTGACCAGCGCCCGCATCACCTTCACCTCCTGGGCGTCGGGCGGCATCGTGTAGGCGGGGAGCATCCAGCCGCGCTCGGCCGAGAGCTGCCAGGAGACGTCGAACTCGTCGTAGTCGTGCTCGCCGGCGAGCTTGAAGGCGACGAGCGGCAGCTGCTCCCTGTCGGCGCCGATCAGCTCGAAGTTGCCGTTGTCCTCGAGCCTCTGCGCCAGCGCCTTCGCGTTCTGCTCCATCGCCCCCATCACGTGGGCGTAGCCCTCGCGCCCGAGGCGGACGAAGTTGTAGTACTGGGCCAGCACCATCGAGGCGCCGGTGGAGAAGTTGAGGGTGAAGGTCGCGTCGGTCTTGCCCAGGTAGTTCTCGTAGAAGACGAGGTCCTCGGCCAGGTCGCTCTTCTCGCGGAAGACGAGCCAGCCGATCCCCGGGTAGACGAGCCCGAACTTGTGGCCGGAGACGTTGATCGAGCGCACCTGCTCGAGCCGGAAGTCCCACTCGGAGCCGGGGTAGAGGAAGGGCCAGACGAAGCCGCCGCTGGCGGCGTCGACGTGCAGCGGGACGTCGAGCCCGCGCTCCTCCTTGACCCGCAGCAGCAGGTCGTTGATCCCCTGGATGTCGTCGGCGTGACCGGTGAAGGTGGTGCCGAGGACGGCGGCGACGCCGATCGTGTTCTCGTCGACGTGGGGCTCGACGTCCGCGGGCCCGATCACGTACTTGTCCTCGCGCAGGCGGACGATCCGCGGTTCGACGTCGAAGTAGCGGCAGAACTTTTCCCAGACGACGTGGACGTCGCCGCCGAAGACGAGGTTCGGCTTCTCGGTCCCCTTCCCCGCCGCTTCGCGCCGCTGCTTCCACTTCCACTTCAGCGAGAGCGCGCCGAGCATGATCGCCTCCGAGGAGCCCTGGGTGCGGCATCCGGTCGTCTCCCCCGGCGCGTTGTAGAGGTCGGCGAGCATGCGGATGCAGCGCTGCTCGATCTCGGCCGAGATCGGGTACTCGGCGTGGTCGATGAAGTTGCGGTGCAAGTTCTCGCTGACGATCCGCTGCGCCTCCGGCTCCATCCAGGTGGTGACGAAGGTGGCGAGGTTGCGCCAGGGGTCCCCCTCCAGCACCAGTTCCTCGTCGACCAGCCGCATCGCGTCGAGCGCCGGCATGCCGGCGGCGGGGAACTCCCTCTGCGGCGCGTCTTCGGTGAGGAAGCGGCCGCCGTAGAGGAGGGCCTGGCGTTCGGCGTCGGTCCGGCGGCTCATGACAGCGAGTAGAAGAGGTGGGCGACGCCGGGGGCCTCGACGACGCGCGTCTGCTCCAGCTTCACGCTCGGCGGGATCCCGTCGAGGAGGCGGGTGCCGCCGCCGAGGATCACCGGCACCTGGTTGACGAGGATCTCGTCGAGGAGGCCGGCGCGGATCGTCTCCTGGATCGCCTCGCCGCCGCCGCCGATCGAGACGTGGCCGTCGCCGGCGGCCTCGCGGGCGAGCTCGACCGCCCGCTCGATGCCGTCGGTGACGAAGTGGAAGGTGGTCTCGCCCAGGGTCAGCGGCTCGCGCTCGTGGTGGGTGAGGACGAAGACGGGAACCCGGAAGGGCGGGTCGTCGCCCCACCAGCCGTCCCAGAGCGGCTCGGTCCAGGAACCGCGGACCGGGCCGAACATGTTGCGGCCCATGACGACGGCGCCGCTGCCGGCCGCGGCCTCGCGGACGACGGCGTCGCTGACCCCGCCTTCGCCGCCCTCGCGCCCGTGCATCTCCTGGAAGAACCGGGTCCTGAACGCCCACTCGTGCAGCGCCTCGCCGCCTTCGCCGAGCGGGTGCTCCTCGCTCTGGTTCGGCCCGGCGAGGTAGCCGTCGGCTGAGATCGAGATCTGGCACTTGACCTTGCCCACACGAGGACCGTATCGCGGCCGAAGCACTTGACGCGGAAACCAACGGCGCTATCCTGATTGGGGACTAACTACAGAAAGTGGACTTGGTTATGAATCATCGGCTGATACCGCTGGACGAGGCGATCGTCTTCCCCACCGTCACCGCGACCCTGCCGATCGACGTCGGCGACGAGGAGCGCGTCTTCCTGATGCCGCGCCGCGACGGCGAGTTCGGCCGCGTCGGCGTCCTCGCCGAGGTGATCGAGACCGGTCTCTCGCGCCGCGGCCGTCCCGTCGCCACCGTCGTCGGCCTCCACCGCGGCCTGATCGCCGGCGGCGCCGAGCCCGGCGACGGCGAGACCCTGCGGGTCGAGGTGCAGGAGATCCGCGACGGCCACCCCGACGACGAGCACACGCGCGAGCTGCAGACCGAATACCGCGCCGTGGTCGAGGAGATCCTCGAGCACCGCGGCGACGACGGCCGCATCGCCGCCTTCCTGCGCTCGATCGACGAGCCGGGGGCGCTGGCCGACACCTCCGGCCTCTCCCCCGACATCCCCAACGAGGGCAAGCTGCGCCTGCTGGAGACGATCGACGTCACCGCCCGCCTCGAGCTGGCGGTCGAGCTGCAGCGCGAGCGGCTGACCGAGCTGCAGGTGCGCGAGAAGATCCGCGACGACGTCGAGTCCGGCGCCCAGAAGCAGCAGCGCGAGTACTTCCTGCGCAAGCAGATGGAGTCGATCCGCAAGGAGCTGGGCGAGGACGAGGCCGACCTGATCGCCGAGTACGAGCGCAAGATCGCCGCGGCGGAGATGCCGGAGGCGGCCGCCGAGCAGGCCGAGAAGGAGCTGCGGCGGCTGGAGCGCCAGGGCGAGCAGTCGCCAGAGAGCTCGATGATCCGCAGCTACCTCGACTGGCTGATCGCGGTGCCGTGGAGCAAGCGCTCGGAGGAGCGGCTCGACCCGGCCCACACCCGCGAGGTCCTCGACGCCGACCACGCCGGCCTCGAGGACGTGAAGAAACGGATCACCGAGTTCATCGCTGTGCGCAAGCTGCGCACCGAGCGCGGGATCGAGGACGACGACAGCCGCGCCAACGGCGCGATCCTCACCCTGGTCGGCCCTCCGGGTACCGGCAAGACCTCGATCGGCGAGTCGATCGCCCGCGCGCTGGGGCGGGAGTTCGTCCGCATCAGCCTCGGCGGCATCCGCGACGAGGCCGAGATCCGCGGCCACCGCCGCACCTACATCGGCGCCCTGCCGGGCCGGATCGTCCGCGCCCTGCGCGACGCCGGGACGATCAACCCGGTCGTCCTCCTCGACGAGGTCGACAAGGTCGGCGCCGACTGGCGCGGCGACCCCTCCTCGGCCCTGCTCGAGGTCCTCGACCCGGCCCAGAACCACTCCTTCCGGGACCACTACCTGGAGGTTGAGCTCGACCTGTCGGACGTGCTGTTCATCGCCACCGCCAATGTGGTCGAGACGATCCCCGGGCCGCTGCTGGACCGCATGGAGGTCGTCCGCCTGGACGGCTACACCGAGGACGAGAAGCTGGCCATCGCCCGTGACCACCTGCTCAAGCGCCAGCTCGAGCAGACCGGGCTGCGGGGCGACGAGGCGATCATCACCGAGGCC
>JAICSS010000044.1 GCA_025936755.1 Solirubrobacterales bacterium | reverse complement strand
AGGCGTTGAGGCGGCCGATGATGATGCCGGGCTCGGAGACGTAGCCGACGTCGGCGATCTCGGAGTCCTGCAGGATCGGCCGCTCGACCACGAGCTTGCCGTCCTGGACCTTGACCGCGGTGACCTCCATCGTCACGCCGGCGTTGAGGCGGGCGGTGAGGCCGGCGCCGATCTCGAAGCCGAGCAGGCCGCCGCCGAAGAGGGCGTAGGAGATGCCGTTGTCCTCGATGACCTTCGCCATCGCGTCGACGATCGGCTGGGCCAGGCCCTCGGGCACGTTCTTGGCCCGGTAGACCTTGGCGGCGCCGTAGTTGCCGAGCGAGGCGCAGGCGTCGTCGGCGACCTCGCCGACCACCAGCGCCGAGGCCTCGCCGCCGACTTCACCGGCCAGCTTGGCCGCCTCGGAGATCGCCCCGAGCGAGTTCTTGTTGAAGTTGCCCTCGTCGTCGTGGAGGGCGTAAACCAGGATCCCTGCCATCTAGATCAGCTTCCTCTCGTCGAGCCACGCGACGATCTTTTCGACCGTCTCGTTGGTGTCCTCGTCCTCGATGATCTCGCCCGCTTCCTTGGCCGGAGGCGGGTTGAGACCGAGGACCTGCGTCTTGGAGCCGTCCTGGCCGACCTGGCCGGCCTCGATGCCGACGTCGCCGGTGGCCTTCGAGTCGAGCGGCTTCTTTTTCGCGCCCATGATCGCTTTCAGGCTCGGGTAGCGCGGCTCGTTGATCGCGTCGCCGACGCTGATCACGGCCGGCAGCTCGATCTCGACCGTGTCGTAGCCGTACTCGGCCTGGCGCTCGCAGCGCAGCTTGCCGTCAGCGACGTCGATCTGGATCACCTGGGTCAGCGAGGGCATCTTCAGGTGGTCGGCGACGACGGCGCCGATCGTGTAGCACTCGCCGTCGTCCGACTGCTGGCCCAGCAGGACCAGGTCGGGGCTCTCGGACTCGAGCACCTTCGCCAGCGCGTAACCGGTCGCGCAGACGTCGGAGCCGGCCAGAGCGTCGTCGGAGAGGTGGACCGAGCGGTCGGCGCCGAGGGCGACGGCCTTGTGCAGCGCGCGGACCGCGGAGCTCGGGCCCATCGTCACCGCCACGACCTCCTCGACCGGGATCGCCCCACCCTCCTTGATCTGCATGGCCGCCTCGAGGGCGTGCGTGTCGAAGGGGTTGAGGTTTTTCTCGCCGCCGCGGTCCAGTCGCATCGTGCTTGGGTCGATGCGCTTCTGAACGGCGGCGTCCGGGACCTCCTTGACCAGGACGCAGATCTTCAAAGCAAAGCCTCCTTGGGACGATTCTCAGGTCTTAGCGGGGCGCGATCTTAACGCGTGCCGGCGGTTGACTGACGAGTCAATCAGGATCATACCCCGATCCGTCGGACCTATGCACCGATCCGTGTCGTAAATCACACGGCCCCCGGCGCAGGGACGATTTGCGGTTCGTGCAACCGCTTTTCGTCCCGTCAGCGTTCGGCGGCGTGGCGGGCGCTTGCCCGCTCCTGGATGAACTCGACGATGTCGTCGGTTCCGGCGCCGGGGGTGAAGACCTCGGCGACGCCGAGGTTCTTGAGCTCGGGGATGTCGTCGGCCGGGATCGTGCCGCCGACGGTGACGAGGACGTCCTCGACCCCCTGCGCCCGCAGCAGCTCGACCACTTTCGGCACCAGGGTCATGTGCGCGCCGGAGAGGATCGAGAGGCCGACCGCGTCGGCGTCCTCCTGGATCACCGTCTCGGCGATCTGCTCGGGGGTTTGGTGCAGGCCGGTGTAGATGACCTCCATACCGGCGTCGCGCAGGGCGCGGGCGATGATCTTGGCGCCGCGGTCGTGCCCGTCGAGACCGGGCTTGGCGACGACGACGCGGATCTTGCGTGCGGTTGCGGTGCTCATCGGGGCGAAGCCTAGTGACTCAGGCGCTCGCCTGTTCCTTTTGGGGCCGAAGCAACAGAAAGGAACAGGCGAAGCTAGCGGCGGGCGTACAGGCGGCGCGGTGGCGGTTTACGGCGGCCGGCGACGCGACTGGCGCCGAAGCCGGCGATGGTCGCCAGCAGGGTCACCGCGAGGGCGACGAGCCGGCGGCCGAGACGCTCGAAGCGCAGGGTCTGCCAGCCCTCATCGCGGGCGATCGCCGCCAGCGGCGGGTCGGGGTTGACGGCGACCGGGTTGCCGACCGCGCGCAGCATCGGCAGGTCGGAGAGCGAGTCCGAATAGGCGTATGACTCGGCCAGCGCGATCCCGTGCCGCGCGGCGAATTCCTCCATCGCGGTCACCTTGCCCTCGCCGTAGACGAAGGGCCCGTCGAGGCGGCCGGTGAAGTTGCCCTCCCCGTCGACTTCGTAACGGGTGCCGATCCCGCCGTCCATCCCCAGCACGTGGGCGAGCTGCTCGACGACGCCGTTGCCGGCGGCGCTGACGATGAAGGTCGGGCGGCCGGCGTCCTGGTGGGCGTAGACCTCTTCCAGCATCTGCGGGAAGACCCGGGGCAGGATCGCCGCCATCACTTCCGGGCCCATCCGGTCGATCGTCTTCTCGGAGACGCCGGCGATCAGCTCGCGGGCGACCTTCAGCACCTCGGCGGTGCGGGCGTCGGTGGTGCCGCGGAGGCGATAGCGGAAGTGCTCCCACCCCCAGCTCGCCAGCTGCCCCCGCCCGACGATCCCCTGCTTGGCGGCGATGCGGGCGAACTGCATCCCGCTCGACCCCGCCATCAGGGTCTTGTCCAGATCGAAGAAAGCGGCAGCCCGCGGCGTGCCTTCGCTCGCGGGCTGCTCGCTCAAGGGATCAGCCTCCGTTGACCTCGAGCACGATCGCGTCGCCCTGGCCGCCGCCCGAGCAGATCGCGGCGACGCCGAGACCGCCGCCGCGGCGGCGCAGCTCGTGGACCAGGGCGCCGACGATGCGGGAGCCGGAGGCGCCGATCGGGTGGCCGAGGGCGATCGCGCCGCCGTTGACGTTGACCTTCTCCTCGTCGACGCCGAGCATCCGCACCGAGTTGAGGGCGACGGAGGCGAAGGCCTCGTTGATCTCCCAGAGGTCGACGTCCTCGGGGCTCTTGCCGATCTTTTCCAGCGCCAGCTTCGAGGCGTTGGCCGGCGTTTTCGCCAGGTAGGGGAAGTCGTCGGCGACGGTGCCGTAGGAGAGGATCCGCGCCAGCGGGGTCTTGCCTTCCTTCTCGGCCCACTCCTCGGAGGCGACGACGATCGCGCCGGCGCCGTCGTTGACACCCGGGGCGTTGCCGGCGGTGTGGGTGGCGTCGGGGCCGCCGATCGCCTTCAGCCCGGCCAGCGTCTCCAGGGTGGTTTCGGGCCGGATCGCCTCGTCGGCCTCGACGACGCTATCGCCCTTGCGCGACTTGACGGTGACGCCGACGATCTCTTCGGCGAGGCGGCCGGCTTCGGTCGCCTCGTGGGCGAGCCGGTGCGAGCGCTCGGCGAAGCGGTCCATGTCGACGCGGGTGATCTCGAGCTCGTTGCCGACCTCGCTCGCCTCGTTGATCATCTGCTT
>JAICSS010000019.1 GCA_025936755.1 Solirubrobacterales bacterium | reverse complement strand
GTCCTTGGTCGCCTGCCGCTGGTCGTCGTTGAAGTAGGCGGGGACGGTGATCACCGCGCTGTCGACGGTTTCGCCGAGCTTTGCTTCGGCGTCGGTCTTCAGCTTCTGCAGGATCATCGCGCTGATCTCCGGCGGGCTGTACTGCTTGCCGCGCGCGTCGACCCGGACGTCGCCGTTGGGGCCGGCCTCGACCTTGTACGGGACGATCGTCTCCTCCTCTTTGACTTCGGCCTCCTTGCGGCCCATGAAGCGCTTGATCGAGAAGATCGTGTTCTCCGGGTTCATCACCGCCTGGCGTTTGGCGACGGTGCCGACGAGGCGCTCGCCGCTCTCGGTGAACGCGACGACCGACGGGGTCGTGCGCCCGCCCTCCGCGTTCTCCAAGACGGTGGGCTCGCCGCCCTCCATCACCGCCACGCACGAGTTGGTCGTGCCGAGGTCGATACCGATCGTCTTTGCCACTTTTCCGCCTACCTCCAGCTGGGTTGGGTTGTCGAAGCTTTAAAAATCTAAGTGGGAGTATGGCAGATCATCGGAGTAGTTCAAGGCCGCTTTCGCCGCCTCCCGATTCGTTCGCCCCCGAAGTGGGTTACACATAGAGCAGGCTGTGGGAGGCCGGAACCGACGAGGAGGAAGAGTTTTGAACCGTATTGCGAGAAGCACGCTTCTACTGGCGCTGACCGTCCCCCTGGTCCTGGGCCTGTTCGCCGGCAGCGCCGGCGCCAAGCTCGGCCCCGGCCACCAGGTCAGCGTGATGACCCGCAACCTCTACCTGGGCGCCGACCTGTCGCCGGCGATCGCCGCCAAATCGACCAAGGAATTCGTCGAGGCGAACGGGAAAATCCTGCGCGACGTCACCGCCAACGACTTCCCGGTGCGGGCGAAGGGCCTGGCGCGGGAGATCGACAAGAAGAAGCCCGACCTCGTCGGCCTGCAGGAGGTGGCGCTGTGGCGGACCGGCCCGCCCAGCCTGGAACCGCTGCTCGGCAGCGGCGGGCCCACCGCGACCACGGTCCGCTACGACTACCTGAAGGAACTGTTGGCGCAGCTGAACAAGGGCAAGAAGCGCTACCGCGTCGCCGTCGTCCAGCAGGAGTTCGACTTCGAGGCTCCGGCCGACGAGAACCAGGTGCCGAACGACGGCCCCAACGGGCTGATCAAAGACGCCGAGATCAACGGCCGCCTGACCATGCGCGACGTGATCCTGGTCCGGCTCGGCGCCGGCGTCCGCACCAGCCACCCGCAGAAGGGCAACTTCCAGAACATGCTGACCGTGCAGCTCTCCGGCGTCGAAGTGCACGTGCTGCGGGGCTGGACCGCGCTCGACGCCAAGGTCCGCGGCAGCCAGAAGTTCCGCTTCCTCGACACCCATCTGGAGTCGTTCGACGACTCCAGCCAGGTGCCGAGCGTCCGCGCCCTGCAGGCGAGCGAGCTGGTCGCCAAAGACGGGCCGGCGACGACGAGCCTGCCGGTGATCCTGGTCGGCGACCTCAACTCAGACGACAACACCGTCGAAGACGGAGACCGTCAGGCCTACCAGACCCTGGTCAAAGCAGGGATGCGCGAGCGCAGCACCGGCAAGCCGCTCGGCTGCTGCCTCAACTCGAGCCTGCTGGCGGTCGGCGCCGGCGGCAGCGTCACCGACCTCGACCACCAGGTCGACCACGTGATGACCCGCGACCCGAAGAAGGTGAAGCTGATCTCCTCCGCGGTCACCGGCCGCCAGCCGCTCAACGGCTTCTGGGACTCCGACCACGCGGGCCTCTACAGCTCCCTCTGGCTACTGCGGTAGGGCCTGCTCTCGCCGAGGCTGCAAAGACGGCTCTCCAGGAGCCGTCTTTGCGGTTTCGGCGGGGTTCAGCCCTCGCCGGCGGTGCGGGCGACGAATTCGGCGACTTCTTCCGCCTGCTCTTCGTTGAGGATGCCGCCCGGCATCCGGCCCGGGGTGGTCGAGCTGTCGACGCCCTGTTTGATCGCGTTGAGGACGCGGCCTTCGGTCTGCTTGAACGTTTCTTCGGCCGTTGGGCCTTCCGGCGCGCCGTTGGGCGCCAGCAGTTCGTCCAGGTTCGGCGCGTAGTTGCCGTCGGTGCCGGCGCTGTAGAGCGTGTGGCAGGTGCCGCAGTTGGTGACGAAGATGGACTGGCCGCTCTTCAGGCTCGCCGGGACCTTGTCCTCCCCGTTTTCGCCGTCGCCCCTGGCGCGGAAGGCGGCGAAGGGGATGACCACTGCGAGGACGAGGACGAGGACCCCGAACCAGATGAAGGTGCGCTTGTTCATTGGGCGGCGCGCATATTACTGGCGGTCGCCGCGGCGCGGTTCTCGCGGTACCAGGGGCACATCCGCCGCAGGGCGCACTCGCCGCAGCGGGGTTTCGGCCGGCAGACGGCGCGGCCGTGCCGGATCAGGTTGACGTGGAGCTCGTGCGCGTCCTCGGGCGGGACGATCGCCAGCATCTCGTCGTGGGCCTTCTCGAAGGAGGCCTTGGCGGGGAAGAGGCCGAGCCGGCCGCCGACCCGGTGGACGTGGACGTCGACCGGGATCTCCGGGATCCCCCAGGTGAAGATGAGGACGCAGGCGGCGGTTTTGCGGCCGACGCCGGGCAGCCCGAGGAGGAACTCGAGCGACTCCTCGCGCGGCGCGCCCTCGGTCCAGCCGAGGTCGGGCGGGTCGCCCAGCCGCTCGAGGATCGCCTGGATCCGCGGCGCCTTCTGCTTGGCGAGGCCGCCGGGCCGGATCGCCTCCTCCAGCTGGCCGACCGGCGCGTCGCGCACCTCCTCCCAGCTCGGGAAGCGCTCCAGCAGCGCCGCGTAGGCGCGGTCGCGGTTGCGGTCGTTGGTGTGCTGGGAGAGGACCGTCTTCACCAGCTCGCCGACCGGGTCCCCGTGCGGTTCCTCCTGCGGCACCCCGTACATCTCCCGCAACCGGTCCCGAATCGCCCGCACCCGCCGCCGCTCCGGCCGCTTCCAGCTCACGGGGAGCACCCTATTGAGCCGTTAGCAGCGAGGCTACAATCGTTGGTTCGTGTCCCGTTCCCTTGCCGCTATAACCGCCCGGCTGCCGAAGGGCTGGGGCGACCTCGGTCGCCAGGTCGTCGTCCTCGTCGGCGTCGACCTCGCCTACACCTTCGTGCGCGGGATCGCCGACGGCGAGAGGACGATCGCGATCGTCCACGGCCAGCAGGTGATCGACTTCGAGCGCTCGACCCACACCTTCTTCGAGCCCGGCCTGCAGGCGTTCTTCCTGCCCGCCCAGGGCCTGATCGACCTCGCCAACCAGATCTACCTCAACGCCCAGTTCTCAATCGCGCTCGGGTTCCTGGTCTGGCTCTACCTGTTCCGCAACGAGTCCTATTACTTCGTGCGCAACATGTTCGTCGTCTCGATGGGCCTGGCGCTGGTCGGCTATTCGGTCTTCCCGACCGCGCCGCCGCGGATGTTCCCGCAGTACGGCTTCGTCGACACCCTGACCAAGTACGCCGAGGTCGGCCACGACTCGACGGTGGCGAAAATCTTCATCAACCCCTACGCGGCGGTGCCGAGCATGCACTGCGCCTTCGCGATGATGATCGGCGGCTCGGGAGTGATGGTCTGCCGCAACTGGTGGGCGAAGGCCTGGTGGGCGTTCTGGCCGCTGCTCGTCTCCTGGGTGACGATAGTCACCGCCAACCACTACTGGATCGACGCCGCCCTCGGCTGGATGGTGGCGCTGGCCGCCGCCGCCGTCGCCTACCGCCTGGCGCTGGCCCGTCCCCACGCCTGGTCCTTCCGCGGCGCTCCCGCCCCGCGAGAGGCCGAGGCGTAATAGCCTGACGCCGGATGGGACCCTCGGCGCCCCCGCGGCGCGGCAATCGCAGCACCCGCAACGGCCAGGAGCTCCGGGCCTATGCCCGCGGTCGGCTGATCGAGTCCCGCCTCACCCCGAACGCGATCTCGATGATGGGCCTGGCCGGCAACCTCGTCGCCGCCGCGCTCGTCACCCAGCGCCTCTTCTTCCTCGCCGGCGTCGCCTTCGTCCTCGGCTCGGTGATGGACACCCTCGACGGGCGCTACTCGCGGATGTCGGGCAAGGGGACGCTCTTCGGCGCCTTCCTCGACTCGACCCTCGACCGGATCGAGGAGGGGATCGTCCTCGCCGCCGTCGCCGGCTACTTCGCCGCCAGGGGAGAAGATTTCGCCGCGGCGATGTGCGTGGTCGCCGTTCTCTTCTCGCTGATGGTCTCCTACACCCGCGCCCGGGCCGAGGCGCTCGGGGTCGAATGCAAGGTCGGCTTGGCCACTCGGCCGGTCCGCGTGGTGATACTTTCGATCGGCTTGATCTTCGCCAAGGGCGCCGGTTTGGGCGACTTCGAACTGCTGGCGCCGGCGGTCTACGCGATCGCCGCCTTGACGATATTCACGACGTTCCAGCGGGTATGGCATGTGAGAAACGAGCTTTCCGGCGAGGTCTCCGGCGTCAAGGACGACGGCGGCGCCGCTGGGGACGTGTAACCAGCGAAGCCGCCAGGTGTCTTCAGCCACCCAGCGCAATCCAGGAGGACTTCGAAATTCATGAGTGAGAACGGAGCAAACGGCCACACGAACGGCGCCGGCCGCGCGGACGAGAAGGTTCGCGTCGCGATCGTCGGCGTCGGCAACTGCGCCAACAGCTTCATCCAGGGCGTCCAGTACTACAAGGACGCCGATCCGGGCGACGAAGTTCCGGGCCTGATGCACGTCGACCTCGGCGGCTACCACGTCCGCGACGTCGAGTTCGTCGCCGCCTTCGACATCGACGCCGAGAAGGTCGGCAAAGACCTCTCCGAGGCGATCTGGTCGGGGCAGAACGACACGATCAAGTTCGCCGACGTCCCCAACCTCGGCGTCGAGGTCCAGCGCGGCATGACCCACGACGGCCTCGGCAAGTACCTGAAAGAGAAGATCGTCAAAGCCCCGGGCGAAACCGCGGACGTCGTCGGCATCCTCAAGGAGACCAAGGCCGACGTCCTCGTCTGCTACCTGCCGGTCGGCTCCGAGGAGGCGACCAAGTGGTACGTCGAGCAGGCGCTCGCCGCCGGCGTCGGCTTCGTCAACTGCCTGCCGGTCTTCATCGCCCGCGAGGACTACTGGGACAAGCGCTTCCAGGAGGCCGGGCTGCCGATCATCGGCGACGACATCAAGAGCCAGGTCGGGGCGACGATCGTCCACCGCTCGCTGGCCCGCCTGTTCCACGACCGCGGCGTGCGGCTGGAGCGGACCTCGCAGCTCAACGTCGGCGGCAACATGGACTTCTACAACATGCTCGAGCGCGAGCGGCTGGACTCGAAGAAGATCTCGAAGACCAACGCCGTCACCTCGATCATGGGCCATGAGCTGCCGCCCGAGAACGTCCACGTCGGCCCCTCCGACTACGTGCCGTGGCTGACCGACCGCAAGTGGGCTCACATCCGGCTCGAGGGCAAGGCCTTCGGCGACGTGCCGCTGACCGCCGAGCTGAAGCTCGAGGTCTGGGACTCGCCGAACTCCGCCGGCGTCGTCATCGACGCGGTGCGGCTGATCAAGCTGGCGCTCAACAACGGCATCGGCGGCCAGCTCGACGGGCCCTCCAGCTACCTGATGAAGAGCCCGCACAGCCAGCGGCCCGACGACGAGGCGCGCGAACAGACGGAGGAGTTCATAGCCGCCAACGCGCGCGGCACGAGCCTGCCGGGCCAGCCGGCCGGCGAGTCGTCCGCTACGGCCTCGGCCTAGCTTCGACCCAAGCCTGAGTACCGCGAGACCGCAAAAACCCGGGTTGTAGACGGGTTTTTGCGGTCTCGCGATTTTCTGGGCTCTTATCCTGCTCCCGTGGCTTCTGAACCCCTCTCGATCGCGCAGGTCTTTCCCGTCCGCCGGGCGGGGCCGAACCCGGCGGCTCGGTTCGCGACCGCGCTTTCGGATGAGCTGGAGCGGCGCGGGCACGAGGTGCTGCGGGTCAAGACCGGGGATCCGGTCAAACGGCTGCTGAAATCGCGGCCGCTCGACGTCGTCCACGTCCACGACCCGTTCGCGCCGAGCGCGCCCTCGGCGGCGCTGCGGCACTCCTTCAGCCTCAACGTCGCCACCTTCCACGACCCGCGGGAGCGGGTCCTCGCGACCCAGGTGGCGCGGCCGCTGGTGGAGATCTTCTTCGGCCGGATCGACGCGCGGACGGTGACCCGGCCGGAGACGGCGGAGTTGCTGGAGCGCTTCTTCCCTGCCGGTTACGAGCTGCTCGACGGGTCCGCTCCCGACGGCGACCAGGACTGGGGAGGGGTCGCCGGCGAGCTGGAGGCGATCTACCGCCGGCTGCTGGCGCGCCGGCACGACCCGGACGGGGACCCGGAGGTCCGGGAGCGGATCTCGCGGCGGCCGCTGATCGAGGTCGACCTGCACATGCACACCGACCACTCCGGCGACTGCGCGACGCCGGTCGACGTCCTCGTCAACACCGCCCGCGACCGCGGCCTGGGGGCGATCGCGATCACCGACCACAACGAGGTCTCCGGGGCGATCGAGGCGCGCAAGCTGGCCGAAGAGCTGGGGGACATCAAGGTGATCGTCGCCGAGGAGGTGAAGACCGCCGAGCAGGGCGAGGTGATCGGCCTCTTCCTCGAGGAGAAGATCCCCAAGGGGCTGACGATGGCGGAGACGATCCGCGAGATCCGCGCCCAGGGCGGCCTCGTCTACGTCCCGCATCCCTTCGACCGCTTCCACTCGGTGCCCGACTACGAGCACCTGCTGGACATCGTCGAGGAGATCGACCTGCTCGAGGTCTTCAACCCGCGGGTGGCGGTGACCGCGTTCAACGAGGAGGCGGTGCGGTTCGCCGGCAAGTACCGGATCGTCCCGGCCGCCGGCTCCGACAGCCACGTCGCCCAGGGGCTCGGCAGCGTCCGGCAGCGGATCCACGACTTCGACGGGCCGGCCGAGTTCCTCGAGGCGATGCGCGGCGCCGACATCACCCGCAAGCACAAGAACCTGGTCTACGTGCAGACGCTGAAGTTCCTGCAGACGACGGGGCGGCCGAAGGCGCCGAAACGGCGTGTGCCGGACGCGAAACCGGTGCGCGGCGGGCGGCCGCGGCGGCGCAAAGAGGGGCGGCGGGCGAGCAAGTCCTGATGCAGACGGACCGTCGCAAAGGAGCCGCGCCCGTCCCGTCAAAGAACGCCCCGATGCGCAGCCTCGACGACGAGATCCGGGAGAAGTACCTGGAGCGGGCGATCCGCGAGCTCAACCAGATGAGCCGCGAAGTCCAGGAGTGCCAGCACTGTCCGCGCGGCAGGCTGATGCCGGTCCTCGGCTCCGGCCACCCGCAGGCCGACGTCTTCATGCTGAAGCAGGCGCCGATGGCCTCGGAGATCGAGGAGGGGGTGGCCTTCTACGGCCGCGCCGGCAACGCGCTGATGAAAAGCTTCAAGCGCCTCGGCATCGACCCTCTCGTCGTCTACGGCACCCTCTGCGCCAAATGCCCGATCCCCGAGCCCGACCTGGCGGCGGGCGAGTGCGTCGGCCGCCTGGTCGAGGAGCTGGCGATCGTCCAGCCGAAGATCGTCGTCGTCATGGGCGAGCCCGCCCTCCGCATCCTCAACGGCCTCTCCGTCCCCCTCTCCCGCCCGATCGAGCAGCGCGAGGGCGAGATCCAGCCCTTCACCCCCACCATCGACGCCCTCTACGTCCCCGACATCGACGACTCCCTCGACGAAGAGGGCGCCAAGCAGCGCTTCTGGCGAGCCTTCAAGACGCTCGGCGACTGGTACGAGGACCTGCCGCCGTACTGATCGCTAGCTCGGTTCGAACGCCTTCGAGAAACGCTTCCGAGTCCTACCCCACTGGAGTGGGGCGGAAGTCGGAAGCGCTCTCAAGTCAACTGGGAGGGGCGGCGGCTTCGGCCAGGGCGGTCATGGGATCGACCTTGGCGGAGGCGAGGCCGCGGACGACGATGGTGTCGAGGGGGCCTTCGTAGGCGTCGAGCTGTCGTTGGGCGTCTTCGGGATCCGCGGCGGCGACGCCGACGGTGCCCTCGGGCTCGGCGAGGCGGTCGAAGTGGTCGCGGTAGCCCTTGTGGAGGTCGCGGTAGAAGGACTCCTCCTTGGCGAGGCGCTCGGCGGCGTCGGGGCCGACGGCGGTGCGGACGTAGCCGAAGACGGGGGGAGCGGCGCGGTCGGCTGCGGCGGCTCCGGCCTCGACCTTCTCGCGGGCGCCGGCGGCGAAGCCGGGGGTCATCCAATTGAAGAAGACGCCGTCGTAGGAGCCGCCGGCCAGTTCGCACATCTTCGGGCCCATCGCGGCGAGGACGAGCTTCACCCCCGGCAGCAGCTCGCGCAGTTGCGGCAGCGCCTCGCGCATCTTCGTCAGCGGCTTCTCGGTGAAGCCGGCGCCGACGCCGAGCCAGAGCTTGGCGGGGTCGATGCCGAACTCCTCCAGGTCGGCGGCAATCTGCTCGGGCGGGGTGCGGTCGAGGGCGATCACGGCGACGCCGAGCTCGATCGCCGGCGCCGCGGCGGCGAACTCGGCCAGCGTCGCCAGGCCTTTCGCCCCGGGGTGGTCGTTGGACCAGATCGAGCCGTAGCCGAGCTCGGCGCAGCGGGCGGCCAGCCGCCGCGCCACCTCCGGGTCCAGCCCCGCCGCCACTCCGAACGCCCTACTCGCCATCGCTCGCCGCCTCCTCCGCTTCGCGTTTGGCGGCGGCTACCCGCTTGGGGTCGCGCTCGAAAAGCGCGACGCACTCGATGTGCGGGGTCTGAGGGAACATGTCGACCGGCCTCACCCGGGTCAATCTATAGCCGGCCTCCGCGAGCTGGGCGGCGTTGGGGGCGAGCGTGGTCGGGTTGCAGGAGACGTAGACGATCTTCTGCGCCTCGCACTCGAGCACCCGCCGGACGATTTTCGGCGAGAGCCCCGCCCGCGGCGGGTCGACGACGACGACGTCGGGCTTGCCGGCCTTCTCGACCAGCGGCCGCACCCCGGTGCGCGCGTTCGCCGCCATGAAGTGGGCGTTCTCGATCTTGTTGCGGCGGGCGTTCCGCTCGGCGTCTTCGATCGCCTCCGGGACGATCTCCAGCCCCCAGACCTCGCCGGCCCGCCCGGCCATCGTCAGCCCGATCGTGCCGATCCCGCAAAAGAGGTCGAAGACCCGCTCGCGCCCACTCAGCCCGGCGAGCTCGGCGGCGACGGCGTAGAGGCGCTCGGCCATCTCGGTGTTGGTCTGGAAGAAGGCGCCGTGGGACATCTCCAGCTCCAGGCCGCAGAGCTCCTCCCGCAGCCGCTCCTCGCCGAGCACGCCGGTCGGGCCTTCGCTGCCGCCGGCGTTGCCCTCGACGATCGTGTGCAGGTCGACCGGTGGTCGCGGGAAGCGCGCTTTCACCGTCACCAGCCGCGTCTGGACCTGGCCGGTTCGCCGCCCCTCGCGCACCGCGAGGTTGCGGAGGACGCCGCGCTGGGCGCGGCGGTCGAAGGCCGGGATCGCCTCCTCCTTCGCCCATTCGCGGACCGCGTTCCGCGCCTCGTTCCCCGCCTCGGTCCCGAGGTGGCAGTCCTCGACGTCGACGATCAGGTCCCAGCGGCCGCGGGCGTGGAAGCCGAGCGCCAGCCCCTCGTCCGTTTCGCCGAAGGAGTATTCGAGCTTGTTGCGGTAGCGCCACTGCTCCACCGCCGGCACGATCTCCTCCAGCTCGTACCCCTCCAGGCCGCCGATCCGCGCCAGCGCCTCGCCGACCTGCTCCTGCTTGTAGGCGAGCTGGCGCTCGTAGGGGAGGCCCTGCCACGGCGCCCCCGGGCAGGGCTCGCCGCCGTGGACGCAGACGTCGGGCAGGCGGTCGGAGGCGGTGTCGAGGAGCTCGACGGTCCGCGCCTCGGCGAAGCGCTTCTTCGCCTTCGTCACCTCGGCGCGGACCCGGTCCCCCGGCAGCGCCCCGGTGACGAAGACGACGAACCCGTCGCTGCGGGAGATCCCCCGCCCGCCGAAGGCGAGCGAGTCGATCTCCAGCTCGAGCTGTTCCCCGCGCTTTATGGCAGCGCTTTGCGCGCCTGTTTGACCAGCCGCTCGAGCTCTTTGATCAGCGAGTCACGCTGTTTCTTGCCTCGTTTGACGAGTTCCGAGAGCAGTTTCTCGGCGTCGGTGCGGGTCATCCGGCCGCGCTTGACGGCGTCGTCGACGACGTCCTGGATGCGGTCCCGGCTCAAGGTCACGTTCTGCTCGAGCGTTTCGCGGAACTGGGCGACGCTCTTGTCGAGGCCGCTCGTCGCTTTGCTGGAGGCTTTGCCTTTCGAGCTTTTCCGGGCGGAGCTTTTTTTCGATTTCGATTTCGAGGAAGCTCTTTTGGCCGTTTTGCGAGTCGCTTTTTTCGCTTTCGTCGCTTTGCCTTTGGCTTTCGATTTCGCCGATTTGGTCGCTTTCGACGTTTTCGATTTCGCGCCGGCTTTGGCTTTGCTTTTCCTGCTGCTGGCTTTGCCGGTCGCTTTTTTGTCCGCCATCTAGGTCTGCCTCCGTTGTCGGTTGTCCCGCTGGTGGGACCCGACTATCTCAATTCGGCAGGAGGTGTGGCTCGGCGGCGCGGAAGCGTGCCTGCACGGGGGCGTGATCGGAGAGCCGCAGCGCCCGTCCCTCCAGCGGCAGCTCGCGCCGCTCGGGCGTCCAGCGGGCTGGATGATCGAGGACCTCGAGGCCGCGGCAGAGGATGTGGTCGATCGCGTCCGGCGCGGTCGGCGGCGCCAGCCCGAACTCCTCGCGCAGCCGCTCGAAGACCCGCGGGTTCTCGCCGGGGCGGAGGTTGAGGTCGCCGCCGAAGACGAGCGGCGCTCCGGCCGCCCACTCGAGCGCCGCCCGCGCCGCCTTCTCGACGTCTTCGGCGGCGAGCTGCGGCCAGTCGTTGGTCGCGTGCAGGTTGGCGACGCAGAGGCCGGAGGCGGTGCGCGCGAAGCCCATCGCCCGCCGCTCCGGCTCGCCTTCGTGGATCGCCGTCTCCCGCCGCTCGGCGATGCCGCCGAGCTTGCCGGGGACCCGGACCAGGATCAGGTTGGAGCCGCCCTCGCCGGAGGCGATCAGGTCCGGGTTCTGCCGCGCCAGCAGGCCGCGCAGGGCGCCGAGCCCGTTGCGCGAGGTCAGCGTCCGGTGCCACTCGGCCCGGCAGGCGCGGGCCAGCGGCTCGGCGAAGCGCGGCGGGCACTCCTGCAGCATCGCCAGGTCCCACTCGGCCGCCGAGAGCACGGTCGCGAACTCCGCGGTCAGGTCGCGGTTGACCTGGACGTGGGTCGCGTTTCGCTCCTCGGTCCGCAGCAGCCGCGAGCGCCAGGTGCGCAGCCCCGGGTCGGGCGGGAAGTCGCGCCCGTGGAAGAGGTTCCAGCTGAGGACGGTCAGCTCCACCGGCGTAGTATCCGCAAGCTTGTTGATCGCGAAGCGAAGCGGAGCGCACTTTTGACGAATTTCCTCACCGGCGAAGAGCTCGGCGCCTTCGAGCTCGGCAAGCTGCTCGACCGCGCGGCCGAGCTGAAAGCCGGGCGTCGCGAGGGCGCCGGCCGCGACGCGCTCGCCGGCCGCAGCGTCGCGCTCGTCTTCGAGCGCCCCTCGACGCGGACGCGGATCAGCTTCGAGGTCGGGGTCTCCGAGCTCGGCGCCCACCCGGTCGTCCTCCGCGGCGAGGAGATGCAGCTCTCCCGCGGCGAGTCGGTCGGCGACACCGCCCGCGTCCTCTCCCGCTACGTCGACGCGATCGTGATCCGCTCCGGCTCCCACGAGACCGTCGCCGCCCTCGCCGAGGCGGCCGAGGTGCCGGTGGTCAACGGCCTCACCCCGCTGCACCACCCCTGCCAGGCCCTCGCCGACCTGCTGACGATGCGGGAGCGCTTCGGCGACCTGCAGGGCCTGCGGCTCGCCTACGTCGGCGACGGCAACAACGTCGCCCGCTCGCTGGCGATCCTCGGCGAGCTGGCGGGGGTCGAGGTGGTCGTCGCGGCGCCGGCGGGCTACCAGCTGGAGGAGGGGCACGGGGCGAAGCTGATCGCCGACCCGCGCGCCGCCGCGGCCGGCGCCGACGCCCTCTACACCGACGTCTGGGTCAGCATGGGCGACGAGACCGAAGCGCAGCGCCGGCGCGCCGACCTCGCTCCCTTCCAGCTCGACGCCGACCTGCTCGCCGTCGCCGGGGAGGGGGCGATCGTCCTCCACTGCCTGCCCGCCCACCCCGGCGAAGAGATCAGCGCCGAGGCCCTCTACGGCGAGCGCTCCGCCGTCTGGGACCAGGCCGAGAACCGGCTGCACGCGCAGAAGGCGCTGCTCGAGCTGCTCGTCACGGAGGAGCGCTAGCGCGTGTACCCGGAGATCCACATCGGGCCGCTGACGCTGCAGACCTTCGGGCTGATGTTCGCGCTCGCCTTCCTCGCCGCCGGAGCGCTGATCTGGAAGCGCTTCGAAGAGATCGGCAAGCCGCCGGACTGGGCGTATGAGATCGGCTTCGCGGCGCTGGTCGGCGGCGTCGTCGGCTCCCGCGTCTACTTCATCGTCCAGAACTACAGCGAGGTCAAGGACGACCTCCTGGGCAACCTCTTCAGCGGCTCCGGCCTGGTCTGGTACGGCGGCGCGATCGGCGGCGCCCTCGCCGTCCTGCTCTGGGCCTGGTGGCGCGGCTTCCTCGGCCTGGCGCTGCTCGACGTGGCGGCGCCGGCGCTGGCGCTCGGCTACGCGATCGGGCGCTGCGGCTGCCAGCTCTCCGGCGACGGCGACTACGGCAAGGCCTGGAATGGGCCCTGGGCGATGTCCTACCCGGACGGGACCGTGCCGACCGACCAGACCGTCCACCCGACGCCGGTCTACGAGACCCTGGCGATGGGGTTCGGCGCCTGGATGCTGTGGCGGCTGCGCGACCGGGTGCGGCCGGGGGTCCTCTTCGCCATCTACCTCCTCTACGCGGGGGCCGAGCGCTTTCTCGTCGAGTTCCTCCGGCGCAACGCCGTCGTCGCGCTGGGGCTGACCGCGGCGCAGCTCGAGAGCCTGGCGATGATGGCCGCCGGAGCGCTCTGGATCGCTATCGTCAGCCGCCGCCATGGAGGCATCGCGCGGCCGGCGGCGAACGAAGTGGCTCGCGCCACGGCCTAGGCACTCGCCCGGGTACTAACACGAGCCTCGTATCACTGGTATCTTGCGCAAAATCTTTGGAGCGGTATGGACAGGGAGGATTGGCGGTAATGGCGGCTATTGACGTTCAGAGCGAGGGCCCCTCGGCTCGTACCGTGGGAGCGATCCTCGACGACGCGGCCGAGCGCATCGCCGCCGCCGGAGTCGAGGACTCCCGCACCGAGGCCGAAATCCTGGTCGCCGACGCCCTCGGCGTCGCGCCCAGCGAGCTGACGGTCGAGAGCGCCGGCGAGGTCGGCGCCGAGGCCGCGGAGAAGATCGAGCGCAACGTCCAGCGCCGGGTCGAGCGCGAGCCGATGGCCTACATCCTCGGCCGCGCCCCCTTCCGCAACCTCGAGATCTACGTCGACGAGCGCGTGCTCTGGCCGCGCCGGGAGACCGAGCTGCTGGTCGAGGTGGGGACGACGCTGCCCGAGGGCGCGCGCGTGCACGAGATCGGCACCGGCTCCGGGGCGATCGCGCTGGCGCTGCTGGCGGAGCGTCCCGACCTGAAGGTGACCGCGTCGGACCTCTCGCCCGAAGCGGTCGAAGCCGCGCGCGAGAACGCCGAGCGGCTCGGGCTCGACCTCGAGGTGACGGTCGGCAAGGGGCTGCCGGAGTCGGTCGAAGCCGAAGACGTCGACCTGGTGATCGCCAACATGCCCTACGTCACCGACGAGACCATCTTCGAGCGCTCGCCGGAGATCCAGAAGGAGCCGCGGATGGCGGTGACCGGCGACTGCGGCGAGGACGGCCTCGGCGTGATCCGCGGCGTCATCGCCGAAACGCCCTCGGGCTGGAAGCTGGCGATGGAGCACGACACCCATCACGGGCCGGCGATGCGCGAGCTCCTGCGCGACGCGACTACCCTTCAGGACTATGAAGGTGACGACCGGGTCACCGTCGGCCTCGCCCCCTGAGCTGAGAGTCGGCGATGAGTGAGGTTCCGACGGGGGCGGAGGCGCCCCCGCAGCCGGGCGATCGCTCGGTTGCCGTCTCGACCGAGGAGCAGCGCCGGGCCAAGGTCGAGCGCCTGCGCGCGGAGGGGGTCGATCCCTACCCGCACGCGTTCCCGGGACGGACGCACGTCGAGGAGATCGAGGCGAAGCACGATCCGGCCGGGCTGGGCGAGGGCGAGCACGAGGAGTTCTCCTACCGGGTGATGGGCCGGGTGACCGGCAAGCGCGGGCACGGCAAGACCGCCTTCCTCGACGTCCGCGACATCACCGGCACGATCCAGGCCTACGCCAGGCGCGACGTCCTCGGCGAGGAGGCGTTCGGCCGGGTCGAGGAGCTCGACATCGGCGACCTGGTCGGGATCGAGGGGCCGCTGCACGTGACCAAGCGCGGGCAGCTGGCGATCGGCGTGCGCGAGTGCACCCTGCTGGCGAAGGCGCTGAAGGACCCGCCGGACCTCTTCCACGGGATCTCCGACCCGGAGACGCGCTACCGCCAGCGCGAACTCGACCTGATGGCGAACGCCGAGTCGCGGGAGATCTTCAAGAAGCGCGACGACCTGCTGTTCGCGATCCGCACCCACATGCACGAGCGCGGCTGGGTCGAGCTGGAAACGCCGGTGCTGCAGCGGATGACCGGCGGCGCCGCGGCGCGGCCGTTCGTCACCCACCACAACGCCCTCGACCGCGAGCTCTTCCTGCGGACGGCGACCGAGCTGTACCTGAAGCGGGCGATCGTCGGCGGCTTCGAGGACGTCTACGAGTTCGGCAAGTTCTTCCGCAACGAGGGGATGTCGCCCCAGCACAACCCCGAGTTCACGATGCTGGAGATGTTCGTCGGCGGCGCCGACTACAACGGCGTCATGGAGTTCATCGAGGTCCTGGTCGCGACCGTCGTCGAGAAGGTGATGGGGACGACGGTGGTCGAGCGCGACGGGGTCGAGATCGACTTCGCGGCGCCGTGGCCGCGGGTGCGGCTGCGCGACGAGCTGCTGCGGGAGACCGGGCTCGACATCTACGAGGCGAGCCGGGACGAGCTGGCCGAGGCGGCTGGCGACGCGGTCGACGAGAACGACGACTGGGCCGGGGTGGTCGACACCCTGCAGGGCATGTTCGTCGAGCCGAAGCTGATCCAGCCGACCTACGTCATCGACCTGCCGATCGACATCTGGCCGCTGGTCAAGGTGCACCCCGAGAGCCCCCGCATCTGCGAGGCCTTCGACGGGATCGTCGCCGGGATGGAGATCGTCGGCGGCGGCACCGACCTCAACGACCCGGTCGAGCAGCGCGAGCGCTTCGTCAAGCAGCGCGAGCGGCAGGAGAAGGGGGCCGAGCCCGATCCCCACCCCCACGACGAAGAGTTCGTGCGGGCGCTCGAATACGGCATGCCCCCGGCGAGCGGCTGCGGCCTTGGGATCGACCGCCTGCTGATGATCATGACCGGGGCGAAGACGCTCAGAGACGTGATCATTTATCCGGCGATGCGTGAGCAAGCCCAGTAGAACATTCCTGCTGCTGGTCGTGCTGCTGGCTCTGGCGCCGGCTACGGCTGAAGCGAAGCCGTGGCAGCCGGATGTGGCGGCGGCGCGGCGCTACGCGCAGAAGCGGGCGGGGGAGGTCGCTTTCGCGGTGATCGACCAGCGCGGGCGCTTCCGGGGGTACCGGGTGGCGGACACGGCGCCGGCGGCGAGCGTCTTCAAGGTGATGCTGCTGGCGGCGCTGCTGCGCAAGCGGGGCGAGCACCCGCTGCGGCGCGGCGACAGGCGGCTGCTGGCGCCGATGATCCGCTGGAGCGACAGCGTCGCGGCGACGAGGGTGCGGGACATGGTCGGCCCGCGGCGGATCCGCCGCCTGGCGCGCGTCGCCGGCATGCGGGACTTCCGCTACCACTCGATCTGGGGACTGAGCCGGACCAGCCCCCGGGACCAGGTGCGGTTCATGTACCGCCTGCAGCGCTACGTCCCGGAGCGGCACCGGCCCTACGCGCGCTACCTGCTCTCGCACGTGGTCCGCTCGCAGCGCTGGGGCGTCGGGCGCGTCGTGCCGCCCGGCTGGAAGCTCTTCCTCAAGGGAGGGTGGGGGAGCGGCAGCGGCCGGGTGGATCACCAGGTTGCGCTGCTGAAGCGCGGGCCCCAGCGGGTCGCCCTGGCGATCTTCACCGAGTTCGACCCGAGTCACGCGTACGGCAAGCGGACGCTGCGGGGTGTGGCGGCGCGGTTGCTGCGAGGCCTGTGACCACCGCTACACGGTCGAGCGCATCAACCCGCCGTCGATCGGGATGACGGCGCCGGTGATGTAGGCGGCGCGGTCGGAGCAGAGGAAGGCGACGAGGTCGCCGTACTCCTCGACGGTGCCGAGCCGGCCCGCCGGCACTTCCTCCCGCGCGGCCGCTTCGACCTGCTCGATCGAGCCGCCGAGCTCGGCCATGCGGTCGGTGGCGAAGCGGCCGGTGGCGACGGTGTTGACCGTGATCCCGTCGCTCGCGACCTCCCGCGCCAGCGTCTTCAGGAAGCCGACCGTCGCCATCCGGTGCGCGTTGGAGAGGCCGAGAGCGGGGTTGAGCTCGATCGTCGTCGTCGAGCCGACGTTGACGATCCGCCCCCAGCCCTCGCCGCGCATGCCGGGGACGACGGCGCCGGCGAGCACCCGCGGCGCCAGGACAAGCGAGCGGTAGGCCTCCTCCCATTCCTCGAAGCCGTGGTCGAGCGCCCCGCCCGGCGGCGGCCCGCCGGTGTTGGTGACGAGGATGTCGACCGAGCCCAGGGTCTCGGCGACCTCGAGCGGCAGCCGCGCCAGGCGGTCGAGGTCGGTGGCGTCGGCGACGAACGGAGTGGCCGCCTCCCCGATCTCCCCAGCCGCTTCCTCCAGCCGCTCCCGCGAGCGGCTGGCAAGGGCGACCCGCGCCCCCTCCCGAGCCAGGGCACCGGCGACCCCCCGCCCGATCCCCCTGCTCGCGCCCATCACCAGGGCGACCTTCCCCTCGATCCCCAGCTCCATCCAAAGGACTCTAGCCGCGCCGAGGATGCTCAAATCCCATTGCGCGGGTATCGTTCCAGTCGAGCGCCCGTAGCTCAGTGGTCAACGGGTCCTTTCGGGGGCCCAAAGAGCGTCGGTCTTTCAAGCCGAAGGTCGCGGGTTCGACTCCCGTCGGGCGCATTCCTTGGTGTTCCGGCCCGTGCCGCGCATTGCGCGGTGCAGAGCCAGGTCGGCTAGCGCCAGAGACCTCGGAGCCAGTTCCCGACGGCTCCCCAGAACTGCAAGCTGATCGTCCAGCGCATCATCAAGGCCAGCCCGAGCAGGGACCAAATACCCACCGCGACCAGCGCCCCGAGCAGGTAGTCCCCTTCGCCCTGCAACACAACCGCGATCGTGCAGCCGGCGATGGCAAGTAGCAACACAACGATGAGGACGGACCGCTTGCTCATGCCGGCGATGATAGTCGCCGCCTATGCAACGGACGGCAGGTTCGTTCTCTGTTTTTCCCAAGCACACCGTTGATTCTCAGAGGCGTTACTTCACATTGCCATCTGGGCCGGTGTATCGGGCCATAGGAGCGACCCCTCCGAATTCGTGCCTGAAGCGCCACATCGCGAAGCCCACCTGGAACCGTCGCAGAGGCACCTTTCGGCGGAGGGCCGATGCGCAGAAAGCCATCGACGAGCCATACGGACTCTCGGATCGGCCGGACACCCTCGGCGACTACGCCGCCACCTGGACCGAGCGCCACCCGCGATCCGAGCGCACGAACGCAACGAACGACCACCGCATCAGCCGAGTTGCCAACGTTGAGATCGAGGGCATCCCGCTGAGGACTGGTCGCTGCGCGAGCTGCGCCGCCGCCACACGCTCGCCCTGGTCGACCACATCCTCAGGACCGAAGGTCGCGCAACCACCGGGGCCGTAGGCATCCTCCGCGCCCTCTCAGCGATGGCCGAGGACGCGATCACCGATGAAGTCTGCGACCTCAACCCCTTCAAGGGCATCCGCATCCGAGCCAACGACCCGCGAGCGAAGAGGAAGCCAAGACCGATCCGCGTCCTCAGCTTCGAGGAGATGCACCGCTTCGCAAAGGCGGCTGGCCGCTACGAGGCGATGGTCCGGGTCTTCACCGACTGCGGTCTGAGGCTGGGGGAGGTGCTGCCCCTACGCCGCGAAGACTTCGACGGCGAAACCCTCCAAGTCCGCCGCACCGCCCACGAGGGCCAGATCCTCGAGGGCACGAAGATTGACCACGGCGAGCCCGACGCTGGTCGCATCGTCCCGGTGCCAGCGACCCTCGCTTGGATGCTCGAAGTGCAGATCAACCTCAACGGCCCCGACTGCCAGCTCCTCTTCCCAACGCCCCGCGGCCGCCTCTGGCGCGAGCGCACCTTCTACCGGGACCTTTGGAAGCCGACCCAAGAAGCCTCCGGCTTGGATATTCGCCCCCACGAGTGCCGCCACTCTTACGTCACGCATTTACGAGCCTCAGGTGTAGATGATGCGGACCTAGCCGAGATTGCAGGTCATCGGTCGAGACCATGCTTGCGCGGTACACGCATCCGGTGGGACGGAGCCATGATCTCGTGAGAGAGACCGTGGGCTAGCGGTCTCTAGGGGCCAGCTATTCGGCGAGCAATCTGAACAACTTCCGGCATGGCCGCTTCCGCCTCAGCCGGTAGCACCAACTCTCGATCGCCGGTTCGCAGCTTCCAGATTTCGACCCCCACGATTCGGCCTTCGCCCATCTCTTCCTCCATGGCTCTCCACACAGGAGCTCCATACAGTACGGCCCGGCTATGGGTGAGGGGGTTAGAATCCCAGAGAACGACACGTGGTGAGTAACCATTTGGGTCGAGGAGTACCACATCTACATAGACACCAATGTCATCAGGCGGAAGCACGAGTTCTCGGTTGACGCCGGTCGCAATCGATACCCGCTGGTCTTGCTCAGCAAGAGCGCGGTACACCTGAAAGCATTCTCGTATCGCATTCGCCCAACCAGCCTGTGGAGTCCCAGGTCTTCCCCAGTAGGAGCTTGATGAAAGCGCTTGATCTAGAACGCTCCAAGCTTGGTCAGGACCCTCGCGGTGGAAGCGGGTGATTGATGCACTTGCGCTTGGATACGGCGTCGGTATCGGTTTTTGGCCCGTGTATGAGGCCAGGGTTTTGCCTGGGTCGCGAACGCCTGCACGGAAGATGCCGTAAGTAATATGGGTCATTAAAGGTTCTTAGGTACAGAATGCCGGAACAGAACGGCGGCAGCTTGATCTGCCCAGCGTCGGTGAAGAGCAATCGATTCACTTAGAGAGAGGATCGGCTGTCCACCAAGAAGCTCCGGGTACTCATACTCCAAGTTTACGTCGGAGAGCTCCTTGAGGTCCTGAATAAGAGAAACCATATGCCCGAGGTTGTCCCGAGCCTTGGGGTCATCCAGTGCAGAGGAGTCGTCGAAAACATCGGCCGCATATTGGACATCTGGGACTCCATGGGCCTCGCAAGACACACGACGGAGGATGCAAGGCGCGCAAATACCACAGTGCTCTCGGGTTCGGCCGATCTGCCAACATGAAACCGTATCCTGCATCTCGTCTTTAGCACCGAGGGACACTGCTAACTCGATGACCTCGGGCTTGGTCAGGCCAACCAGCCGGTTCTCCAAAGCCGTCGGCTTGCCGAGGACATCGCCAACTAGCGCTTCAATGCGGCTCAGGATTGGGGGCGCTGCGGTATGAGTCGACAAGCTTCCAATGCGAGCAGGAGTAAGGGGAAGGTGCAGAGCCATGACTCCGTTCTCATTCAGCCAAACCTTTGCGCTGTCACCTACTGAGGCGACTACGCTTGCGGCGACTAGAAAGAGGAAGGTCCGACTGCGTTGAGACGACTCTTGGCCGGGAAAGTACTTGCCAGGAGCTTTTCGGGCAGACAGCTTTAGGCGCTTCACTTGGGGTTCCGGCCGCTTTCTCAAGTGGGCCTCGACCGATTTCTGAGCGGAACTGGTAGCTCCACTTGCCACATGGGAGAGGTAGAGAGGATGGTGGCCGTGTGCCAAGAGGTCAAGGGCTCCAGCGAAGGAATCCTGGCCGCCAGAAAGTAGAGCGATCCCGTCGTGGTTCGGAAATGGCGCTTTGGCCATTCGAGGAGCTTCCAAAGGATCAGTAGCCTGCTCAAACCTGATTTCGATGTCATCACCAGTTAGGTCCGTCCACACTCCCTCAATAACAGCCCGCTGGGTCGTCCAGTAGTCCGGGTTCCGTACCGGCAGCCACACTTTGATGGCACGGTTCCACTCAACATCTCCCGCCCCGCGCTCGCACGCAATGTCAGTCGCGAAGAGGTGACCGGCTACTTCGAGAAGATCAAGCTCCCGATCGACTAGCTGCCGCGGGAGGCCTTCTGCGAGCTCGTCATATCGGAGCAGAAAGTTCTTTTCTCCGTATGCGGTGTCTTGGCTTCGTACGTGGAGGATGCCCGGTACTTCAGGTGCTGCACAGTCATTGACCACGACCGAAAAACGCTTCACTGGGGGCCCTCTGGAATCGTGCGCCCGCGAGCGAAGGCCTCGCGAATTATGCTGGCCCAGCGGTTCTTCACCTCGTCGGGCGTAGCGCCTGGATTGACGACCCCCTCGGCGGTAGCTTCGGCACTTTCGGCAAGCTGGCGTATGAGCGGGCGGATCTCTCCAACGCGCAAAGGGCTTGGGCCTTCCGTAAGGGTGCCCGTCTCGCGGGAGGCGACATGCTTGGCGTATTGGCCCAGCAACTCCTGGAGGTAAGCGCCGACAAGACGCTGTGGTGCTTCCGTCCTTGCCCGCGTGAACTCTGCTGCGGCGCTCTCGGCGCTTCTTGCGCTTAGTGCTTCCTCGCCGCTGGCAGTCCGACTGAGGATGGCGGTGAAAGCCCGCTCAGCTAAAGCCAGCGCGGCAGTTGGCTCCTCGTGGGCTGCCGCGTGGCGAGCCTCAGAAGCTAGGGCGAGAATCGCGGCCTCGGGCCGATCCTGAGCCTGAAGACGATCAGGAAGCGTCTCCCAGGCTTGGGCGATTGCTGCCGCGAACGCACCAACTCCAGATGCCGCTAGAGCGTTTTCCCAATCGTCGCCAGCGTTGAACAACTCGGAACGGACCCGCTCAAGGGGTAGACCCTGCTGAAAGGCTACGACGAAGGCTTGCCAGCGAGGAACACTAGGAGCTCTATATGAGGTCGACGTGCCCATTTATAGAGGCTCGACAATCAATGAAGGAAGGTCAGCCTGGGTCACAAGGCCCGTGCTGAAGACCATGTCCCAATCTAAGCCTTCACGGGCTGCGGGAGAGAGTTCTTTGGAAATGACGAAAGCCGCCGCTCGTGCGAAGTCAACCGCACGCAGATAAGAAAGCTGCACTCCAACCTTTTCCATCATCTTCTTGTTCCTGGCATGGAAAGGATGCCGACGCCCTGATCGACCTGGGAACGACGATGACAAAACGGCGACGTAGCGGAGTGCAATACCTCGCTCGGCGAGTTCCGGTGCCAATGATGAAACGTATTGATGAAAGCGTAGTTCGTGGTCACTCTCCATCGTGTATCCACTGGCTGCTGCCTTGCAATCAAGAAGTACGCCAACGAGAGTCAGATCTTTAGCCTGGAAGGTGAGTAAGGCATCGGGCAATCGTTGTCCTCGCTTCGCCTCTCCGTACCTCTCTCCGCCAAATCTAAAGACCGAAGTTAACAAGCGGAAAGCTAAGCGCTCCAGGGCGTCCTGTGGTTCTAGGTCGCCATCTCTGAGATCCAACGGCAGCTCGTTTAGCGCCAACGTTGGTAGCCAGCGGATGCCGACAGGATCGAGGAAGGAGGCGTCTCGATCAAGAACTCGCTGGGTGGCGAGTAAGTCGTAGGAGGGAGATGGTTTTCTGTCTCTCCAGCCGATAAGGGCGGATCGCTCGAGGCGCGCAATCAATTCAGAAGCATTGACAACGGACACCTGGGAAGGAAAGTCAAGCTGAGGAGTACTCGAATCATGCACCGCAAGGATGAGCCCTTCCGCGTCCCCCTCTTCGGTTACGCGCTGGGCCAGACGATCAACATCCTTCTGGGTCAAGGGCGCAGTCATCACCCGGGCTCGGAGTCGTCGGCGAGTCCAGAGTGGGAACACCTCAAGTACGAATTCGTCGTAACCCGCAGGATGGTTGTAGTCGACGATCCGCGCCCCAGGCTCAGTGAGCACAACCTGTGCCAGTTTGCGCTTCTGCGGACGGGTAAGGTCCCGCAGATCCTTGGGTCCGAATCTTCTTCGAGGTCGGGTTACCGGAGTCGGTGGTGCCTCCAAGCGACCAGCATATCTCTACAAGTCCGACGGTGGTCGCAAATGGGAACGACGAGATTCGCGAATCACGCCTAAGTTGGCTCGCCCCGTCCTCTGCAAGACCTAAGATCGGGTGATGGATCGGTCGGGGAAGGGAGGATCGAGTCAACCGAGGAGGAGCATCGCGCACGCGGAATCCACTGGCCGAAGCCGGGATGCCGGTGACTGATCACTCCGAGCGTGGTTGCCTTCTAGCGGTGATTGTGGTCGACCACGTGGTGGCTCTGGCTCAAGAACGATGAGCTTTGCCTCTCTTGCCCAGCCTGAGGTCGAACCGTTGATAGAGCGGCTCGCTTCCGCCGGCGAGTTGACCCTACTCGTCGGCGCTGGCGCCTCGATGGAGGCGGGTTTGCCGAGCTGGCGCGCGCTGATCGAACAGCTGCTTGAGAGGGTCGCCGTCGAGTTACCAGACCTAGAAAATGGGGAGCGGGCGAACTGGGTGGCCGCGACGATCGAGCGGGACGATCTGCTCGGCGCTGGGGCGGTAGTCGGAGTGATGGCCAAAGAGAGGCTCGAGGAGTTGATCCCCGCGGAGCTGTACGAAGGACGCGGTGCTGAGGCTTTTGCCCCCGGCCCGATTGCCCACCAAGTGGCAGCATTGCGCGAGATCTGGGGCGAGCGGGCAGAGATCCTCACCACTAACTACGACGACCTTCTCGAGCAGGCCCTCATCGACGCCGGCACCGCCCGAACCAACATTCGCTCCTACACCCAGAATCGAGAACCACACAAACGAGCCGCCGGGACCATCGCGGTTACCCATCTGCACGGTCTCGCTGGTCGTCAGGGAACGCCGAAGGGGATCGTCCTGACCGAGGAGCATTACCACCGCATGCAACGCGGCACCTCTTGGCAGGAGCAGCTAGTAACCGAGCGGCTTCATGGCTCGACCTGCGTCTTCGTCGGCATGAGCCTCGCCGATCCCAACTTGATCCGCTACCTCTACGGCTATAAGGCCCCGGAGAAACCACGCCACGCGGCAATCTTTGTCCGCCAAGGCGAGCCACAGGCATCACCGTCGGTCCGCGCAGCAATGGAGGAGGCTGCACGGCGGCGCTGGGGGCGCTGCGGCGTACAGGCGATTTTCGTCGACCACTTCGCCGATGCCGCGCAGTTCCTCTACGAGGTCGGTCACCGAAAAAAGGTGGGCCCGGCTGACTATCTCTCTGTCACCGAGCGTGCCAGGGAAGTTATCGGTTGTTTCGAGCGCGGCCTCGCCGTGAGCGATCAGTCGAGGTTCGCGGAACGCCAAGTCGCCTTGAGTAGTGGGCTGCGTGACCTTCTTAAGGACGTTGTTCTATACACGCTCTCGCTGGCACGGCTTGAGGTTGAGGAGACGTTGGCGCTGACCGTCTGGGTACTTGATGAGGACGGAACGGGACTTGTCGGGTGGGCTCACAGCGATCGCGCCCACCAAGACCCCTCCACCGTTACCCCAGTGCCGCTCGGCGCCGCAAGCAACTGGGTTTCGGTCAGAACCCTCTGCCAAGGGACCATCATGGAGTTCGATCGCGACACCTATGCCTCGCGCTGGCACTTTGTCAGAGGGCTGCCTCTAGTCATGGCTGAGCCCACGCGACTGCCACTCGGGGCTCTGACCATTTCTTCGGATCGGCCTGGCAAGGCAAGTGTCCTAACCAAGCTGCCCGAAGGCATCGAAGCCGCCTTGCATTCGGCGCTCCAGAGCGTCGCAATGCGTTTGGTGGCGGCCGTCATTGGTGCCGGCGAAGAGGGAAAAGCAGGGGATTCGCCGCCAGCAGGCGACGGCATATCCGAAGCAGGAAGCGGATGATCAAACGCCTCGCAAGGTGGTCAGCCCATCCGGCGGCGGGTATAAGGTGGATTGATGGCAGCTAGGCAAAAAGCAACCCGCCATGAGCTTCATGACGGCTTCGTAGCCGTCTGGGATTCATCGGAACTCGACGAGGATCTTCGGCAGAAACTAATCGAGCTCGCCGATCGTCCGCTCGGCGACATCGTCATCGGCATGGGCGGTGGTGCCCAGAAGATCATCCAGGTCAAGGCGGCTCCCGCTCGTCCGGCTAGTAAACGAGCCCGTAGAGCTCGCCGCGCTGCAGCCTGATTGCAGCCAAAGGTCCCTCGCTACCTGGGCTGAGTGACCGGGCAGCCTTAGACGGCATCGAGGAACCCCTCGCGCTCAAGGACTCCGCGAATCTCCTCAAAGGAGGCGGCGATGTTGCCTGCTGGGAAACGGATCTGGCCGAGCCCCTGGATGTTTGAAAACTCCTCGCAGCCCTCCTCCAATAGGAGGATCGCCCGGGCGAAGCCAAGGCGACCCTGGAAGAGCCCGGCCTCGTGGACAACGTTCTGGCGTGCTCGCTCACCGCCGTCTGCCATCTCATCCTCGGCAGTCAAGACGAGGAAAGCAATCGCGGCCTGATCGAGCATCTCTGAGAGGCGAGCGATGTTGGTCACTCCGGCGACCGGAAGGCGGTTGAACTCATCCCAAGGCAAGGAGAGGCGTTCGCTGACGAAGTCCTTCAGCTCGCGCCAGGCACCGGCGCGGCCGTGGCCGATGAAAACGTTTTCGCCTGCTGCGACTGGGACTTGGCCTCTTGCGGTCTGTGAGAGCTCAAGACGGGCGATATGGTCGGCGGCGCGAGACGCCAGGCTGGCGAGTTTTTCGCAACTCTGAAAGGACGAGCGGATTGAGATCGCTCGTGCTTCCACCACCTGATGGGGGGCAGCCTGCCAGCCTTGGCTGAGGGCCGTCGTATCGCGAGTAATTTTCGTGCCGCCCCGACCGACGAGCGCCGTTAGCGCCGCTCGCTCGCTCATCGCTTCGACTTTTGAAGCCTCCTCTGCAAGCTCCGCCACTAGCGCGTCCTCGTGCTGCGCTAGCCAGGCACGCAGGACCGATACGACTTGGGGCTTAGTTGCTTCCAGTAGGGCGGTTGCCTCGGTCGCTTGGTCGGCCTCGGGGTTGAGGTTCTCGCGGCCGCTCAGGGCGTAGAGCGCGGCAATGACGGCGTCGAAGTCGAACTCCCTCCAGTCGCCCGTGGTGCCTTGGAACACGCCGTGGAAACCCCACTCGGAATCAAAGTGGGCTCCAGGCGGCGGCGACTCGAGGCCGGCGTAGTAGACGCGGCTCTGGTATCCCAGGTTCGAGCCTGACCAGGCTTTGCCGATCTGCGCTGCCGCATCCATGACCTCCCGAAGGGGCTCTTTCGTTTGTGACTCCCCGTTAGCTGCAGTCTCCTTGAAATTCTCGGCAAAGCTCCGCAGTTCGCTCAGAAGATCCTCTGCCATGATCCGATTCTTAGCAGGGGCGCGGCTGCTGCGCTCATGCAACTATCCAGGGGCAACCGACCCACCCACGGATCAGATCCTCCGAGCATCACTGGTCGGGATCATCGACACAGAAGGTGTCCATGAGCCGTCAGGGTTTCTCCGTCCGACGAAACCGAAGTGTTGCTCGTATCTAAGAATTCCTCTCTCGTCTGCGTAGCGTAGGACCGACGTCCTACCCGCCTCGCTGAGAAGTGGCCCGCCTGGCGGCATCCCGATAACCCGAAGTGGGATTTCCCAGGTCTCTCCTGGTGCAAGCCGCTCAAGTTCTTGGTCAGCGCGTTCTCCGTCTTCGAAGCGAGCCTCGAAATGGAGCTTGGTTGCCGTGAATTGCGAGGAGAGGTTGAAGATCCGCGCCTTCCAAGTGCCGGTATCGGAGCCATCCTGGATCGGGGAAATACCGGCCTCGCCAGTTAGAGAAGGTGCAATTGCCAAGCCGAGCGCTTCCATCGCGTCACGACTAGTTGCTCGGCTGGCGCTCGCCGCTCTCCATGCCGCCACTCCTCCTACAGCAGCACCTATTCCACCTATGGCTGCACCGAGAGAGCCCACTACAGTCCAAACGCTCGTGGCGACTATCAACATGGCGACGAGAGTACTCGCCAGCCTTCGCGAACCCAGATGCTGTTGAGGGAACCGCTGGTCCAGGGCCGCACGCAGTTCTCGATAGCCTCTGTCGCGTCATGGAGCGCTGTCGTCACTGTGGACGTGAGGGAACGGTCGAGTGCAAGGGGCACGTGGTCCTCAGCGGCGCGACGCAGACCATTCGGGTCGGAGACAGCTGGGACGAGATCACGGTGCAGCGCATAGCCCAGGTTGATCGATGCACTGGCTGTAAGGGCCTAACTCTCTCTGAATATCAATGGATCGATGGCTATATGGAGTCCGACGAGGTTGAGCCCGAGATCATCTTTCCTCTGGACAAACCCCTGGATGGTCTCCCTAGTCCCATTGCAGAGCGCTATCTAGCGATGTTGGAGCTCCAGCACGCGCCGGATGCATTCGCCGTCCGCGCAGGCCGCCTGCTGGAAGCGATCTGTGCTGATAAGGCGATCTCGCAGGACCTCTCACAGAGAGATCAATTGAACGCCCTGATTCAGGAGGCCGGCGTGCCCGAGGGGCTCGTCAAACAGGCCCACCTTGTCTACACCTACCGCAACTATGGCGGCCACCTCAAGGAGCTTGAGGTAGAGAACGCTGACGTCCCATTGATCCGGGGCTTCATCGATGCTCTCCTTGACTTCCTCTATCGGGGATCCGCCAATTTGATCCGGGTGAGTACGGCGTTCGAGAAACGAAAAGAAGAAGCACTGAAACGGTCTGTCGATCCTTGAGGCCTTCGAGCGGTGATCTATGCGACTGATGAGTCGGGGTCTTTCGCTCTGCAGAGAACCTCGTTTGAATGCTCGGTCCTGACGACGCTGGTGTGTCCGCCATCGCTGCGTCCGGTGCTTGCAGCTTTCGTCCAGACGCACTGCGCCAGTTGGGAAGTGTCGGAGCTGCACGCCTCCAAGTTAGACGCAGATCAACGGCGCGAGGTCGCGATCTTCCTCGCCAACCAGGAACTGATCTGGACCGCGACCGTAATCGATAACGAGATCTTCCCGGGGGCCGAGGTTGAGCCCTGGCGAGATGAGCAGGTCTCGATCTTCGAGAAGACCTGGCAGGCTTCTCAGGAACGCGGCTCTACCCACCCGGCCTATGCGGGGCGCGGCGATGAAGTGCGCCGCCTGCTCCGCCGAGGTGCTTCCTCCCCGTCCTTTGTCGAGTACGGAATTGTCATGCCCCGCCACGTTCACGACGCCGTTCAGGCTTCAATTTCACGGTACCGAGGTCGCCACTGGCGCCAAGATTGGTGCTCGCCTCAGCTGCTCTTCGACGCTAAAGATCGCTATGGAGAGCGCCTGCTCACCAGTATCCTATTTCCAATTCTCGCCACCGACGCGATGGCTCTGGATCTGCCGGTCGATTATCAGCAGGCCGGCCACCCGCTCCTCACCACCCACGGCTCTTCGAACTCGGGCATCGACTTGGTGTCTTTCTTCGACGGCCTCCCCCGCTTCCCCGAGTCCCACGCGGAGCCGCTGATCCAACTCGTCGATGTGATCGGCTGGATCGCCCAGCGCCACCTGCGGTTTCCCGATGACGACGATGCGTCGGATGCCTACCGGATCTTGCGACGACGCCAGTTCAGTACCGACATTTGGCGCTTCCGTTTTTTTGCTCGTCGGGGCGTGGATAAAGCTGGACTCCGACGTTACGCACACCTGCTCTAAGTGGCGACGAATGGGGTCGCATCTCGGTCACATCGCCGGCGCAATCTCGCTGGCGGCGCGGACGCCCCTCCTCCTTTCAAGCCGGAGGTCACACTTGAACCAGCCCAACGCCGATAGCCCTAGAGCGAAACCGGCACGATCAGTCCGAGTGCTCCTCCGAGCATCGCGCCTGCGAGTACGTCTGACGGGCGATTCAGGCCGAGGTAGGGGCGGCTTAGGCTGATTCCCACGGCTATCAGGAGGGCGAAGGAGGTAGCCGGATCGATTCGGATCATCGTCACGGCTACGGCGAAGGAGCTGAAGGCGTGGGCGGACGGGAGAGCGAGAGAATTCGGTGCAGCTCCGATGGGAGGAAGTCCTTCGAGAACGGGACGGGGGCGTCTGATGAGTAGCCGCAATACGTAGGCGAAGAAGATGCTGGCTGGGACGAGAACCGCTGCTATTAGCCAGGCTTCACGATGCTCTGGGTCGATCGCTGCGAGGATGAGATTGATCAGCAGCCAGACGAGCCCATTGTTGCCGGCCTTGGTCGCCGCTATCGCAACGGTCTCCCGCCGCACTCCATGACCTCGCGTCCGCATCGTGTAGAGGAGCTTGGTGTCGAAGCTCGCAATCTGACGCCTTGGCTCCTTCGTCGACAAGGTGTCATCGAGGTGGGGAGCTAGCGACAGGTACTTGATCACGGCCAGGGCGATCCGGCTCCAGACGGCTCCTTCCGGGAGTTCCTTCAGCTCTTGCAGCCACTTCTCGCGGAAACGCTGGTTGAACGGGGCGGGCAATCGCTCGGCTGAGTGGCGGATCAGGCGTTCAGCGATCTTCGGTGACCAAGCCTTGAGATCGTCACCCAGCAGCGCCCAGATAAGCGCCAACACCGCGGCGATAGCCATGGTCAGTTCACCCATCGGCCGAGACCATATTCCCGTGGGCGGGCCAGATATGAGGATCGAAGTGGGCGCGGCGGTCCCTGGCGCCCGTGTAGGAGGCGGCGCTAAGGTCACCCCATGGCCAAGGCAAGGGTGCAGCGGCGCGGGAGCGGCTCTCGGGCGGCCGAGCCGCGAGCGGTGCTGGCGCAACGCCTGCGCGATCGTCTCCCGGAGCTGCGCTCGGCGGTCGGGACCCGGGTCTACGCGATCTCCGATCCGCATGAGGTGCCGGACCCGGCCTACCTGGAGGGGCTGAAGGCGGCGCTGGCGGCGGCGGTCGACTACCGGCTGGCGGTGCTCGAGGTGGGGGAGCGGCGGGCGCCGGCGGTGCCGGAGGTGCTGCTGGCGCAGGCGCGACTGGACGCTCGGGACGGGGTCGCTTTGGAGACGGTGCTGCGGCGGTACTTCGCGGGCAACAGCCTGGTCGGGGACTTCCTGGTCGAAGAGGCGGAGCGGGCGGAGGTGCCGAGCTCGGAGCTGCGGCGGCTGCTGGGCGAGCAGGCGACGCTGGGGGACCGGCTGATCGAGGCCGTCAGCGCCGAACACGCGCGGGAGTCCGCCAACCGGCCGAGCAACGCGACGGAGCGGCGGCGGGAGCTGGTCAAGAGCCTGCTCGCCGGCGAGCTGGTCGACCACACCGAGCTCGGCTACGACCTCGACGGGCACCACCTCGCCCTGATGGCAAAAGGGCAGGGCGCCGAGGAGCTGATGCGGGCGCTGGCGGGGCGGCTCGGCCGTCGCCTCCTGATCGTCCAGCGCGAGGAGGAACCGCGCTGGGCCTGCTGGCTCGGCGGCCGGCAGCCGCTCGCGCCCGCCGAGGCGGTGGCCGCCCTGCGCGACCTCGCCCCCAGCGGCGTCTTCGCCGCCCTTGGCGAGCCCGGCGAGGAGCTCGCAGGCTGGCGCTTCAGCCACCGCCAGGCGAAGGCGGCGCTGCCGATCGCCGAACGCCGCGGCGAGCGGGTCCTCCGCTATGGCGACGTCGCCGTGCTGACCGCGGTCGGGCGGGACGACCTGCTCGAGACCTCGCTGCGCCAGCTCTACCTGGAGCCGCTCGAGCACGGCCGGGAAGGCGGCAAGGTGGCGCGCGAAACCCTGCGCGCCTACTTCGAGGCCGAGCGCAACATCTCCTCGACGGCGGCTGCCCTCGGCGTCGACCGCCGCACCGTCCGCAACCGCATCCGCGCGATCGAGGAGCTGCTGGGACGGCCGCTGCGCGGCTCGCTCGCCGACCTCGAGATCGCCCTGCGGCTCGACGAGTAGCCGCCCCACCGCTCCGCTTCCCACATTGGCGTATCGGCGGCGCCCAAAGCCTCAGATTGGGGAGGAGCGCCCGCTTCCGCCCGGCGAAGATCTGGGCATGAAGAAGAACCTGCTCCGAGCCACCCCGATCGCCGCCTCCCTCGCGCTCGCCCTGGCGCTGGTCCTCGCGACCGGCGCCAGCGGCGAGCGCAAGGTCGAGTGCGCCGGCCTCATCTGCGTCAGCGACGACGGCGGCATCTCCCCGACCACGCTGCCGCGGCACGGCAGGGCCCCGGTCACGGCGCGCCTGATCGCCGGGGTCGAGAGCCGCGACGGCAGCCATCCGCCGGCGCTGCAGAGCGTCCGCATCGACGTCGACAAGACGATCGCCGTCGACGCCGCCGGCCTCCCGACCTGCCGCAGGTCCCAGCTCGAGGCGAGCAGCTCGGCGACCGCCCGCCGCGCCTGCGGCGAGGCGATCGTCGGCTCGGGCGAGGCCGAAGTCGAGGTCGCCTTCCCCGAACAGGCGCCGTTCCGCTCGACCGGCCCCCTGCTCCTCTTCAACGGCGGCGTCCACGGCGGCACCACCACCGTCCTCCTCCACGCCTACGTCGACGTCCCGGCGCCGACCGCGATCGTCGTCAAGGCAACGATCGCGCGCATCCACAAGGGCCCCTACGGCCTGCGGATCCAGGCGCGGGTCCCGCGGATCGCCGGCGGCTTCGGCTCGGTGACGCACTTCGAGCTGAAGGTCGGCCGCCGCTACGCCTACAAGGGCCGCCGGAAGAGCTTCCTGGAAGCCGGCTGCCCGACCGGCACCTGGCGGGTCAAGGGCCACGCGGAGTTCGCCGACGGCACCGCGCTCGGCCTCACCCACCTGTTCTCCTGCACCCCGCAGGGCTGAGGCGGCGCGAATCCCCTAGGCGCGGAGCTGGTCGGCGAGCGTGGTCAGCTCGCCGACGCTCGTCCGCAGCGCCCCGGCCAGCCGCAGCAGCGTCGTGTAGCTGGGATTGCGGACGCCGCGCTCGATGCCGCCGACCTGGGTCAGGTCGGTGCCGGCCGCTTCGGCCAGTTCCTCCTGGCTCATCTCGGCCTCGGTGCGGAGCTGGCGGACCGCGTCGCCGAGGGAAGCATGCTCGGGTGAGCGGGGTTTGCTGCGGCGCGGGGGCGGCATCGCGCCCCGGAGCCTCTCTATTAATGAACCCGGTTGTTAGAGTATTTATGCCATAACATCTAGAGCGCCGGAAAGGGGCTGAACAGTCTGCCCTTCCGGGTCGCTCATGGGGCCCTCTTCTTCAGAGCTGATCAGTGCCGTCGGCCATCCCTTGCGCCGCCGGATCCTCCACGCCTACCTCGACGGGGCGCTCGAGTGCGCATCGGCGCGGGAGCTGGCCGAAGCACTCGACCAGCGAGTAGGGCAGGTCGCCTATCACCTGAAGACGCTGGCGAAGAGCAATGTCCTGCGGCCGGTCCAGCGCCGCGATCGGGAGCAGGCGCAGGAGGATCACTGCTGCTGGGCCCTCGACGTCGAGGCGACCTGGCTGCGCCTGGTGCTCGAGGTCTGGGTCGAGCCGGACCTAGCCGGCTGAATCGCCAACCCGCCCCACCTTCCCTTCTTCGAGGTAGCGGTCGGCGAGGCCGACGATCTCGCTCGGGCTGCTGTCGAGCGCTTCGGCCACCTTGACCAGGGTCATGAAGGTGAGGTTGCGGTGGCCGCGCTCGATCGGCCCGGTCAGGTGGTGGTCGCTGAACTCCTTCTCGCCGACCTCCTCCTGGGTGTCGCCCCTTTCCCTGCGCACCTGCTCGACGGCGAGGCCGAGGGCGCCGAGCTCAGGCGTCGTCGGCGGTTTTTCGCGAGGCCTCGGCATCCACCGGAAGCCTCTCCTTAACCGGTCTAGGTTTTTAGCGCACTTATGCTCTAACCAGATGGAACGGTGCGTGGAGGCGGGAGCGCAGTTCCTCGGCCGCCGCTTCGGACCCCGCCTGGGGGTCGGCGACGAGGAAGACCTCCGTCGCCGGGTACTCCCGCAGCTGGTCGGTGACCGTCTGGACCACGTCCTCGTCGCCGACGCGGGCGGTGGCGGCGACTCCGGCCCGCGCGAGCGAGGCGAGGCTTAGGACGAGGCTGCGCTGCGCCCGTTCGAGGCCGGGGCGGTTGTCGGAGGCCCAGCGGTCGAGGAAGCGGTTGCGGGCCGGCGCGATCACCAGGACCTCCGGCTCCGGGTCGCCGGGGTCGCTCGGCAGCGAGGCGGCGGCGATGCGTTCGATCGCGGCGCCGTCCTCCAGCGGCTGCTCGATCACGACCAGCAGGTGCTCGCGCAGGTCCGGCGCCGGCGCCGGGACGATCGGCCGCAGCGGCGGCTTGCGCACGGCCATGACGACGATCGTGGCGGCGGCGAGGGCGCCGACCGCCATCCCCAGGCCGGGCCCGCCGAGGTAGAAGCCGCCGACGATCGAGACCGCGATCCCCTTCACGATCAGGGGGAGCTTCCATGCCGCTATTCCCTGATCGTCCATACCTCGAATTTAAAGGGTCGACGGCGTCAGTCAATCCTCTTGCCGGGCGACGAGGTCGCGGAGGCTGCGGAAGTCCTCGGCGCAGGCGGGGCAGCCGTCGAGGTGGGCGTGCATCCCGGGCACCCGCTCGTCGGCCCGCTCGCCGCTGACGACGAGCTCGACGTAGCGGTCGAGCTCCTCGAAGCACTGCTCGCAGGTCAGCTCGGGTGCGGCGGGGCCGAGGGCCCGGCTGAGGATCTCGTCGCGCTTCATCGTTCCTCCTCTCCGCCGCCGACTTCGAAGCCGCGGGCGGCAAGGGCCCGGCGCAGCTTGCGGCGGGCGTCGTGCAGGTTCTTGTAGAGGGCGCCGCGGGTGCTGCCGAGGCGCTCGGCGAGGACGTCGATCGGGACGTCGTTGAGGGCGACGGCGACCAGCACCTCGCGCTGGCGCGGCCCGAGGCTGCGCTCGATCTCCTCGCGCAGGGCGGCGAAGAGCTCTGCCTCCTCGGCCCGGCGCCCGGCCCCCGCGCCGGCGTCGGCGAGCCGCCGCCAGGCTTCGTCCTCGAGCGGGACCTCGCGTCCCTGCCAGGCGCGGCGGCGCACCTTCACCGCCGCCTCCAGCAGGGCGAACTTGTAGGCCCAGGTGGTGAAGCGGCTTTCGCCGCGGAAGTCGTCGAGCTTGCCGAGGACGGCGACGAGGGCGTCGTCGGCCGCCTGGTGGGCGAGGTCGTCGGCGTCGCCGCCGCGCAGGTGGCGCAGCTCGGCGCCGCGGCGGCCGATCTCGAACCGCGCCGCCTTCAGCAGCAGCGCGTGCAGCTCGGCGACCGCGGCCTCCCCCTCCGGGCCGACGGCGCGCAGCCGCTTCACCCAGTCGCGGGCGGGGGAGTCGGCGGGCCTCTGCGTCGGCGTCGTCATCAGCGCGGTCGCCATGAATTGTTAGCGACCGGCGCCCGCCGCTTCTTACATCGTTTCCACCCTTTGCGTTGCCAGAGCAACCAAAAGGATGGAAACGACGCCGAGCGGAGGTAAGAACCGGCGGGCGGGCGACGCAGATGGGACACACGGCAAACGACTCAAGGAGGTCCCATGTCAACCACCGCAACCCTCGACCCGCGCGACGCGACGCTGGCGCCCAGCTCCGGCGAACGCCTCAAGTCGGACCCCGCCTACCAGGCCTTCACGCTGCTGCGCATCGCCTTCACCGTCGCCCCGATTCTCTTCGGCCTCGACAAGTTCTTCAACGTGATGGTCGACTGGGAGCAGTACCTGGCGCCCTGGATCAACGACATCATTCCCGGCAGCGCCGCGACCGCGATGCACTTGGTCGGCGTCATCGAGATCGTCGCCGGCATCGTCGTCGCCCTGAAGCCGCGCTACGGCGCCTACCTCGTCGCGGCCTGGCTGGGCGGGATCGTCGTCAACCTGCTCACCTACTCCGGTTACTACGACATCGCCCTGCGGGACTTCGGGCTGATGCTGGGGGCCCTGACCCTGGCGCGGCTGGCGAGCGTCTACGACCCGCCGGGAACCGAGGTGCGGTTCTAGCGCGAATCTAGACTGGAGGGATGCCGCCGCTGCTCGAGCGCCTCGGAGTGGAGCTGCCCGTCGTCCAGGCCGGGATGGGCGGGGGCCTGAGCCGGCACGAGCTGGCGGCGGCGGTCTCCGAGGCCGGCGGCCTGGGGACGATCGCCGTCAACGGGGCGGCGGCGATCGGCCGCGAGCTGGCGGCGGCGCGGGTGCTGACGGGGCGCCCGCTCGCCGTCAACGTGCTGCTTCCGTTCGCGCGGCGGGACTGGTTCGAGGCGGCGGCCGCGGCCGATGCCGTCGTCACCTTCTGGGGCCGGCCGCGGCGCCGCACCCCGGGCGTTTGGCTGCACCAGTGCGGCTCGGTCGAGGAGGCGCGCGAAGCGCGGGCGGCGGGCGCCGACGGGGTCGTCGTCCAGGGCGTCGAGGCGGGCGGCCACGTGCGCGGGACGACGCCGGCGCTGGAGCTGCTCGAGCGGACCCGCGCCGCCCTGCCCGCCGACTACCCGCTGCTGCTCGCCGGCGGCGTCGCCGAGCCCGCCGACGTCCGCGCCGCCCTCGAGGCGGGAGCGACGGCCGCCGTCGCCGGCACCCGCTTCCTCCTCAGCGAGGAGAGCCGGGCCCACGCTCTATATAAGGAGCGCCTGCTGGCGGCGGAGGAGACGCTCCTCACCGACCTCTTCGGCGCCGCCTGGCCGGCCTCGCACCGGGTGGTCCCGAACGCCGCGACGGCTCATTGGCTCGGCGGCGTTCGTCCTTTGTTAGCCCCAGGGCGAACAAAGGACGAACGCCGGGTGGTTTTGCGCGCTCCGTCCGCGAATCGCGCCTTGAACCGCCTGCTCGCTCCCGGGGCGCGGTACACGCCCTCGTCCCTGCAGCTGCGGATGATGCGGGCGCAGCGGCCGGGGAGCCGGCTGCTGACGCCGGCGGGGCCGACCGACGACGGCCCGGCGACGCTGGTCGACGCCGGCGCGCTCTACGCGGGTGAGACCGTCGCCAGGATCGACGCGGTCCGTCCCGCCGGCGACCTCGTCCGCGAGCTCGCCGGTTGAGCCTGGCCTCGCCGCCGGCCGGTTGATGTTCAAGCTCGCGGATTAGGGGTATTTCCAGGGCGGTTTGACCGGGACGGGCCGCAAGAGAGCTGGATGCTTGGCGCTGGGCCTGTTTCTCGCCGTCGCGGCGCTCTTCTCCAGCGGCTGCGGCGATCTCAGCAACGACGAGCTCAATCGCGGCGTCGAATCTTTGAGCGCCCTCGCCGCGCAGGGGCAGCTCGTCGCCAGCGGCGTCGCCCGCGACGCGACCAAATCGACCTACGCGCGGGTGATGTCGCGGACCCTCGGCGAGGAGGCCGAGCACGAGGCCGAAAAGCTCGCCGACGCGACCCTCGAAGAAGCGGAGACCGAGGACCAGCGCCACGCCGCCGTCGCCGTCGCCGGTGAAATTTCCGGCCTGCTCTCCGAACTGCAGACCTACCCAGGCGACGAGCACCACGGCGCCCTCGTCCAGAAGCACCTCGAAGAAGCGCAGGAAAAGGCCGACGCGATCGTCGCCCAGTTGAGCGGGGACGCGCCGTGAAGGTGATCCTCAAAATCGCCCTCGGGATCATCGCCGCGATCGGCGGCTTCCTCGACATCGGCGACCTCGTCTTCAACACGCAGGCGGGGGCGCTCTATCGCTACGACCTGCTCTGGGCGGTGGTCCTGGGGACGATCGGGATCGCCGTCTACGCGGAGATGAGCGGCCGCGTCGCCGCGGTCAGCGGCCGGCCGGTCTTCGACGTGATCCGGATGCGGCTCGGCTTCGGCTTCGGCCTGCTCGCCCTCATCGCCAGCACCCTGGTCAACCTGCTCACGGTCGCGGCCGAGCTGGGCGGGATCGCGATCGTCCTCGAACTCCTCTTCGACGCCCCGTACAACATGTTCGTGGTCACCGGCGCGATCGCCCTGGTCGCGATCGTCGCCCTGCTCCCCTTCGGCGGCCTCGAGCGGCTCTTCGGCTACGGCGGCCTGGCGCTGTTCGTCGTCGTCGCCACCGTCTTCCACCAGAACCCCGACTGGGGCGACGTCGCCCACGGCTTCGTCCCCTCGCTCGACAGCTCGACGCTCTACCTCTACTTCGTCGTCGGCGTCTTCGCCGCGGCGCTGATGCCCTACGAGGTCCACTTCTACTCCTCCGGGGCGATCGAGGAGGGCTGGACCGAGGAGAACCTGAAAGAGAACCGGCTCAACGCGATCCTCGGCTACGGCATCGGCGGCGTCCTCTCGGTCGCTCTCGTGATCGTCTCCGGTTACCTCTTCCACCCGCTCGGGGTGGAACCGAGCGACCTCGGCACCGTCGCCCTGCCGATGCAGGGCGCCTTCGGCGAGACCGGCCTCCTGCTCGCCCTCGGCGGGATGTTCTTCTGCGTCGGCGGCGCCGCGATCGACTCCAGCTTCGCTGCCTCCTACAACCTCGCCCAATTCCTCGGCTGGGAGTGGGGCCGCTACCAGGGCCCGCGCAAAGCGCCGCGCTTCACCGCCTCCTGGCTCGTCTTCCTCCTGCTCGGGATCGCGATCGCCGAGAGCGGGATCAACCCGGTCGAGATCACCGAGTACAGCGTCGTCTTCTCGGTCGTGGCGCTGCCGCTCACCTACCTGCCGGTGCTGCTGATCGCCGGCGACCGCTCCTTCATGTCCGACCATGCGAACGGGCGCATCGCCGCCACCCTCGGCTGGCTCTACTTCGCCGTCATCATCGTCCTCTCCCTGGCGGCGATCCCGCTGCTGCTGGCGACGAACGGGGGCGGCGGGTGAGGAAGGAAGGCGAGATCTACGTCGTCCACCGCCTGCTCGACGAGCAGATCTGCGATTCCGAGGGGCGGCGGGTCGGCCGCGTCGACGACATCGAGCTGCGGGGCGACCCGCCGCGGATCACGGCGCTGCTGGTCGGCGAGGGGCTCTATCCGCGGCGGCTGCCGGGCTGGCTGGCGCGGACGACGCGGCGGATCGTCGGCCCGGAGACGTGGGGCAGCAACGCGCTGCGGATCCCCTGGGAGGAGGTCGACGAGTTGAGCTCGACCGTGAAACTGCGCAAGAAAGCCGAGGACCTCGGGCTGGGGGAGGGCGACGACCCGGGGCGCTGGTTCGTCCGGAGGCTGCCGTGGAACTGAGGGATCCGGGCGCGTTGAGCGAGCTGATGGGCCGCAAGGTCGTCGACCAGTCGGGCCGCCGGCTCGGCCGCGTCTACGAGGCGAGGGCGCACTGGGAGCGGGACGGCGCCGTCGTCATCGATGAGCTGATCCTCGACGGCGGCGGCCTGCGGCGGCGCCTCCGCGGCCCCGGCGGGCCGGAGGAGCGGGCGATCCCCTGGGAGGCCGTCGTCGAGTTCGCGGGCGGCGCCGTCGTGGTGCGGCGCTAGCGGACCGAACCCCGGGCCCTGGGAGAATGTCGGGCATGCCGGGGGGACAGATCCTGGGGATCGCCGAGCGCGATCTCGGCCCAGGCCGCTGCGAGCTGCAGGTCGGCGGCGAGCTCGATCTCTGGAGCGCCGAGCGCCTGCAGGCGGTGCTGCAGCGGGTCGCGCGCGACAACGCCGCGGTGGTCGTCGGCCTCGAGAGCTGTGAGTTCGTCGACTCGACCGGGATCGCCCTCTTCCTCCAGGTGCGCCGCCAGCTCGAAGACGAAGGCGGCCGCCTCGTCCTCTACGGCTGCTCCGACCAGGTCCTGCGTGTCTTCACCGTCGCCGGCCTCGCCGACGCCGGCATCGTCTTCGCCTCCCGCGGCGAGGCCCTGGCCGAGCTGACGGCAGTCGAGTAGCGGCCGGCTATTCGACGACGATCTTGCCCTTCATGAAGGGGTGGATCTTGCAGTGGTAGACGAAGGTCCCGCGCTGCTCGAACTTGACCGTCTCCGACTCGCCGGGCTGGATTCGCTTGGTATCGAAGACGCCCGCGTGGGTCGCCGTGTGGGCGGTGTTGGCGGTGTTGGTGAAGGTGACGCGGCCGCCGCGCTTGAGCCTCGTCGTCCCCGGCTTGAAGGCGAAGTTGACGATCGAGACCGCCTTCGCCCCGCTGGCCGTGGCCGTGGCCGTCGGCCGCCCGGAGGCGTCGCTCTGCCGCACCGCGAGGGTGGCAAGCAGGGCCAGTCCGATCACCAGGGCAAGCGCCCCCCATCTGTGTCGCTGCAGAGAAGTCGTCATGACCGGTTGTACGACGGTCGCCCCGCAAGGGTTCACGTTGCCCGGAGGCGGGCCATAATGGGGCCGCGGGCGGTTAGCTCAGTTGGGAGAGCACTTCCCTTACAAGGAAGGGGTCACTGGTTCGAGCCCAGTACCGCCCATGTGAATCGTCCCGCCGAAACGCAGACCTCGGTGATCGAGCGCCTTTTCAAGAGGGTGCTCGCGGGGGAACCCGAGCGGGTGCTGGACCTCCTCCATCCCAGGATCGAATGGACGCCGACGGTTTGGAGCGGCCAAGCGATGTACCGCGGTCACGAAGGGGTGCACCTCTGGCTCTCCCAGTTCGGCGAGGGCCTCGAGCACCTCGACATCCGCGTCCTCGAGACGGAGGAACGCGAAGACCGCGGCGCCGTCCTCGGCATGGTCTTCGACACCCGCGGCGAGCGTACATTCGCCGTCGAAGTCCCCTGGAGCTACGAGATGGAGGGCGACCTCCTCCGCCGCGGCCGCGCCCACGGCAGCTGGGAGGAAGCGCTGCAGGCCGCGGGCCTCCCCTGACCGCTCGACTATCCTTCGGGAATGCGAGCGCTTCCTGGACGATCTTCGCGAACCTCGCTGCCGGAGCCCGCGGCCGTCACCCGCGACAGCGCAGCCGAGGACCAGCGCCAGCGCATCATGCGCGCCACCGGCGAGCTGGTCGCCAAGCGCGGCTACAACGACGTCAGCGTCGAGCTGATCGTCAAGCGCGCCAAGGTCAGCTTCAAAACCTTCTACAAGCACTTCGCCAACAAAGAGGAGGCTTTCCTCGCCCTCTTCGACACGGAGATGGCGGCGGCCCGCGCCCGGGTCGACGCGGCGCTGGCGGAGGAGGCGAAGGCGCCGTGGCCGGCGCAGGTCGCGGCGGCGATGCGGGCGCTCTTCGAGTCGATCCTCGCCGACCCGATCATCGCCAAAGCCTGCATCGTCGAGGCGCCGACGGTGGGGCCGGTGATCGCCGAGCGCTATGACGGGGCGATGAAATCGCTGGCGCCGCTGCTGCGCCGCGGGCGCGAGGAGACAGCGCACGGGACCGAGCTGCCGAAGACGTTGGAGGACACGCTGGCGGGAAGCGTGCTGTGGTCGGCCTATCAACGGCTGATCGTCGGGGAGGTCGATCGCATCGAGGCGCTGCTGCCCGAGGCGATCATCTTCGTGTTGCGTCCGTACGTAGGGGAGAAGGAAGCAATGAGTTGGGCGGAAGCCAGCCGGGGACAAAACGAGGAGAAGAACGGGCCGAAAGTGTCCATCGCGCCCTGATCGACCTCTGCTTAGAGCGCGGCTTCGCCGCGGTCACGGCGGAGGAGCTGTGCGAGAGGGCCGGCGTCGAGCGCGAGTTCTTCGAGCGGGAGTACGGCGATCTCCCGGCCTGCTTCCTGCGCAGCTTCGAAATCGAGCTGCAACGGTTCCACGCCCGGCTCGATCCGGTTCGCAACGGCGACGCCCCCTGGCGCGACCGGGTCTGGCTGACCGGTTACGAACTGCTGCGCCTGTTCAAGGAAGACATGAAGGCGACGCACTTCCTCGTCGTCGAAGTGCGCACCGCCGGCGAGCAGGCGCTGCTCCTCTTCGGGGCGGAAATCAACGCGATGGTGGACCTGATCGACGAAGGCCGCGCCGTCGCCGCCGATCCCGAGGAGCTGACCCGGGCCACCGCCGAGCAGATAACCGGCGGCTTCTTCAATCAGCTCTACGCCCTCTTCAGCCAGGGGAAGCTCCCTCCGGAGGAGGAGATCATTCCCCAGCTGATGTACACGGCGGTGCTGCCGTACCTCGGCGAGGAGGCGGCGCAGCGCGAGCTGACGATCCCGCCGCCGTCAGGCCCAGGCTAGAGCGGGATCGGCGGCCCGGCGGGGGTAGGCTTGCGAGGCCTTGGCACGCGAGCGGCCCGCAAACGACGGTGGAGGCGGAAGCGACCTCGGGCCCCTGCCCGCCGGGCACCACGGCCTCTCCCGCGAGCAGGTCGAGGAGTCCCAGCGCGAGCGGCTGCTGGCGGCCGTCGCGAACGTCGTCGCCGAGCGCGGTTACCGCGCCGCGACGATCACCCAGATCGTCAAGGCGGCCTCGGTCTCCAGCCGCGTCTTCTACGAGAACTTCGAGAGCAAAGAGGAGGCCTTCCTCGCCAGCTTCGAGGCGGTGCTCGAGCACTTCGAAGACCTGGTCGGCGAGGCGATCGCGAGCGAGACGGAGTGGCAGCGGCAGGTGGTCGCGGCGATCTGCGCGGGCATCCGCTTCTTCGAATCGGAGCCCGAGCTGGCGAAGGCGTTCCTGGTCGAGCCGGCGGCGGCGACGCCGGCGATCGCGACCCGCTTTCGCGAGGCGGTGCTGAAGTGGGTGCCGTTCCTGGAGCAGGGGCGGAAGAAGCGGGCGGACGGTGCGGCGCTGCCGGACTCGACCGAGGACTCGGTCCTCGGCGGCCTCGTCTTCCTCACCTCGCGCTCGATCCTCGCCGGGGCGCCGCCGCGCACGGTCCTCCACGACTTCATCGACTTCGCCCTCTCTCCCTACCTGGGCGCCGGCGAGGCGGCCCGCCTCGCCAGTGAAGCGGAGGAAAACTTCCCCTAGGAAAGTTCTCTATCCCCTTAGAAAACCTCGTTTGCTTTCTCGGCAAACCTGTGCTTTGATCTCTGCAATCGCCAGGGAGGCGAGCAGCTGAAGAGATTTGAGTCGAGGCCGGCGCTGTGCGAGGATCGCCAGTGCGGGAGGCGGCTCAAAGGGAGAGGAGAGCTTTTGAGACGCCGTCTGAAGACCGTGGGATCGATCATTGGCCCTGCACTGTTGGTGTTGACCATCTCAGGGCTTTTCGCCATGTCGGCTTCGGCCGATCTCGGCCCGGTCAGCTCGTTCTCGGGCCCCGGTTCGGGCAACGGTGAACTGAATGGTCCCAAGCGGGCCGCCGTCAATCAGGCGACCGGGGCGCTCTACGTCGTCGACCAGGGCAACGACCGTGTCCAGGTCTTCGTCCCCTCCGGCGAAACCTACGTCTACTCGGCCCAGTTCGGCGGCGCTCAACTGACGAAGCCTCTGGGAATTGCCGTCGACCAGGGTAACGGCGACATCTACGTCTCCGACGAAACCGGGGTCAAGCGCTTCAGCAGCGCCCTCGCCTTCGACGCGACCTACTCGAACGAGGGAGTGACGGGGCCGCTGGCGATCGATCCCACCGACGGCGATCTCGTCGTCGCCGACACCCTGACCAACACGGTCCGGACCTTCAACGACGACGGTAGCGCCGACGGCTCCTTCGACGGCTCGAGCTCGCCGGACGGCGCCTTCACCGGGTTGCGCGACATCGCCGCGGCCCCCGATGGCGACCTGATTGTGATCGACACCGACGGGACGATCGAAAACCAGCCCGAAGGGGAATTCGCGACGGGCCAAAGCCGGATCGAGCGTTTCGATTCGAGCGGCGCCCATGTGGCCACGGTCGGCCCGGTGTTCCGCGCCGCGACCGTTGCCGTCGATCCGTCGACCGGCGCCTACCTCGTCTCCGGCGATCAGACCGCGGTCGATCAGAACGAAGCGCCGTCGATGAGCTACTTCGGCGCCGACGACCAACTGATCAGAAGCTTCAGGCTGCCGACTTCGACGGCTCAGTACGAGACCGTCCAGGGGTTGACCGCCCTCTCCTCGGGTGGTCGTTTCTTCGCCGTCACCGACATCGCCTACTGGGGTGGCGGTTCCTACGGCGCTCCGGAGATCCACGTCATCGAAGACGTCCCCCCACCGGTCGCGACGATCGAAGCGGCGACCGAAGCGACCGAAACTTCCGCGGTCCTCCACGGCCAGGTCAATCCCGAAGGCGGGGCCACCGAATACCGCTTCGAATACACCAGCGACGGCGTCAACTTCTCCCAGACCGCGACCGAAACGCTCGGCACCACGGGTACCGCCGACACCCCGGTCGAAGCGACGGTCGAAGGTCTCGACCCGAGCCTCTCCTACGGCGTGAGGCTGAGGGCGCTGAAGGCCTTCGGTCAGGTGGTCGACACGACTCACCTCGTGACCTTCGGCAACTCTCCGATACTCGAACCGACCGTCTCGCTCGACCCGGCGAGCGAACTGGGACCGGACTCCGTGGTCCTCCACGGCACGATCGACGACCACGAACTGAAAGCGACTTATCGCTTCGAATACTCCGGCGACGACGGCGACAACTGGGCCAACGTGCCGGGCCCCGACGACGACCCGAACACCGACGACGCGCTGGCGGCGAGCGGCAGCCCGCAGTCTGTCTCTGCGAAACTGGTCAACCTCGACCCCGATCGGGAATACCTGATCAGGCTGGGGGCGACGACGCTTGGCGGCCAGGTGACCACGGCACCGCAGCCCCTCACCACGTCGACGCAGGCGCCGTTCGCGACCACCTTCGGCGCCGCCCCGCGGTCGACGACGACCGCCCGCCTCAACGGGCGGATCAACCCTCGCAACCGGGCGACGACCTACTACTTCGAATACGGGCCGGACGGCTCCTACGGGGAGCAGACGCCCGCGACCCCTGCTGCGGTAGGTGACGACAACGTCCAGCACCTGGTCAGCGAGGAGCTGACCGGGCTCGAACCGGGCACGACCTACCACTTCCAGCTGGTCGCCGAAAACGACGTGGGAACGACCGAAAGCGGTGACGTCACCTTCTCGACCCGGACGGCGGCCGAAATGGCGCCACCTAGTCGCGGCATCGAGCTGGTCAACCAGCCGGAAAAGGGAAACCAGGAGCCGACCGGCTATCCCATTCAGACTCCCGACGGCAACAAGGTGTTCTGGAGCCTGCAGACCGGAGCGCCCGGCTCCCCCTCGGCTTTCAGCCAGTTCCGCTCAACTCGGACCAAAGCAACGCCCCAGTGGTGGGAGACGCAATCGGTCTTGCCACCGATCGACCAGCTCGAACCGAATACGACTTACGACACCGTCCTCTCGGTCTCCGAAGACGGCAGCAGGTTCCTGGTGCGCAGCCATCATGGCAATGGCTCGCAGGGCACGATCAGGGTCGAACCCGACGGGTCGATCGACGACCTCTACACGGCCCCGCCGGATCACCTCCCGATCTGCGAGTGCATGTCGGCCGCTATGTCCAAGGACGGCGAGAAAGTCTTCCTTGAACTAACCCGCAACTCCGCCGAATTCAAACCGGTCAAACCGGGACAGGAACTGGATCCTGACCACCCCGAAGGGACGGGGCAGGTCTATGAGATCGGAGACGGCAGCCCTGAACTCTTGAGCCGGCTGCCCGACGGGAGCGTCCCCTCCTGCACGGCACTGCTCCCCTATGGGCCCTTCTATGACAACCCGGGTATCGACGACGACGGCAGTAGAGTGGTTTTCAAGTCCCTCGGCAGTGGGTGCGCCGGTCCCTACAGGCTCTACCTGCGCGATCTCGAAACGGACACCACCGTCGCGCTCGGGGGTGCGCCACTATCCGGTCCTCCGAGCGAGGACACCTTCGTCCGCATCAAGGGCGACGGCTCCGAGGTCGTCTTCCTCTCTTCCGCTCGGCTCGTCCCCGCGGACCAGAACAGCCTCGGCGACATCTACCGCTGGAGCGACGGCGGCACCGAATGCCTGACCTGCATCGTCCCCAAGGCCGGGGTCTTGATCGGCGCCTTCAACGCCCCTGGCGTCGCCGTCTCCGAAGACTTCTCGCGGATGTACTTCACCTCGAACCAGAAGCTGGTGCCGAACGAGGGGACGCAGGGACAGCGCAACCTCTATGTCTGGCGGGAAGGGGAAATCGACTACGTCACCACTTTCGCCAACCCGGATGAAGATTTGAAGACGAGCGCCTTCTATTCGGATCTCACCCCGGACGGAAAGGTCGCGGTATTCGACCTCGATCCCGGCAGGACGACCACCGACGAAGCGGATAGCTCCCAGCAACTGATCCGCTACGACGACAGCGACGGCAGTATCGAGTGCATTTCCTGCGCTGGGCCGGGAGTGGTCGACAAGAGTGCCACCGGCGCCCAGCGCTCGGCGGGGGTGGGCCTGGACCGAATCGGACTGATGAGCGACGACGGCGAGGACATCGCCTTCCAGACGAACACCCCGCTGCTGAAAGCCGACATCAACAACGGCACCGACATCTACCTCTGGCACAACGGCAGCCTGCAACTGGTGACCTCAGGGGCAGTCAAATGGCCCTCGGAAAAGCTGGCCTTCATCTCGATGACCCCAGACGCGAGTTCGATTCTGTTCACCGCGTCGGCAAGGCTGACCGGTTTCGAGAAGGACCAGGTCGGCCAGCTCTACGTCTCGAGGATCGGCAGCGCCAACCCTGGGCCGCCGACGGCAGCTGCGCCATGCGTCGAGGACAGCTGCCAGGGGCCGCTGGTAACGCCGCCGACCCCGGCGCAGGCCGGCAGTCGGATCTTCTCGGGCCCTGAGAACCCGAAAGCGCAGAAACACCGCAAGGCCTGCGGCAAGGGCAAGAAGCGGGTCAAAGTCAAAGGCAAGGTCAGGTGCGTGGCCAAGAAGGGGCACAAGCACCGAGGCAACGGCAACCGGGGGGCGGGCAAATGATTCAGGCCAGGCAGAAGACGACGTGGTTCGGGCTCCTTGCCCTCTTTGTAATGGCGATCGCGGTCACCTGCGCCCATGCGGCACCGGCGAGGGCCGCGGTGGTCTGGGACATCAAGAACAACTGGGCTGACGCGCACCTACCCCCCGGCGGGAAGGGCAAGGTTTACATCCAGGTCCGCAACATGGGGGACACCCCGTCGGATCCGGGAACGACGGTGACGGTTGACCTGCCGCCTGGGGTAAGGGCTTACGGCCTCGACGGCTTCGAAGAGAAGATCGCGGGCAACAAGGACTTCTTCTGGCAATGCAGCGGCAGCAACGAAGTCACCTGCACGTTGGAAGAACCCATCGGCGCACGCTATGCGTTTCCATTCGAATTTTACTACGCCTGGCGAATTTGGTTCCCGGTCGAAATCGACGCCGCCGCGGCGCCGGGGAAATATCAGTTCGCGAGCCGCGTCAGCGGTAGCTCGGCTGCCCCCGCAGAAGACGTCGACCCGGTCACGATCAGTCCCGATCCGGCCCCGTTCGGAATGATGGAGGACAGCTTCGAAGGCGACACCTTCACCGAACGCGAACCGTTCCAAGGGCGCGAGCGCCAGGCCGTCTCACATCCGTACGAGATGCGGGTCAACTTCGACATGAACCTGCAGACCGACATCGGGGTACCGACGGGAGGCTTTCCTCCGCAGATCATCGTCACCCCCAGCGAGCGGTTGAAAACGGTTGAGACGACGCTGCCCCGAGGTCTGATCGGCAACCCGGAGGCTGTGCCGAAGTGCACCGCCGACGAGTTCACGGCAGGAGGTTTCTTGCCGAAATGTCCGCCGGAGACGCAGGTCGGGGTGATCGACGTGATCATCAGCGCTGGCGCTGATGGCAACGGCGATTGGGGAATTTTCGAGGGCGGCGGTGCCTTCAACACGATCCCCGTCTACAACCTCGAGCCGCCGGATGGCTATGCAGCCGACCTCGGCTTCGCCTTGCAGGGCGTGCGCAGCCATATCTTCGCGTCGCTTGACCCTTCCCAGGGTTATTCGATCAGCGCCCTGACCCCTTACATCCCAGCCGTCTTCGGCTACCTCGACATCCGCCAGGTGCGCTTCACCGCCTGGGGTGTGCCGGCCGATCCGTCGCACGACCGTCTGCGATGGCCCGGAAAAGGGGGCTCCGGCGATCTGCCCGGCGGCGGGCTTCCAGGCGGCGTCCCGAGCACGGCGCCCCTTCGCCCCTTCCTCACCCTCGGCTCGGCCTGCAATGAAGAAACCCAGTTCAAGCAGCGGGTGCAGAGCTACGAGCACCCCGACGACTGGACCGAACGGGTCCCGTCCAGCGGCCCGGCGATGCAGCCGACCGGCTGCGACGACCCGCGGATCCGGTTCGAACCGAAAGTCTCCCTGCAGCCGACCAGCCGTGCGGCCGGCGGGCCGACCGGCCTCGCGGTCAACCTGGAAGTGCCACAGCGTCCCGACACGGTGAAAGACGCGGCCGACCTCTATTCCCAGAACGGCGAGATGGAGGCGATCGCGACGCCGCCCATCAAGAAGGCGGTGGTGACGCTGCCGGAAGGTATGACCCTCTCGACCTCGGCCGCGCAGGGCCTCGGCAACTGCGCCCCGAGCCAGATCAAGCTCGGCACCAACGATCCTGTCACCTGTCCCGACAGCTCCAAGTACGGGGACCTGACGATCAGCACGCCGATCCTGCCCGCGGACGAACCGATGCGCGGCCAGATCTACGTCGCCAAGCAGAACGACAACCCGTTCGACAACTTCCTCTCGCTCTACCTGGTGATCCAGGAACCGAAACGGGGGTTGCTGCTGAAGCTGCCGGGCAAGGTCGACCTCGACCCCGTCACCGGCCAGATCAAGACCACCTTCGACGACCTGCCCCAGTTCCCGGTCTCGAACATGAAGCTCGCCTTCAAGGGCGGGGTGCGGGCGGCGCTGGTCAACCCGACGACCTGTGGGACGAAGACGATCACGGCCGAATTCACGCCGTACTCGAGTCCCGACTCGCCGGTTGTCGTCAAGAACGACTACGAGATCGCCCAGCGCGGCGATGGCAGCCCCTGCGTCAAGGGGCTGGCCGACCGGCCGTTCAAGGCGACTCTCGACGCCGGCACGGTCAGCAACTCGGCCGGCTCCTACTCGCCTTTCGCCTTCCGCCTGCAGCGGACCGACGACGACCAGGAGTTCAGCCAGATCGACGTCACCCTGCCGCCGGGCCTGCTCGCCAACATCTCCGGCATCGCCAAGTGCCCGGAGGCGGCGATCGCCGCGGCCGAAGCACCGGGGCGCACCGGCACCGCCGAGGCGAACTCGCCGAGCTGTCCCGCCGCCTCCCAGATCGGCACCACCGAGGTCGGCTCGGGGGTCGGGCAGGTCATCACCTACATCCCCGGCAAGGTCTACCTCGCCGGGCCCTACAAAGGGGCGCCCTTGAGCATGGTGGTGGTGACCCCGATCCTCGCCGGCCCCTATGACCTCGGGGTGATCTCGGTGCGGAGCGCGATCGACGTCAACCCCGAGACCGCGCAGCCGCGCGTCAAATCCGACCCCTTCCCGCAGATCTTCAAGGGGATCCCGGTGCGAATCCGCGACATCCAGGTGCGGGTCGACCGCGAGAACACCATCATCAACCCGACCAACTGCAACCGGATGTCGGTGGTCGCGCGGGTGACCGGAACCGGTGGCGACGTCAACAGCACCGCGGACGACACCGCGACGGACCTCAGCAACCCGTTCCAGGCGTCGAACTGCCAGGCGCTCCCCTTCAAGCCGAAGCTCTCCTTCCGGCTCAAGGGCGGCACCCACCGCAGCGACTACCCCGCCCTGACGGCGACCCTGAAGGCGCGGGCGGGCGACGCCAACATCGCCCGCACCGCCGTCACCCTGCCGCACTCGGCGTTCCTCGCCCAGTCGCACATCGGCACCGTCTGCACCCGGGTCCAGTTCGCGGCGAACGAATGTCCTGCCGCTTCGGTCTACGGCAAGGCGAAGGCGAAGTCGCCGCTCTTCGACGGGGTGCTGGAAGGGCCGGTGTACCTGCGGTCCAACGGCGGCGAACGGCTGCTGCCGGACCTGGTCGTCTCGCTCAACGGTGAGATCGACGTCGTCCTCTCCGGCTTCATCGACGCGAAGAACGCGCGGATCCGCAACACGTTCGACGTCGTCCCCGACGCCCCGGTGAGCTCGTTCACCCTGATGATGCGCGGCGGCAAGAAGGGATTGCTGGAAAACAGCCGCAACCTCTGCAAGGGCACGTCCCGCGCCGACGTGAAGATGACCGGCCAGAACGGCAAGGTCTGGAACACGCGGCCGGTGGTCCGTGCGAGCTGCGCGAAGAAGGGGTCGAAGAGGCGCGGCGGGTGAGAGCGCTGAAGGTCGGCATCGCGGCGGCGGCGTTGCTCGTCGCGATGCCCGCTTCCGCCAGCTCGGAGGCGATCCAGAAGGGGGGGCTGCGGGTCTCCTTCGACGCCCGGCTCTCGCCGCACGCGCTGCCGCGCAAGGGCGCGGCGCCGGTGCAGGCGCACTTCTCGGGCGACATCACCACCAGCGACGGGGAGGCGCCGCCGCAGCTGCGGAAGATCGTGCTGCGGCTCAACCGCCACGGCCGCATCGACACGGCCGGCCTGCCACAGTGCAGCTACCACCAGATCCAGCCCTCGAGCACGGCGGACGCGAAGCGGATCTGCGGGCCCGCGCTGGTGGGCCGCGGCACCTTCAGGGCCAGCGTCGCCCTGCCGGACCAGTCGCCCTACCCCTCGAACGGAACGATCCTCGCCTTCAACGGCAGCCTCCACGGGCGACCGGTCATCTTCCTCCACATCTACGGGACCGAACCGCTGCCGACGTCCAGCGTGCTGCCCTTCGAACTGCGCCGCGACCGCGGCCAGTTCGGCACCAAGCTCGTCGCGAACCTGCCGCAGGTGGCGGCCGAATGGGGTTTCGTCTCCGGTCTCAGCCTCTCGCTGCGGCGGATCTTCAGGCACGGAGGGAGCACGAGGAGCTATCTCTCCGCCAGCTGCCCGGCGCCTCCGGGCTTTCCCGGCACCACCTTCTCCCTTGCCCAGGTCTCCTTCGGCTTCGACGACGGCAGGACCCTCTCCTCGACCCTGATCCGGAGCTGCGGGGTCCGTTGACCCTCGCTACCGGGAGGGCCGGGCGGTCAGGCCCGAGGGCGAATCTGACCGGTACTTGAATCAGCCGTTGCAATTCAGGAAAGAGACCTATATCATCAAAAAATATCCAGCTCCTAAGGTTGGATCCTTTGTCACCCCTCGGAACCCTGCCGAGCGGCGACAGTGGTGCGAGAGAACCCGGGGGCGTTCCCCGCGTCTCCGGGTTCTCGCACTCCAGATTCCGACCGGTTGAGAAGACGAGTTCGCGCGAATGGGCCAAGAGGGGGATGAACGCGCTCGCATTCAGCGGGCTCTGATCGAGCTCACTCTCGAGCACGGCTTTGCCGAGGTGAGACTGGCGCAACTGCTGCAGAGGGCCGAAGTCAGCCAGGAGGAGTTCCGCCGCCACTTCGGGGATCTCGAAGAGTGCTTCTGCTCCTTCTACCTGGAAATGCGCGACGAGTTCATGCGGCGGGTCGGCGCCGCGTTCCTCGCCGAGAAGGGCTGGAGAAACCAGATCCGGGCAGCGGCCTGGGAGACGGCCGCATTCATCGGCGAGGACCTGGGGCGGGCGCGGATCAGCTTCGTCGAAGTCTGGTTCGCCGGAGAGCGGGCGAAGCTGATCCGCGACGAGGCGATGCAGGCGCTGTTCGCGATGATCGACGCCGGCCGCCAGGAGCGCGACGACGATTCGATCTCGGCGCTGACGGCGGAGTTCGTCGGCAGCGCCGTCTACCAGCGCTTGCAGACCGGGATCGAACGCGGCGACCTGGCGGCGCTGGAGGCCGAAGTGCCGGAACTGATGTACGCGGTGGTGCTGCCGTACCTGGGTCGCGAGGCGGCGGAGGAGGAGCTCAACCGAGGGCGCGAAGGGCGAGCACCGCCGCCACCGCCAGACCGATGACGGCGATCGAGATCCGCAGCGGGCCGGCGGGGATGCGGCGGGCGTAGTGGGCGCCGACCCGGCCGCCGAGGAAGGAGGAGACCATGATCGTCACCGCGTAGCGCCATTCGACCGGGGCGAGGAAGGCGTAGGCGACGGCGGCGAGGAGGTTGGCGCTGCCGGAGAGGACGATCTTGATCGCGTTCAGGTGCTGGAGGGTGTCGGCGACGAAGAGGGCGAGGAGGGCGAAGATGAGGATGCTGACGGCGGAGCCGAAGTAGGCTCCGTAGGCGCCGCTGAAGAAGATGCCGGCGGTGAGGTAGGGGGAGTGCTCGTCGCCGGCGTGCGAGAGCCGCGGGGTGAGGCGGGGCTGGAGCAGGAGCAGCAGGCAGGAGGCGGCGATCAGGAGCGGGACGATCGCCTCGAAGGCGGCTTCGGAGGTGAGCAGGAGGAGTGCGGTCCCCGCCGCGGCGCCGAGCAGCATCGGCGCCAGGAGGCGGATGAGCCGCCGGCCCTGCTCGCGCAGCAGGTCGCTGTAGCCGAGGGCGCCGCCGACCGAGGCGGGGACGATGCCGACGGTGTTGGTGACGTTGGCTGCGAGCGGCGGCACGCCGAGCGCGACCTGGGTCGGGAAGGTGATCAGGGCGCCGCCGCCGGCGACGGAGTTGGCGAACCCCGCCGCGGCCCCGGCCGCCGCGACAGCGAGGAGCTCGAGCACCGCTGCAGTCTCGCCGAAAGGGGGTTCAGGCGGCGACGCGGGGAGTCGGCGTGCCGCCGCGGCGCTTCTCGGCCTTGGTGACGACGTCGAAGAAGTAGTCGTTGCGGCCGCGGCGCAGGGGGCGCGGCATCGCGTGCCGGGCCCGGCGGTGGGCGGCGGTGACCGAGCGGAAGGCGGCCTCGTGGGCCTGGGTCCAGCGAATGCCGAAGGCCTCCCGCACCCGCGCCGGCAGGGTCCCCTTGACGATCAGGTTCTGCGTCTCCAGGTTGAGCCGGGCGTGCCGCGGCACCGGCTGGCGGAAGGCCACCAGCGGCGCCATCTCCAGCGCGTGTGCGGTCGCGTGCATCTGCGGCGAGGCGAGCTTCGCCTCGAACCAGGCGCGGAACTCGCGGTGGCTGGCCGGGACCGCGTCTCGGGGCAGGCCGAAGAGCTCGCCGAAGCGGACGTAGTCCTGCCAGAGCGCCTCGCGCTCGCCTTCGCCCAGGGGAGACGCCATCGTTTCGTACATCTCCCGGCCGGAGTCGGCGATCACCGCCAGCGTCCACAGCATCAGCTCCGGGTCGAAGGCGGAGTAGGCGGCGCCGGCGGGGTGGACGCCGGCCGCCTCGGTCAGCTCGCCCCTCACCCGCTCGTGCAGCCTGTGCACCGCCGCCAGCGCCCGGTCGGCCTCGGCCCTGGTCCCGAGGAAGACCGTCTCCTGGATCTTCGCCGTGCGGGCGAGGCGGGTGAAGGGGCGATCGCCGGCGTTGGAGCTCTGCATCGTGCCGGCGTAGGTGAGGGGTTCGAGGGCGCCGATCAACAGCGCCCGCTGCCCGTACAGCAAGCCGACCGAGCGCTCGCCGTGGACGCGGCGGGCCATCGATCGGCCGGGCGGAAAGTAATGCTCAGAGTCGCTCACTGGTCGTCCGGCCAGCCAGCTTATGGGCGGCCGACAAATTGGTCAAATAAACAGACCAATGTCGACCTCGGGGTTACCGGGGCGCGTGCTTGCTCATCGCCACCAGCGCCCCGCCCGAGCGCGACGACTCGACCAGCCCGCGCAGCTCGTGGGCGGCGAAGATCTCGTCCAGCTCCTCCCGCGTCAGCGTCTCCCGCTCCAGCGCCAGCACCGCCAGGTGGTCGAGCGCCTCGAGGTTGGCGGAGAGCAGGGCGCGGGCGCGGCGGTAGGCCTCGCGGGCGAGCGTCATCGCCGCCTGGTCCACCTCGCGCCGGGTCTGGTCGGAGACGGCGTAGTCGCCGGTCGGCAGCGCGATCGGCGCCGGGCCGTCGTGGTCCAGCGCGACCCCCATCCCGAATTCGGAGACCATCTGCTTGCAGACGAGGTGGACCCGGTTGAGGTCGTCCGAGGCGCCGGAGTAGGACTCGCCGAGGACGATCTCCTCGGCGGCGCGCCCGCCCAGCAGCGTCACCACCTCGTCCAGCAGTTCGTCGCGGGAGCGCAGGTAGCTGTCCTCCTGCGGCGAGTGGGCGACGAAGCCGAGCGCCGGTCCGCGGGGGACGATGCTGAGGATCTCCGGCGGGTCGAGCCCGAGCAGCTTGCGGCAGAGCGCGTGGCCGGCCTCGTGGTAGGCGACGATCCGCCGCTCCTTGGCGTTGAGGCGACGGGCCTGCTGGGAGCCGACCGCCTGCCGCAGCAGCGCCTCGTCGAGGTCCTCGCGGGTCATGTAGAAGCGGCCGGCCCGGCCGGCGATGATCGCGCCCTCGTTGAGCGCGTTGGCGAGCTGGGCGCCGGTCATCCCGGTCGTCTTGCGGGCGACGTCGCCGAGATCGAGGTCGGGGGCGAGCGGCTTTTTGCGGGCGTGGCTGCGGAGGTTCGCCTCGCGGCGGGCGCGGTCGGGCGGGGAGAGGAGGTCGAGGCGGTCGAAGCGGCCCGGCCGCAGCAGCGCCCGGTCGAGCTTTTCGACGTAGTT
>JAICSS010000007.1 GCA_025936755.1 Solirubrobacterales bacterium | reverse complement strand
CGCCACCTGCTCGACCCGGCCGCGGTTCATCACCGCGATCCGGTCGCTCATCGTCAGCGCCTCCTCCTGGTCGTGGGTGACGTAGACGAAGGTGATGCCGACGTCGCGCTGGATCCGCTTCAGCTCGACCTGCAGTTCCTTGCGCAGCTTCAGGTCGAGCGCGCCGAGCGGCTCGTCGAGGAGGAGGACCTTGGGCAGGTTGACGAGCGCCCGCGCCAGGGCGACCCGCTGCTGCATCCCGCCGGAGAGCTGGGAGGGGCGCCGGTTCGCCTCGGCGGCGAGGCCGACCCGCTCCAGCTCGGCCTTCACCCGCTCGGCGGTCTCGTCCCTCGACACCTTCTTCCGCTTCAGCCCGAAGGCGACGTTGGCCTCGACGCTGAGGTGGGGGAAGAGCGCGTAGCTCTGGAAGACGGTGTTGGTCGGGCGCTTGTGCGGCGGCAGATGCGCCACGTCCTCGCCCTCGATCCGGATCTCGCCGCTGGTCGGCCGCTCGAAGCCGGCGATCATCCGCAGCGTCGTCGTCTTGCCGCAGCCGCTCGGGCCGAGCAGGGTGAAGAATTCCCCGCCGCCGAGCTCGAGGCTGAGGTCGTCGACCGCGGCCAGCTCGTCGAAACGCTTGGTCACGCTCCGCAGCTCGACGCTGGAGGTCTCTCCTCGGTCTTCCATTTCCGGTTTATCAGCCCCTTCTCGGTCGTTTGCCTACCCGGAGGCCCTGACTACCCAATCGCGACGGTAAGCCCCGGTGGATCAACGCGCAAGGGGCGAATGTCCTAAAAGCACAGGAGTGACTTGTACAGGACGTACAAGCTACGTTCCAGTCCTTGACCCAAAGACCACTTGCGAATGTTGGATTTGGGGTCTAGCTTTGTCCAGAACGTCGTAATCCAAGGAGGAGGGCTACATGGCGACCGCGTCGCAAGCCCCAGCAGCAACCGACCTTCAGCAGTTGGCCCGCGATCACCTCTGGATGCACTTCTCGAGAATGGGCGCCTACGGGCCGGACCACGAGGTCCCGATCATCACCCGCGCCGAGGGCTGCTACGTATTCGACGAGCACGGCAACCGCTACCTCGACGGCCTCTCCGGCCTCTTCTGCGTCAACGCCGGCCACGGCCGCACCGAGTACGGCGAGGCGGCCGCCCGCCAGGTCGAAGAGCTCGACTTCTACACGCTTTGGTCCTACGCCCACCCCAAGGCGATCGAACTGGCGGCGCGGATCGCCTCGCTGGCGCCCGGCGACCTCAACCGCGTCTTCTTCACCTCCGGCGGCTCGGAGGCGGTCGAGTCGGCGCTGAAGCTGGCCCGCAACTACCACCGCATCCACGGCAAAGGCCAGAAGCACAAGGTGATCGCCCGCGAGGTCGCCTACCACGGCACCTCGCTGGGGGCGCTCTCGGCGACCGGCATCACCGAGCTGCGCAGCCAGTTCGAGCCGCTGACGCCGGGCGGCTGCCACGTCCCGAACACGAACATCTACCGCTGGCCGGAGGAGCGCGACCCGCTCTGGGCGGCGGACGCGATCGAGGAGCGGATCGTCTTCGAGGGGCCGGAGACGGTCGCCGCGGTGATCCTCGAGCCGGTGCAGAACGCCGGCGGCTGCTTCGTCCCGCCCGACGGCTACTTCCAGCGGGTGCGGGAGATCTGCGACACCTACGACGTGCTGATGATCTCCGACGAGGTGATCTGCGCCTGGGGCCGCCTCGGCCACTACTTCGGCTGCGAGCGCTTCGACTACGTGCCGGACCTGATCACGGTCGCCAAGGCGCTGACCTCGGCCTACGCGCCGATGGGCGGGGTGATCGCCTCCGACAGGGTCGCCGAGCCGTTCATGCAGGGCGACGCCTCCTTCGCCCACGGCTTCACCTTCGCCGGCCACCCGATCGCCGCCGCGGTCGCGATGGCCAACCTCGACGTCTACGAGCGCGAGGACCTCTGCGGCCACGTCCTCCGCAAGGAGGGCGAGTTCCGCCAGATGCTCGAGTCCCTGCACGAGCTGCCGATCGTCGGCGACGTGCGCGGGGCCGGCTACTTCCACGCGGTCGAGCTGGTCAAAGACAAGGAGACGAAGGAGAGCTTCAACGACGAGGAGTCCGAGGAACTGCTGCGCGGCTTCCTCTCCGGCGAGCTCTACAGGCGCGGGCTGATCTGCCGCGCCGACGACCGCGGCGACCCGGTGGTGCAGCTCTCGCCGCCGCTGATCGCCGACACCGAGCAGTTCGAAGAGATCCACGAGGTGCTGCACTCGGTGCTCGCCGAGGCCTGGGACCGGGTAGTCGGTTAGGAGCGGGAGTGCTCACTGTCCAGAGCCTGCTCGACGAGCTCGACCTCGAGCTGGCGGCCGGCGCTGACGCGGCCGCGGCGCCGGTGCGCTGGGTCCACATCTCCGAGCTCGAGGACCCGACCCCAAGGCTCTCGGGGGGCGAGCTGATGCTGACCACCGGGATCCCGCTCGACAGCGCCGCCAAGCAGCGCGCCTTCATCCGCCTCCTCGCCGACCGCAACCTCGCCGGGCTCGGCTTCGGGACCGGGTTCAGCCACAAATCGCTGCCCAAGGCGCTTGTCGACGAGGCCGGGAAGCGGGAATTCCCGCTCTTCGAGGTGCCCTATTCGGTCCCCTTCATCGCGATCACCGAGAAAGCCTTCGCCCGCCTCGTCAACGAGCAGTACGAGGTCCTGCAGCGGGGGATCGCGGTGCAGCGGCGGCTCGAGCGGCTGGTCCTCGAGGAGCGCGGGCTGGAGGAAATCGCCGCCACCGTCGCCTCGGCCGTCGGCGGCACCGTCGCGGTGCTCGACGGGCGCGGCGAGCGCCTCGCCGGCAAGGGCTTCCGCCGCCAGCTCTCGGCCGAGGCGATCGCGGCGATCCGCAAGGAAGCGTTGAGCCATGCCGGCGACGGCCACCCCTTCGTCCCCTCGCACCCGAACGTCACCGGGCGGGCATTGGCCCACCCGGTGATCTCCCCCGGCGGCGGCCCGCCGCAGGCCTGGGTGGTGATCGTCCGCGACTCCGGCGGCCTCGGCGACTTCGAGCGGCTGATCCTGCAGCAGGCGGTGGCGGTGGTGGCGCTGGAGCTGATGCGGCGCCGGGTCGCGAACGAGACCGAGCGGCGGCTGGCCGGCGACGTCCTCGCCGCCGCCCTCGGCGGCCGGATGGACCCGACCGAGCTGCGCCGCCGGCTCGAGCCCTTCGGGATCGGCGAGGAAGCCGCGGTTCTCGTCTTCGCGCTCGACGACCCCGGCGAGGCGGCCGGCCCGCTGGAAGCGGCGCTCGCCGCCGACGCCTGCCCGGCGGTCGTCGCCCCCCACAGCGCCGGCGGCCGGGAAGTGCTCTGCGCCGTCGTCGACTGCGCCGACCGCGACGCGGTCGAGGTGGCGACGGAGGCCCGGCGCGACCTCGCCCGCGAGCGCGGCGCGGTCCGGGCCGCCGCCAGCCGCCCGGCGCCGCCGGACCGCCTGCGCCACTCCTTCCACGAGGCGCGCTGCGCCCTGGAGGCGACCGCCTTCGACAACGGCTCGGCGCCGGAGGTCGCCTCCTGGCGCGACCTCGGCGCCTTCACCCTGCTGCTCTCGATCCAGGACGACGACGCGCTCGACCTCTACTGCGACAGCGTCCTCGGGCCGATCGAGCGCGGCGACGAGGAGTACGGGGGGGAGCTGCTGCGCTCGCTGGAGGCCTTCATCGAGCAGAACGGCCAGTGGGAGCGGGCCGCCCGCCAGGTTTACTGCCACCGCCACACGCTGCGCTACCGGATGCGCAAGGTGGAAGAGCTGACGGGCCGCGACCTCTCGCGCGCCCACGACCGGATCGAGTTCTGGCTGGCCCTGCGGGCGAGGGAGCTGGTCGCATGAGGATCGGGGTCCCGGCCGAGATCAAGTCCGACGAGTACCGCGTCGCCGTCACCCCGGCCGGGGTGCGGGAACTCTGCGAGCACGGGCATGAAGTGCTGGTGCAGGCGGGCGCCGGAGAGGGCAGCGCGATCGCCGACGGCTCCTACGAGGCGCAGGGGGCGACGATCGCCGCCGACGCGGCCGGGGTATTCGAGGCGGCGGAGATGATCCTCCACGTCAAGGAGCTGCAGCCGAGCGAGATCGCGATGCTGCGGCCGGAACAGCTGCTCTTCACCTACCTGCACCTGGCGCCCGACCCCGAGCAGACGCGCGGTCTCCGCGACTCCGGGGCGACGGCGATCGCCTACGAGACCGTCGAGGACGCGCGCGGCCGGCTGCCGCTGCTGGCGCCGATGAGCGAGGTGGCGGGGAAGATCGCGACCCAGGCCGGCGCCTTCATGCTGGAGAAGCCGATGGGCGGCCGCGGGATCCTGCTGGGCGGGGTTCCCGGCGTCGCCGCCGCCAACGTGATGGTGATCGGCGGCGGCGTGGTGGGGATGAACGCGGCCTTCATCGCGATCGGGATGGAAGCCGACGTCTTCGTCTACGACCGCTCAATCGACCGCCTGCGGGAGCTCGAAGTCGACTTCGGCGGCCGCTGCTCGACCGTGTACTCGACGACGCTCGCGGTCGAGGAGATGCTGCCGAGCGCGGACCTCGTGATCGGCGCCGTGCTGGTTCACGGGGCGCGGGCGCCGTACGTGATCCGGCGCGAGCAGCTGGCGCTGATGAAGCCCGGCGCGGTGCTGGTCGACGTCGCCATCGACCAGGGCGGCTGCTTCGAGACCTCGCGCCCGACCACCCACCGCGAACCGACCTTCGAGGTCGACGGGATCACCCACTACTGCGTCGCCAACATGCCCGGCGCGGTCCCGATCACCTCGACCCACGCCCTCACCAACGCGACCCTGCCCTACGCGCTCGCGCTCGCCGACCACGGCGTCGCCGAGGCGATCCGGCAGGACCCGGGGCTGCGGCTCGGGGTCAACGTCGCCGGCGGCAAGGTGACGCACCCGGCGGTGGCGGAGGGGGTGGGGGTGGAGTACGTGCCCGTCGAGGAGGCGCTGGGGCTGGAACAGACCGTTGCGGGTAGAGCGAGCTTGAAAACGAAGATCCACGGGGGGAGCTGAGATGAGCACCTACGCAGTTGTCAACCCGGCCACCGGCGAGACCGTCAAGGAGTATTCGGAGATCAGCGACGACGAGCTGCGCGCGGCGATCGACCGCTGCGACCAGGCCTCGAAGACCTGGCCCCCCTCGGCGTCCGTCGGCGACCGCGCGGCGCTGGTGCGCAAGGTCGGCGAGCTGCATTCCGAGCGCCGCCAGGAGCTGGCCGAGATCGCCGTCCGCGAGATGGGCAAGCCGATCGAGCAGGCGCTGATGGAGGTCGACTTCGCGGGGATGATCTACGGCTTCTACGCCGACAACGCGGAGGACCTGATGGCCGACGAGCCGATCGAGCTGTCGGAAGGCGAGGGCACGGCGGTGATCCGGCGCAGCCCCTTCGGAGTCCTGCTCGGGATCATGCCCTGGAACTTCCCCTACTACCAGGTCGCCCGCTTCGCCGGGCCGAACCTGGTGATCGGCAACACGATCCTGCTCAAGCATGCGCCGCAGTGCCCGGAATCCGCCGAGGCGATGCAGCGGATCTTCGACGACGCCGGCTTCCCCGAGGGGTGCTATGTGAACGTCTACGCGACCAACGAGCAGATCGAGTGGGTGATCGCCGACCCGCGCGTGCACGGCGTCTCGGTGACGGGCTCCGAGCGCGCAGGCTCCGCCGTCGCCGCGATCGCCGGGAAGAACCTGAAGAAGGTCGTGCTCGAGATGGGCGGCTCGGACCCGTTCATCCTGCTCGGCACCGACGACCTCGACGAAGCGGTGACGGCGGCCGCCGAAGCGCGGCTCGACAACACCGGCCAGTCCTGCAACGCGGCCAAGCGCTTCATCGTCGTCGACGAGCTCTACGACGATTTCCTCGAGAAGTTCCGCGAGACGCTGGGCGCGGCGAAGCCGGGCGACCCCACCGCCGAGGGCACCGAGATCGGTCCGCTCTCCTCGCAGGCGGCGGCCGAGCGGCTCGAGCAGCAGGTCAACAAAGCGGTCGAAAACGGCGCCGAGGTCCTGGTCGGCGGCAAGCGCGAGGGCAACTTCTTCGAACCGACGATCCTGACCGGGATCGAGCCGGGGGACGAGGCCTCCCAGGAAGAGTTCTTCGGGCCGGTCGCGCAGGTCTACAGGGTCTCCTCCGAGGAGGAGGCGGTCGAGCTCGCCAACCAGACCCCGTTCGGGCTTGGCTCCTATGTGATGACCACCGACAAGGAGCAGGGCGAGCGGGTCGCCGACCGGATCGAAGCCGGGATGGTCTACGTCAACCTGGTCGGGGCGGACGCCCCCGAGCTTCCCTTCGGCGGCTTCAAGCGCTCGGGCTTCGGCCGCGAGCTGGGCCGCTACGGCGCCGACGAGTTCGTCAACAAGAAGCTGATCCGCAGCGCCTGAGCCCCGAGCAGTCATACGCGGCGTTTACGATCCGGCCCTCGTGAGTCGTCTCCGGGGGGCCATCGCTCTGCTACTGCTGGCGTTCGCCGCATTCGCGGCGATCGCCAGCGCGGCGGGGACCGAAGAAGAAGACGTGCCGCGCTGCCATGGCCGCCGGGCGGACATCGTCGGCACCGACGGCAACGACGTCATCCGGGGGACGCCGGAGCGCGACGTGATCCAGGCCGGCAAGGGCGACGACGTCGTCTTCGGCAGCCTCGGCAACGACCTGATCTGCGGCGGGCCGGGGTCGGACCAGTTGCACGGCGGCCGCGGCAACGACGAAGTCTACGGCGACGCCGGCGACGAAGACCAGGTGAACGGGAACCTCGGCGACGACAAGATCGTCGGCGGGCCCGGCGACCGCGACGAGGTCGCCGGCGACCTCGGGATCGACATCGTCAACGGCGGCCCGGGGAACGAAGACCTAGTCCACGGCGACTACGGCTACGACCGCATGTCCGGCGGCGCCGGGGCGGGGGACATCGCCTCCTTCGCGACCGCCCGGGCCGGCGGCAGGGGCAGCGGCGTCTGGGCCTCGCTGCGGCAGCACGAGGCGCGCGGCGACGGCCACGACAAGCTCTTCGGCTTCGAGAGCCTCGAAGGCTCGGCCTTCCGCGACACGCTGATCGGCAACCCGCAGGCGAACGTGATCGCCGGCGGCCTCGGCGACGACCACCTCGTCGGCGGCGGCGGGGCGGACGTGCTCGAAGGCGGCCAGGGGACCGACGGCTGCGAGGGAGCGAAAGGGCGCACCAGCTCCTGCGGCAGGGAACCGGCTCCGAAAGGCTCGGCCTACGTCCAGCTCAACCCGACGCCCGGCGGCGGCGCCGGCCTGCAGGTGGTCGGCGGCGGCGGCCGCGACCAGTTCGTCGTCGCCTTCGACGAAGCGACGCAGACCTTCGGCGTCACCGCGAAGAAGGGCATCGCGATCGGGCCCGGCTGTGAGCACGCGGCGCACAGCACCACGACCGTCTCCTGCCCCGCCGACGGGCCGGGCCGCTGGCTGATGGCCGACCTCGGCCCGGGCAACGACAGCCTCCGGGTCGAAGGGTCGCTGGAGTCGATCGGCAGCGTCCGCTTCGCCGGCGGCCTCGGCAACGACACGATCCACGCCGGGCCCGAGGACGACCTGGTCGAGTCCGGCCCGGGAGCGGACAAGATCTACGGCGGGGACGGCGCCGACGGGCTCGTCGGCGGCCTGCCGGGCCCGACCTACCTCTACGGCGAAGGCAGCGGCGACCTGCTGGCCGCCGGCGGCGGCTGCGCCGGCGGGGCGCTGGTCGGCGGCCCCGGCCGCGACGACGCCTCCTTCGCCGAGACCCAGGCGCACCCCGGCCTCCTGATCGTCTCCTTCATGGCCCATGCCGCCTGGGTGACGACCGTCAAGGGCTGCAAGCACGTCCACCTCTCGCCGACCGACGAGGACATGGAGGGCTCCTTCGACTGGGACGTCCTGATCGGCGACAGCGGCCCCAACGCGATGCTCGGCCAGCCGGGCGAGGACCGCTTCTACGGCATGGGCGGCGAAGACATCATCGACGCCCGCGACGGCGTCAAGGACTTCTCGATCCAGTGCGGCCGCGGCGAACCCCCGCGCAAGATCAAGGTCAAAGGCAAAGGCGGGAAAACGGAAACGAAGGAAACCGAAGGCACCGGCCAACCCGAAGGCCGCGCCATCACCGACCCCTTCGACCCCGCCCCCTACAACTGCGCCACCGTCAAATACGGCACCCCCGTCCCCGGCCTCAACGGCTAAACCCGAAGCCGCTCGACCAGCCGTAGCGCCTGCGGGGCGCAATCCGCCGCAAATTCCGCCAGCGCCGCCCCCGCGGGCCGGACCGCGGGGGAGAACCAAGGCGGCGTTCGTCCTTTGTTCTTCGTATGGCGAACAAAGGACGAACGCCAGCGGGGTTGGAGACGCTTGCGACTCGGCAGCACGGTGTCGTCTCGGCACGGCAGCTGCGAGCCCTGGGGTTTTCGCGGCAGCTGCTCGTCGCAGAAGCGGACCGTGGACGCCTCTTACCGCTGCACCAAGGGGTCTACGCCGTCGGGCATCGGCGGCTGTCTTGGCACTCGCGGTGCTGGGCCGCCGTTTTGGGGGCGGCGCCGAATGAGGTGGACGAGGTTGTTTGGCCGGCCGTCGCCAGCCATGGCTCTGCCGCCTACCTCTGGGGGATCTACCGGTATGCGCCGGAACGGATCGACGCGACGGCGCCGATTCGGCGGCGGGCGAAGCGGGAGTTCGTCGTCCACTTCTCGTCGATCCTGGCGCCTGAGGACCGGGAGGAGCGGGAGGGAATTCCGGTGACGTCGGTGCCGCGTTCGCTGATGGACCTCGCGATCCGCAAGAGTCCAGAGCAGCTCGATCGCCTGCTGGAGCGGACCGAAGAACTCGGGCTCTTCGACCTCCATGCGATCGAAGACGTGCTCGACCGCGCCGGAGGTCACCGCGGTCGCGGCCGGCTGCGGCGGGCGCTGGCGCTCTACCGGCCCGACCCGGCCTTCACTCGCTCCCGCTACGAGAGCCTCTTCCGGCGCCAGGTGCTGGGGGCCGGTCTTCCCGGCCCGTCGATGAACTTCAATCTCGGCGGCTTCGAGCTCGACGCCTACTGGCCGGACCTCCGCTTCGCGGTCGAACTCGACCTCTTCGAGACCCATGGCAGCCGCGCCGCCTTCGAGCGCGACCGCCTGCGCCAGGAGGAGCTGAAGCTGCTCGGAGTCGAGATGATCCGCATCACCCGCCCGCGCTTCCGGCGCGAACCAGACGCGGCCCTCCGCAATCTCGCCGCGCTGCTCGACCGCCGCCGCCGCGAGCTCGGCGTCGCTTGATCTAGGCTTGGTGCGTGGCACGGAAGACCGCTCAGGGGGACGAGGCCGCGGCCGTCGCCGCCGCGATCGCCCAGTTCGAGGCCGAGCTCGCCGCCGCTCCGCTCCCCCGGGGGCCGCAGGCGCCCGCCTGGCAGCGCGCCGCCCTGCTGGAGGGCGTCAGCGCCAAGGAGACCATCGAGGACCTACGAGGAGGATCCGCATGGCTGTCGTGAAAATCATCGAGCTGGTCGGCAGCTCCAAGACGTCCACCGACGACGCCGCCAAACAGGCGCTGCAGCAGGCCCAGGGTTCGCTGCGCAACATCCGCGCCGTCGACATCGTCTCCACCGGGATCCGCGGCGAGAACCTCGACGAGTACCGGGCCCACGTCCGCGTCGCATTCCTGATCGAGGGAACGGAGGTCGACTGATGGCAGATGCACCGCAGGGGGAGACCAGGGAGGTCTCGCGCGAGGAGGCCCGCAAGCTGATCGACGAGGGGGCCCAGCTCCTCGACGTCCGCGCCGATCACGAGTGGGAGGCCGGCCGCATCGCCGGCGCCGCCCATCTGCCGCTGCCGGAGCTGCCGCAGCGGCTCGGCGAGATCGACAAGGACCGCCCGGTCGTCGTCTACTGCCGCGGCGGCAACCGCTCCTCGATGGCGACCGACGCCCTCACCGACGCCGGCTACGAGGCCGTCAAGCTGAACGAGGGGATCGTCGGCTGGAGCGGGGAGGATCTGCCGCTGGAGCCCGAGGGCGGCTACGTCGCCGACTCCGGCGAGGCCGCCGCGATCCTGCAGGCGCAGAAAAAACCGTCGCACAGCTGATTCCGCTGCTGTTCGGCTCCTTTCCGAGGCGCCCTCTTCTGCTCAGGAAATTTAATACCTGAATCCCAATCAGGTTTGCTACCTTTTGCCCCATGGAGGTAGCCGTCGCAGAGAACAAGGAGCAGCGGGGCAAGGGCCGGGTCGGGACCCTGACGAACCCGGAGACCTACGAGAACGTCCCCGGCCACGTGATCCCGATCATCGAGCGCGAGTTCGACGACTTCGACAACGAGGCCGAGCAGTTCCTCGACGGCCGGCTCGAGGAGCACCAGTTCATCGGCTTCCGCCTCAAACAGGGGGTCTACGGGCAGCGCCAGGCCGACGTCCAGATGATCCGCATCAAGCTTCCGCTCGGCGGCGTCACCCCCGAGCAGATGGACACCTTCGCCAGCGTCGTCGAGCAGTACGCGCCGCTGAACAAGGGCCACATCACCACCCGCCAGAACATCCAGATCCACCACGTGCCGCTGCGCGACGCCGAGCTGCTGCTGCGGGAGATCGCCGAGGCCGGCCTCTCCTCCCGCGAGGGCTGCGGCAACACCGTCCGCAACGTCACCGGCGACCCCTGGGCCGGCGTCGCCGCCGACGAGGTCTTCGACCCCACCGCTTACGGCACCGCCTTCGTCCGCTACTTCGTCCGCCACCCGACGACGCAGCTGATGCCGCGCAAGATCAAGACCGCCTTCTCGGGCTCCCCCGAGGACCGGGCGATCGCCGGCATGCACGACATCGCCTTCATCAGCCGCGAACGCGACGGCGTCCGCGGCTTCGAGGTCCGGGTCGGCGGCGGCACCGCGATCATGGCCCGCGTCGCCCCCACCCTCTACGAGTTCGTCGAGGCCGACAACGGCGACTACCTCAAGGTCTCCGAGGCCGTGCTGCGGATCTTCGACCGCCAGGAGTGGCTGCGCGCCAACCGCGCCCGCGCCCGGATCAAGGTCCTGATCGACAAGATCGGCATCGACGCCTTCCGCGAGCAGGTCGACGAGGAGCTGCGGGGCGACTGGGTCGCCGAGCGCGAATTCGGCACCGAGCTGGTCGACCGTCTCGGCTTCGCCGTCGACGAGGAGGCCAACGCGCCGGAGCCGCCGCTGGCGCCGTCCTCTCCGAACGGCGACCGCACCGAGTTCGAGCGCTTCCTCGCCGGCAACGTCGAGCCCCAGCGCCAGGAGGGCTTCAACACGGTCGAGGTCAAGGTCACCCGCGGCGACCTCACCCCCGAGCAGTTCCGCGGCCTCGCCCAGATCATGCGCGAGTACACCGGCGGCGCCGCCCGCAGCACCGTGCAGCAGAACTTCGTCCTGCGCTGGGTCCGCGACGAGGCGCTCTACGACGTCTGGGAGCGCCTCGAGGCCCTCGGCCTCGGCGAGGCCGGCGCCCGCGAGATCACCGACGTCGTCTCCTGCCCCGGCACCGACAGCTGCAAACTCGGGATCACCTCCTCGATGGGCCTCAACCGGGCGATCAAGGAGCGGGTCGACTCGCTGCAGATCACCGACGAGCTGACCAAGCGGATCCACATCAAAATGAGCGGCTGCCCGAACGGCTGCAGCCAGCACCACATCGCCAACATCGGCTTCTACGGCGCCTCGCTGAAAGTCGGCGGCCGCCCGATGCCGGCCTACATCCCGCACGTCGGCGGCAACTTCGAGGGCGGCGAGGTCGTCTTCGGCAAGCGCCTGAAAGCGCGCCTGCCCGCCAAGCGCGTCCCCGAGGCCGTCGAGCGCTGGGTCCGCCTGTACGAGACCGAGCGCAACGAGGGGGAGGAGTTCAACCCGTTCGTCGAGCGGGTCGGCGCCGAGCCCTTCGAAGCGGCGGTCAAGGAGCTGACCCTGCCGGCCGAGTTCAGCCTGGAGACGATGCAGGAGTTCATCGACTGGAACCGATCGAGCCCGTACGAGGTCGTGCGCGGAGAGGGGGAGTGCGCGATCTGAGTCGCGCCCCTCGCGATGAAGCCGCCTCCGGTCACGCTCTCCGGCACCGTGCCTACACCGGCCGACCTCGACCACGAGGAGATCGCCGCCAGGCTCGAGGGCTCCAGCGCCCAGGAGGCGATGGAGTGGATGTTCGAGAACTTCGGCGCCCGCCACTACATCGCCTGCTCGTTTCAGAAAACGAGCAGCGTCACCGCCCACCTGGCGAGCACGGTCAACCCCGAGGCGCGCTTCTTCTACCTCGACACCGAGGTCCTCTTCGAGGAGAGCTACGAGACCCGCGACCGGCTCGCCGAGGCGCTGGGGATCGAGTTCGACCGCTTCCACAACCTGACCCTGGCCGAGCAGGAGGCCGAGCACGGGCCGGAGCTGTGGAACCGCGACCCCGACGCCTGCTGCGGCATCCGCAAGGTCGAGCCGATGCGCCGGGCCCTCTCTTCCGTAGACTGCTGGGTCGCCGGCGTCCGCCGGGCAGACTCCAGCAGCCGTTCCAAGACGCCGAAGTTCGGCTGGGACAAGCGTTTCAACCTCTGGAAGCTGAACCCGCTCGCGGACTGGACCGAGCGCGACGTCTGGAACTACATCCGTGAGCACCACCTCCCGTACAACCCGCTTCACGATCGCGGCTACCCGTCGATCGGCTGCACCCACTGCACCCAGCCGGTCGAACCGGGTGGGGATCTGCGCGCAGGTCGCTGGACGGGCCTGGCAAAGACCGAGTGCGGGATCAACTAGCGGCGACCGACAGGCCGCACTTCAAGTCCTTTCCAAAGACCCTTCCCCCAACCCCACAAGGTGAGATGAGCGAGACGATGGCTGAGTTGTCCCTGACCCTTTCCGAGCGCCACACGGCGGACTTCGAGATGATCGGCAACGGCGGTTTCGCGCCGCTGACCGGCTTCCAGGGCTCCGCCGACTGGAAGCGCGTCTGTAGCGAGATGCGGACCGCCGACGGCGATTACTGGCCGATCCCGATCACCCTGGCGAGCGACCTCGAGTGCGAGGTCGGCGACGTGATCGAGCTCTCCTCCGACGAAGGCAAGAAGCTGGGCCGCCTCACCGTCGAGGAGATCTGGGAGCGCGACGTCAAGCGCGAGGCCGAACAGGTCTACGGGACCGCCGACGAGGCCCATCCGGGCGTCGCCGCGATCTACGCGGAGGGCAACCGGATGCTCGCCGGCCCGATCGAGGTCGACGCCCTGCCCGACCACGACGAGGCCTTCATGCGCCGCTACAAGACGCCGGCCGAGCACAAGGCCGACTTCGAGGCGCGCGGCTGGAAGAAGATCGTCGCCTTCCAGACCCGCAACCCGATCCACCGCGCCCACGAGTACCTGACCAAGGCCGCGCTGGAGACCTGCGACGGGCTCTTCATCCAGCCGCTGATCGGCAAGACCAAGGCCGGCGACATCCCCGCCGAGGTGCGGATGCGCTGCTACGAGGTGCTGATGGAGAACTACTACCCGGACGACCGGGTCGTGCTCGGGGTGAAGCCGGCGAAGATGCACTACGCCGGCCCGCGCGAGGCGGTCCTGCACGCGATCGTCCGCCGCAACTACGGTGCCACCCACTTCATCGTCGGTCGCGACCACGCCGGCGCCGGCAACTACTACGGCACCTACGACGCCCAGAAGATCTTCGACACGATCGACATCGACGAGCTCGGGATCGAGCCGCTGATGTTCGAGCACACCTTCTGGTGCGACGAGTGCGAGGGCCTGGCCTCGAACAAGACCTGCCCCCACGACCAAGACGCGCGCCTGTTCCTTTCCGGGACGAAAGTCCGCGAGATGCTCGGCAACGGCGAACGGCCGCCGCAGGAGTTCTCGCGCAACGAGGTCGCCGACATCCTGATCGACGCTTACAAGGAGGACTGACGTACATGGCTGGCGAGAAGGGCTTCACCCTCTGGTTCACCGGGCTCTCCGGGTCCGGCAAGACGACGATTTCCCGGCAGCTGGAGGGCCACCTGCGCGAGCGCGGCTCGAAGCTGGAGATCCTCGACGGCGACGTCGTCCGCGAAAACCTCTCCAAGGGCCTCGGCTTCTCGAAGGAGGACCGCGACACCAACATCCGCCGCATCGCCTTCGTCGCCGACCTGCTCAGCCGCAACGGCGTGCCGGTGATCACCGCCGCGATCTCCCCCTACAAGGAGATCCGCGACGAGGCGCGCGAGCTGATGGGCGACCGCTTCGTCGAGGTCTTCGTCAAGGCCTCGGTCGACACCTGCGCCGAACGCGACGTCAAGGGGCTCTACGAGAAAGCCTTCAAGGGCGAGATCAAGGAATTCACCGGCGTCTCCGACCCCTACGAGGAGCCGGAGAACCCCGAGTTCGTCTGCGACACCGAGAACGAGACCCCCGAGGAGTCGGCCGACAACCTGCTGGCCTACCTCGAGCAGCGGGGCCTGATCCCGGCCAAGGAGGCCGCGGCGGCTTAGGCCGAACGCGGACCCGCGGTTCTTCGAGGGGAGGGGCGGAAGCCCCTCCCCTTTCTCATTTCGCGAGACGTTCGAGGACCTCGCGGTCCTCCGCGAGGCGTTTCTTCAGACGCTTCTGGAAGTCCTTGTCGGCACGCCGCGCGGCGATGTGGTTCTCGATCGCCTGGCGCACCGCCTCCGATACGGGCATCTCATCCGTCCGCGCCACAGCCGCAAGCTCAACAGCCTGCTCCTCTGGAAGCCGAATGCTCATCGCCTTGGGGGCCATGAGGACTTTCTCCTTATTCGCATTAATGGCCGATACATTGTCAATAGTAACTGCATTTAAAGTATAAATCCACTAAATACCTCGAATTCTTGATACCGTGGTATCAAGATGAACAGGCTTGGGCTGGGGGACCTGCTATTGATCGCCGAGGCCGTCCTCGACACTTCCGCCGAGCGCCTGGCCCGGACGATCTCCCTATCGAGCGCCGAGTCCGCGCTCGCCGCTCCCTACGCGAGCTTCGGCGAAGCGGACTTCTACCCGGACCCGGTCGTGCGGGCCGCGATCTGCTGCTCGCGGATCATTCGCAACTCCCCCTTCCCCGACGGGAACAAGCGGATCGCCTACGAGTGCATGCGGGAGATGCTGGAACGGACCGACCTGCCCTGGCCGCGCCCGGCCGAGGACGCGATCGAGATCGCCGAAACCGTGAAGGCGCTCGCCGCCAGGACGTTGAGCGAGGAGGAGTTCGTCGCCTGGGTGCGCTCGCGGGTGGCGCTCGGCGAACGCCTGCGGGGGCGCCCCGCGGGCGAGGCTACGGTTTAGGCGGCACCTGGGGCTGGCCCAGGCCGAAGGTCTCGTAGGCGCCGAACTCGGCGAAGGTCTTGTGGGTCGGGCCGTGGTAGTCGGAGCTGGCGGTGGGGACGAGGCCGAGCTCCTCGCAGAGGCGCAGCAGGTGCTCGGTCTGCTCCTTGTCGTGGCTGGGGTAGAAGGCCTCGATCCCGTCCGGCCGCAGGGAGCGGACGAGGTCCTCGACCTGGGCCGGGTCCTCGACGTCCCAGTAGGGGTGGGCGACGACGGCGACGCCGCCGGCCTCGCGAATCGTCGCCACCGCCTCCTCGGCGGTCGGCCAGCGGCGGGGAACGAAGGCCTTGGCGCCCGGCACCAGGTACTCCTCGAAGAAGGGCCCGAGGTCGCCGGTCGCGCCGGCGGCGCGGGCGATGTGGGGGCGGCCGATCGAGTCGGCGGCGCCGGCCTCGCGGATCGCGTCCTCGAGGGTCAGGCCGAACCCCTCGCGCCGCAGGTTCTGGACGATCTCCCCGGCCCGCGAGCGCCGCTCCTCCTGGGCCCGGTCGCAGGCCGGCGCGATCTTCTCCAGGTCGATCCAGTAGCCGCAGACGTGCAGGTCTTCCGCGTAGCGGTGGACGCAGGACATCTCGATCGCCGGCACCAGCTCGATCCCCAGCTTCCGTGCCGCCGCCTGCGCTTCCCCAACGCCGGCGATGGCGTCGTGGTCGGTCAGGGCCAGCGTCGTAACACCGGCTTTGGCGGCTTCAGCGACGACGTCGGCCGGCGCCAGCTGCCCGTCGGAGACCGTGGAATGGCTCTGCAACTCGATCAACATCGGCCGCGCACCCTAGCTGCCCAATAAATAGACTGCGCCGCCGTGTTCCAGAAGGTTCTCATTGCCAACCGCGGCGAGATCGCGATCCGCGTCGCCCGCACGCTGAAGGAGATGGGCATCGTCTCGGTCGCCGTCTACTCGGAGATCGACCGCGACGCCCCCCACGTGCGCGAGGCCGACGAGGCGTTCCTGATCGGGCCGGCGGTCCCGGCCGAGAGCTACCTGAACATCGCGAAGATCGTCGAGACCGCGAAGGAGGCCGGCGCCGAAGGGATCCACCCGGGCTACGGCTTCCTCGCCGAGAACGCCGAGATGGCGCGTGCTTGCGACGAGGCCGGGATCACCTGGATCGGCCCGCCGCCGGAGGCGATCGAAGCGATGGGCTCGAAGACCCGGGCGCGGGAGATCATGGAGAAGGCCGGGGTGCCGATCGTCCCCGGCTCGACCGAGGTCGCGAAAGACCTCGAGGACGCGAAGCGCCAGGCCGAGGAAGCCGGCTACCCGGTCGCCTGCAAGGCCGCGGGCGGCGGCGGCGGCAAGGGCTTCCGGGTGGCGATGACCCCCGACGACCTGCAGGAGGCCTTCGAGGGCTCCGCCCGCGAAGGCGAGAAGTTCTTCTCCGACCCGCGCGTCTACGTCGAGCGCTATCTGGAGGACCCGCGCCACGTCGAGGTCCAGGTCCTGGCCGACTCGCACGGCAACGTGATCCACCTCGGCGAGCGCGACTGCTCGCTGCAGCGCCGCCACCAGAAGGTGGTCGAGGAGGCCCCGGGCCCGCACGTCGACGAGGAGATGCGGGAGCGGATCGGGAAAATCGCCACCGACGCGGCTGAGGCCGTCGGCTACCGCGGCGCCGGCACGATCGAGGGGATGCAGGTCGGCGAGGAGTACTTCTTCCTCGAGATGAACACCCGGGTCCAGGTCGAGCACTGCGTGACCGAGATGGTCACCGGCGTCGACATCGTCCGCGAGCAGATCCTCGTCGCCGCCGGCGAGCCGCTCTCGATCGCCCAGGAGGACGTGAAGCTGAACGGCTGGTCGATCGAGTGCCGGATCAACGCCGAGGCGGCGCACAAGAACTTCGCCCCCGCTCCCGGGCCGATCGGCGAGTCCTACCGCGAGCCCTCCGGACCCGGCGTCCGCGTCGACTCCGGCGTCGAGGGCGGCTCCGAGGTGACGCCGATGTACGACCCGATGGTGGCCAAGCTGATCGTCTGGGACGTCGACCGCGAGAAGGCGACGCGGCGGATGCTGCGGGCGCTCGGCGAATACGACTCCGGCGGCCTGACCACGCTGATCCCCTTCCACGAAGCGATCCTCGCCACCGAGCAGTGGGCCAAGGGCGAGACCTGCCGCGACCTGATGGAAGACAGGGAGTGGCTGAAGACGACGGCTCCCGCCGACGCGGCGCCGCCGCAGCCGAGCGAGGACGGCGGCGAGATGCTGACCCGCGACTACAAGGTCGAGGTCGGCGGCAAGCTCTTCGACGTCAAGGTGATCGGCGAGGCCCCCGCGGGGGGCGTCGCCGCGCCCGCCGCCGCCGGCGGCAGGAAGCCGCCGAAACGCGAGCGCAAGGGCGGCTCTGGCCCCAGCGCCTCCAGCGACGCCCTGCCCTCGCCGCTCCAGGGCACCGTCCTCAAGGTCGCCGTCGAGCCGGGCGCAGAGGTCGCCGAGGGCGACCTGATCTGCGTGATCGAGGCGATGAAGATGGAGAACGAGATCACCGCCCACAAATCGGGCAAAGTCGAAGACCTCCCGATCTCCGAGGGCGCCGCGGTCGGCAGCGGCGACACCCTAGCCGTCATCAAATAGCGCCGACGCCTAACCGCGCCGTTTGTGGTGCCGCTTTTCTTCGCGTTCCTTTTCCTTCTGCCGTTCTTCTTCGCGCCGCTGCTTGTCGACCTTGCGCTGCTGTTCGCGGGTGAGCGGGAATTTCGGCGCCACTTCGCGGCAGGCGCGGCCGACGCAGGCCTCGAGGCGGATCAGCTGGGCGTGGAGGAAGGCGCGGATCGGCGAGAGGTTGCGGACCCGGACGACGTTGTTGAGCTCGTAGGGGTCCTTGGTGATGTCGTAGAGCTCTTTCTCGCCGTCGGGCCACTCGATGTACTTGTAGGGGCCGAGGCGGATTCCCTCGTAGTCCTTCGGCGGCGCCACGATCGAGGCGTGGGCGCCCCTCCCGCGCGCAGCGGTCCGGCGGGGACGCAGCTCGCTCACCGCCGCGCGCTGTCCGGTCGGTTCGCCGTTGGCTTCGACGTCGTTGGTCTCGACGAAGGACTCGAAGAGGATCGGCCGGCGCGAACGCAGGCTCGGGTCCCGCATGTAGGGGACCAGCGAGCGCCCGTCGATCGATTTGTCGGCTTCGACGCCGGCCAGTTCGAGCACGGTCGGGGCGATGTCGATGTTGGCCGCCAGCTCCCCGGTCGAGGTGCCCGGCTTGATCCCCGGCCCGCGGATCAGCAGCGGCAGGTGGGTGGCGGGCTCGTAGGCGAGGAACTTGCCGCCGGTCAGCCGGTGCTCGCCGTAGAAGAAGCCGTTGTCGGAGGTGAAGATGATGTAGGTGTTGCGCAGCCGGTGCAGGCCGCCGAGCGTGTCGACGATCAGTTTCACGCCTTCGTCGACCGAGCGCAGCGACTCCAGCGCCTTCTCGTAGTAGACGCGGTAGGTGTGGACGTCGGTCGGCGAGAGGTAGGGCGCTTCGCGGATGAAGCGCGGCTTGTCGCTGACGTTGCCCTCGTTGAAGCCCTGCGAGCGGCTGTGCGGATATGGCGCCCCGGAGAAGGTGCCGTAGTGGCGGGTCGCCGGCTCCGGGCCGGCGGGGCGGCGGAAGTCGCCGTGGGGGGCGGTGTAGTCGAGCTGCAGGTAGAAGGGCTGTTCGGGGGAGGTCTGGGTCAGCTCTTCCCAGGCGATCGTGTTGAAGCGGTCGGTCTCGTAGTAGCAGGGCTTGCCTTCCAGCGGCGCGTTGGGGCAGCCGAAGTCGTCGCGTTCGCCGTATTCGCGCGTTTCCCAGCTGCCCGGGTCTCCGTAGGGGCCGTCGATCGAGCCGTTGTTGTTGAGCCGGTAGCCGTAGAAGAAGTGGTCGGTGTCGGCATTCAGGACCGAGTGCCAGGCGCTCCAGCCGGGCGGCACGTCGGTGCCGCTGTCGAACGGTTCGTCGCCGTAGCCGTTGAGGAACTTGCCGATGTGGATCGTCCGGTAGCCGGCTCCCTGCAGCCAGGTGGCGAGGTTGTGGGTGTAGGCGCCGCGGGCTTTGAAGCCGGTGTAGCCGCCGTTCGGCGGCACGTTGCCGCGGACGTTGTGGTTGTGGGCGTAGCGGCCGGTCAGGAGGCTGACCCGCGAGGGGCAGCAGAGGGGATAGGGGACGTAGTAGCGGTTGAAGGTGATGCCGCGGTTGGCGAGCAGGGCGTGCGTGTAGGGCATCGCCTGCACTTCAACGCCGCCGACGTTGAAGCTGGCGTAGAGCTGGTCGAGGGTCTCGTCGTCGGTCTGGATGACGACGAAGCTGGGTTTCTGCGCCGCGGGTTCGGCCGCCGCGGCGCTTTGCAGGCTGGCGAGGGTGATGCTCCCGAGCAGCAGCAGGAGGGCCAGGGCGGTCGCGATGCGGCTCCGCGCACGGACAGGCAGGGGACTGGGATGTAGAAGGAGAGTCTTCATCGGTGAACCGAGGGACGCACTACCTCGAAACCGGCGCCTCGCGCTCGAGTTGCGGCCTGAAAGCTAGAAGACGCTCAGGACGCGCCGAGCTTTTTCACGGCTTCGCGGAAGTTCTTCACCGTCGCGCTGGGGGCTTTGCGCCCTTCCAGCTTCTCGCCGTGGCGGTTGACCCAGATCACCGGCACGTTCATCTTCAGCACCGGGGCGATGTCGGTCGTGTAGTCGCAGCCGATGTGGAGCCAGCCTTTCTTGCCGCCGATCCGCCGCGCGCACTCTTTGAAGTGGACGGGGTCCGGCTTGTAGCTGCGCACCTGCTGGGCGGTGACGACGAGGTCGAGTTCGGTCCGCAGGTGGCGGCGGCTGATCCCCAGCAGTTTGTCGTCGACGTTGGAGACGATCCCGATCTCGTACTTCTTGCCGAGCCGGTCCATCGCCGCGTTGGCCTCGCGGAACGGCAGCCAGTAGGCGACGCTGTTGGGCAGGAACTGGGCCCGGGAGGGCTCGACCTCCCAGCCGATCTCACCGGCGACCTTGACGATCGTGCGGCGCAGCACCTCGGCGTAGAGCTCGTAGGAGCCGGCCATGATCTCCGCCTGCACTTCCATGAAGCGCTCGAGGAACGGGCCCTCCTCGAAGCTGAAGCCGTCTTTGGCCGCCTCCTTCTTGCAGGCGTCGACGATCCCCTTCTCCCAGTCGATGAGGGTGCCGTAGCAATCGGTGGTCACCCATTTGACGTTTTTGAGACTGGGAAGGGGCATGGCGGCGGCGCATTATGCCATTCGGTAGTCTGCGCCGCCGCGCCCCTCGCGCCACCCCTTCTATGGACCTCCTCGAGTACCAGGGCAAGCAGCTGTTCGCCAAGCACGGCATCGCCGTGCCGAGCGGCGAGGTCGCGAAGACGGTCGACGACGCCGTCGCCGCCGCGGAGAAGATCGGCTACCCGTGCGCGATCAAGGCCCAGGTCCTGATCGGCGGCCGCGGCAAGGCGGGCGGGATCAAGATCGCCCGGAACGCCGAGGAGGCGCGCGAGCACGCCGGCGCGATCCTCGGCATGGACATCGTCGGCCCCCACGGCGAGGGGCCCTTCCGCGTCGACCAGGTCTGGGTCGAGGGCGGCTCCGACATCGCCGAGGAGTACTACGCCTCGGTCATCCTCGACCGCGGCGAGAAGAAGCTGCTGACGATGGTCTCCGCCAAGGGCGGGATGGACATCGAGGCGGTCGCCGCCGAGGACCCCGAGGCGCTGGTCAAACGGCACGTCGACCCGACCCGCGAGTTCACCGCCGCCGACGCGCGCTCGATCGTCGCCGACGCCGGCCTCGCCGAGGACGCCCTCGACGAAGCGGCCGAGGTCCTGGTGAAGCTGGCCGAGGTGGCGCGCGAGGAGGACGCGACCCTGATCGAGGTCAACCCGCTGATCGCCACCGCCGGCCGCGAGGTCGTCGCCCTGGACTCGAAGGTGACGATCGACGGCAACGCCCTCTTCCGCCACCAGGACCTGGCCGAGATCGCCGACACCGTCGACGATCCGCAGGAGCAGATGGCGAAGGAAAAGGGCCTCACCTACGTCAAGCTCGACGGCAACGTCGGCATCCTCGCCAACGGCGCCGGCCTCTGCATGTCGACGCTCGACGTCGTCGCCCAGGCCGGCGGCGCGCCCGCCAACTTCCTCGACGCCGGCGGCGGCTCCAAAGCCGAGGCGATCGTCAACGCGCTCGAAGTCATCAAGAGCGATGCCAAGGTGAGCGCGATCCTCTTCAACATCTTCGGCGGCATCACCCGCTGCGACGAGATCGCCAACGGGATCGTCACCGCCTCGCAGCAGATCGACCTCGGCATGCCGCTGGTCGTCCGCCTCGACGGCACCAACTCCGAGGAGGGGCTGCGGATCCTCGCCGAGGCGAACCTGCCGAACCTGCACCAGGAGAAGACGATGCTGGACGCCGCCCGCCGCGTCGTCGAGCTCGCCGGGAGCGTCGCATGAGCATCGTCGTCGACGAGGGGACGAAGCTCGCGGTCTCCGGCCTGACCGGCCGCGAGGGCTCCTTCCACGGCCTGCGCAACAAGGCCTACGGGACCGACCTCGTCGCCGGGGTGACGCCCGGCAAGGGCGGCCAGGACGTCGAGGGCACGCCGGTCTTCGACACGATCGCCGAGGCGGTAACCGAGGCCGGCGCCAACACCTCGATGATCTTCGTCCCGGCGCGCTTCGCCGCGGCGGCGATCGACGAGGCGATCGACTCCGGGGTCGAGACGGTGATCGCGATCACCGAGGGGATCCCGGTCCTCGACATGCTGAACACGTACTGGAAGGCGAAGGAGGCGGGGGTGCGGCTGATCGGGCCGAACTGCCCCGGCGTGCTCTCGCCGGGCAAGGCCAACGTCGGCATCATCCCCGCCCAGTTCTTCGACCCGGGCCCGATCGGCGTCGTCTCCAAGAGCGGCACCCTGACCTACCAGATCGGCAACGAGCTGAAGCAGGCCGGGACCGGCAACTCCTCGATCGTCGGCATCGGCGGCGACCCGATCGTCGGCTCCGACTTCATCGACATCCTCGAGCTCTACGAGGCCGACCCCGAGACCGAGCTGATCGTGATGGTCGGCGAGATCGGCGGCGACGCCGAGGAGCGGGCGGCCGAGTTCATCGCCAGCGAGGTCTCCAAGCCGGTCGTCGCCTACATCGCCGGCTTCACCGCGCCTCCCGGCAAGCAGATGGGCCACGCCGGGGCGATCATCTCCGGCTCCTCGGGCACCGCCCAGGCGAAGAAAGACGCCCTCGAAGCCAAGGGCGTGCGGGTCGGCGAAAGCCCGACCGAGACGGCGGCGATCGCGGCCGAGATGCTGCGCTCGCTGTGACTACGCCTTAGGTATTGACAAGTACCCAAAGGGGTGATTGCGTGTCCCCTGTCAATCCACTTCAGGGAGGCGCCAGTGGGAGAAGAGAGGTTCACGCAGAAGCGGCCGAAAGGCAGCAAGACCGCCCCGCAACTGGGGTATCTGCTCTGGGGGTACGGATTGGTCGGCGCCGCGATCATCTTCGCGGTCCTGCTCGCCGAGGCGAGCGACGTGAAGATCGAAGTGGGCGAAGGCTTCGCCCCCTTCGCGGCGATCTACATAGTCGCTCAGGCGATCGAGCGCCTGATCCAGCCGTTCACCACCTTCACGGTCGGAGCCGAAGGGAAGGAGGTCAAGAAGAGGAACCTGCTGACCGCCGTCGAGACCGAGAAAAAGAAGGAAGAACAGCAGGGGATAGAAGCGATCCACTCGGATCGGTCGATGGCCTACTGGGCCGCGGCCACCGTCCTGGCGCTCCTCGTCTGCGGGGCGCTCGGGCTCGGCCTCATCCACAGCGTTGCCCACCTGACCGGCGGCAAGGGGTGGACCGAGGATCTGGACGTCGTCATCACCGGCATAGCGGTCGGCTCCGGCACCAAGCCCCTGCATGACCTGATCAGCTTGATCAAAAGCGGCAAGGAAAACTCGCAGGCGAAAGGCGCCACCACGTAGGCCTGGTCGGGCGACGACCCTCCCCGCCTTCGTTGCTAGGGTCGGGGAGGTATGGCTGGCGACACGATCTCATTCGCGCGCGGGGCTCCCAGCGCCGACATCCTTCCCCACGAGCAGGTGCGGGAGGCGGCCTCGCGGGCGCTTGCCTCCGATTGGGAAACGGCGCTCTCCTACGGGGTCGGGATCGGGCATCCGGGCCTCTGCCGGTGGGTGGCGGAGCGGCACGGGCACCTCGACGCCGACCAGGTGATGATCACCAACGGCTCGCTGGAGGCGGGGGCGATGCTGTTCGGGCACCTGCTCGGGCCCGGCGACCGGGTCGTCGTCGAGCAGCCGACCTACGACCGCACCCTGCTGCTCCTGCAGCAGCTCGGGGTCGAGCTGGTGCCGGTGCGGCTGGAGGCCGACGGGCTCGACGTGGGGCAGCTGGAAGCGGCCCTCTCGGAGGGGCCGGTCAAGCTCGCCCACGTCATCGCCAACGCCCACAACCCGGCCGGCTGCACGCTCTCGACCGAGAAGCGCCATCGCCTCGTCGAGCTGGCGGCCGAGCACGACTTCTGGATCTTCGAGGACGACCCCTACCGCGAGCTGCCCTTCGAGGGCGAGCCGCTGCAGACGATGCTCTCGCTGGACGAGGGCGGCAAAGTCGTCCACGCATCCTCCTTCTCGAAGACGGTCAGCCCCGGCGTCCGCGTCGGCTACCTCGCGGGTCCCGCCGAGGAGATCGGGAAGCTGGCGAAAAAAGCCAACGAGACCTACATCTCGCCGAACATGCTGGCCGAGTCGATCGTGCTCGAGCTCTGCCGCAGCGGCGAGCTCGACCGCAACATCGAGTTCGTCAAGGGCGAGCTGAAGGCCCGCTGCGACGCCCTGGTGGCGGCGCTGCGCGAGCAGCTTCCCGAGGCCGAGTTCGTCGTTCCCGACGGCGGCTACTTCCTCTGGCTCGACCTCGCCGAGGGCACCGACACCCCCGCCCTCCTCGCCGAGGCGAAGAGCGAGGGCGTCTCCTTCGTCGCCGGCCCCGACTTCATGATCGAGGGGGGCGGGAACAGCCTCCGCCTCTCCTTCGCCCCGGTCCCGGCCGACCGTGCCGCCGAGGGCGTATCGCGGATCGCCGGCGCGCTCGAGCGGATGCGCTCGGGCTCCCCCGCGTAGCCGATTCTCGACACAGCCGGCTGTGTCTCAACTCCGATGCGTCAATCGCGAGGGGGACTTGCCGCGCTGCGGAGAGCACCGGCGGAGGCAACGACGACCAGCGCGATCGCGACGATTTCGATCGCGTCGAGGTTCTGCGAGAGGGCGAGGAAGCCGATCGCCGCCGCGACCGCCGGCTCCAGGCTCATCAGGACGCCGAAGACCGCACGCGGCAGGCGCCGCAGCGCCTCCATCTCGAAGACGTAGGGGATCGCGGTGCTGAGGACGCCGACCGCGGCGCCGATCGCCAGGTGGGAGGGGACGAAGATCTCGCCGCCGCCCTGCGCGAGCCCGAGCGGCGCCACCAGCACGGCTGAGATCACCGCCGCCATCGTCGCCCCGCCCGGCCCCGGCCCGAGCGCGCCGACCCGGTCGCTCTGGACGATGTAGGCGGCCCAGAAGGCGCCGGCGGCCAGCGCCAGGGCGACGCCGAGGGCGTCGAATCCCTCGCCGCCGGCGCCGTCGGAGAGGAGGACGAGCCCGGCGGCGGCGAGCACCACCCAGACGACGTCGCGCCGCCGCCGCGAGCCGGCTATCGCCACCCCGAGCGGGCCGACGAACTCGAGCGTCACCGTGATCCCCAGCGGCAGCCGTTCCAGCGCCGCGTAGAAGAAGAGGTTGACGGCGGCGACCGCGACCCCGAGCAGGAGCACGTCCCGGTGCGGCCACTCGCGCGCTCTCAGCACCGCCCCCCGGGTCAGCGCCAGCAGGACCAGGGCGCCGAAGCCGGCGCGGAGGAAGACCGCCCCCGCGGCGCCGATCTCGTCGAAGAGCGAGGTCGCCAGGGCCGAGCCGCACTGAACCGAGACGATCGAGGCCAGGACCAGGAGCGCCGCGCCGCGGGTTCCCGCGGCGGGTGCCGGTGCCTTCGCTTCGGCGGCTGCCATCGGCGGATTCTGATCCACCCCCTGGCGCTCCCCGTAGGGACGGGCATGCAAACGACCAGGAGGCGACTCCCAGATGGCTGATTCGAAGCAGCTCCGTGACCCGGTGTCCCGGCGCCGGTTCCTCGCGGTCGGCGGCGGCTCGACGGCGCTGGCGGCCTTCCTCGCCGCCTGCGGCGACGGCGGCGGCACGACCACGACGATGACCGACTCGGCGGGATCCGGCGGCGCCGGCGAAACCGCCCAGTTCGGCAAGGGCGACGTCGGCATCCTCAACTACGCCCTCACGCTCGAGTACCTGGAGACCGCCTTCTACGCCGACGTCGTCAAGAGCGGCCTCTTCAAGGGCGCCGAGCTGGAGACGATCCGCAGGTTCGGCCGCGAGGAGGCCGAACACGTGGAAGCGCTGACGGCGGCGGTGAAGCAGCTCGGCGGCAAGCCGGCGCCGGAACCGAAAGCCGAGTTCCCGCTGAAGAGCGCGAAGGCGGTGCTGGAACTGGCGGGGACGGTGGAGAACCTCGGCGCCGCCGCCTACCTCGGCCAGGCGCCGAACATCAAGAGCCCGGAAGTTTTGGCAAGCGCCCTGGCGATCCACAGCGTCGAGGGGCGGCACGCCGCCGTCCTCAACACGCTCCTGGGCGAATCGATCACTCCCGACGGCGCCTTCGCCAAGCCCGCCGACGTCAAGACCGTCCTCAAGTCCGTCGAACCGTTCCTGGTCGGCTGAAAGGAGCGAGAGAGATGAGCGCAGAGCACGCAGAGCAGCAGCAGACCCGCAGCGAGGTCCTTGCCAAAGGAGCACTGGCGGTGGGGTCGATCTACGGTGCGACGATGGTCGGCCCCTACGTCCGCCGCGCCCTGGCGGCGAGCGGCGGCGGCGACGTCGGCATCCTCAACTTCGCCCTCACCCTCGAGTACCTGGAGGCGAAGTTCTACGCCGAAGCCAAGAGCCGCGCCAAGGCAACCGGCGAACTGAAGAAGCTCGTCGACCTCCTCGCCGAAGACGAGCAACAGCACGTCGACGCGTTGACGGCGACGATCAAGCAGCTTGGCGGCAAGCCGGTGATGGAACCGAAGTTCAAGTTCGACTACAGTGGCACCGCGGGCTTCCTGAAGCTGGCGCAGACGTTCGAGGACACCGGCGTCAGCGCCTACAACGGCGCCGGGCCGATGATCAAGTCGAAAGACGTGCTGGCGGCGGCCGGCGGCATCGTCCAGGTCGAGGCGCGGCACGCGGCGGCGATCCGCTTGCAGAACAAGGAAGAACCGGCTCCCGCCGCCTTCGACTCGCCGCTGAAGGAAAAGCAGGTGCTGAAGGCCGTCGAACCGTTCATCGTGTAGACGGGTAGTAGATGGCGGTGCGGCGAGAGAAGGCGGAGCGGCTGGCCGACGAGGAGCTGATGCCCCTCGTCGGCCGCAAGGACCCGGAGGCGTTCGAGGTGCTCTACGACCGCCACGGCGGCGCTGCCTACTCGCTCGCCTACCGGATCGTCGGCGACCGCGCCGCCGCCGAGGAAGTCACCCAGGAGGCGTTCATCTCGGTCTGGCGCAGCGGCGCCCGCTTCGACGCCGCCCGCGGCAGCGTCCGCTCCTGGCTCCTCAGCGTCGTCCGCAACCGGGCGATCGACTTCCTTCGCAGCCGCGCCGCCAAGGCGCCGAAGCTCGACTTCGACGACGAGTCGGCTCTGGAGCAGCGGCCGGCGGAGGAGCGGACCGAGGAGGAAGCGCTGCGGCGCGAGACCGCGGCCGAGCTGCGCGGGGCGCTGGGGAAGCTGCCGGACCCGCAGGCGAAGGTGATCGAGCTTGCCTACTTCGGCGGCTTCAGCCACTCGGAGATCGCCCGGATCCTCGGCTTGCCGATGGGCACGGTGAAGGGGAGGATGAGGTTGGGGTTGGAGAAGATCCGGGGCGAGATGGCGGAGGGACTGGCATGAGCGCTTCCGATCACGGCCGCTGGAGCGACGAGCTGGCCGCCTACGCGCTGGGGGCGCTGGAGCGCGACGAGGCGGACGCCTTCGAGCGCCACCTCGCGGGCTGCGAGCGCTGCCGGGAGGAGCTGCGCTGGCTGCAGCCGGCGGTTCAGACCCTGCCGGAGTCGGTCGAGCGGACCGAGCCGCCGCCGCAGCTGCGCGAGAGCCTGATGGCGGCGGTGCGCGCCGAGGCGCGGCAGGCCCGGGAGCGGACGGAGCCCGCGGCGCCGAGGCGCTCCCGGGGCTGGCTGCTGAAGCCGGCGGCCGGTCTCGCGGTCGTCGCCCTGCTCGTCGCCGGCGCGGTCGGCTACGAGGTCGGCAAGGACGGCGCGGGAAACGGGGGCGGCACCACCGTCGAACGCCAGGTCGGCGGAATCGACGTGAAGATGGTCCAGGAGGGGAACAGCGGGACGCTGCAGCTTGCCGGCGTCCCTCAGCTGCCGCCCGACAAGGTGCTCGAGGCCTGGGTCGAACGCGAGGGCAAGGTCGAAGCGGTGCCGGCGCTCTTCGTCCCCGACCGCCACGGAAAGGCGGAGGCGCGGATCGCCGACATGAGCGACGTCAGCACGGTGATGGTCACCGAAGAGCCCCGCGGCGGCAGCGATCAGCCGACCGGCGAGCCGATCGTGGCGATGGCCGTGCCCCAGTAGGGGCGTTTTTCCTAGCGGCCGTAACGGTCGCTGGAGAGAACCAGCTGCTCCGGGATCGCCGCGCGGGGCGGCGGCGCCGGGTCGGCGCGGACCGAGACGGTCTCGGCGACGCTGCGGCTGACTTCGTGGCTGCCCTCGGCGGAGGCGATGACGACGCGCTCGTCGTCGGAGGTCTCGACCTTGCCGGTCAGGCCCGGGTCGAATCCCGCCGCCTTCAGGTAGTGCAGCAGCTCCTCGGCCTCGTTCTCGAAGCGCAGGACGACGACGTCGGCGCCGATCTCGACGTCGGCCAGCAGCGAGCCCTGCTCGCGGATGCCCTCGACGATCGGGTGGCCGTGGGGGCAGGTGGTGGCGTCGCCGATCGCCGCCCGCATCCGCTCCTCCAGCACCGGGCTCATCGCGTGCTCGATCCGCTCGGCCTCCTCGTGCACCTCGTCCCAGGGGATGTGGAGGACGTCGGTGAGGAAGCGCTCGATCATCCGGTGGCGGCGGACGATGTAGCTGGCGTGCTCGCGCCCGGACTCGGTGAAGGCGAGCGTCTTGTCCTCGTTGCGCTCGACGTAGCCGTCGTCGGTCAGCCGCCCGATCATCTCGTGCACGGTCGGCGGCGAGAGCTGCATCGCGCGGGCGATGTTGGCGCCCGTCATCGGCAGCCCCGCCTCCTCCAGCCAGAACATGATCTCCAGGTACTCCTGCTCCGCGACGGTCGCGTTCTCAGACGACACAAGCTCTCCTTTAGGACCGGCTTTCCATCAGCGAGGTGACGACCGCCTCGTAGAAGCCGTCTCCCATGCTGCCTTCGGTGACGGTCACATTGTCCCAGTTCGGGAGCGCGGCCCGGAGGCCGGCGTCGTGCTCCGGCCCGTTGGCGACGAGGAAGAAGCGGCCGACCGCGGCCGCGACCTCGAGGTCCTCGACCGAGTCGCCGACGGCGATGCAATCGCGCGGGTCGTAGCCGCGGGCGCGGGCGTGGCCGGCGACCGCCGCCGCCTTGCTGACCTGCACCGGGACCAGGTGGTAGGCGTGGGTGCGTCCCTCGACCGCCGGCATCGGCCGGCCGATGGCGCCGTTGTCGAGCAGGCGCAGGTCGGTGTCGCCGCGCTCGTGCAGGAGCGCGTTGGCCTCCCCGACGTCGACCTTGCCGCGGAAGAGGTGGGAGAGGACGCGGCCGTGGTGCCAGGGGGAGTGGTACTCCAGCCGTCCCTCGAAGTGCTCGAAGAGCAGCTTCGGGATCCCCCGCTGCTCGATCTGCTCGTAGATCGTGCCGTCCTCGTTCGGCCCCATCGCCCCGGTCATCAGCGTCGTCTCGCCCTCGATCGCAAACGCGCAGCCCGCCTCGTAGATGTAGGAGGCCTGGCCCATCAGCCGCGCCGCCTCGTGCACCTGCGGCTCGCGGCGGCCGGACATGATCACGACCTCGGCCCCGGCCCGGTGGCAGGCCTCGAGCGCCCTCGCCTGCGCCAGCGAGAAGCCGCCCTCGGCATCGCGGAAGAGGGAGCTGCCCCGGCCGAGCAGGGTCCCGTCGAGATCGGTGTAGACGCAGCGGAGCGGCATCGGCGCGGTCGCTACCGTAGCGGGCGATGGCGTGGAAGCTGACGGAGCGGACCCTCGACCTGGCGCGGCCGCTCGGCGCCGGGATCGTCAACGTCACCGTCGACTCGATGTTCGAGGGCGCGCGCAGCGGTACCCCGGAGCAGGCCGTGGCCGACGGCCTGGCCCTGGCCGAGGCGGGCTTCGAGATGCTCGACGTCGGGGCCGTCGCCGCGAAGGCGGGCCCCCCGGTCTCGCCCGAGGACGAGGCCGCGGCGCTGGTCCCGGCGATCGAGGGACTGGTGGCCGAGCTGCGTCGTTTCCACCCTTTGGGCCCCTATAGGGGGGAAAAGGGTGGAAACGACGGTCCCCCGCCGGTCTCCGCCGACACCTTCTCGCCTGAGGTGGCGCGGCGGGCGCTGGCGGCGGGGGCGGAGGTCGTCAACGACATCTCCGGCGGCTGCGAGGAGATGTTCGAGCTGGTCGCCGAGAGCGGCTGCGGCTACGTGCTGATGCACATCGAGGGGCCGCCGCGGGTAGATCGCCCATTTCGCGAGTACGACGACGTCGTCGACCACCTGCGCGCCTGGTTCGAGGGGAGAGTCGAGATGGCCCGGGCCCTTGGCGTCTCGGAGGAGCAGATCGCCATCGACCCCGGACTCGACTTCGACCTCAGCCCCGAGCAGGACCTGGAGATCCTGCGGCGCCTCGGCGAGCTGCGCGCGCTCGGCCTGCCGCTCTACGTCTCGCTCTCCCGCAAGGACTTCATCGGCGCCGCCCTGGCCGGCTCCTGGGAGGAGCGCCTGCCGGCGGGCGAGCGCGAGTGGGGGACGGTCGCGGCGGTGACCCTGGCGGTCCGCGGGGGCGCCGACGTCCTCCGCATCCACGATCGCTCCTCCCTGCAGGCGATGCGCGTCGCCGCCGAGATCTGCCGGCCGGTCGGGAGCACCGCCTGATGGCGCGCGGAGGAAGCCTGCTCGCGTCTGAGTGGGCCGTCGCGATCGACCCCGCCCGTCGCGACGGGCGGATTGTCGCCGAGGCCTCCGAAGGGGAGCAGCGGTCGCGTCCCGCCCCGCTGCCGGCGGAGCTGAACCCGGGGCTTGCCGAGGCGCTCGGCCGGGTCGGGATCGAGTCCCTCTACACCCACCAGCTGCGCGCCTACGAGACCGCCGCCGAGGCCAACCTGGTGATCACCAGCGGCACCGCCTCGGGCAAGAGCCTCGCCTTCAACCTGCCGGTCCTCGACGGGATCGCCGCCCGCCCCAAAGACCGCGCCCTCTACCTCTACCCGACCAAGGCGCTGGCCCAGGACCAGGCGCGCAAGCTCGCCCAGCTGCGCCCGCCGAACCTGCGCGAGGCGATCTACGACGGCGACACCCCGCGCGAGGAGCGCCCGGCTATCCGCCGCCGCAGCAACCTCGTCCTCACCAACCCCGACATGCTCCACGTCGCCCTCCTGCCCAACCACAAGCGCTGGGGCGACTTCTTCGCCAACCTCGAGTGGGTCGTCGTCGACGAGGCCCACACCTACCGCGGCGTCTTCGGCTCCCACGTCGCCAACGTGCTGCGGCGGCTGCGGCGGGTCGCCCGCGCCTACGGCTCCGAGCCGCGCTTCCTGCTCGCCTCGGCGACCATCGCCAACCCGGTCGAGCTGGCCGAGCGCCTGGTCGGGACGCCGTTCGAGCTGGTCGACGACGACGGCGCCCCCCGCGCCGGTCGCGAGATCGCGATGTGGAACCCGCCGCTGCTCGACGAGCGCAGCGGCACGCGGCGCTCCGCCCTTTCCGAGGCCGCCGACCTGCTGGCCGAGCTGGTCACCCACGGCGTGCGCACCATCTGCTTCCTCAAAAGCCGCCGCGGGATCGAGCTGATCCAGCGCTTCGCCCGCGAAAACCTCGAGCGGCGGGGGAAGCCGGAGCTGGCGAAGCGGATCGCCCCCTACCGCGGCGGCTACACCCCGCAGCAGCGGCGCGAGATCGAGTCCCGCCTCTCCTCCGGCGAGCTGCTGGCGGTCGTCGCCACCGACGCGCTGGAGCTGGGGATCGACGTCGGCGAGCTCGACGCGGCGATCTGCGTCACCTTCCCCGGCACCGTCGCCAGCCTGCGGCAGATGTGGGGGCGGGCGGGGCGCCGCCGCCGCGGCCTCGCCGTCTACGTCGCCGGCCAGGATGCGCTCGACCAGTTCTTCTGCCGCCACCCGGAGGAGTTCCTCGGGCGGCCGGTCGAGGCCGCGATCCTCGACCACGGCAACGAGCAGATCGCGGCGCGGCACCTGATCGCGGCCGCCTACGAGCTGCCCCTGACCGACGAGGACGACGAGGTCTTCGGACCGGAGTGGCGGGAGCGGGCCGAGCGACTGCTGCAGGCAGGGGAGCTGCGCGGGGTCGGCGGCAAGCTGATGCCCCGCCGCGCCGAGTTCGTCGCCAACCGGATCCCCCTGCGCTCGGCCTCGGCCGACTCGGTCGCGGTGATCGAGCGCGACGCCGGCGAGATGCTCGGCCTGGTCGAGGCCGAGCGCGCCTTCACCACGATCCACCCCGGGGCCGTCTACCTCCACCTCGGCCGCTCCTACGAGGTAGACCGCCTCGACGTCGAGGAGCGGCGGGCGATCGTCTCCGCCTTCGACGGCGACTGGTACACGCGGCCGAAGAAGGAGACCGAGATCTACGTCGAGCGCGTCCACGAGCAGCGCCAGGTGGCCGGCGTGCAGCTCAACTTCGGCGAGGTCTCGGTGACCGAGCAGGTGATCGCCTTCCAGCGCGTCTCCGTCTCCGACCAGGAGCCGATCGACATCGTCGCCCTCGAGCTGCCCGAGCAGAACTTCGTCACCCAGGCGCTCTGGTACGTGCTACCCGACCCGCTGGCCCGCAAGCTGCCGACCGAGGCGCTGCTCGGCTCCCTGCACGCGACCGAGCACAGCCAGATCGCGGTGCTGCCGCTGATCGCGATGTGCGACCGCTGGGACATCGGCGGCCTCTCGACCAACGTCCACTTCCAGACCGGCCGCTCGACGATCTTCGTCTACGACGGCCACCCGGGCGGGGTCGGGATCGCCAAGCGCGGCTACGAGCAGTTCGAGCGCCTGCTCGGCGACGCCGAGCGCCTGATCGCCGAGTGCCCCTGCGAGTCCGGCTGCCCCTCCTGCGTGCAGAGCCCGAAGTGCGGCAACCTCAACGAACCGCTGCACAAGGCGGGGGCGCTGGAGCTGATGGGGCTGATGCGGGGGGAGCTGTGAGGCGATCGCCTTGCGCAGCTGGGATCTGGACGCCGCGGCGCTCGCGGCTTTGTGACGAGACTGCGAACCGATTTCTCCCCGGTATGCGGGGACGCTCGGCCTAGGGCCAGAGCTCGCGCAGCGCCAGGATCGCGAAGGCGTGGGACCAGGCCAGCGGGGTGGTGGAGCAGGGCACGCCGGTCCTGGCGTCGACCCGCTCCGGCAGCATCCCCGCCGGGGTGGCGCTGCGGCGTAGCGCCCGCAGCAGCCCCAGCGCCTTCCCTCGCTCGCCGAGCGCGGCAAGCGACCAAGCGCTCCAGGCGGTCGGCGCCGACCAGGGATCCTCGCCGCCGTCCCAGCCTTCGCCGGGGGTGATGCCGAAGCGACCGCCCGCGGTCACCAGCTCGTTCAGGGTCCTGCGGATCGCCGGGTAGAGCCCAGGGTGCGGAAACGGCCGCACCCCCCAGGCCGCCGCCGAATCGAGCCCCGACTCCGGATCCCCCGCCTCCCGCACCAGCCCCCCTCGCCGGGGGGTGTCTGAGCTAACCCCCCATATATGTCGGGAAAACCCAGACACGTCGGCGGACGCGGAGGCGAGGGCGTTGCCGAGGTAGTCGCCGGGGCCCTGCTCCCAGTAGTCGGGGCGGTCGCGCCAGGGGATGGTTTGTCCGCCGGCGAGGATGTGGGCCGCCTGGCGGGCGCTGCCGACGATGCCCGCCGCCTTCGCGGCGGCGGCGACCCAGCCGATCGCGTCGCCCTGGGCCTCGCGGCCGGAGACGGGGCTGCCGTCGCCGTCGAAGCGGGCGGCCTGCTCGAGCCCCAGGCCGAGCAGGGAGCGAACGATTAGGCGTGCCTCCTCTCGGTGACCACCCGCCTCCAGAGCCATGGCGACCGCGGACGCGTCGCGCGGCCAGACGTAGGCCCAGCCGTCGCGGGCGCCGGCGGCGACTGCCCCGGTGCGGCGGTCGGCGAGGGCGTGGAGGACGAGCAGCGAGCGCTGGTACATCTCCCGCGCCCAGCGCGGCGCGGCGCCCCCGAGCGGCCGGCTGCGCCGGAGCCAGCGGCGGTCCGAGGCCGCCGCCTCGTTGATCACCCCGGGAGACCGGGTGACGGCCCCGCCCGCCGCGTTGACCCGCAGCTGCACGTCCGCGTCGCCGCCGTCCGCGACCACCGCCAGCCGGTCGCCGTGGATCGCCTCCTCGATTCGCACCCGCTCGGAGCCGAAGCGGGCGACCGTCCGCAGCACGTTCGTCTCCGGCAGGTAGCGCTGGCGCACCGCGTCCGCCCGCCACATCGGCAGCGCCGACCCCTCCCCGACGCGCACCCAGACCTGGATGCCGGTGCCCGCCGCCACCGTCCCCGCCGCCTGTCGCGCGGCCGGGTTCTCGATCAGCGCCCGGCCCGCCGGCCCGGGCGCCCGCAGGTCGACCACGTCCCCGTAGGCGTCGACCGCCGCCGTCAGCTCTCCCTCCCCCAGCACCGCCACCCCGAGGAAGGGCGGCGGCATCCGCGGTAAGCCTTGCGGGGTCTGCGGGTCGGCACCCGACCCCCCGGAAAGCAGCAGCACCCCCGCGGCGGCCACCGCCACCGGTCCCGCCACAGCCCGCGCCCAGCTCATCCCCCCATGCAATCAGCCAAAGCCCCCTCCGGCCCGCTAGCCTTCCGCCTGCGCAAGCGGTTCCAGCGCCCCAGGCGAGGTAGCTCAGTTGGTAGAGCACACGACTGAAAATCGTGGTGTCGCGGGTTCGAATCCCGCCCTCGCCACTCTTCGGCGCCCTGCAGGGTGACACTCCGCCTACCTCGCGAAGAACCTCTTCGTTTGTTACGTTTAGTCTATGGACTACTGAAAATTGAGTAGTAGGTTTTTCACACCCTAACCCCGACTGGAAAGAGTGTGAATCATGCCATTCGCAAACCGAGACTTGATGGTCAATGCGGTTCGTCGCGCTGGTGCCCGGGGACCCAACTACTGCGACTTCACCTGGTGTCAGGAATCCAGTATGTGCAACCTGACTATGCCGCCTGGGACGCAGCAGAACATGGATGTCGGTGCAGAGTGCTGCTTCAGCTGCATCATCAGCACCAGGATGGCCCCGGATTGCGCTTTCAGCTGCATGATCAGCACGGTCCAGGAGGACCGGAAATCTCAGCTCGCCTCGCTGTCCCAACTCCAGGAGGAGCTGCGAGCTGCGCTGGAGGTAGTCGAAGCGACCGAAGAGGTGGTGAAAAAGCAACGGCCTCGGTCCGAGGAGGAGTAGGTCCGCTACACGATCGACCTCTCGAGAGGCGATGGACTCCGCAGCCTTCGCAGCGAGCGCGGCGACCGCCAGGGCGGCTGATACCGGTGTCAGCCGCCTGACCCGGTTCCGTGCCAACCCGGCATACCGCATGGTCGCGATCGACCGTCTGTCGCCCGACCGCCGAGAGGCGATCGGCCTCGCCGACGATCCCGACGTCTACGGCGTCCTGGTTCCGCGCGAGCCGGCGGGGGTGTCGGCGGTCAGAGCGGTCGATCGAGACACCGCGTTGCTGTTCTTCACCCTGCAGGAGGCCGCTCCGATGCCGCGCCGCACCTGGGAGTCGCTGGGAGAGGCGGCGGCCGACGTCTCGGCGCGGCTCGTTCTCGACGGGGTTCTCGAGGTCGAGCACGAAGGAAAATTCGTCACCTCCGCCGACGCGCGCGAGGCGCTCGGGATCGGAGCTTGCCCGCTCGGTGCGGGACGGCTGGCGGCCATCTCATACGAGGCGCTCCGCGCTGCCGCCGCCAGCGAGATCGGCGACCCGGCTGCGCTGGCGGGCTACCTCTACCGGTACAACCGCGAGCCGCTGACCCCAACCTGGAGCAGGCGGATTCCCGATCGCGACGCCGCGGCCGCTTACCTCGGCTGGGATCAGGGCTCGCGGGCCGACGCGATCGCCTCCCGGTGGGCTCGCCAGGCCGGCTCCGACAGTGGCTGGGTTCACTGGAGGTCACGCCTCACCGCTCATGGCGTCGAGAAGGGCGCAGCCGTCTACAAGCTGTACGTCAGTCCGGTCACCGAGGCCCTGCCCGAGGCGCTCGCCGTCGTCGCGAAGGAGCTGGCCGTCGCCGGCGCCCTCGCTTTCAAGATCGGCGCCGACCTCGACGGCCTGCTCAGGCCGGACAAGCTGGTCGCCTACTTCTCCTCCTTCGAGACCCTGGGAGCGGCGTCCTCACGTCTTGCCGCCGAGCTCGACGGGTTGTCTCCCCAGGGGGTCCCCTTCACTGCCGAAAGCTCCGCCGATGGTCTCCTTTCCTGGGGGGTCGATCCACCCGCCTCGAGCTCGTTCGCCGTCGGGGTGGAGAGCTGGAGGCTCTGGATCGTCCAGCAGCTTGCCTCGGCGTTGTCTGCAGCCCGCTCGGGTGGGCATCCGGAACCGTCCATGTTCGCCCTGCAGCGACTGCGGCTGGAGGGAGTCGACGTCTCCGATTGGGCACCGGGACAGTCGCTGTGGAATGGGGCGACGGCATGAGCCTCAGCGAAGACTTCGTCCTTCCCGAGGACGTGGTTCTGCAACCGGTCGCCGAGCTGACGGAGACGGTGCGACTGCAGATCGGGGCGCGTGCCGGTGAGGTCGCGATCATGCGGGAGGGCTCCCGTGAGCTGGCGCGGGTGCTCGACGCCGACGGTGCAGAGCTGGTCGAACGGTTTCGCGAGGCGCGGACGATCGTCGGGGCGGTGATCGACTTCAGCCGCGAGCGCGGCACCGACCCCGAGCGCACCCTCCAGGACTCCTACCCCTTGCTGGAGCGCCTGATCGCGGCGCGAATGCTCGCCCCGGCAGACAGTGAGGATGCGCGGGCGATCTCCGCGACCTTCTCTGCGGGAGACCGGTGGGCCGGCTACCGCGTCTCCAGCTGTCTGCAGGTCTCGGAGGACAGCGAGGTCTACCAGGCGGTCGGGCCGAAGGGCGAGACCGTCGCCTTGAAGGTGGGACGTGGATCCCGGGCCGCGGACCATCCCCTGCTGATCAACGAGGCGCTGGTTCTGGAGCACCTGCGAGCGGATTCGGCTCCGCGACTGCAAGGCGCCGGCGTGGAGGATGGCCGCCGCTTCGTCGCAACCGCGTGGTGTCCCGGGATCCCCCTCTCGGAGGCGGCGGCCGAGCTGCGGCAGCGGCGGGCGGCCGACGTCTTGGCGCTGGGCCTGCGGCTGCTCGAGCGATACGAGGAGCTCCACCGCGCCGGCGTGCTCCACGGGGACGTTCATCCCAAAAACGTCCTCGTCTCCGCGGAGGGAGAGGTGGCCGTCATCGACTTCGGCATCGCCACGACGCGGGGCGAGGGCGAATCTCCCTCGCCTCCGCGGGGTGGGATGGCGTTCTTCATGGAGCCTGAGCAGGCCCGCGCCCTCGCCGCCGGTGACCCGCCGCCGCAGCTGACGGCCGCGGGCGAGCAGTACGCGTTGGCGGCGATGCTCTACGTGGCCGTCACCGGAGTCCACTGCCTCGATTTCTCCCTCGAGCGGGGGGAGATGCTGCGCCAGATCGCGAACGACCCCCCCGTTTCGCTCGCCCAGCGGGGCCTGAAGGGGTTCGGCGACGCCGAGCGGGTCCTCTTCCGAGCCCTGGAGAAGGAGCCGGAGCGACGGTTCGCCGACCTGGCGGAGATGCGGGAGGCATGGGCCGAGTGCGTCGAGAGCCATAGCGCCGACCCAGCTCCGAAGTCCCGCTCCTCCTCTGGCCCCGAGCCGTTCGCCGCTCTCGCCTCCGCTTACGGCGTGGATGGAGAGGTTCTGGCCGAGCCGCCCCGCCGCTGCTCGGTCCACCACGGCAGCGCCGGAATCGCCTACGCCCTGCTGCGAGGCGCACTCGTCCGCTCCGACGCCCGCTGGCTGGCGCTGGCGGAGACGTGGATCGCCAAGGCGCTGGCGCGGGCGGACGAGGAGTCTTCCTTCTACGACGAGGAAGTCGGGACCGAAGAGCTCATCGGGCTGGTTTCGCCCGCCCATGCGAAACCGGGCCTGCATTGCGTGAGAGCCCTGGTCGCGCAGGCGGCCGGGGACCGCCGGGGCGCCGGCCAGGCGATCGCGGCCTTCCTGGAGAGCTCCTCGGCCGCCTGCGAGAACCTCGACCTCACCCTCGGTCGGAGCGGCACCGTCCTGGCAAGCGCGCTGCTGCTGCAGAGCGGGGCAGGCTCCCGCTCGGAGCGAACGGCGATCGGCGAGCTCGGCGTCCAGACCCTGGAGTCGATCTGGAGCCAGGCCTCCGAGCTCCCACCGGTCGATTCGCCCGACGGGCTCGGCCGCCTCGGGATGGCCCACGGCTGGGCGGGTCTCCTCTACGCGGCGCTGCGCTGGCAGGAGATCGCATCCGCGACGGTCGAGCTGCCTCTCGACAGGCGCCTCGAGGAACTGGCTGCGTGCGCCGAGCCCTGGGGCCGGGGCCTGCGCTGGAGGACCTCTGTCGCCGATCCCGCTCCGGAATATTCCGCCGGCTGGTGCAACGGCAGCGCCGGGTTCGTGCACCTGTGGACGCTTGCCGGTCGCGCGGATCCCGGGGGCAACTGGGGCGACCTTGCCCGCGGCGCGGCCTGGAACGCGTGGGAGGGAGAAGCGACGAATGCCAGTGTGTGCTGCGGAAAGGCCGGCTGCGCCTACGCGCTCGTCAATTTCCACCGGACGACGACGAACGAGCCGGAGTGGCTCGATCGCGCTCGGACCTTGGCCCGACAGGCGAGCGCCTCGAGGGCATTCGAGAACCCCCACGGAGAGCACAGCCTCTACCAGGGGCGACTGGGTACGGCGCTTGCGGCGCTCGAGGTCGAGGCCGACCCGGGCAGCGCCCGCATGCCGTTCTTCGAGTCGGAAGGCTGGCCAGATGCAAATGACACCCCGTCCCATCAAAGCAAGGAGTGACAAATGTCGGAAACCGCAGAAACCGCAGACCTCACGCCGCAGATAGAGACCGTTCAGAGGGAACTCGACCAACTCGAGACCGAGAGCATCTCGTTCTGCACGCTCTGGAAGCCCCTGAAAAAGCTTCTGGAAGCCGCTCTCAAGGTGGTCAAGAACGAGAACCTCAAAACCGCGATCGAAACGCTCATCGCTGTCGGCGACGCTGTCTGCGATTGAGGATGGCGCCGGCGCGATAGTGGCTTTCGAGCGATCCCCCGCCGCATCCGGATGCGGCGGGGTCGCCCGCCGCCGAGCGGCACCGAAATGGTCACCGGCTTCGCGGGCCTGCAGATCTTCTAGCCGACCGCGACCTCGTAGGCGTCGTCGGCCTCGAGGAACGGCGCCAGGGTGACGTAGACCAGCGTCGGCACCAGGTCCGGGAGGGTCTCCGGGCCCTTCTTGTTGACGTGGTCGTAGAGCAGCTCGTAGAGGGCGCCGCCGACGGCCTCGGCGGCGATCGGGGGGGTGTCGGGTTTGAGCTCGTAGCCGGGGGCGAGCAGGCCCTCCATGCCTTCGGTCACGACCTCGCGCTGGTCGAGCGCGCGCCTGCCCGCGGCGTACATCTCTTTGCCGCCCATGCGCGCGTACTCGGGCTCTTCGGCCCCCCAGCAGAACATCGCTTCGATCGTGTCGTGGACGGCGTGCTGCCAGTCCGGCGCCCGGCGAAAGGCGGGGAGGGCGGCGGCGAGCATGTGGGCGGAGCCGCTGTCGAGGGCGGCGACGATCGCGTCTTCCTTGTTCTTGAAGTGTTCGTAGAAGGTCCGCTGCGAGGTGCTCGCCCGTTCGACCACCTCGGCGACGGTGGTGCCCGGGTAGCCCTTCTCGGCGACCACCGCCGCCAGCGCCCGCAGCAGCCGCTCCGGCGGGTTGGCGACCTTCTGGCGCTCCTCGAACGGCAGCGCCTTGACGGTCCGGCGCCGCCGCGCCTTCAGCGGCCCGGGCGGCACCGGGTAGCAGAAGATCCAGTCCCATAGCTGCGGCACCAGCTCCAGCAGCTCCTGCTCCTGGCCGCGGTAGAGGCGCTTGTGGATGGCCTTCTGGATCCCGCCGACGATCGAACGCACCAGCTCGCGCGGCATCCCCTGGCGCTCCGGCACCTGCTCGAGCAGCGCCGCCGCGACGTCGGTGGCCGCCTCGATCGTGCGGTCGACCAGGGCCGCCCCCTCCGGCCCGGCCGCGTAGACCTCGACGACGCACATCTTCGCCGCCGCCGGCTGCTCGACGATCGTCTCTATGAGGGAGGCGAACGCACCCCGGGCTCGCTCGATCCCCGGCGGCGCGCTGTCGTCGCCCCCCAGCCTCCGCAGCGTCGGCTGCACCATCGCTTCGACGGCGGCGAGGAAGCAGGCCTGCCTGTCCTCGAAGTGCTTGTAGAAGGCGCTGCGGGAGACGCCGGAGAGCTCGACCAGGTCAGCGACCGTCGTCGCCTCGTAGCCCTTCTTCGCCACGGTCGCCACCATCGCCGCGAACAGTCGCTCGCGCTGGTTTTTCTCGGCCTCCTCACGGGGCGTGCCTCTTCCGGGCCGCAGCTTCCGCTCCCGCAGCGCAGCCGCATCCCCCCACGGAGTCCTGGTCATCGTGGGGGGAACATATCCGTGCCTCCATTTCTCTCCTCGGCCAACCGCTCTATCTATATCAAGTGGTACGAAGTGGACTGGACAACACGTATAAGAACAGCCTAGAAAACACGCCGAAACCGCCCTAGCAAGCGAGATAATCTCTGCTTGAGACCACCTCTCGCTTAGGAGCTTGACATTCTGGTCCGTCTATGTTCTTATTCGTCCGGCCGTCGGGACAGCTTCCACCGTGGTGGGAGCAGGGTGTCCCAAAGGCAGGAGAGAGAAAACGACCGAGGCCTCGGTCAGGGGATCCGCCAGCGGATCGGGACGAGACCGAGGATGGGACAAGGAGAGCGATACGTGGGATCTCACGCGAAGGACTCGTCTATGGAGTCGACCGCCGGCGCCGGCCAGCATCGACGCCTTTTTGCCGTTCTGGTCGCGGCCGCGCTGTTCGCGTGTCTGATCCTCGGGGTCGTCGGCGCCAACGCCTACCTGACGCTGGGTTCCAGCTTCGGCGAATCGGGGAACGGCGACGGCGAGTTCAACCAGGCTCTCGGCGTCGGCGCCAACGAAGAAACGGGCGATGTCTACGTCGTCGACACCGGTAACAACCGGGTAGAGCGCTTCGACGCCGAAGGCAACTACCTCTCCCAGTTCGGCGGCGCCGGCAGCGGCAACGGGCAGTTCCAGGAACCGCGGACGGTAGCCGTGGACCAGTCGGACGGCTCGGTCTATGTCCTCGACATGGGCAATGCGAGGGTGCAGAAGTTCGACGCCGCCGGCTCATTCGTGGAGGAGTTCGGCAGCGCCGGCTCCGGCGACGGCCAGTTCAGCAACCCGTTGGGGATCGCGGTCGATCCCACCACCGGCGACGTCCTCGTCGCCGACACCGGCAATAACCGGATCCAGCGCTTCAGCCCGGCCGGCGCCTACATCTCCCAATTCGGGGAAACCGGCTCCGAAGACGGCAAATTCGAAAATCCGTCGCGTCTCGCGGTCGACTCGACGGGCGACGTTTACGTGCTTGAAAAGTTCGGCCGCATCCAGAAGCTGACCTCGGCGGGCGCCTTCCTCAACCTGGTTCCCGACAACTTCCCCTTCGACCTCGCGGTCGACCAGTCAAACGACCACCTGCTGGTGCTCGAGTTCGACTCGAGCTTCGAAAAGACGCAGATCACCGAACATGCCCCCGGCGGGGAAACCATCGAAAGCTTCCAGTCATCGACGGGGCCGCCCCAGAGCCTCCTCTTCGAAGATGCGCTGGCCTTCAACTCCACCAACCGGATGGCCTACGTCGCCGACGGGAATCGCGTCCAGAAGCTTTTCCAGCCGCCGCCGATCTTCAACCAGACGGCCGCGCCGACCTACACCGAAGCGACGCTCGGCGCCCGGATCAGCCCCGAAGGGGAAGAAACCGAGTACCACTTCGAATACGGCCTCACCGACAGCTACGGCAACAGCACGCCGACGCTGACGATCCCGGCCGGGAACGCCCCCGCCCGGGTCTCGGCGCAGATCCTGAACCTGGCGGAAGGCACGACCTACCACTTCCGTGCCGTCTCGGTCAATGGCCAAGGCGAAAACCAGGGGGAAGACCGGACCTTCACCACGCTCTCCAGGGCGAGCGCCGGATCCTGTCCGAACGCGGACATCCGCGAAGCCCAAGGCGCAACGGCCCTTGGAGAATGCCGCGCCTTCGAGATGGTCTCGCCGCTGGAGAAGAACGGCTCGGACATCTACATCCATGGCACCCAGAGCTCGCCCGACGGCGAAGCGGTCGTCTTCCAGTCCGCTGGGGCGTTCGCGGGATCGGAATCCTCTCCGCACGGCGCCGACTACATCGGCCGGCGCTCACCGAGCGGTTGGTCGGTGGAACCGATTTCCCCATACCAGACGCCCGACGGGAACGCCGCCTTCGCCGAGGACAACTTCTACGAAGCGTTCACCCCCGACCTCGGGAAGGGAGTGCTGGTCTCCTCCCATCCCCCCTACGAAAAAAACGCGGATACCAGCAACGACCAGCGCCGGCTCTACCTGCGGACGGGGCCCGGCGAATACCTGGACGTCAGCCCCCCGGCGGCCAATCCCGTTGGCTTCCCCGCCATCTTCAACTCGGCGAACTACGTCGGCAGCTCGACCGATATGACCCACGTCTTCTTCGAATCGGACCGGCACCTGACCTCCGATGCGCCCCCCGAGGGCACCATGGAGCTCTACGAGTGGACCGAAGGCGCCGTCCGGGTCGTCCCTGTCCTGCCGAACGACGAAGTCGCTTCGGAAGGGGGGAGCCTGGGTCGGGGAACGACCAACACCAACACCCAAACGGCGGTCTCGAGCGACGGCACTCAGGTGGTCTTCCAGGCGGGCAGCCCGAGTCAGGTCTACCTGCGAATCGACGGGGAGACGACGGTGCCGCTCAGCGTTTCGCAAAAAACCGGTTCGGAGGGTGAACTCGCCCCCAGCGGTGCGACCTTCTTCGGCAGCGCGACGGACGGAGAAACCCTCACCAAGATCTATTTCGTCAGCCCAAGCGAACTGACCGACGACGCCAACACCGGAGGCGGCGCGGGCGACGACCTCTACGAGTACGACGTGGCCAGCGGCACGTTGACGGACCTGACGGTGGCGACCGGGCCAGAAAACCCGATCGGCGCCGGCGTCGCCGTGACCTTCACCGGCGGCTGGAAGATGGGAGCGGCGACCGACGGCAGCTACCTGTACTTCAACGCCTCGGGAGTGCTTGCACCCGGCGGATCCGAAAACAACCCCCGCAACCTCTACGTCCTGCACGAAGGCGAGATCACCTTCGTCACCAGCTATTTCTCTTTCACCGATCCGATTGTCAGCGACAACGGCGAGCGAGTACTGATTTTCACCGACAAACAGCTGACCGACGCCGAAACCGACGGTTTTCAGCAAGCCTACCTCTACGACGCTCCCTCGAACACGATCAAATGCATCTCCTGCCCCTCCGGACGCCCGGCGGACGGGGAAGTAGCCACGAGCGGGTTCCTCACCGGCTACACCCACGTGCAGAAATACGCCCCGCGGAACATCTCCCCGGACGGTAGTCACGTCTATTTCGAGACGACCCAGGCCCTCGACCCGCGGGATTCCAACGGGCAGGCCGACGTCTACGAGTGGGAGGACGGAGAGGGCGTCAGCCTCGTCAGCTCCGGCCGCAGCGGCGAGGGGGCGCATTTCCTCGATGCCAGCGCGAGCGGCCGCGACGTCTTCATCGTCACCCGCGAGCGCCTGGTCGCGACCGACCGCGACTCCAACACCGATGTCTACGACGCACGGACGGACGGCGGCCTGCCGTTGCCGCCGGTCCCCTCGGCCGCCTGCGAAGGCGACGCCTGCCAGAGGCCGCCGAACCCGCCGAACGACCCGACCCCGGCGAGCGCCAGCTTCAGCGGCGCCGGCAACCCGGTCCCGAAGTTCAAGAAGCACCGCAAGCACCATCACAAGAAGAAGCACCGCAAGCGGCACCGGCAGGGTCGCCACGCGCAGGGCAAGCACACGACCCGCGGCAATGGTTGAGCCAGAGCGGACCGAGGAGACGATGAAGATGAAGACGAAGCAGATCCTGGCCCTCGCCGTCGCGCTTGTCGCGCTTTGCGCGGCGACCGTCGGCGCCGCCCCCGCCTCCGCCGCCTTCGGCATCGAAGCGTTCGACGGCAGCGTCACCAACGCCGACGGGAGCCCCACCACCCAGGCAGGCGCCCATCCCTACCAGATCGACACCGTGGTCAACTTCAACACGGTCGGCCCCAGCGGCCACGAATTGCCGGACGAGAGCGTCAAAACCGTGGTCGCCGAACTCCCCCCAGGCTTCATCGGCAACCCGACGTCGATGCCGCAGTGCTCCGAGTTCGACCTCGGCGGCAAAGGCATCGACCCGGAGTGCCCGGACAACACCCAGGTCGGGGTGATGGAACTGCGCGTCAACTTCGTCGGTTCCGTCGGTCGTGCGCAGTTCGCGATCTACAACATGAAGGTTCCGCCCGGCACCCCCTCGAGCTTCGCCTTCAACGCGTTCGGCGTCGTCGTCCACCTCTACTCGGAACTCCGCAGCGACTCCGACTACGGGATCAACATCGTCGTCCCCAACATCAACCAGACGCTGCCGATCCTCAGTACGAAAACGCGCATCTGGGGCGTCCCGGCCGATCCCCGGCATGACAAAGAACGCTGCGCGATCATGAGCGAATACCAGTGCTTCACCGAACCGGCATCCGCCGGTGTGCCGGAAACGCCTTTGCTGACCAACGTCACCAACTGCGCCGCCGGTCCGGCTCTGACCACGGGCCGCGCCGACTCCTGGCTGCACCCGGGGGTCTTCGACGAGGCGAGCTTCCTCGCCCACGACAATTCGGTGCCGCCGCAGCCGGTCGAGACCACGGGCTGCGACAAGGTCCCCTTCACGCCTTCGATCTCGGCGCAGCCGACCGCAGACGGCGCCGAATCGCCGACCGGGCTCAACTTCGTGCTCAACATCCCGGACACCGGCATCCTCAACCCGACCGGGCTCGCCCAGTCGACGGTGAAGAAGGCGACGGTCACCCTGCCCGAGGGGATGAGCATCAACCCCTCGGCCGGCGAAGGCCTCGGCGTCTGCACCCCCGCCGACCTTGCCCGCGAGACCCCGACCTCGGAGCCGGGGGCGGGTTGCCCCAACAGCTCCAAAGTCGGCAGCGTGAAGATCGTCTCGCCGCTGCTGGAAGAAGAAGCGACCGGCGGCCTGTTCATCGCCGAGCAGGACGATCCGGCGACGACCACTCCAGGGGCCGAGAACCCGTTCGACTCGGTCCTGGCCCTCTACGTCGTCGCCAAGATCCCCGATCGCGGCGTCATCGTCAAAGCGGCGGGCAAGGTGGTGGGCGACCCGAAGACGGGCCAGCTCGTCACCACCTTCGACAACCTGCCGCAGCTGCCGTTCTCGAAGTTCACCCTCAGCTTCCGCGAGGGGCAGCGCTCGCCGCTGGTCAGCCCGCCCGCCTGCGGCACCTACCAGGTGAAGTCCGAATTCGTGCCCTGGTCGGCCGCCGACCCCGACCACCCGACCGCGGGGGAGATCGCGACCCGGACCGACCCCTTCAGGGTGACCCAGGGGCCAGGGGGCGCCAGCTGTGCCACCGGCCTCACCCGCGCCTTCAACCCCGGCCTGAGGGCGGGCACGCTGAACAACAACGCCGGCTCCTACAGCCCGTTCAACCTGCGGATGACCCGCAACGACGGCGAACAGGAGATCACCTCATTCTCCGCCGACCTGCCGCCGGGCCTGACCGGCAAGCTCGCCGGCGTCCTCAGCTGCTCGGATGCGGATCTCGCCAGGGCGGCGGGTAAAACCGGGCGTCAGGAGGCGGCGGACCCGAGTTGCCCGGCCGCCTCGCAGGTGGGCAGGACGCTGGTCGGCGCCGGAGTCGGCGGCGTACTCGCCTACGCCCCGGGCAAGGTCTACCTGGCCGGCCCATACCACGGCAGCCCGCTCTCGATCGCGGCTGTGACCTCCGCCACGGTCGGGCCGTTCGACCTCGGCACCGTCGTGGTTCGCGAGGCGCTGCGGATCGATCCCACCACGGCCACGGTCTCGGTCGACGCGGCGGGCTCGGACCCGATTCCGCGCATCCTCCAGGGGGTCCCGCTTCACATCCGGGACGTCCGCGTCTACATGGACCGCCCGGACTTCACCCTCAACCCGACCAGCTGCAACCCCTTCGCGGTCGAGTCGACCCTGACCGGCTCGGGGGCCGACTTCGCCAACCCGGCCGACGACGTCGCCGCCAAGGTGCGGGAACCGTTCCAGGCGGCCAACTGCGGCAACCTCGCGTTCAAGCCGAAGCTGTCCTTCAGGCTCAAGGGCGGTTCCCACCGCGGCGACTACCCGGCGCTGACCGCGACCCTGCGGGCGCGGCCCGGCGACGCCAACATCGGCCGGGTCGCGGTGACCCTGCCGCATTCCGAGTTCCTCGCCCAGGAGCACATCCGCACCGTCTGCACGCGGGTCCAGTTCGCGGCCAACGAGTGCCCGGCGGGCTCGGTCTACGGCCGGGCCCGGGCGACCACCCCGCTGCTCGACGAGCCGCTGGCGGGGCCGGTCTACCTGCGCTCCTCGGACAACCCCCTGCCGGACCTCGTGGCCAGGCTGAACGGTCGCTTCGACGTCGTCCTCTCCGGTCGCATCGACTCGGTCCACGAAAGCATCCGCAACACCTTCGCGGTGGTGCCCGACGCGCCGGTGACCCAGTTCACGCTGGAAATGAAAGGCGGCAAGAAGAGCCTCCTGGTCAACTCGCGAAACATCTGCAAGAGCCCCGGCAGGGCGGACGTGAAGATGGTCGGCCAGAACGGCAAGACGGCGCGACTGCGGCCGCTCGTCACCACCTCCTGCCGGAAAGCCGGAAAGCGGTAGCGGTGCGCAGAGGTGCGATCCTCGTTCCCCTCCTGCTCCTGGCGATCGCACCCCTGGCGGTCGCCGAGGTCGCCCAGGAGGGGAACCTGAGGGTCTCCTTCGAGGGGAGGATCGCGCCCAGCGCGCTGCCCCGGCACGGCAACGCGCCGGTGTCGGTGACGCTGGGCGGCCGGATCAAGGCAGTCGACGGCGCCGCGCCGCCGCAGCTGCGCTCGATCACGATCGCGATCAACCGCAACGGCCACCTGGACACCCGGGGGCTTCCGCGCTGCAACTTCCACCAGATCCAGCCCTCGACCACCGAGGAAGCGGTCAAGGCCTGCCGGCGCTCGCTGGTGGGGAGGGGGACCTTCAGAGCCCGGGTCGCCCTGCCCGAACAGTCGCCGTTCCCCTCCAACGGCACGATCCTCGCCTTCAACGGGAACCTCCACGGCAGGCCCGTGATCTACGCCCACATCTACGGGACCGAACCGCTGCCGACCTCCTTCGTCCTGCCCTTCGAGGTGCGCCATGCCAGCGGCCAGTACGGGACCGCGCTGGTCGCCGAGCTGCCCCAGGTCGCCGACGAATGGGGCTTCGTCAGGCGGATCGACCTCAAGCTCGATCGCAGCTTCCGCTACCGCGGCCGCGAGCGCAGCTACATCTCGGCCGGCTGTCCTGCGCCGAAGGGCTTTCGCGGCGCCACCTTCAACCTCGCCAAGGCCACCTTCGGCTTCGAAGACGGCCGCTCGTTGAGCGCGACGCTCACCCGCAGTTGCCGCGTTCGCAGCTGAACGGCGCGGTCCGCTACCTTGTCCGCGGGTTTGAGAAAGCGCGCTTCAGCGGGCTCTGTCTCGGCGCGGCGACACCTGCGCGTCCTCGCCTCGGCTGCCGTTTGGGCGACCCTGCTGGCGCTGGTACCCGCCTCCGCAAGCGCGGCCTTCGGCATCTCCGAATTCGACGGCAGCCTGGCCGAAGCGGACGGCAGCCCGGCGGTCCAGGCGGGCGGTCATCCCTACGAGATCACCACCCACGTCCGCTTCAACACGGTCGGCGCGGCCGGTGAAGAGCTGCCCGACGAGAGCCCGAAGGACCTGATCATCCGGCTTCCCGCGGGGCTCGTCGGCAACCCGACCGCGGTGCCCCGCTGCTCGGAGCAGGACATGAGCGGTTTCGGAGCCGAAACCCACTGCCCCGCCAACACCCAGATCGGCGTCGTCGCGCTCGAGGTCAACTTCCTCGGCTCGGTCGAGGAGCAGGAGTACGCCCTCTACAACATGGAGGTTCCCCCCGGCACTCCGTCGAGCTTCGCCTTCAACGCGCTCGGCGTCGTCGTCCACATGTACTCGCACCTTCGCAGCGAGTCCGACTACGGGCTCGACCTCACGCTTCCCAACGTCAACCAGACGGTGCCGGTGATCGGGGCGACCACCACCATCTGGGGGGTCCCCGCGGACCCCCGGCACGATCCGGAACGCTGCGCCCTGCCCGACCCCGTGAGCGGCTGCCCGGAGCCGGTGCCGGCCGAGATCGCCCCGCGGGCCTTCCTCACCAACGCGACCAGCTGTTCCGACGGCGCTGCCGTCACCTCGCTCCGGGCAGACTCCTGGACCCGGCCGGGCCTCTTCGTCGAAGCGGGCTACCTGGCCCATGACGGCTCGACGCCTCCGGTGCCGGTCCTCACCAGCGGCTGCGACCGGGTCCCCTTCACGCCGCAGATATCCCTGGCGCCGACGAACGACCGGGCCGAAGCGCCCGCTGGGGTGAACGTCGAGTGGGAGATCCCAGCCGGGCCCCTCGAAGACCCCAGCGGGATCTCGCAAGCGGCGGTGAAACGGATCGTTCTGGACCTGCCGCAGGAGATGTCGCTGAACCCGTCGGCGGCCGAAGGGCTGGCTGTCTGCACCCGTGTCGGCTACGAGGCCGAGACCGCGACCTCGGCGCCGGGCAGCGGCTGCCCGAACGGCTCGAAGCTCGGGACGGTGTCGATCGAGACCCCGCTGCTGAAGGAGGCGGTTCCCGGCACGATCTACCTGGCGAAGCCCTACGAGAATCCCTTCGGCTCCCTGCTCGCCGCCTATGTCGTCGCCAAGGATCCCGAACGCGGCGTCTCGATCAAGCTCGCGGGGGAGATCGCCGCCGACCCCGCGAGCGGCCGGCTGACGGCCCGGTTCGACGACCTCCCCCAGATGCCGATCTCCCGCTTCCGGTTGAGCTTCCGCGAGGGCCAGCGTTCGCCCTTGTTGAGCCCGAGGACCTGCGGACCGCACACGGCCGAGGCGGAATTCGTGCCCTGGTCGGCGTCGGACCCCGCCCATCCGCGGCCGAGCGAGGTCGCGCACCGCTCCAGCGCCTTCACGACCGACAAGACCGCCGCCGGGGAACCTTGCGAGGCCGGCGCGGCGCCTCCCTTCGAACCCACCGTGGTCGCCGGGACCCTCGACAACGAGGCCGGCTCCTACTCGCCCCTCGTCGTCCAGATCTCCCGTCGGGACGGCGAACCCGAAGTCAGCTCATTCTCGGCGAGGCTGCCCGCCGGTGTCTCGGCCCGGCTGGCTGGGGTCGAGACCTGCACCGAGAGCGAGATCGCGACGGCGGCGGCGAAATCCGGCGCCGCGGAGATGCGCGAACCCTCCTGCCCCGCCGCCAGCGAGGTGGGAACGGCCAGGGTCGGCATCGGGGCGGGCGCCGGGCTCTCCTACGTTCACGGCAGGGTGTACCTGGCTGGTCCATATGAAGACGCCCCTCTCTCCCTGGCGGTGATCGTGGCGGCGAGAGTCGGGGCGTTCGACCTCGGCACGCAGACGATTCGCGCCGGGGTGGAGGTCGACCGCAGGACTGCCCGGATGCGGCTCGAGCTGGGGGCGGGGGGTTCGATACCGGAGCTGGTTCGCGGCATCCGTCCCCACGTCCGGGACCTCCGCATCCTCCTCGACCGTCCCGGTTTCACGGTCAACCCGACCAGCTGCGCGCCTCTCTCGCTCGCCGCGAGCCTGGAAGCCAGGGGCGGGGCCGTCTCCTCGGCCTCGACCCGCTTCCAGGCGGCCCACTGCCTGACGCTGGGCTTCAGGCCGAGGCTGAGGATCTCCCTCGCGGGACCGACCCACCGGAGCGCGAACCCGGAGCTGCGGGCGACGCTCACCGCCCGCCCCGGCGACGCCAACCTGCGGCGCCTCGGCGTTCTCCTGCCGAGGACCGAGATGCTCGACCTCTCACACGTCCGGAACGTCTGCTCCCGCCCTCGCTTCCGCAGCGACCGCTGCCCGGCGAGCGCCCGAATCGGTCGCCTCGAGGCCTGGTCGCCGCTGCTCGACCGGCCGCTCGCGGGGCCGGTCTTCCTGCGGGAAGGCTCCCACCGGCTCCCCGACGTGGCGGCCTCCCTCGACGGGCGGATCCGCCTCGACCTGGACGGCCGGGTCGACGCGGTGGGGGGGAGGATCCGGATCGGCCTCGCAGCCCTCCCCGACCTTCCCCTGCGCAAGCTCCGCCTGGTCCTGGAGGGAGGGAGGAAGGGCCTGCTGGTCAACAACACCGAGCTCTGCCGGGCGAGGCCTCGCGCGAGGGCCGACTTCACCGGCCAGAACGGCAAGCGCTCGGTCTCCAACCCCCCGGTGAAGGTGGGTTGCGGGAACTCGCCCAGGAAGCGCTAGAAGCAGAACAGAGACGTACCACTGGCACGCCGAGTCTCTCGTAGACTCGGCGTCTAATGGGGGAGGGAAACCGGAGCGTGAGCCGCCGCCGCGGCCTGACCGGCCTCGCGGTCGTGGTGCTGGCCTGTCTGGCTTTGGGGGTCGCCGGCGCGGGCGTGGTCGACGAGCTCTCGCCGCTCTCGCTGCGCGTCCCCGGAACCGCTGCATCGAATGGTGAAACCTTGGAGGAGAGCCATTTCGGCGACTCCTCGCCTTTCGTCGTCCTGCTGCGCGGGCCGGCGGCGGCGGTCGATCGGCAGGGGCCGCGCCTGGTGGCGGCCCTTCGGCGCGAGCGCCGGGCGACGGTGCTCTCTCCCTGGGACCGGGGCTCGCTCAACTCGCTCCGGCCCGACCGCGACAAGGCCCTCGTTTTAGTCGACTTCCGCGTACCGCTTGCGCAGGCGATGCGGGACGTGGTCCCCGAGCTGGACCGAACGCTCGAAGCTCGCGTGCGCGAGCCGGTGGTCGCCACCCAGTCCGGCTTCGCCACCGTCTCGCGGGCCCTGCAGGAGGAATCGCTCGGCTCGACCGAGCGGGCGGAGCTGCTGGCGGCGCCGCTGCTGATCCTCGTCCTCCTCTTCGTCTTCCGCTCGGTCGTCGCCGCGGCGATCCCGCTCGCCTTCGGCGCCCTCACCGTCCTCGCCGGGCGCGGCGTGCTCTCGCTGCTCTCCGGGCTGATGACGATCGACGCCCTCGCCCTCGTCGTCTGCACGATGATGGGCCTGGCGCTCGGGGTCGACTACTCGCTGCTGATCGTCTCCCGCTTCCGCGAGGAGCTGGAGCGCGATCCGGATCCCTGGCGGGCCGCCGCCATTGCCCGATCGACGGCCGGCCGCACCACCCTCTTCGCCGGCGTCACCCTGATCGTCGCCCTCGTCTTCTCCGCCTTCCTCCAGCCGGGCTCGCTGCTGCTCTCTCTCGCCACCGCGACGGCGGTCGTGACCGTGATCAGCGTCGTCGTCTCGACCCTGGCGGTGCCGGCGTTGCTTGGCCTGCTCGGGCCGCGGATCAACGCCGCGCGGATCGGGCCAGCGTCGCGGCCGGGGGAGCGCTCGACGGTCGCCGCCGCGGCGGCGCGGGCGCTGCGCAACCCGGCGCTGGCCGCCTGCCTGGTCGCCGCGCCCCTGTTCCTGCTGACCCTGCCGGTGCTCGGCTTCACCACCGGCGCCCCGGGGATCGACGAGCTGCCGAGCTCGAATCCCGCCCGGGAAGACGCGGAGGCGATCGACCGCGCCGTCGGTCCCGGCTGGGAGGCGCCGTTCGTCCTCGTCGCCGCCAGCGAGCACGGTCCGATCACCGACCGCCGCCACCTGGCGGCGCTGGAGCGCTGGCAGCGGCGGATCGCCGCCCAGCCCGGGGTGAGGACGGTGATCGGGCCGGGACCGGTCGCCCGCCGCGCCGCGCCGCTGCGCTCGCTCGGGAGCAGGCTCACGGCCGAGGGAGCCGAAGGCACGGCGCAGCTCGAGAAGCTCGGGCCCGGCCTGCGCCGCGCCGCCGACGCGGTCTCCGAGCTCCGCTCCGGCCTCGCCGAAGGGGCGGCGGGGAGCGGTCTGCTCGCCGACGGCTCCCAGCGCGCGGCTGCCGGCGCCGGCACGATCGCCTCCGAGCTGAAGCGCGCCGCCGGCCGGGGCGAAGAAGCGACCGCGGCGATCGGTCGCCTGCAGGAGGGCAGCAGGCGCCTCGCCCGCGGTCAGCGCGAAGTCTCGGTCGGCAGCCTCAGCCTCACCCTCGGCCTGCGCTCGCTGGTGCCGCGCCTGCGCGGCGGCGAGCAGGCCCGGTCGCGCAAGCTCGCCCGCGAGCTCGAAGGCGCGGCGGCCGAAGACCCGTCCCTGCAGCCGCTCGCCGACCAGGCCCGCATCCTCGCCCGCACCGTCGCCGCCAACCGCACCGAAGTTCGCCGCCTGCGCGACGTCGCCCAGGGAGTCAACGGCGGCCTCAACCGCCTCGTCCCCGGCGGCGCCCGGCTCGAAGACGGGGTCGGCAGGCTCGCCGACGCCACCGCCGGCCTCGGCGACGGCCTCGATCGCCTCGGCGACGGCGCCGAACGCCTCGCCGGCGGCCTGGTCGAACTCGAAGGCGGCGCCGGGGCGCTGCGGAGCGGGCTCTCGGAAGGGTTCCACCGCGCCTATCCGCTGCAGAGGAAGCTCGCCGCGGCCGGGGGCCGGGTGAGCGCCGTGGCGACGCCGCTCGCCCTCGGCGCCGAAGCGCTGCGGCGGCAATCCCCCGGCCTCTTCGACTCCGGCTACTTCGTCCTCTCCGCCCTCGACGGCGCGCCGCCGCGGCCGCGCGCCCAAGCCGGCGAGGCGATCAGCGTCGATCGCGGCGGTCAGGCCGCGCGGATGCTCGTCGTCTCCGATTACCCGTTCAACAGCGAGGGCTCGCGGCGCACCGGCGCGCGGCTCGAGGCCGAGGCGGCGCGGCTGGCGGCGGCGAGCGGGCTGCGGACCGGCGTCACCGGCGGCGCCGCCACCCTCAACACCTATGGCGAAGCGACCGAAGCGCGGCTGCCGCTGGTGATCGGCGCCTTCGTCCTCTTCACCCTGCTGGCCCTCGTCGTGATCCTGCGGGCGCCGCTCCTGGCGCTGCTGACGGTCTGTCTCAACCTCGCCTCGGTCGCCGCCGCGATCGGGGTGATGACGCTCGTCTGCCGGATCCCCGACGGCTATCCGCTCGGCGGCCACCCCTACGTCGACACCGTCGGCGCCGGTGCGATCTTCGGCGTCACCTTCGGGCTCTCGATCGACTACGCGGTGTTCCTGATCGCGCGGATGCGGGAGAGCTACGAGGCCGACGGCGACAACCGCGCCGCGATCGCCTTCGGCCTCGAGCGCACCGCCGGCGTCGTCACCGGCGCCGCGGCGATCATGGCCGCCGTCTTCGTCTCCTTCGCCGCCGCCCCGATCGCGACCGTGAGCCAGATGGGGGTGGGGCTGACGGTGGCGATCCTGCTCGACGCGACCGTCGTCCGGATCGTCCTGCTGCCGGCGCTGATGCTGCTGCTGGGCGACCGCGTCTGGCGGGTGCCGCCGTTGCTGGAGCGGGTCCTTCCCCGCCGTAACCTGTTGATCTCCGAGCCGGAAGCGAGGCCGAGCAGTGCCTAGACCGATCGCCGTCACCCTCTCGCTCCTCGCGGCGGCACTCTTCGCCGCCGCGACCGCCCCCGCGGCGGAAGCCCCGACCCGCGACGAATACGTCGCGACGCTGGAGAAGGTCTGCAAGCCCGACGCGCTCGCCACGCAGCGGGCGATGAAGGGGGCCCGGGCCGACATCAAGGCCGAAAGGTTCGAGGCGGCGGCGAAGAAGTTCGCCAGGGCGGCCTCGATCTTCGGCGGCACCGTCAAGCAGATCTCCGCCGTGCCGAGGCCCGAAGCCGACGTCGACCGCCTCGCCAGGTGGTTCACCTACCTGAACCGTCAGGAGTCCTATCTCCGCAAGATCACCGAGGCGCTGCGGCGGGACCAGCCGATCAAGGCGCAGCGCCTGACCGCCCGCTTCATCCACAACGGCAACCTCGCCAACAACGTCGTCCTCGCCTTCGGCTTCGACTGGTGCAGCTTCAAGTTCTCGAGGTACGGATGAGGCGAGGGGCCATCGTGGCCCTGCTGCTGGCGGCGCTGGCGCTGGCCGGCGTCGCCCGTGGCGAGCGCGTCCAGCGCGGCAACCTGATCGTCTCCCTCGACGGCCGCTTCGCGCCGCTGGCCCTGCCCCGGGACAGGACGGCACCGGTCTCGGTCCAGTTGCGGGCCGGCCTCGAAACGGCCGATCGCAGCGTCCTGCCGCGGGTCACCCAGGTCGAACTGGGAATTCCGGGGCAGGGCGTGATCACCACCCGCGGCCTGCCGACCTGCTCGCCGCGGCAGCTGCGGAACACCACCAGCGCTCGCGCGCTCGAAGAGTGCCGGCCGGCATTGATCGGCACCGGCCGGATGCTGGCGCAGGTGAAGGTCCCCCACCAGCCGCCGTTCGCGGTCCACGCCAGGCTGCTCGCCTTCAACGGCAGGATCCACGGGCGCCGGGCCGTGATCGTCCACGGCATCTCCCTCCTTCCCCCGACCTCGGTCGTCCTCCCGTTCCTGATCCACCTGCGGCCCGGCAGGTTCGGAACGGTGCTCGTCGCCCACCTGCCGGCGACGCTGGGGCCCTGGCCCCGCTTCGCCCGCTTCGAGATGGACCTCTTCCGCCGCTACACCTACCGAAACGAGCGGTTCAGCTACCTCAGCGCCTCCTGCCCCTTGCCGAAGCGAGTCACCGCCGGCTTCTTCTCCTTCGCCAAAGCGACCTTCACGCTCCAGGACGGCCATCGCATCAGCACCGGCATCGCCCGCAGCTGTCGCGCTCGCTAGTCATCTGGAGGCACTTTGTGGTCTGTTAGTGTTCCAATTCGATGGCGTTCCCGCTGGCGCTGGCCAACCTCGAAGCGAAAGTGCTCGACGCCTGCGCCAGGGAGGAGGAGTGGCCGGCCCAGATCGCGGCCGGGATCTACGCCGGTGTCGACTACGCGATCGCCCACCCGGAGGTGGCGGAGACGCTCGCTTCCGATGGAGCGCCCGGCAGCGACACCCTGCGCCGCTACGAAAGCGTGGTCGGCCGTCTAGCGGGGTTTTTGCGGGTCAAAGCGCCGGCGGATCAGCGCCTTCCCGGGGCCACGGACGAGGCCCTGGTGGCGGGAATGGTCGGCCTGGTCGGCGACCATCTGCGAATCGGCCGCCTCGACCGGCTCGAGGAGCTGCGGCCGGAGCTGGTACTGCTGACGCTGCTGCCGTACCTCGGCTTCAGCGAGGCCAAGCGGTGGGCGGACCGCGGCCCTGCCAAGCGACCTGCTTGACATTTCCGGTCCGTCTATGTTCTCATAAGCGCTCCTCTCCGGCTCACCTGGCCGGGGAAGGCGCTGGCGCCAGTTCGGGACCGTGTCGTCACACCCTGGGGCCACGGTCCCAACGCAAATTCACGGCTCGGGCGAGTTCCCCGCTTGCCCGGGCCGTTTGCGTTCCCCGAGCCGGCGCAGGCGCATGAAGGCGGTGAGGAGGCGGGCCGCCGGGCCGAGGGTCTCGAGGAGCCGAGCGCGGACGGGTAGCGCGTAGGGGGCTTCCGCCGCGGGCGCGCTGAGGTAGAAGGCGGCGACGCCGGCGAGGATCGCCCGGTGGCGCTCCGGGCTCGGCAGCCGTGCCAGCAGCTGCGCGGCCCGCCCGGCGAGCAGACCCAGGCGCTCGGCCGCCTCCTGGGAGCTCGCGTAGTAGCGCAGGTAGTTGTGCTCGCCGGCTGCACGGTCCTCGTCGCGGTCGACGAGGTCGTCGAGGAAGACGGTGAGGGCGCCGACCGGCGGCTGGTAGGCGACGTCGATCAGGGCCGCGGTCTCCGCCGTGGTGGCGGCAGCGGCGGCGGCGGCGATCAGCGCATGCGCGGCGACCGAGGAGCTGGCGCCGGCGGCCGCCTCCCACCAGCGGTACTCGGGTGGAGCGCCGAGGGCTTCGGCCCAGGCGCTGATCGCCGCCGCCCCCTCCGCCGCGGCTGCATGCGTCCGCCGCTGGCCTTCTTCGCAGCGTTCGACGGCGCGCTCCAGGAGCGGCTCGACCGCCTCGTGCGCGGGCAGCGCCGCCACCTCCCGCCGCCAGGCCTCCCGCAGCCGCTCGAGCAGCGCCGCATCGGCCGCGGTCGAGGCACCTTCCTCTTCGCGCTCGTCGCGAAGGTCGATCGCGACCTGCAAAGCGAGGATCGCCCGCAGCACGCCCGCCCGCCTCGATCGGGGAGCCAGCGTCGCGAAGACCGCGACCGCCTCGGCATTTCGCTGCTTGTCCGCCGGCAGCGGTCCCCACCGCCGCAGCTCCTGTCGCGCCCGCGGCAGGACGGTCGTCAGGTAGGCGCCGAGGGCGCCCGCCGCTGCCCCGGTCTCTCGTATCGCCGATCCCACGAACGCACCTTATGGCGCGTCCGCCCTCGTCTCTACCTTGGAGAAACTGTGACGGAGCAGACGCAGATCGAGGCGTTCGCCGAGCCCGTGCCGGAGGCAGCCGAGCGGCCGGCCCGCGATCCCGCCGAGCCCGCGGCGAGGGTCCCCCTGCGCGATCTCGAGGACGGCCAGCGCGTCGCCGGCGTCTACGCGGTGCGGGAGCGGGAGCTGCGGCGCAAGCGCAACGGCGACCCCTGGCTGCGGCTCTCGGTCGGCGACGCCACCGGCACCGCCGAGGCGGTCTGCTGGGAGGAGGCGGAGGCCCTGCACGCGGTCTGCTGCAGCGGCGAGCCGGTCTTCGTCACCGGCATCTTCGAGGTCAGCGAGCGCTGGGGGGCGAAGATCAAGCTCAACGGCCTGCGGGCGGCCGAGCCGCACGAGTTCGAGACCGCCGACCTGGCGGCCGAGTCCGACGTCTCCCTGGAGCAGCTCGAGAGCGAGCTGCGCGAACTGCTGGCGACGGTCCAGAGCCCCGAGCTGCGTGAGCTGCTCGACCACTTCTTCGGCCCCGACGCGGAGACCTGGAAGCGCTTCTCCGTCGCGCCGGCTGCGAAGACCTACCACCAGGCCTACCGCTACGGGCTGCTCGAGCACACGCTCTCGGTCGCCCAGGCGGTCTCCGCGGCGGCCAACTTCTTCCCCGGGATCGACCGCGAGGTCGCCGTCGCCGGCGCCCTCCTGCACGACATCGGCAAGTGCCTCGCCTACAACGACGACCCGCTGGCGATCGACCTCACCGACGCCGGCCGCCTGCAGGGCGAGATCCCGCTCGGCTACTACACGGTGCGGCGCGCGATCGAGGACCTGCCCGGCTTCGACCCTCACCTCGCCCAGTGCGTCCTCCACATCATCCTCAGCCACCACGGCTCGCTCGAACACGGCTCGCCGGTCGTCCCCGCCACCCGCGAGGCCGTCCTCGTCCACATGATCGACAACCTCGGCGGCCGCCTCGGCAGCTTCGACCGCCTCGAGAAGCAGCTCCCCGCCGGCGAGTCCTGGTCGGGCTTCGACCGCGCGCTCTCCGGCTCGGCCTTCTTCGCCCAGCGCGCCGCCTGACGGGAAACAGGCCTCGACGAGGGTTCCGGCGGTCATCAAAAGCCGGATAATGCCCGCGGTTAGGCCGCCGAAGAGGTTTGGGAGGAGGTCCAGGGGCGGCTTGCGGACTATTCTGCCGACCAGTGGCGAAGGACACCGAGAAGCTGATTCGCCAGCTCTCTCTCATCTCGTTCCTGATGGCTCAGGGGAGGCCGGTCTCGGCCCTCGAGATCAAGCGGGAGGTGGAGGGCTACAGCGACATGAACGACGACGCGTTCGCGCGCCGTTTCTATGCCGATCGCGCCGAGCTGGAGAGCCTCGGGATCCAGCTCGGGGTCGAGAAGCCGGGTGAGGGGTTCTTCGAGGCCGAGCTTTACTCGCTGCCGCCGGAGAACTTCTACCTCGACCCGATCTCCTTCTCCGACGACGAGCTCGCGGCGCTCTCGACGGCGCTGATGCTGCTCACCGACGGCGGCTTCGCCTACGCCGAGCCGCTGCGGCTGGCCCTGCAGCAGGTCGCCTGGGGGCACCCGAACCCGCTCGCCGAGGGCGAGCGCGCGCCGGTGGAGATGGCGATGACCGCCTCCGCCGGCGGCCGCGATCTCTCCCAGCGCCTCTCCAAGATCGAGACCGCGATCTCACGCCGGAAGACGATCGAGTTCACCTACTACACGATGGAGCGGGGCGAGACCGAGAAGCGCAGGGTCGACCCCTACCACCTGGTCTTCCGCGGCGGGCAGTTCTACCTGATCGGCCACTCGCACGAGCGCGACGCGGTGCGGGTCTTCCGGCTCTCGCGGATCCAGGGCAAGGTCGGCTACGCCTCCAAGGCCGAGCACGATTTCTCGCCCCCCGAGGACTTCGACCGCCGCGACTACGGCAGCCGCGCCGACTGGCAGCTGGGGGAGACGAAGGGGACGGCGAAGATCTTCATCCGCGAGCGGATCGCCTGGCTGATCGAGCGCGACTTCGGCGGCTACGGGGAGCTCCGCAACGCGAAGAAGTCCGACGCCGCCCCCGGCAAGGGCCGCGTCTTCGAGACCGCCTACGCGTCGGAGCGCGAGCTGATCGCCTGGGTCCTGCGCTGGCGCCAGAACGCCCAGGTGCTCGCCCCCGGCGACCTCCGCGAGGAGGCCGAGAAGCGGCGCGACCTGCTGCTCGAGCGCCACGTCAACGGCTTCCGCCCGGCCAAGGTCGTCGACCGCCCGCTGGAGGAGCAGCCGAAGCGCAGCCGCTCCAACGGCCGCGGCGAGGCAGCGATCCGCCCCGAGCGGTTCGCCCGTCTCGTCACCCTCGCCGGCCTGCTGATCGAATCGGCCAAAAAGGGGGAGCGGCTGGATGTCGCCGACCTCTGCGAGCGGCTGGAGCTGACCCGCGAGGAGCTGCAGGAGGACGTCGACCTGCTCAACGTCGTCAACTTCGGGGGCGGCACCTACGTGCTCTACGCCGAAATCCTCGGCGACGAGATCGAGGTCGACTCGCAGCCCTACGGCGACAACTTCGCCCGGCCCGCCCGCCTGCTGCCGCTGGAGGCGAAGGCGCTGGTGGCGGCGATCGACCTCTTCGGCGACCACCTGCCGCAGTCGAACCTGGAGACCGCCCGCGACAAGATCGTCAAGGCGCTCGGCCACGACCCCTCCGAGGAGGGGCTGGAGATCGCCTCTGCCGGCGGCGGCGACGCCGAGGTCGCGCGGCTCGTCAACGAGGCGATCGCCGAGAGCCGGGTGCTCGAGTTGAGCTACTACAAGGAGAACGAGGACCAGTTCACCGAGCGCCGGGTCGAGCCCTACCGGCTCGAGAACGGCAAAGAGGGCTGGTACGTCGAGTGCTACGACCTGACCAAAGAAGGGGTCCGCCACTTCAAGCTCGACCGGGTCAAGGAGGCGCGCCTCTCCGAGGAGAAGTTCGAGCCGCGGCCCGAAGTCGAGGAGTTCGCCGGGGTCGAGGGCTGGATGACCCACGGCGAGGTGCCGACCGCCGAGGTGGCGCGGGTCTGGGTCTCGCCCGAGCGGGCGCGCTGGCTGCGCGAGGAGCGGACCGTGGTCGAGGAGCTGGCCGACGGCGCCGTCGTCGTCGAGCTGCCCTACGCCGGCAAGCCCTGGCTGGTGCGGGAGATCCTCCGCGGCGCCGGCGACCTGGTCGTGCTCGAGCCATCCGACGCCCGTGACGCGATCGCCAAGGAAGTCGAAGCCGCCTCCAACTGAACGAGGCGCCGGGTCACCCCGAGGTCCTGAAGATCGTCGCCCCCAACCCGGGGCCGATGACCCTGGAAGGGACCAACACCTACCTCTTCGGCGGCGACCCCTGCGTCGTCATCGACCCGGGCTCCGACGACCCGGGACACCTGGAGGCGATTCGGGCCGCCGCCAGGGAGCGCGGCGGCATCGGGCTCGTCCTCCTCACCCACTCCCACGGCGACCACACCGCCGGGGCCGACCGGCTCGAGGCCGAGGTGGTCCTGCCCGCGGGCGGCGAGGAGCACTTCGGCCTCCGCGCTCTCGCCACCCCCGGCCACGCCGAGGACCACGTCTGCTTCCTGACCGAGACCGGCGTCTGCTTCAGCGGCGATCTCGTCCTCGGCCTCGGCTCGACGATCGTCCCGCCCGGCGGCAACTCGCTCGCCGCGTTCATGGACTCGCTCGCCCTCCTGCAGGCCGAGGAGATCGAGCTGATCGCCCCCGGCCACGGGCCCTGGATCGCCGACCCGGAGGCGAAGCTCGCCGAGTACGTCGAGCACCGGCTGATGCGCGAGCGCCGCCTCCTCGCCGCCCTGGAGCAGGGCGAGCGCTCCCGCGCCAGCCTCCTCGCCGCGGTCTGGGACGACATCCCGATCGAGCTGCTGCCGATGGCGGCGATGGCGATGGAGTCCCACCTCGAAAAGCTCGAGGGGGAGGGGCGGCTGCCGGGGGACCTGGAGCCCTAGGCGGGAGCCCGCCCCCACTCGTCTGTTCCATTTTGTTCCTATGAGCCCATAAGGAACAGACGAAGCTGTCCGGGCAGACTGGCTGCCCAGCCAGTACCCTGAGCGGATGAAGCGGGCGGCGCGGGTTGGACTTATTGGGGGTGCGGTTGGAACCGGTTTGGCCGGATCCGCCGCCGTCGTCCTCTGGCACCGTCTCGCGCGGCGGCCGTTGCCCCCGGCGGAGGGCAGGATCGAGGTCCCGGAGCTGCGCGGATCGGTGCGCGTGCGCCGCGACCGCTGGGGCGTCCCGCACGTCGAGGCGGCCGAGCGGGAGGACCTCTTCTTCGCCCAGGGCTACTGCCACGGGCAGGACCGGCTCTTCCAGATGGACTTCTACCGGCGGGTGGTCGAGGGCCGGGTCGCGGAGATGGCCGGCGAGGAGGGGCTCGCCCTCGACCGGCTGATGCGGACGCTGGGGATCCGGCGGACCGCCGAGCGCGAGGTGGCGGAGCTGGCGCCCGAGCTGCGCGCCGAGCTCGAGCGCTTCTGCGCCGGGGTCAACGCCGCCGCCCGCGACGCCCGGGCGCTGCCCTTCGAGATGCAGGTTCTGCGCCTCGGCTTCGAGCCGTGGCGGCCGGTCGACATCCTCAGCCTCGGCAAGCTGCTCGCCTTCGGGCTCTCGACCAACTGGGAGCGGGAGCTGCTGCGGTCCGACCTCGTGCGCGAGCTGGGCCCGGAGCTGGCGGCGCGCCTCGATCCGGTCTACCCCGCCGGCAACCCGGTGGTCGACCAGCTTCCCTTCAGCGGCGAAGGGATGCCGCTGGTCGAGCAGATCGACGCGGTGCGGCGCTCGCTCGGCCTCGCCGCCGAGGCCTCGGGGTCGAACAACTGGGCCGTCAGCGGCGCCCGCTCGAAGACCGGCACGCCGCTGATCGCCGGCGACCCTCACCTCTCCCCGAGCATGCCCGGCATCTGGTACGAGGTCAGCCTTCGCCATGGCGAGCGCTTCGTCCGCGGCGCCTCGCTGCCGGGGATGCCCGGCGTCTACATGGGCCAGAACAACGACGTCAGCTGGACGATCACCAACGTCATGGCCGACACCCAGGACCTCTTCGTCGAGCGCGTCGAGGGGGACCGGTACCGCTTCGAGGACGAGTGGCGGCCGCTGGAGGTCGTGCGCGAGGAGATCGTCGTCAAGGGCCGTGCCGAGCCGGTCGTGCTGGAGGTGCGGCAGACGCATCACGGGCCGATCGTCAACGAGGCGCTCGGCGCCGACGAGGGGGAGCCGCTGGCGCTGGCCTGGCAGGCGCTGCGCGAATCGACCGCCTTCGAAGCCGCCTTCGAGCTGCTCGACATCGCCTCCGGCCCCGAGCTCGTCGCCAGGCTCGAGGGCCACACGGCGCCGCCGTCGAACATGATCTGGGCCGATCGCGGCGGCTCGATCGGCTACAAGCTGATCGGCCGGCTGCCGATCCGGAGCGGGGGCTGCCCGGACCTGCCGAAGCCGGGCTGGAGCGGCGAGTTCGAGTGGGAGGGGACGGTCCCCTACGACGAGCTGCCCGAGGTCGTCGACCCCGAGAGCGGATACCTGGTCACCGCCAACAACCGCATCGTCGGCGACGAGTACCCGCACCACATCACCAGCGACTGGCTCGACGGCTACCGCGCCAAGCGGATCGAGGAACTGCTGGAGGCGACCGAGAAGCACGACCTGGAGAGCTTCGAGGCGATCCAGAAAGACAACTTCTCGTTGCCGGGGATGGAGGCGGCGGCGCGGTTGAGCCGGCTGCACCCGCGGGGGCAGCGCGAGCGCAGCGCGATCGAGCGGCTGCGCAGCTGGGACGGCTGCCTCGACCCGGACTCGATCGCCGGCACGATCTACCAGGCCTTCCTGCTGCGGCTGGCCCGCGAAGTCGCCCGCTGCGCGATCGGCGATCGCGACCTCTGCGAGCGCTGGCTCGACCGCGCCGACAACGGCTTCCTCCCGCATGTCACCTCGCCCTGGCGCTGGCACTCGCACCTGATGGACCTCTGGGCCGAAGCCGACGAGGAGCTGATCGGCCGCCCCTGGGAGGAGCTGGCGCTGGAGGCGCTGGCCGGCGCGCTCGACGACCTCGGCGACCGCTTCGGCCCCGACCCCGAGGGCTGGCGCTGGGGCCAGGTCCACGAGATGAAGTTCCCGCACCCGCTGGGCGACGCCAACCCCCTCTTCGACCGCCTGCTCAACCGCCGCCTCCGCGCCGGCGGCGCCCAGGAGACGGTGAGCCAGATCGCCTACGACCCCAACGACCCCTACAACGCCGTCTGGGCGCCGAGCTGGCGCATGGTCGCCGACCCGGCCGACCCCGACCGCTCCCGCTGGCAGGCCTTCACCGGCCAGTCCGGCCACCCCGCCAGCCCCCACTACGACGACCTCCAGGTCGACTGGCTGCAGGGGCGGACCCAGCCGATGTGCGGCGAGGGGCCGTGGTCGGAGCTGGAGATGGTCCCGAGCGCGACTTGAGCCCGGCGCCCGGGTTTCTCCAGGGATGCCACGGACCAAAGTTGCTCTCCCCCTGTTTCTGACCGTCGCCCTCCTGCTGCTGCCGGCAGGCGCGCAGGCGCTGCCGCGGGGGTTCTTCGGGATCGCGCCCCAGACGGGGCTGGGACCGAAGGACACGGCGCGGATGCGGGGCGGGGGGATCGAAACGATCCGGGCGCCGCTGTTCTGGGGCGGGGTGCAGCCGAGGCGGAACGGGGGCTTCGACTGGAGCTATTTCGACGCGACGGTCGAAACCGCCGCCGAAGCCCGGCTGGAAGTGCTGCCGTTCCTCTGCGCGCCGCCGAACTGGGCCAGCCGCCGGGACACCCGCCTGCCGGTTGACAACGCTCGGCAGCGGCAGGGCTGGGAAGAGTTCGCCCGGGCCGCGGTCGAACGCTACGGGCCGCGGGGGAGCTTCTGGGAAGAGCACGCGCCGGGGACGAAGAAGCCGCTGCCGCGGATGCCGATCCACGCCTGGCAGATTTGGAACGAGGAGAACTTCTTCTACTTCACCCGGCCCGCCTCGCCGAGCCGCTACGCGAGGCTGCTGCGGATCTCCCACCGGGCGATCCACCGCGCCGACCCGCGGGCGACGGTGGTGATCGGCGGCCTCTTCGGCAACCCCAAGCAGAGCCCGCCGGCGGCGATGGACGCGGCCGACTTCCTCGACCGCCTCTACGGGGTGCGCGGGGCGAAGGCGGACTTCGATGCGGTGGCGCTGCACCCCTATGCGCGCGACGCCGCCGAGCTGCGGGCGCTGGTCGAGGGGGTGCGGGGGACGATGCTGCGCCACGGCGACCGCCGCGGCGGCCTCTACCTGACCGAGATGGGCTGGGGATCGCAGGCGCGCAGCCCGGTCTCCTTCGAGGTCGGTCTGCGCGGGCAGGCCCGGGAGCTCCGCGCCGCCTATGGCTACCTGCTCGGCAACCGCCACCGCCTCCACCTGCAGCAGGTCGACTGGTTCAGCTGGAAGGACGCGCCGATGCTCTGCAGCTTCTGCGACTCGGTCGGCCTCTTCCGCAAGGGCGCCCGCTTCCGGCCGAAGCCGGCCTGGCACGCCTTCGTTCAGGTCACCCGTCGCGCGCGATCGCGCTGACCGCCTCGACGACCGCCGCCGGCGCCTTCTCCGGCGAGCCGGCGTCGAAGGGGGGGTCGGGGTCGTACTCGATCCCCAGCTGGACGGCCTGGGCGACCTCCGGGCCGGCCTCGCGGCCGACCAGGTAGAGCGCCATGTCGATCCCGGCGGAGACGCCGGCGGCGGTGATCACCTTGCCGTCCTCGACGTAGCGGCCGCCGACCGGGTCGGCCCCGTACTCGCGCAGCTGCTCGAGGAAGAGCCAGTGGCCGGTGGCGCGGCGGCGCTCGAGCAGCCCGGCGGCGCCGAGCAGGAGCGAGCCGGTGCAGACCGAGGTCGTCCAGGTCGTGGTGCGGTCGACCTCGCGCAGCCAGGCGAGCAGCTCGCGGTCCTCCAGCAGCTCGCGGTTGCCGCTGCCGCCGGGGACGAGGAGGATCCCGGCGCTCGTCACCTCGGCCATGCCGCGGTCGGCGCAGAGCCCGACGGCGCCGCTGTCGGTGCGGACCTCGCCGCGTGTTTTCCCGACGAACTCGACCTCCCAGCCCGGCACCGAGCGCAGCACCTCGTAGGGCCCGATCGCGTCGAGGGCGGTGAACCCGTCGTAGATCAGGATCGCGATCTTCACGGCCCGATCTTCTCACGGCGTCGCAAGCGCGCATAGAGTCGGGGGGTGAGCCGGCGCGACCAGATCAAGCTCGGCGAGGAGGAGCTGCTGGAGCTGCTCGAGGGGGAGCGGATCGCCGTCGTCTCCAGCCTCGGCTCGCGCGGGTGGCCGCACTCGATGCCGCTCTGGTTCGTCCCCCGCCAGGGCGAGGTCTGGATCTGGACCTACGCCAAGTCGCAGAAGGTCCGCAACCTCGAACGCGACCCGCGGGCGACGGTGCTGGTCGAGACCGGCCGCGAGTACGGGGAGCTGCGGGGGGCGATGATCGAGGCCGAGGCCGAGCTCCACCGCGACTTCGAGACCGTGATCGGCTTCGCCCAGGAGCTGACCCTGCGCTACGCCGAGGGCATCTCCGCGGTCGAGGGCGACGCCAGGGCGGCGCTGGAAGCGCAGGCGCCGAAGCGGGTGGCGATCCGGTTCCGCCCGCTGCGGACGGCGACCTGGGACCACCGCAAGCTCGGCGGCGCCTACTAGCGCCGGCGCAGCCGGGCGAGGCGGCGCAGCGGCGCCGTCAGCCGCCAGGAGCTGGAGCCGAGCACCTGCGCCAGCTCGTGCCTCGGTCCGCCGACCGCGCGGCGGCCCGTCGCGACCACCGCCGCCACCGGCTCCTCCAGATCGCGCCGCCCGGTGCGACGCGTCGTCTCCAGCAGCTCCTCCCAGAAGGCGACCTGCAGCGGCGTCGAGAGCGCGTAGTCCCGCAGGGGGCCGAGGTCCAGCTCGGCCGGGAAGGTGCGGACCCTCCGGCGGGCGCCGATCGCCTCCAGGGCGATCATCGTCAGCAGGCACTTGCCGCAGCGGCCGCAGTTGTAGGCGCCGCCGGGGTTCTGCCAGCAGACCCGCAGGGTGCGCTGCACCAGCGGGTGGTCGACGATCGCTTCCAGCCGTTCGGTCCGGTTGAAGCGACCGCCCCAGTCGGCGACCTCCAGCCCCTCGGTGCTCCAGAGGTGGTCGACGAGCCGGGCGGCGCCGAGCGGGATCTGGCGCCGGTGCTCGAGGTCGGTGGCGATCAGGGCCCGTTCGAAGAGCGGTGCGAGGAGGAGGGCGATCGCCGCGAGGACCGAGGGGGCGTAGGTCTCCCAGCGCACCAGCGGGTCGGAGAAGGCGCGGACGTTGGTGTCGACGACGTGCAGCGGCAGCCCCAGCCCCCCGGCCGCCTCCCGCAGCCGCGCCTCGACCTCGTCGGCGAGCTTCGCGTGCTGCGGCGCGCCCGGGATCAGGTCGAGGCCGCGGGCGAAGACGAGGTCGGTGACGTCGGGGTTGGCGAGGACGGCGGCCCAGGAGTCGACGCCGCCGCTGAAGAAGGCCGCGACGCGGCCGGGCTCGCCCGGCCCCGGCGCCAGCCGCGAGGGGGCTCTGACCTCGACCTCGCGCAGCGGCGGTTGCCCGAACGGCCACCGCGACGACCAGGCGCGCTGGACCGACTGGAACTCGGCCTGGTTTCGCAGCAGGCGGGCGCTGATCGGGACCTCGACGGCGAGGCTGCCGCCGCGAGTCATCGCCGGCATCAGCAGCGTCGCCAGGGCCGGCTCGGCGGGCGGTGCGGTTGCGCTCCGGCAGCGGAACCAGAGCCGCTGCTCGCGCTCGCCGGCGCGGGCGAGGAAGGAGAGCTCGCCCGCCTCCGCGCGGAGCTCCGTCGCGGCGCTGGCCGGCTCGGCGCTCACCGGTACCGCCGCGCCCTCTCGGTCAGCCGTCGCAGCGGCCGGGTCAGGCGCCAGGAGGTGGACCGGGTCAGCTCCGCGATCCGGGCTTCCAGGTTCGCGGCGTGGGCCTCGGCATGGGCGGCGTGCTCCTGGGTTGCGCGGACGCGGCCCTCGGCCTCCCGCACCCGGCGGTCGGCGTCGGCTTCCCCGCCGGCCCATTGCGGCCCCGCTTCCTCGACCCCGGCGACGGTGCCGGCGATCCGCGCGAAGAGGTCTGCCTCGGCGCCGGCGCGCCGGCGCCGCTGCCGCCGCGCGTCCAGCGCCAGCCGGACCCGGAGCCGGCGCCCCGCCTCGGGGTCGAACACCGTCTTCCCCAGCAGCTCGGCGCAGGCGCCGGGGTCGGCGCCGGGGCGGATCGTGAACTCGGGGGGCTGGCCGAAGGCGTCGAGGAGCCCGGCGGCCTTCTGCTCGTAGGAGGGGTTGTGGGCGACGGTCAGGGTCGGCAGGCCCAGCATCAGCGAGGTGAGGGCGGCGTGGTAGGAGCAGGCGACGGTGAGCGATGCGGCTCCGATCTCGGCCGCGGCGGCGCCGAGGCGGGCGGGCTGCAGGACGACCGGCGGCCGCACCTCGATCGCGCGCGCGGAGAGGGCCTCGGCGAGGCGCCGCGCCGCCGGCTGCTCGTCCACCCGGGGGTCGAGGTAGGCGACCAGGGGCTGGGCGACGAGCGGCCGTCCGAGCCGCTGCCCCAGCGCGGTCAGCAGGTCGACGTAGAAGTCCAGCAGCGACTGCGACTCCCCGGTCACCCAGTCGTGCTCGGTGTAGTGGAGGTTGACCCGCAACGGCCCCGCCTCCGCCGGGGCGGCGGGGCGGAGGCGGCCGAGCGCGCCAAGCGCGTCGTCGCCGCTTTCGGGGACGAACGCCGAGCCGAAGCCGGCAAGGAGCTCTCCCGAGCGCGGGTCCCTCGTTCCCAGCAGCTCGAAGCTGCGCAGCTGGGCCCTGTCGCCGCCGGAGAGGCCGGCGAGCCAGGCGGCTTCCACCTGCAGCCCGGAGCCGACGCGGCGGATTTCGCGCGGCTGTGCCGCCGCCAGGAGCCCCTCCGCCGCCCGCATCATCGCCAGCTTGCGGTCGCCCCAGAGACCGTTGAAGTAGCCGCCGCCGTAGAAGTAGGAGATCGCGGTGGAGAGGCCCGGGCCGGCGGCGATCGGAACCAGGCCGTCCTCGCCGTCGCCCTCGGGGTCGAAGTAGACGGGGTGCCGCGGCGGGCGCAGCATCTGCTCGGCGATCCCCGGATGGTGCGGGGCGTAGCGCCGCTCCAGCACCGGCAGCACCAGGAGCCCCGGTTCCAGCGGCGCCAGCAGCTCGAGGGCGACGTCGAGCATCAGCACGTCGCCGAAGTTGCCGGAGCCGTCGTAGCCGCCGACCAGGAAGGCGACCGAGGTCGCCTCGGCGACCGCGGCGGCGGTCTCCGGTGTGGCGAAGAGCGCCGGCGGCGAGTCGGCGGGGAAGAGCGTCTGGCTCTGGGCCGCTCCCGAGGGCGGCGGGCCCGGCCGGCGCCGCCGCCGGAAGCTCCGGGGGAGACCGAGACCGGCCTTCGCCTTTGCGACCACCGGCGCCAGCGCCGCCTCCAGATCGCTCCGTTCGGCCTGCCGGCTGGCATCCAGCATGTCTTCCCAGTAGGAGAGCGAGACGGTGTTGGGGATTACGAGCTTGGCGAGACCCTGGGGATCGAGCTCGAGCTCGGGCGGGAAGGAGGTGACCCGCTCGCGGGCGCCGATCGCCTCCAGGGGGATCAGCGTCATCAGGCACTTTTGGCAGCGACCGCAGTTGTAGGTGCGGTCGGGGTTCTCCCAGCAGACCCTGAGGCTGCGGCAGGCGACCGGGTCCTCGGCAACCCGCCGCAGCCGATCCATCCGGCTGTGGGATCCACCGTCGTCGACGATCTCCAGCTCCTCGGTGCTCCAGAGTCGATCGACCAGCCAGTTGGTGCCCCATCCCCCCTGGACCTCGTAGTCGCCGTCGCTGGCGATCAGGATGCGGTCGAAGGCCGGACCCATGAAGAGGGCGACGGAGGTCAGCCCGCAGCCGTAATAGACGTCCCAGGGGACGTGCGGATCGCTCAACTGACGCAGGTTGGTGGTGACCACGTGAAGTGGCAGGCCCAGCCCATCGGCGGCCTCCCGCAACCGGACTTCGACCTCTTCCGCCAGTTGGGCATGCGGTCCCTCATGGGCGAGGTCGAAGCCGCGGACGAAGATCAGGTCGGTGAGGTCGGGGTTGTCGAGGACCGTCCCCCAGGAGTCGACGCCGCCGCTGAAGAAGGCCGCCACCCTTCCCTTCGGGGCCACCTCCCTCACCTCGCGGACGGGAGCGCTCACCTCGACCTCGTGCAGGGGCTCGGTGAACGGCCAGTCGAGCGACCAGCTTCGCTGGATCGCCTGGAACTCGCGCTGGCCGCGCAGCATTCGCGGGCTGACCGGGTCGCTCATCCGCAAGGTCCCGCCGTGGGCCATCGCCGGCATCGCCGCCGCCGCCAGCGCCGCGTCGGCGGTGGGGGTCAGCGGCGAATCGGTCCGCATCCAGACCTTCGTCGTCCGCTCGCCGACGCGCGCATCGAAGGAAAGCTCGCCGGGGGCGGTGCGCAGGCTGGTTATCTCGTGATCGGAACGGGGGGAGCCCATCGAGGCCAGGGGTGCGGTTGGACGTGACGAGGCCGGCGCTAGTGGCGGTGCCGGCGCAGGATGCGGATCTTCAGCCGCCGCGAGGTCGCTTCGGCGTAGGTGCCGTCGGATGGGACCCTTGCCCGGAACGCGACGCGGTGCTTGATCCGCGGCCTGAACCGTACCGTGCAGACGCGGTCGAGCCGGCGGGTGCCGATCTTGCGCCGGCCCTGCCAGAGGCTGACCGGCTGGCCGCGGCGGCCGCTGCAGGGAGAGACGAAGGCGGTGATGAAAGCGCGCCGGTTGCGTTTCACCTTGCGCCGCAGCGCCCTGATCCCGATGAAGGAGGATTTCGGCGCGGGCGGCTGCGCCTGCGGCGTGCAGGAGTCGCCGCCGGGGCCGACGAGCCGGTAGACCGGCCCGTCGCCGGAGACGGCGTACAGACGCCCGCAGGAATCCTCGCCGAAGGAGTTGAGGTTGGCGACCGAGACCCCCTCGGAGCGGTCGCCGCCGGCGAAGGGAAGGGCGGGCAGGAGGGAGCGGAGCTCGCCGACGCAGAGGTCGCCGTAGAGGTAGCGGCCGCTGAGGTCGCCGTAGCCGGGCCCGCGGACGACGTAGCCGCCGATGATCGCGCAGCCGTGGGCGACGTCGCCGGGCGGTTCGGAGTGCGGGTAGTCGAAGATCGGGTCGGTGAAGGGCCCCGCGTCGCAGCCTTCGTCGGTGGCCGGCCCGGCGATCAGCCCCTCGCGGCAGTTCCAGCCGTAGTCGGCGCCGGCCCCGAGGCCCGGAGCGGCGGCGTAGTCGACCTCCTCCCGCGCGCCCTGGCCGACGTCGCCGATCAGCAGGTCGCCGGTCTGCCGGTCGAAGGAGAAGCGGAAGGGGTTGCGGAGGCCGTAGGCCCAGACGTCGAGGGCGGCTCCGGGGGTCCCCAGGAACGGGTTGCCGGGCGGGACGCTGTAGACGACGACCCCGTCGGTGTCGGGGTCGATCCGCAGGATCTTGCCGAGTTCGCTGCCGAGGTCCTGGGAGTTGTGCTCCTGGTCGTCTTCCCCGCCGCCGTCGCCGGTGCCGATGAAGAGGTTCCCTTCGGGGCCGAACTGGAGCTGGCCGCCGTAGTGGTTGGTGTGGTCGGGGTGGGGGATCGTCAGCAGGTTCCGCAGGCTCGAGAGCGGGGCGACGCCGCCACCGGCGACCAGTTCGGCGACGTGGATCTCGGCCGGGCTTTCTTCCTTGCCGGTGTAGTAGACGAAGAGCCGGCCGCTGGTCTGGAAGTCGGGCGCGAGGGCGATCGAGAGCAGGCCGCCCTCGCCCGCGGTCGAGACCAGCGTATGGATGTCGGCGAAGACCGTGCTGGTCCCGTTTTCGGACTCGACGATCCGGCCCTGGCGCTCGACGACGAAGAGCCGGTCGGGGTTGCCGGGGGCGGAGGTGACGAAGATCGGGTCTTCGAAGCTGCCGACCTGCTGCAGGGTCAGCGCCTGCGCGCTGGCGCACCACAGCCCCGCGAGGAGCATGGCGACGACGGCGATCTTTCCCGCGGCCCTGATCAAGGTGCTCAAGGTAGCTAACCCTCCCGCCGGCAAATGGTCGCGGTTAGCCGAACGTCCAGCAGCGGACCGGAACCGGGCCGCCGCCCGCCGCCACCGCGGCGGCGAAGCCGGGGTCGATCGGCAGCGCCTGCACCGCGACCGCGGGCGGCGGCCAGGCCGGCCGCGCGGCGAGGCCGACGCCGAGGCACTTGAGCCGCGCCTCGTGTCGGGTCCAGAGCCCGTAGAAGAGCCGCGCCCGCTCCGGTTCGGCCGCCGCCCGCACGGCCGCCGCTTCGCCCGGCGCCAGCGCCCGCTCGGCGACGGCGACGAGGTCGCGCTCGGGCTTGACCCGCTCGACGTCGACCCCGACCTCGCGGTCGCGGGCGACCGCGACCAGGGCCAGCTCGCCGGAGTGGCTGAGGTTGAAGGCGAGCCGGGCCGGCTCCGCGGCGAGCCGCGGCTTGCCGTGCTCGCCCTCGGTCAGCTCGATCTCCCCGGGGGCGCCGCCCAGGTAGGCGGCCAGCACCCGGCGCAGGGTGAGGCTGGCGGGAACCGTCTCCAGCTCCGCCCGCCAGACGTGCACTTCGCCGGCGCTCAGGTCAGGGCTGTCGGGAGGCGCCTCGAACTCCAAGTGGGCCGATCCTAGGTGATAGCTTCGCCAGCCTTGCAGCGGCTGCTGATCACCGGCGGCGCCGGCTTCGTCGGCTCCAACCTCGCGGTCTCCCTCGCCTCCCGGCACCCGGACTGGGAGGTGATCGCGCTCGACAACCTCTACCGCAAGGGCTCGGAGCTGAACCTGCCGCGGCTGGAGCAGGCGGGGGTCGAGTTCCGCCGCGGCGACGTCCGCGAGCCCGGGGACCTGGCGGCGCTGCCGCCGATCACGGCGCTGGCCGAGTGCTCGGCCGAGCCCTCGGCGATGAGCGGCGTCGACGGCGACACCTCCTACCTCCTCCACACCAACCTCACCGGCGCCTACAACTGCCTCGAGCTGGCCCGCCGCGACGGCGCCTTCTTCCTCTTCCTCTCGACCAGCCGGGTCTACCCGGTGGCGCCGCAGGTGGGCCTGAACCTGGAGGAGGGGGAGACCCGGTTCGAGATCGCCGCCGAGCAGGAGGTGCCCGGCGTCTCCCCGGCCGGGATCTCGGAGGAGTTCCCGCTGGCGGGCGCCCGCACCCTCTACGGGACGACGAAGCTCGCGGCCGAGCTGCTGATCGAGGAGTACCGGGCGGCCTTCGGCCTCCCCGCGGCGATCGACCGCTGCGGGGTGATCGCCGGCCCCTGGCAGATGGGCAAGGTCGACCAGGGGGTCTTCACCCACTGGATGCTCGCCCACCACTTCCGCAACCCCCTCGGCTACATCGGGTTCGGGGGGCATGGCAAGCAGGTGCGGGATCTCCTCCACGTCGAGGACCTGGTCGACCTGGTCGAGCTGCAGCTGATGGACCAGGCGGCCTGGGACGGGCGCACGGTGAACGTCGGCGGCGGCCGCGAGCGCAGCCTCTCGCTGCTGGAGACGACGGCGATCTGCCGGCGGCTGACCGGCAACGAAGTGCCGATTGCAGCCGTGCCGGAGACCCGTTCCGGGGACGTGCCCGTGTACCTTTCCGATTGCGCGAGGCTCTTCGGTCTCGACGCATGGCGACCCCGGCGCAGCGCCGAGCAGGTGCTGGCGGACATCCACCAGTGGATCGCCGCCGACGAGGCGCGGATCGCCGACGCCCTCCAAATCGAACCCCAGTGAACGAAAGGGAATGACGCGTATGCCGGTGGCGATCATCACGGGTGCAGGTGGCCTGATCGGGTCCGAGGCGGTCGAGCACTTCGTCCGCGAGGGCTTCGACGTGGTCGGGATCGAGAACGACATGCGGGCCCGCTTCTTCGGCCCCGAATCCTCGACCTCGCACGTCACCCGGCGGCTGATCGAGGCCCACCCCGCCGAGTTCCGCTGGGAGAACGCCGACATCCGCGACGCCGAGGCGGTCGACCGGATCTTCCGCGAGCGCGCCGGCCGGATCGAGCTGGTCGTCCACACCGCCGCCCAGCCCTCGCACGACTGGGCCGCGAGCGAGCCCCAGACCGACTTCGGCGTCAACGCCAACGGCACCCTCAACCTGCTGGAGGCGGCGCGCGCCCACTGCCCCGACGCCCCCTTCGTCCACTGCTCGACCAACAAGGTCTACGGCGACACGCCGAACCGGTTGCCGCTGCAGAGCCTGGAGAAGCGGCTGGAGCTGCCGGAGGACCACCCCTACTTCAAGGGGATCGACACGAGCATGTCGATCGACCACTCGACCCACTCGCTGTTCGGGGTCTCCAAGGCCGCGGCCGACCTCCTGGTGCAGGAGTACGGGCGCTATTTCGGGATGCCGACCGTCGCCTTCCGCGGCGGCTGCCTGACCGGCCCCCAGCACGCCGGCGCCAAGCTGCACGGCTTCCTCGCCTACCTGATGAAGTGCGTCGCCACCGGCACGCCCTACACCGTCTTCGGCTACGAGGGCAAGCAGGTCCGCGACAACATCCACAGCGCCGACCTGATCGCCGCCTTCGACGCCTTCCGCAAGGCGCCGCGCCCCGCCGCCGTCTACAACATCGGCGGCGGCCGCTCCAGCAACTGCTCGATGCTGGAGGCGATCGAGGTCTGCGAGCGGATCGCCGGGCGCGAGCTGCAGTGGGAGATGGGGGAGGAGCCGCGGATCGGCGACCACCGCTGGTGGATCTCCGACCTCGCCCCCTTCCAGGCCGACTACCCCGAGTGGAAGCTGCGCTACGGGATCGAGGAGATCCTCCAGGAGATGTACGAGCAGAACCTCGAGCGCTGGACGGTCAGGGCGTGAAGCTGCGGATCCTCGCCGCCTTCGCGCTGGCCGGCGTCCTCGCGCTGCTCGTCTTCACCGCCGGCGGCAGCGCCAAGCCGCAGCCGCAGCTGCCGCGCGGCTTCTTCGGCGTCGCACCGCAGACGCCGCTGACCGACGAAGACATCCGCTACATGCGGGCGGGTGGGATCGAAACGCTGCGGATGCCGATCGCCTGGTCGGCCGTGCAGCCGACCCGCAGGGGCGGCTACGACTGGTCCTCGATCGACCCCACGGTCGAAGTCGCCGCCCGCGGCGGGCTCGAAATCCTCCCCTTCCTCGCCGGCACCCCGCCCTGGCTCGGCAGGCTGACCAAGCTGCCGGTCCACAACGCCCGCCAGCGCGCCGCCTGGACCGCCTTCGTCAAGGCTGCGGTCGAACGCTACGGGCCCGGCGGCCAGTTCTGGCGCGAACACGAAACCGAAGGGGTCGACTACGAACCGGCGATCACGGCGGCGAAGCCGGTGCGGACCTGGCAGATCTGGAACGAGGCCAACTTCTTCTACTTCGCCTTCCCGGTCTCCGTCGGCGACTACGCGAAGCTGCTGACGATCAGCCAGCGGGCGATCAAGTCGGTCCAGCCCGGCGCCAGGATCCTTCTCAGCGGCCTCTTCGCGCGGCCCAACGCGCGCGGCAAGAGGGGGATGCCGGCGGCCGCCTTCCTCGAACAGCTCTACCGCCGGCCCGGGATCAAGAGCAAGTTCGACGGCGTCGCCCTCCACCCCTACGCGATCGACACCGGCGAACTCGAAGACATGGTCGAGGAATTCCACGAAGTCAGCAAGGAGAACCACGACCGCCCGGGCTTCTACGTGACCGAGATGGGATGGGGCTCACAGAACGACTTCCAGCACGACGCCTTCGAGCAGGGGGTGCGCGGCCAGGTCCGCCAGCTGAAGAGCGCCTACGGCTACCTGATCGCCAACCAGCGGCGGCTGAACCTGAAGCAGGTGGTCTGGTTCTCCTGGAAGGACACGCCCCTGCTCTGCGACTTCTGCGACTCGGTCGGCCTCTTCCGCGCAGGGCCCCGCTTCAAGGCGAAGCCCTCCTGGCACGCGTTCGTGAAGATGACCGGCGGACGGGCCCGGCCCTAGGCGCCGTGACCGCGACCGAACCGCGGGGGCCCGCCTGGGTCGTCCTGCCCACCTACGAAGAGGCCGAGAACCTCGAGCCCTTCGTCGCCGCCGTCCTGCCCAAGCTGCCGGCCGGGGCGCGGGTCCTGATCGTCGACGACAACTCGCCCGACGGGACCGGCGAGATCGCCGAACGCCTGGAGAAGGAGGACGAGCGGGTGCGGGTCCTCCATCGCGAGCGGAAGGAAGGGCTCGGCCCCGCCTACATCGCCGGCTTCCGCAGGGCGCTGGCCGAAGGCGCGGGGCTGGTGCTCGAGATGGACGCCGACTTCTCCCACGACCCGGCCTACCTGCCGCGCCTGCTGGAGGCGGCGAAGCGGGCCGACCTGGTGATCGGCTCCCGCTACGTCGAGGGCGGCGGCGTCCGCAACTGGGGCCCGCTGCGGCGGGCGATCAGCCGCGGCGGCAGCGCCTACGCGCGCTTCATCCTCGGGGTCGAGGTCAAGGACCTGACCGGCGGCTTCAAGTGCTTCCGCCGCGAGGTGCTGGAGGCGATCGACCTCGACGCCGTCGACGCCCGCGGCTACGCCTTCCAGATCGAGATGACCTACCGCGCCCTGGAGGCCGGGTTCGAGGTCGCCGAGGTGCCGATCGTCTTCCGCGACCGCGAGGTCGGCAAGTCGAAGATGGACAGCTCGATCGTCGGCGAGGCGATGTGGCGGGTGCCGCGGATGCGGTTCAACGACCGGCGCAAGAAGTAGCGGAGCCGCGGTGCGCGAGCTGCTGCGCAAGCCGGTCGTGGCTCCCGCGCTCCTGCTCGTGGCGATGGCGGCCGCGGCGGCCTGGACCCTCCACGTCGGCCGCGACCTGGCTCTCAACGGCGACGAAGTCTTCTACTTCGCCCACTTCGTCATCCGCGACGGCGTTGTCGCGCCGCTGCACGGCGTCGAATACCTCTTCGCCCCCCACAACGGCCACCTCGTTCTCGGCGGGCGGGTCGTCTTCGAAGCGCTGTTTGCGATTGCGGGAACCGACTACGTCGTCTTCCGCCTCGCCGAGATCGCCGGGATCCTCGTCTGCGTCGGCGTCTTCTTCGTCCTCGTGCGGCGGCGGACCGACCCCCTGATCGCCCTCGCCTTCAGCCTCTCGCTGCTCTTCCTCGGCTACGCCAACGAGACCTTTCTCTGGCCCTTCAACCTGCACACGGTCTACTCGCTCGGTCTCGGCCTCGGGGCCCTGCTGGCACTGGAACGGGAAGACAGGAGCGGCGACGTCGCCGCCTGCCTGCTGCTCGTCCTCTCCGTCGCCACCCTCGAGGTCGGCCTCGCCTTCGCGGTCGGCGCCGCGGTCTCGGTCCTCCTGCGCGAGGATCGGGCCCGCCGCCTCTGGATCTTCCTCGTTCCCGTCGCCCTCTACGGGGTCTGGTGGCTTTGGGCGCGGAAGTTCGGGCAGTCGGAGACCGAGCTGGCCAACGTCCGGCTGATCCCGGGCGCGATCCTCGACGGGGCGGCGGCGGTCGCCGGCTCCCTGACCGGGCTCAACCCGACCGGCGGCGACGTCCCGGCCGGGCAGACGACGGTGACGACGGGCGGCGTCGTCCTCGCCGCCCTGGGGGCCCTGGCCCTGACCCTGCGGATCCGCCGCCGCGGCGTGCCGCCGACGCTCTGGGTCTCGCTGTCGGTCCTCCTCGCCTACTGGGTGCAGATCGCGATGGGCGGGCGCGAGGCCGACACCGCCCGCTACCTCTTCGTCGCCGCGACGATGGCGCTGCTGGTCGCCGCCGACGCCTTGCGGGGCCGGCGCCTGCCGGCGCTGGCGATCGCCGCGGTCTTCCTGGTCGTCGCCCTGGCGCTGCCGGGGAACCTGGCGAAGCTCGAAGACGGCCGGGCGGCGATGCTGCCGGAAGCCAACGCCAACCGGGCCGAGTACGCGATGCTCGACCTGGCCCGCGCGCGCGTCTCGCCGGACTTCGTCGCCGCCGGCGACCCGCGGGTGCAGAAAGCGGGTGGAGCGGTCTTCGTCCCGATGGCCGCCGGCGACTACTTCGAGGGCGAGGACCGCTACGGGCCCCTCGGCTTCTCCCTGGAGCGCCTGCGCGGCGAGGGCCCGGGCGTCCGCGACATCGCCGACGCCGCTCTGGTCGCCGCCCTCGGCCTCGAGCTGCGGCGATCGCCGGCCCCCGCCGATCCTTCCTCCTGCCCGAGCGTCACCGACGCCACCGCGAAGGACGCCGCCTACTTCGAGCTGCCTCCGGGCGGCGCCCTCCTCGGCTCCCGCGGCGCCGCGGTCGAGGTGGGCCTCAGCCGTTTCTCCAAGGGCGCCTACGGCGTCCCCGTCGGCAACCTCCCGGCCCGTGGCTGGGCGGCTGTGCGCATCCCCCGCGACTCCGCCCCCGACCCCTGGCTGGCAGTGGTGCGGGGCCCCGTCTACGTCTGCCCGCTGCCCTGAGACTTCTACCCGGGAGCGTCGGGGGCGAGGTCGACCCCCAGCTTCCCGGCCGCGGCGCGCATGCCGGCGTCGAAGGTCGCCACGATGGCTTCGTTGTTCTGCACCGTCAGAAGCACGCAGCAGTCCGGCATGTTCAGCCCCAGGTCGGCGCGCATCTCGGCCAGGCGGCCAGGCGCGCCTGTCCCCATCGGAAGCACCTGAAGGTCAAGCCCGAGGAGAGCCGCTTCCGCCTCCTCGAGGCGCCCTGCGCGCGCGGGGTAGACCAGCGTCTCGGCGAGGGTTATCGAGCCGGCTCCCCACGGCTCGCCGCTATGGGCTTCCAGCAGGCTTCGAGCTCTGGCGTGGTGCGGATCGGACCCGTTGAGGTAGGCGATCAGGACGCTGGCGTCGAAGACGATCACTCCGGCCAGTCTTCGCGCAGCCGCGCGAGCGCGTCGGGCGGGTAGACGCCGGTAAACGCTCCAGCGGTCTCCGCGATCGTCCTCCTGCGCTCTTCCGCTTCGCGCTCTATCGCCCTCTGTCCGGCAGCGGCGAGCTTGAGCAGCAGCTCTTTGCGGTCTCGAACGCGCGGCCAACGGCGCTGTGCCTGGTCCAACTGCTCGCGCAGCGCGCCGGTGTCGGTGAGCGTGTAACGGGGACGGGTAGTCGGCATGGAAGCGAGTGTAGCACCCGCCCCTAAAGGTGCTGCACCTGCTTGGCCTCGCTACTTTCGCCCGATCACCAGGAACTGCTTGCCCAGCAGGCGCCAGGCGAGGGGGGCGCGGAGGTAGGCGGCGGTGAGCTTGCGCGAGGGGGGGAGGATGCCGCGAAAGGAGTAGGGGAGGTAGCGGGGGATCGTGCGCTCGGGCTCGAAGCCGGCGGTGTAGAGGTGCTCCTCGATCGCCAGGTGGGTGAGGGCGATGATGTGGTCGGCCATGTCCCAGTACTCCTTCGAGGCGTACCGGTAGTTGGGCCCCATGATCGCGATCCGGCCGCCGGGGGCCATCGCGCCGTGCATCTTTTCCAGGAACCGGGAGATCGCCTCCTGGCTCGGCAGGTGCTCGAGGAAGTTGGAGACGAAGATGCCGTCGAAGTGCTCGGCCGGCAGCTCCGCGTCCTCGATCTTCGAGGTGATCCGGCGCACGCCGGAGCTGTGGCCGGCCTCGGGGTAGGCGACCTCGTCGACCGCGACCCGCTCCCGGGCCGGGATCGCCTCGATGAACTCGCCGCGGCCGGCGGCGGGGTCGAGCACCCGGCCGGGCGAGCCCATCAGCCCGTGAACGTGTGGGGCGATCTCCTCCCAGACGGCGGTGCGGGCGCCCTGGTCGACGTCGCGGAACCGGTATGCGTAGAGGCGCTCGTAGTTCAGTTCGATCTTCTCCTCGGTGGACTCGGGTAGCGCTCTTATATCGAGCAGGTGGTGACGGTGGCGTGGGTGACCAGCTGCCAGTGCCCCGCGCCGTCCTGCGGGAGCCGCAGGACGGCCCAGCCGCCCGCCTGCAGCTTCGCGATCGGGACGCCGGGACCGGAGCTTGCGAAGCGCCGCAGCCCGATCAAAGGCGCCCCCCGCCCGGCGGCCCGCACGTGGTTGAAGCCGCCCGCCATCTCCACCACGGCGGCGTGCCCATTGCCCGGTTCGGTCGTGCGGCAGGTCTCGGCCGGCCCGGGCGCGTCCGCGGGTTCGAGTTCGATCGGAATCGCCCCGGCCAGCGCCGCGTCGGCGATCTCGCGGATTTCCTCCGGCTGTTCGCGCAGCTCGTCGAGGCTGTAGGCGATCGAGCCGTTCTCCCTGGCGGCGTCGAGGTAGGCGCCGGCCGGAATCCCCAGGTAGAGGCCGCCGCCGAGTTCGGCGACCCTGGGATCGGCGGAGACGACGTAGCCGGGGTCGACGCGTTCGCCCGCCAGCTCCAGCATCGCGAACTCGGCGCGGCTCTTGGGGATGTCGGTGCGCAGCACGTTCTGGTCCTTCCCGGTGAAGAGGGCGCCGACGTTCGCCGGCAGCGGCAGCAGCGCCAGGACCACGAGGACCGCCCCCGCCCGGGCCGGCAGCGGGCGGCGGAAGCAGTCGGCGGCGACCAGGAGGACGAGGACGGCGCTGACCAGCAGGTAGCGGGTGCTCTGCGGCGGCCGCCCGGCGATCGCCAGCAGGGTCCAGTAGGTGGCGGCGACGAGGAGCCAGACCCAGATCGTCCGCGGCAGGTCGCGGAGGGCGATCCGCACGGCTAGGGCGACGAGGCCGACGACCGCCAGCACCCGCCCCAGCGTCGTCGCTTCGGTGCCGAAGGAGTCGGCGTGGACGGGGTTGGTGCCGGTCAGGGCGCCGAGGGAGACGGCGATCGATTCGAAGAAGGTCTTCGGCGCCGCGGTGATGTTCGAGAGCTCGGTTTCGCCCTGGCCGAACTTGGCCGACCAGATCCACCAGATCGCGTAGAGGGCCAGCGGGGCGGCGACGATCCAGGCCCGCCGCCAGCGGCCCGGGCCGAGGGCGATCAGCAGCGCGGCGCCGGCGATGAAGGCGAGGCCGACCTCGATCATCGCCGCCGAGACCGCCAGCAGCAGGCAGGCGGCGAGGTCGCCGCGCCGGCTCTCGCGCTGGAGGCAGAGGATCGCCGCCAGACCGGTGGCCAGCGCCACCGAGGTGTTGAAGTCGAGCGGCCAGAGGAACTGCTCGCGGGCGATCCCGAAGAAGAGGACCAGCAGCGCCGGCGCCAGCGCCGCGACGTCGCCGAGCCGCCGCCGCGCGAAGACGAAGAGGAGGCCGGCGCTGGCGCAGATCCCGAGTGCGTCGACGACGACGAAGACGGTGTAGTGGGCGCCGACGGTGGCGAAGACCGTCTCGTAGACGAAGCGGCCGCCGAGCGCGAGGTGGCCGTTGAACGGGGAGAGCAGGTACTCGGGGCTGAACGGCGAGTCGTAGTGGAAGAGGCCGCCGTCTTTGATCGCGACCCGGGCGTAGTAATACAGTTCGTCGATCGCGAAGCCCTGGCCGTTCGTCGCCGCGACGATCAGGCCCAGCGAGACGGCCATCGCCGCTCCTAGGACGATCCCGGTGGCGCGCCGGGCGGTCATGCTCCGGGCGCCCGGCAGATCGTCACTTGCCCTGCGCCGCTCAGTTGCAGCTTCCACGGCTGCGGCGAGAGGTCGGGGGGAATCCGCAGCGTCGTCCAGGTGCCGGGGGCCAGTTCGCCGAGCGCGACCGGGAAGGACTCCGAGAAGCGACCGAGCGCCAGCTGCAGCGGCTTGGTCGCCATCAGCGCCGCTCCCCCGCGGTCGAGCGGCAGGACCAGCGAGCCTTCGTCGAGCGGCGCCGGGCGGCAGGCCCTGCCCGTCTTGCCCGGCGCGAGCGCGACGCCCAGCGCCGCCGCCATCACCTTGTCGCCGGGGACGCGCGCGTGTTCGGGCGCCGCCGCCAGTTCGGCTTCGTCGTAGGCCGGCGAGCCGTCTTCGTCGCGGGTTTCGAAGTAGGCGCTCGCTTCCACCGGCACGTAGCCGGTGTCGGCGTCCTCTTCTTCGATCCGGAAGCCGGGAACGACCCGCGGGCGGGTGATTTCCAGGGCGGCGAGGTCGGCCCGCTCGATCTGGCTGGTGCGGCGGTAGCTCTCGTAGGCTTCGTGGAAGAAGACGGCGTTCGGCAGCACCGCGGCGGCCAGCACGACCAGGGCCGGGATCAGCAGCCGGCGCTGGAGGCGGAGGCCGCCGAGCAGGCCGGCGGCGATCATCAGGACGAGGGCGGCGCTGGTGTACTGGTAGCGGCTGGCCGAGGCGGCCCTTCCCGGCTTGACGTCGAAGCCGCCGAGGAACCAGTAGACGAGGGCGACGGCGATCACGACCCAGAGGGCGCGCGGCACCCGCGGCATCTTCCAGAGCCGCCAGAGCGCCAGCGGCAGCAGGATCGCGGCCAGCGGCCGGCCCCAGTCGAGCCCGTTGGGCTCGGTGATCCCTTCCGCCGGGATCGCCAGCCCGATCAGGGCGGCGAGGGCGCCGGCGGCCGAGTCGAAGACCCAGGCCGGCGAGCGGAGGACGTTGTGCAGCGAGAGCGCGCTTTCGGCCTCGTGCCCCCAGCCGATCCACCAGGCGACGTAGATCGCCGCCGGCACGGCGACGATGAAGGCGCGCCCGAGCCAAGGGCGCTCGCGCCGCCCCAGGAAGACGTCGAGCGCGGCGCCGGCGGCGAAGGCGACCCAGAGGCTGGAGAAGACGAGCGAGAGGGTCAGCGCCAGGCAGGCGAGGCGGTCGCCGGTCCGGTCCTCGCGGTCGAGCGCGACCAGCATCATCAGGCCGCCGAGGGTCGAGCCGAGGAAGGTGATCGAGGCGAACCAGAGGAGGTCGTCGAAGGCGGCGCCGCAGAAGAGCAGCGCCACCATCCCGATCAGCGCCGCCCACTCGCCGACCCGGCGCCGGCACCAGAGGAAGAGGAACCAGACCCCGGCGAGGAAGAGCGCGGTGGAGACGAGCTTGAACGGGAGCATCGAGTCGATCCCGAAGGCCGCGATCAGCAGCTTCCAGATCGTCACCGGGCCGGCGACGAAGTGCTCGTTGTCCGGCCGCACCCAGTTCTCGAAGTCGCCGCCGCGGCGGAGGACGATGTAGCCCCAGTCGTCGAGCAGGAAGCTCAGTTTCTGTCCGAGGACGACGATGTAGGCGGCGGCGGCCGCCATCGCCGCCAGCAGCACCGGCGTCGCGCCGATCCGGCGGGCGCTCATCGGCCGCTCGACCGCCGCCGGTAGTCGCCGCGGGTGAGGTGGTGCTCGAGGAAGACGTAGAGGACGATGAAGAGGTAGCGGCTGCCCATCTCGCTCAGGGCCAGCTTCGAGACCCCGGCTTTGCGGTTGGTCCAGGAGATCGGCACGACGCCGTAGCTGTAGCCCCGCACCACCGCCTTCAGCGGCAGCTCGACGGTGAGGTTGAAGTGGTGGGAGAGGAGCGGCTGGATCGCCTCGATCGTCTCCCGCCGGTAGGCCTTGAAGGCGTTGGTGGTGTCGTTGTAGCCGTGGCGGAAGAGGACGCGGATGCCGAAGTTGACGATCCGGTTCATGATCAGCTTCGTCCGCGGGTAGTCGATCACCCGGGCGCCGCGGACGAAGCGGGAACCGAAGGCGCACTCGTAGCCCTCCTCCAGCAACCGGTGGTAGGCGACCAGGTCCTCCGGGCTGTCGGAGCCGTCGGCCATCATGATCGCCACCGCGTCGCCGCCGAACTGCTCGAGCCCGCAGCGGACGGCGAAGCCGAAGCCCGGCGGGTGGTAGGAGGTGAGGCAGCGGACCCGCGGGTTCGAGGCGCCGATCTCCTCGACGATCTCCTTGGTGCGGTCGCTGCTGTTGTCGTCGACGACGAGGACGTCGTACTCGATCGCCTCCTCGCCGAGCCTGGCGGCGACGCCTTCGACGGTCGCCCCGACCGAGCCCTCCTCGTCGTGGGCGGGGATCACGACCGAGAGCTTCATCCGCCGCCCCCTGCGTCCAGCGGGCAGGCGAGCGCCGGCGCCGAGGTGATCAGCCGCAGCTTCCAGGGCTCGCCGGCGTCGTCGCGCGGGATCGCCAGCCTCCCGGCTTCGCCGGCGCCGATGCCGGCGACCAGGACCGGGGCCGAGCCGGTGGAGAAGCGGCTGACCTCGAGGCGTTCGATCGGCGCCCCGCCGGCCCTGATCGCGATCCCGCCCGGGGGCACGCGCAGCAGCGGCGAGGCGGTGCCGTCGCTGGGGACGGTTTCGCAGCTCGCCGTCGGCACCTGCCGCGCCAGCGCCGCGCCCCGCAGCGTTTCCTCTTCGATCCCCAGGGCGCCGAAGAGGACCTTGTCGGCGGCGTAGCGGACGAACTCCGGGCTGGCGGCGATTTCCGCTGCGGAGTAGGCGGGCGAGCCGTAGGCGTCGCGGGCGGCGAAGTAGGAGCCGGCGTCGACGTTGACGAAGCCGGTGTCGACGACGTCTTCGCTGAGGACGAAGCCCGGTTCGACCGTAGCTTCGGCGATGTCGAGCGATCCCAGGCCGGCTTTCTCCAGCTGGCTGATCGGGTGGTAGGTCCCCTTGTAGGCGGTATGGAGCTGGTCCAGGTTGCTGGCGACGGAGAAGACGACGAGGACGGCGATCGCCGCCAGCGCCGCCCTGCCGATCCGCAGGCCGCGTTCCAGCTCCGGCCGCAGGACCTCGGCGGCGAGCATGAAGCCGAAGACGACGCCGAGGTACTGGTAGCGGCTGGAGCCGGCCTCGCGGCCCGGCATCTGGTTGAAGCCGGCGAGGATCCAGAAGGAGCCGCCGACCGCGAGCGCCACCCAGAACCAGCGCGGGACCCGCGGCAGCCGGTAGAGCCGCCAGGCGGAGAGGAAGACGAGCACGACTGCCAGCGGCCGCGACCAGAACAGGGGGTCGTGGACGGAGAGCCTGAAGTTGCCGAGGCCGGTGGCGGACCCGACCGAGCTGGCGAGCCCGTCGAGGACGTAGAGCGGCGTCCGGGCGACGTTGTGGAAGCTGAGGCTCGATTCGGCGGTGTGGCCCCAGCCCAGCCACCAGAGCCCGTAGACGGCGAGCGGGACGAGGAAGACGTAGAGCCGCCGCCGCCGTTCGCCTCCCAGCAGGACGTAGACGGCAACGCCGATCGCGAAGGAGAGGCCGAGGCTGGAGAAGAGGATCGAGACGACCAGCAGGGCGCAGGCGACCGCCTCGCCGCGGCGGTCCTCCCGTTCCAGCGCCAGCAGGGCCCCGATCCCGGCGGCGACCGAGCCGAAGTAGGTCATCTGAAAGGCCCAGAGCAGGTCTTCCCAGGCGGAGCCGAGGAAGAGGACGACCGCGGTCGCCGCCAGCGCCGGCCAGTCGCCGACCCGGCGCCGCAGGTAGACGAAGAGGAGGGCGGCGCCGAGCAGGAAGAGGCCGACCGAGACGACCCGGTAGGGCAGGGCCGAGCCCATCCCGACCGTCGCCATCAGCGCCTTGTAGATCAGCACCGGCAGGGCGACGATGTGCTCGCCGTGGGGGTCGAGCACCGAGTCGGCGTCGACGCCGTGGCGGTAGAGGAGGAACTCCCAGTCGTCGAGCAGGAAGGTCAGCTTCGAGCCGAGGTAGAGCAGCAGGCAGGCCGAGGCGCCGAAGAGCCAGGTCAGCAGCAGGAGGACGGGAGTGCTCGGCCCGCCCCCGCGCAATGCTCCTGCGGGTGCGGGGCGAGGGCCGTTGGTACCGGTCGCCACCCGGGAAAGTTATCTTCGCTCCTGCATGCGCGTCCTCCTCGTCTCCTCCGAGCACGGCCGGAACGGCGGTCTCGGCCTCTCCGTGGGACGGCTCGGCCGCCTGCTCGCGCGCGAGCACGAGGTGACGATCGTCCACGCCTACGAGGACGCGGCGCCCCCGGCGGCCCCCGGCGACGCGCCCAACCCGCGGCACCTGGTCGTCGACCCGGCGCGGCTGCCGCCGATCGCCTTCTCCTGCGACGACCACGCCCGCTCGGCGGCGGTGGCGCTGGCGATCGAGGAGGCCTACGGCTCCGAGCCGCCGCCCGACTACGCCGAGTTCCCCGACTACCGCGGCCACGCGCTGGTGCCGCTGCAGGCCCGGGCGGCCGGCAGCCCGGCGCTGCGGGGGACGACGATCGCGATCCGGCTGCGGGGGATGGCGGAGCTGATCTGCCTCCACGACGGCACCTGGCCGCGGCCTGCCCACCGGATGGTCTTCGACCTCGAGCGCGAGGCCCTGCGGCTCGCCGACCGCATCGTCCACCCGGGCGAGAGCGTGCTGGAGACCTACCGCAGGGACGTCCCGGGCCTCGACTTCTCGCCCGCCGGGCGGGTCCGGCTCTCCTTCGAGCCGGGGGCCGAGCCGCCGGATCGCCCGCGCCAGGCCGGGGGGCCCCTGCGGATCCTCTTCGCCGGGCGGCTGCAGCGGGTCAAGGGGGTGCTGCCCCTGGTCGAAGCCTGCCTCGCCAGCGAAGACCCGGGCTGGCGCCTGACCCTGGCCGGCGCCGACACCGAGACCGCGCCGATGAACCAGTCGGTGCGCAGGACGATCGAGCTGATGGCCGGCGAGGACGAGCGGGTCGACATCCGCGGCCCGCTTCCCCACGCGGAGCTGCAGGACCTATACGGCGAGTTCGACCTCGTCGCCGTCCCCTCCCGGTTCGAGTGCTGGAGCAACGTCGCCCTGGAGGCGTTGCGGGCCGGCGTGCCGGTGCTCGCCGCCCCGGCCGGCGGCCTCGCCGAGATCGTCGAGGACGGGGTCAGCGGCTGGCACCTCGAGGGCAGCGACCGCGAAACGATTCGCCGCGGGCTCGAACGCCTGCTGGCCGATCGCGCCGAGGTCGAGCGCCTCCGCGCCTCCGGCGCCCCCCGCGCCCGCTTCCTCGAGCTGACGAACGAAGACGAGGTGCTGAAGGAATACCGGGACCTCTTTTCCGCGAGACCGCAAAAAGGGTTCTCCAGTGACCCTTTTCGCGGTTTCGGCGATTCGTCGGAGCCGCTGGTGACCGGCGTCGTCACCTACTTCGGGGAGCACGAGGAGGTGCGGGAGGCGGTCGACTCGCTGCTCGCCCAGAGCCACCGCAACCTCGAGGTGATCGTCGTCGACGACGGCTCCTTCCGCGCCGAGGACCGGGTCCTGCTGGAGCTGGCCGAACTCGACCGAGTCCGCGTCCTCTACAAGCCGAACGGGGGCGAGAGCACCGCCCGCAACCTCGCGATCCTCCTCGCCGACGGCGAGTACGTCGTCTTCCTCGACGCCGACAACACCCTGGAGCCCGGCTTCGTCGCCCGCGCGGTGGCGATGGTCGAGGCCGACCCGGGGATCGCCTACGTCACCTCCTGGCTGCGCTTCTTCGGCGAGCCGGAGGCGCTCGCCGCCGCGGGCACGGGCGGCTACGCTGCGCTCGGCAATGCCGTCCGCAGCGACGACGCGATCAACTCCGACGGCGACTCGATCGCCCTCATGCCCCGGCGGCTGTTCACGCGGGAGGGTTACTCCTACGAGGAGGAGGGGGTGCTGATGGCCGACTGGGAGCTCTACCGGCGGCTGCGCGAGGACGGTCGCTTCGGCGCCGTGATCCCAGCCCTGGAGGCCAACTACCGCGTTCGCCCGGACTCGCTCTCGAGTGTCGGGACCGGCGACCTGCACGCCCTCTCCTGGGACGAAGCGCTCTCGCGGCGGCGCCGGCGGATGCTCGAGGAGGCGGGCTCGTGAGCGACGAGCGCACGGCCGGGCTCGAGCGCCGGGTCGAGGAGCTGCGCCGGGTCAACGAACGGCTCGGGCGCGAGCTGGTCGCGGCCGAGGCCGGCCGCCGTCCCGCCCTGGCGACGCCGGCGGCGCGATCGGTGGCGAAGCTGGTCGGCGAACGCGACGGCGCCCAGGCGGAGCTGGCCGAGCTGCGCCCGGAGCTCGAGCACCTGCGCCGGGAGAACCCGCAGCTGCGCGAGGAAATCGAGCGCCTGCGCGGCGGCTACCTCGGCTTTCTGCGGCGGGCCCGCGCCCGTCTGCTCAACCGCTGAGACGGCGCGGCCGGCGCGCGGCCGGTCGATGCTCGATTATCTAGTCGGCAGATGGCGGTCGACACCACCCAAGACGGCCCCGCGACCCCGCGCGGGCGCGACTTCGACGCCGAGCCGGTCGTGATCGAGGCGCGCGGGGTGACCAAGTCCTTCCGCCTCCCGGTCAACAAGATCAGCTCGCTGAAAGAGCAGATCACCACCTTCTCGCGCCCCGACTACCGCCAGCTGCACGCCCTGCGCGACGTCTCCTTCGAGATCCGCCGCGGCGAGTTCTTCGGCATCGTCGGCCGCAACGGCTCCGGCAAGAGCACGCTGCTGAAAGTCCTCGCCAGCATCTACGCCGCCGACGCGGGGCGGGTGCGGATGGCCGGCCGGCTGGCCCCCTTCATCGAGCTCGGGGTCGGCTTCAACCCGGAGCTGACCGCGCGCGAGAACGTCGAGCTGAACGGGGTGATGATGGGGCTGGAGCGGCGGCAGGCGCGCAGCCGTCTCGGCGCCGTCCTCGAGTTCGCCGAGCTCGAGGAGTTCGTCGACATGAAACTGAAGAACTACTCCTCGGGGATGCTGGTCCGGCTCGCCTTCTCGGTGATGATCCAGTCCGACGCCGAGATCCTCCTGATCGACGAGGTGCTGGCGGTCGGCGACGCCGCCTTCCAGCAGAAGTGCGCCGACGTCTTCCACGAGATGCGCGACTCCGAGCGCACGGTCATCCTCGTCACCCACGACATGGGCGCCGTCGAGCACTACTGCCACCGGGCGATGCTCCTCCACGACGGCGAGGTGCGGGGGATGGGGGATCCGGGCGAGGTCGCCCGCAAGTACCTGCGGCTGAACTTCGAATCGGCGCCGAGCAGCGGCGAGGACTCGCTCGGCGAGGTCGCCGACATCGTCGTCGGGGAGGCCTGGCTCCAGGACGGCGCGGGCCGGCGGGCGGCCAACGTCGAGAAGGGCGAGGAGCTCCACTTCTGCGCCGAGCTGGAGGCGAAGCGCGACGTCGAGGGCCCGATCTTCGGCTTCACCTTCGTCAACCCCGACGGCGTCGAGGTGATGGGCTTCGGCGTCCCCAAGGAGGACCTGCCCGAGCGGGTCGCCGCCGGCGAGCGGATCCAGATCCGCAGCAGGGTCGAAAACCGCCTCGCCCCCGGCCGCTACGTCGTTCGCTGCTGGGTCCATCGCAACCGCAACATCTCCGACATCGTCCTCTACTCCCCCCACATCCTCGACTTCGTCGTCTTCGGCAAAGACGAGGCCGGGGTGGCCTTCTTCGAGACCGAGGTCGAGTTCGAGCTGAAGGAGGGCGAGGCCCGGTGAGCGCCGAGGCCCAGGCGCCGGCGCAGCCGGTGGAGCTGCGCGAGGTCCGCGGCCCCTCCGCCACCGGCGGCGGCAGCCGCCGCTTCTTCGAACTCCTCTGGCTGATCTCGGCCACGGAATTCAAGAAAAGCTTCCACGGCACCGCCTTCGGCTACATCTGGTCGCTGGTCAGGCCGTTGATGCTGTTCGGCGTCCTGCTGGTGGTGTTCACGCGGATCATCCGCTTCGAAGTGCCCAACTATCCGGTCCTGCTGCTCTTCAACCTCGTCGTCTTCGGCCTCTTCCAGGAAGGGACCGGGGCGGCGGTCGGCTCGGTCCTGGCCCAGGAGGGGATCGTCCGCAAGACCCAGTTCCCCCGCCTGGTGATCCCGCTCTCGTCGGTGATGGTCGCCTTCTTCACCCTTGCCCTCAACCTGATCGCCGTCTTCGCCTTCATCCTCATCTACGGCATCACCCCGATGTGGACCTGGCTGCTGCTGCCGGTGATCCTGCTGCTCATCGTCGTCCTCACCTGCGCCGTCTCGCTCCTTCTTTCGGCGCTGAACGTCCGCTTCCGCGACGTCGCGATCATCTGGACGGTTGCCGCCACCGTGCTGATGTACGGCACGCCGATCATCTATCCCCTCAGCATCATCGAACCGAGCTTCCTCCGCGACGTACTCCTCGCCAATCCCCTGACCCTGATCTTCGCCCAGGCCCATCACTGGATCATCGATCCGGAAGCCGAAACCGCCCTTCAGGCCGCCGGTAGCTGGGCGGCGATGCTCCCCGCCACCGCGATCTACGTCCTCACCTGCGTCCTCGGCGTCTGGGTCTTCAAGCGCGAGGCCCCCAAGATCGCCGAGCGGTTGTAGGGCGGTTTGGGGGAGGGTGGAGGCGTATACGACGGGTTTTTGCGGTCTCGCGAAACGCGGGCTAAGAAGTCGCGCCGGAGAAGAGGTTGACCGAGACGATGCGGCGCATGCGGTACTGGTCGTAGGGGAGGGCGCCGCGCCAGCGGTTGTGGGACTCGGCGGAGACGAAGTAGGTCTCCGGGTCGTCTTCGAGCTCGGCGAGGGCGGCGTCGAGCTGGGCGTCGCCGAGGCCCATGCCGGTGGCGATGCGGCGGAGCTTCTCCAGGTGCTCCTCGGCGCCCCAGCCGGCGAGGACGTGGTCGACGGCGTGGATGGAGACGCCCCGCTCCTTGGCCAGCAACTCGCGGGAGCGGCCCATGACCGAGTCGATCACGTCGAGGGGGACGTGCTCGAGGACCGAGATCGAGTAGATCGCGGCGAAGTCGTCGCCGACCGGCGTCTGCGGCGGGAAGTGTTCGCGGACGAAGGCGAGGTCGGGGTAGGCGGTGCGGAAGGTCTCGAATTCCTTCGGGCCGTTGCCGCTGCCGTCGTAGGCGTCGACGACGGTGACGTCGTAGCCGATCCGCGAGAGGGCGCCGGCGACGAGCGGTTCGCCCGCGCCGATCTCCAGCAGCCGCGACCCGACCGGGACGTTGCCGAGGATCGCCTTCAGCATCCAGCAGCGCTGCAGGTCCTTCATGTCGAAGTTGGCCCCCGCCAGCCCCGGCATGTTGTCGGCGCTGTCGGCGAAGTCCTCGACGGTCCCGTAGGAGGCGGCCGGAAGCGGAAAGCTCCCCTGGTAGCGGTCGACCAGGGTCCTCAGCGGCGTGTCTTTGATCGTCCAGGCCGAGGCGTTCTCGCCGCCGGGCGGGGGGACCCGCCCCAGCACCTTGCTCGCCGCCTTGCGCACGGCCGGGGAGCTGCGCGCCACCGCCCGAGCCCGCGCCGCCTGTTCCTTCAGCTTGCTCACGCCGCCTGCTCCGCCGGAGCGCCGCTCATCAGCTCGCGGTAGAACTCGCCGAGGCCGGCCGCGTTGTCGCGCCAGCTCAACTCCTCGAGGGCGAACCGGCGCGCCCCCGCGCCGAGCCTCGCGGCCAGCTCGCGGTCGCCGAGCAGGTCTTCGACCCGCGCCGTGATCTCGATTGCGTTGCCCTGCTCGAGCAAGAGTGCGTTCTCCCCGTGGGTGAGGTCGTGACCGATGTTGCAGTGGGGCACGATAGTCGGGCGCCCCATCGCCAGGAACTCCGGCAGCTTCGAGGGCAGCCGGTAGCGGTTGAAGTCGTCGCAGGCGCCCGGCTGGACGAAGGCGTCGGCCAGCGCCAGGTAGTCGGGCATCTCGCGCCAGTCGATCCGGCCCAGCTCCAGCACCCCGTCGGAGACGGCGCGGAAGGCGCGCGGGTCGACGCCACCGAACTCGCTGTGGCCGAGCCGCACCAGCCGCACCGGGTGGCCGCGCCGCCGCAGCAGCTGCACGGCGACGTAGAGGCTCATCATCTCGTGCTGGTTCGCGTAGTGGATCGTCCCGTGGTAGACGAGGACGAACTCCTCCGGCCGCAGCCCGAGCTGCTCGCGGGTCTTCCGCGTCGGCCGCTCCGGGCTGAACAGCTCGGTGTCGATCCCGGGCCGCGCCACGTGGTGGGGGCGCCCGCCGTAGTTGAAGTCGTTCAGCTCCTCGGTGATCACGGTGACCCCGGCGGCGCCGCGTAGGAACTCCTCGTAATGGGTGGGGTGGATCGTGTCCAGGGTGCTCATCCGGTCCTGCGCCCGCGGCGGCAGCCGCCGCAGCTGCGGCAGCGTCATCCCGGTGATCGTTTCCAGCAGGTAGTTCTCGTTGTCCTCGAGGTGGACCGTGTAGGGGACGCCCAGCCGCGCCGCCAGGCTCGTGGTCAGCCGCCGCACCCGCTCGCGGGGCGTCCAGCCGCAGACGATCGTCCCCTCCCGCGGGATCGACCCGGCGCGGATCCGCTCCTCCAGCGTCTCGTGGGAGACGCACTCGAAGCTGGGATGCCCGACCGCCTCGATCCGGCTCGGGTCTCCGACCCCCGCCAGCGTCACCTCCCAGCCCTGCTCGGTCAGCTCCTCGCCGAAGTGGAAGGCCTGGATCGCGCTGTTGACGTCGAGCGGCCCGTACATGACGAAGACGACCCGGTTCACCGCGACCTCATCGCTCCGACCGCGCGGTGGACCGGCTCCAGCCAGCCCGAGGGGACGTAGTCGGCGCGCTGGCGGGCGAAGCCGGGGTTGAAGTAGGGGTCGCCGGCCGCGATCCGGTCGTACCAGGTGTCGACGAAGAGGGCCCGGTCGACGATGTCGCTGCCGGCGCGCCGGGAGACCTCGCTGCGGTGCGTGACCACGACCGCGGTCGCGGCGTATACGCACTTGCGGCCGCCGCGGGCGAGCCGCTGGCAGAGGTCGAGGTCCTCGTACTCGCAGGCATACAGGTCCAGGAACCCGCCTTCGCGCTCGAAGTCGCCCCGCGCCACCAGCATGCACTCGGCGCTCAGGCCCGAGACCTCGCGCGAGCAGGGCAGGGCGCCGTAGTAGCCGTCGCCTTCGGCGTCGACCCCGGCCAGCATCGGCGCCGCCGGGTCCCGCAGGCCGATCGCCAGCCCCGCCTGCTCGACCTTGCCGTCGGGGCGGATCAGCTTCGGCCCGACCGCGGCGACGTCCGGGAGGGAGGCGTGGAGGACCAGCTGCGAGAGCCAGGCCGGGTCGGCGATCTCGGTGTCGGGAGCGAGGAAGAGCAGGTACTCGCCGGAAGCCTCGGCGGCGCCCCTGTTGTGAGCCTCCGCCCGGCTGCCCTTCGCGACCACGATCGTCTCCAGCTCCGGATAGGCGGTCTTCTCCAGCGAGCGCCGCAGCCGCCCCAGCTCCGGGCTGCCCTCGCGGCCGCGGACGACGACGCTCACCTTCGGCTGCACCGTCGCCCCGTTCGCCGGCGCCAGCACCGCCCGGTGCGGGATCGCCGGGTGCGGTTCCGCCCGCGCCGGCAGCCCCAGCCGCTCCAGGTGCGCGGAGACCGCCCGCGCCTGCAGCTCCTCGACCCCGCTCTTCTGCTCGGTGCCGGCGGCGATGCTGCCGGGGATCGCCCGCCAGTGGTAGAGGATCTGCGGGATGTGGTGGATGCGGCCGGTCCGCTCGGAGACCCGCAGCATGAACTCGAAGTCCTGGATCTTGTCGAAGGCCGAGTCGAACCCCCCGGCGGCTCTCGCCACCGCGGTACGGACGACCAGCAGGTGGCCGATGTACATCGCTCCCAGGGCGTAGACCGGCGACCAGTCCGGCTTCAGGAACGGGTCGGCGCGGACGCCGCCGATCGTCAGCTTGTCGGAGTCCGAGTAGACGACGTCGAGCTCGGGGTCCTCGGCGAGCGCCTGGGCGACCCGCAGCAGCGCGTCGGGGGTCAGGGTGTCGTCGTGGTCGAGGAAGCCGACGAACTCGCCCTGCACCAGCTCCATGCCGGCGTTGGTGGCGGCGGAGATGCCGGCGTTCTCCCGCAGCGGCCGGAACCGGATCCGCGGGTCGGCGGCGTAGGAGCTCATCGCCCGTTCCAGCGCCGGGTCTTCGGAGCCGTCGTCGACCACGATCAGCTCCCACTCGGGGTAGTGCTGGGCGCGGACCGAGTCGACCGCCTCGCGCAGGTACTTGGGGTCGGTCCGGTAGGTCGGCATCACCAAGGAGATCAGCGGCCGCCGCGGCAGCGCTTCCAGTTCCTGCAGCGCCGCTTCGCGGCGCGCCCGCGGCGTCTGCAGGCGCAGCTGGCGCCCGCGGCGGAGCAGGCCGCGGAGCCGGCGCAGGAGGGCGATCGCCCAGGCGGGGAGGATGCTTTTCAGCAGGCGCAGGTCGCGTCGCATCAGCGGCCGAGGAGCTTCTTCAGGGTCGGCTTGAGGCCGCGCACCGGCCGGGTCAGCCTCCAGCTGAGGCTCTCCTCGTAGGTGCGGGCTACCTCGGCGATCTCCTGTTCGAGCTCGCCGATGCGGTAGGTCTTGCGGACGAGCTCCCGGTGCAGCGCCTCGCGCTGCTCGCGGAGCGCCGTCAGCTCGTCCCGGGGCTGATCGGTGGCGGCGACCATGAACCCACAATCCTAGGTGGGATGGAGCAGATAGGGTTCCAGCCCGATGGAGCCCCTGAAGGGACTGATCCTCTCCGGCGGCGCCGGAACCCGGCTGCGCCCGATCACCCACACCTCGGCCAAGCAGCTCGTCCCGGTGGCCAACAAACCGGTGCTCTTCTACGGGATCGAGGCGCTCGTGGACGCGGGCGTGAAGGAGATCGGGATCATCATCGCCCCCGAGACCGGGGACGAGATCCGCGAGGCGGCCGGTGACGGCTCCCGCTTCGGCGCCGAGATCACCTACATCGTCCAGGACGAGCCCGCCGGCCTCGCCCACGCGGTGCTGACCGCGGAGGACTTCATCGGCGGCTCGCCCTTCGTCATGTACCTCGGCGACAACCTCCTGCGCGACGGCCTCCGCGGCCTCGTCGGCAGCTTCGAAGAGCATGGCCCCGACGCGCTGATCCTCCTCACCCCGGTCGAGGACCCGCAGTCCTACGGCGTCGCCGAGCTCGACGACCAGGACCACATCGTCCGCCTGATCGAGAAGCCGAAAGACCCGCCCTCGAACCTCGCGCTGGTCGGCGTCTACCTCTTCGGCAACCTGATCTTCGACGCCGCCCGCTCGCTGGAGCCCTCCTGGCGCGGCGAGCTGGAGATCACCGAGGCGATCCAGAAGCTGATCGACGACGGCCGCAGCGTCCGCTCCGAGGTCGTCCGCGGCTGGTGGAAGGACACCGGCCAGCTCGCCGACATGCTCGAGGCCAACCGGCTCGTGCTCGAGGAGCTGGTGACCGCGATCGAGGGGGAGGTCGACGAGGACTCCAAGGTAGAGGGCCGCGTCGTCCTCGGCCCCGGCGCCCGGCTCGAGCGCTCGGTCGTCCGCGGCCCCGCCGTGATCGGCGCCGGCGCGGTCGTCGAGGACGCCTTCGTCGGCCCCTACACCTCGATCGGCGACGACGTCCACGTCCGCCGCTCCGAAGTCGAGAACTCGATCGTCCTCTCCGGCTCCGTCGTCGAGGACCTCGGCACGCGGATGGAGGCGAGCCTGCTGGGCAAGGAAGTGAAGCTGACCCGCAGCGAGGGGATGCCGAAGACGCTCCGCCTCCTCGTCGGCGACCGCTCCGAGATCAAACTCGTCTAGTGGGCTGGCGCTCCAGCGCTCGCGCTGCCTGGGCGGCGTTCTGGCCCAGCCGCCTGGTTGTCTTCGGCGTCGCCATCTGGGTCACGATCTCCGGCTTCATCCCCAACGTGGTCGGCGAATCTGCCTCGCTCTCCCACCCCTTCGCCGCCTGGCCGGGGCACAACCTCCTCGACCTCGTCTTCTCGCCGATGGCGAAGTGGGACACCCAGCACTACCTGGCGATCGCCTACGACGGCTACGTCCAGAGCTTCGAAGGGCTGCCCCCGGTCGAGAACCGGCCGGCCTTCTTCCCGCTCTACCCCGGGGTCGTCCACCTGTTCAGCGGCTTCGGCGCCAGCCCGGGACTGATCCTGATCGTCGCCTACGCGGTCTCGCTCGCCTGCTTCTTCGGCGCCCTCGCCCTGCTCCACCGGCTGACCGCGATCGAGCTCGGGGAGCGGTTCGCGGCGCCGACGCTGCTGCTGCTCTCCTTCTTCCCGACCGCGCTCTTCTTCGGCATCCCCTACAGCGAGTCGATGTTCCTGCTGCTCGCCGTCGGCGCCTTCCTCGCCGCCCGCACCGGCCACTGGGCCGTCGCCGGGATCGTCCTCGCTCTCGCCTCCGCGACCCGCGTCCCGGGGCTGCTGCTGGTCGTCCCGGTGGCGATGCTCTACCTCTACGGGCCGCGGACCGACCGCGAGCGGGAGCTGCACGACGGGCGCTGGCCGCGCTATCGCCTGCGGCCGGATTTCCTCTGGCTGCTGCTGGCGCCGCTCGGCCTGATCGCCTTCAGCGCCTACCTCCACTTCACGCTCGGCAACTGGATGGCGTGGAACGACGCCCAGGCGCTGTTCGGCCGCCACACCGTCGATCCGCTGACGGGGATCTGGGCCGGCTTCCGGGAAGCGGGGAACGGGGTCGGGCACCTCGCCACCGGCTCCTACCACGGCACCCTCGACTACCTCAACATCATGCAGCTGGTCTTCGTCGCCTTCGCCGTCTTCGGCGGGATCGCGATGCTGCGCACGCTGCCGGCCGCCTACGGGACCTGGGTGCTGCTCTCGCTGGCGCCGACCTTCGTCTCGCAGGTCGAAGGCGACCCCTTCTGGTCGGCCTCGCGCTTCATCGCCGTCCTCTTTCCGCTCTTCCTCTGGCTGGCGACGGTGACGGAGAGGCGCGGGTGGACGACCCGGGTCGTCGCCCTCTTCGCGGCGGGGATGGCGATATTCACCGCCCAGTTCGCCCTCTGGTCCTTCGTCGCCTGAGCCGCGTCACTACTCTGGCCACCGTATGAAGCTGCTCGTCACCGGAGCCGCCGGCATGCTCGGCCGCGACGTCATGCTCGCGGCCGGCAACGCCGGCCACGAGGTCGTGGGCTACGGCCGAGTCGAGCTCGACGTCGCCGATCCCGCCCAGCTCCACCGCCGGCTGGAGCTGGAGCGGCCCGACGTGGTCATCAACTGCGCCGCCTGGACCGACGTCGACGGGGCCGAGACGGCCGAGGAGGCCGCCTTCGCGATCAACGGCAGGGGGGCCGGCAACGTCGCCGCCGCGGCCGCCGAGGTGGAAGCGCGGATCGTCCACGTCTCCACCGATTACGTCTTCGACGGCGCCAAGGGCGCGCCCTACGTCGAGAGCGACCAGCCGGCCCCGCTCTCGGCCTACGGCCGCACCAAGCTGGCCGGGGAGGAGGCGGTCGCCGCCGCCAACAAGCGCCACTTCATCGTCCGCTCCGCCGGCCTCTTCGGCGTCGGCGGCCGCAACTTCGTCGGCACGATGCTCCAGCTCGCCGAGGACCGCAGCGAGGTCGCCGTGGTCCGCGACCAGGTCGGCTCGCCGACCTACACCTGGCACCTCGCCTACGGGATCGTCCGCCTGATCGAGGGGATCGAGTACGGCATCCACCACATGGCGGCCGCGGGCCAGTGCTCCTGGTACGAGTTCGCCCGCGAGATCTTCGAGCAGGCGCAGGTCGAGTGCAGGGTGCTCTCGATCACCAGCGAGGAATTCGGCGCCGCGGCGCCGCGGCCGGCCTTCTCGGCCCTGGCCAGCCAGCGCGAGCACGCGATCCGGCTGCCCAGCTGGCAGGACGGGCTGGCAGGCTATCTCGGCCAACGACAAGCGGAGGGTTCGGAATGAGGCTTTTGGTCACCGGAGCGGCGGGTTTCATCGGCTCCACCTACGTGCGGCTGGTGGGGGGCGAGCACGACGTCGTCGTCCTCGACAAGCTCACCTACGCCGGCCGGCGCGAGAACCTGCCGGAGGGAACGCAGCTGATCGAGGGCGCGATCGAGGACCCGGCGGCGGTGCGGGAGGCGATGCAGGGCGCCGACGCGGTCGTCAACTTCGCCGCCGAGTCCCACGTCGACCGCTCGATCGACGACCAGGAAGCCTTCGCCCGCACCCACGTCGTCGGCACCGGGACGCTGCTCGACGCGGCGCGCGAGCTCGGCGTCGAGCGCTACCTGCAGGTCTCCACCGACGAGGTCTACGGCTCGATCGAGTCCGGCTCCTTCACCGAGACCTCGCCGCTGGATCCCTCCTCGCCCTACTCGGCGACGAAGGCGGCCGGGGACCTGCTCGTCTCCGCCCACTTCCACACCTACGGCCTCGACGCCTCGATCGTCCGCGGCTCCAACAACTACGGCCCGCGCCAGTACCCGGAGAAGCTGATCCCGCTGATGGTCCTGAACGCGCTGCACGGCGACTCGCTGCCGGTCTACGGCGACGGCCGCCAGGTCCGCAACTGGCTCTACGTCGAGGACTTCTGCCGCGGCATCCACACGGTGCTGGCGAAGGGCAGGGCCGGCGAGGCCTACAACGTCGGCGGGCCCGACGAGTGCGAGAACGTCGAGGTCGTCAAGCGGGTGATCGAGCTGGTCGGCGCCGACGAGTCGCTGATCGAGTACGTCAGCGACCGCCCCGGTCACGACCGCCGCTACTCGCTCTCCTCGGCGAAGCTGAAGGAGGAGCTGGGCTGGGAGGCGCAGGTCCACTTCGCCGAGGGCCTCGAGCGCACCGTCGAGTGGTACCGCGAGAACGAGGAGTGGTGGGGCCCGATCCGCTCCGGCGAGTACCGCGAGTACTACGAAAAGCAGTACGGGAAGAGCCTCGGCTAGTGGCGCAGCGGCTCCCCACCAAGCTCGACGGAGTCGTCCTGGTCGAGCCGGTCGTCCACGGCGACGAGCGCGGCTTCATGGTCGAGTCCTACAGCCGCGAGGGCTGGCGCCAGCTCGGCGTCGAGGCCGAGTTCGTCCAGCACAACCACTCGCGCTCGCGCCGGGGGACGCTGCGCGGGATCCACTTCCAGACCGAGCCGGGGCAGGCGAAGCTGGTCCGCTGCGCCCGCGGCGAGATCCTCGACGTCGCCGTCGACCTCCGCCGCGGCTCCCCCACCTACGGCCAGTGGGAGGCCCACCGCCTCGACGACGTCCGCCACCGCCAGCTCTTCGTCCCGGTCGGCTTCGGCCACGGCTTCGCCGTCCTCTCCGAGGAAGCCGACGTCGCCTACCAGGTCTCCAGCTACTACGACCCCGCCACCGAGAAGGGGATCGCCTGGGACGACCCCGATGTCGGCGTCGACTGGGAGGTCGAGGCCCCGCTCCTCAGCGAGCGTGACAAGACCGCCCCGAAGCTCGCCGAAGTCCGCGATGCACTTCCCTTCTGACCTCCTTCCTGCTGCTATTCTTTACCTATATGCACAAAGTAAAGGGTCAAACCCGGGTCTCCAGCAAGCATCAGGTGACGATTCCGGCTGGAGCATTCCGGACGGCCGGTTTTGCCCCGGGAGACACGCTCAAAGTTGAGGCCGAGGGGGCCGGCCGGGTAGTCCTGACCCGGATCGACGAGTTGCTCGATCGCTATTCCGGATGCCTCGCGACCGGGGGGGATCTGCGTCAGCGCGTGGAGGGGTTGCGCGAGGAGTGGCGGTAGTTCTCGATTCCGGCGTCGTGGTCGGCTTCCTCGACCGGGAGGACGCTCTCCACGATGCCGCGGACGCGGCGGTTCGAGAGCTCGTCCGCGGACAGAGATTGCTGGCATCGGCGGTTACCTACGCCGAGGTAATGACCGGGGCTCGGCTGGGCCATCACGACGAAGGCGATGTCGCTGGATTCTTCGCCGGCCTGCTCTCGGGGGTCGTGCCCGTCGACTTTGCCGTGGCCGACAAGGCTGCTTACCTCAGGTCTCGCTTCAAGTCGCTCCGAATGCCGGACGCCTTGATCCTGGCCTCCGCGGAGGCGGATCCGGAAGTCGAGCTGATCGTGACCGGCGATCGGCAGCTGACCAAAGTCTCTGGCCTTCGGGTCGACGTTCGGCTGTTGAGCTGAAACGGGACAGGCGGGAGTCAGCGGCCGCGGACGGCGGTGATCGCCAGGCTCGTCGCCAGCTTGGCGGCGATGCCGGCGTAGACGGCGGCGTTCAGCAGGGGATTGTTCTGCGGGGCGTCGAAGCGGCGGTAGAAGCGGGCCATGCCGCGGTGGAAGGCGATCTCCTGTCTGGGGGCGCGGCGGCGGCCGCTGGAGGCGCCCTTGACGTGGAGGGCGACGCCGGCGGGCTCGTAGAAGACCTTCCAGCCGGCGTCCCAGAAGCGGTGGCACCAGTCGAGGTCCTCCATGTAGAGCCAGTAGCCCTCGTCGAGGAGGCCGACCTCGCGGACCGCCTCGGCGCGGCAGAGCATGAAGGCGCCGTTGACGGCGTCGACCTCGCCGGGCTCGTCGTCGCCGAGGTGGGTTGCCCGGTACTGGGCTCCTCCGAGGCCGGTGAAGTGCCCGAGCGCGCTCGCCGGGCTGGGGAAGGAGCGCTTGCAGGCGTGGTCGAGCTCGCCGCTCTCGGTCACCAGCTTCACCCCGACCATCCCGATCCGCGGCTGCGAGCGCAGCCGCGCCAGCGCCGCCTCGAGCGTCCCCGCGTAGACCTCGGTGTCGGGGTTCAGCAGCAGCACCGCCTCCGCCTCGCCCTCCCGCAGGACCAGGTTGTTGGCGGCCGAGAAGCCGACGTTTCCGCGCCGCAGCAGCCGCACCTCCGGAAACTCGCGCTCGACCATCTCCGGCGTCGCGTCGGGGCTGCCGCTGTCGACGACGGTGACCCGCATCTCGCCCGCGCCGAGCGGGTGCTCCCGCAGCGAGCGCAGGCAGCGCCGCAGCAGCGCTTCGGCGCCGTGGCTGACGATCACCACCTCGAGCGCGACCATCTCACCTGTTCCTTTCCGTTTCCATTCCCCGAGAAGGAGCAGACGAGCGTTAGTAGGCGCCCTCGCCGCGGACCATCGCCCGCGGCGTCCGCAGCAGGATCTCCAGGTCGGTCAGCAGCGAGAGGTTGTCGAGGTAGTCGCGCTCCATCGCCAGCCGCTCCTCGAAGGTGAGGTCGCTGCGGCCGTAGACCTGCATCGGCCCGGTGATCCCCGGCTTGATCGCCAGCCGGCTGCGCTGGCGCTCGTCGTAGAGGGCGACGACGCTCTCCTCCTCCGGCCGCGGCCCGACCAGGGACATGTCGCCGCGGAGGACGTTGATCAGCTGCGGCAGCTCGTCGACGCTGGTGCGGCGCAGGCTGCGGCCCGAGCGGGTCACCCGCGGGTCGTCGGGGATCTTGAAGGCGGGCTGGTCGAGGGTCGCGAGGTCGACCAGCTCCGGCAGCCGCTGCTCGGCGTCGGTGACCATCGTCCGGAACTTCAGCATCGTGAAGGGGGCGCCGTCCTTGCCGGCGCGGCGCTGGCGGAAGAAGACGGGGCGGCCGTCGTCGAGCAGGATCCAGAGCGCCACCGCGAGCAGCAGCGGCGAGAGCAGCAGCAGCATCGCCGCCGAGACGACGACGTCCATCGCCCGCTTCATCGCCACCGTCGAGCGCGGCGGGTCGCTGAAGCGGAAGTCGAGGACCGGCAGCTCGGCCAGGCGATTGAGCTCGATCCCCGGCCCGAGCAGGCCGTAGTGCTGGGGCAGGAAGGTGAGCGCCAGCCCCGCCGCCTTGCACTCCTCGATCAGCCCCTCGGCCGCTCCCTCGCTCATCTCGAGTTCGGTCACGACCACCCGCTCGATCGCGTGTTCGCCGGCGACGCGGGAGATGTCTGCGACCGAGCCCAGCCGCGGCAGCTCCCGCGCCGGCCGCTCCTCGGTGGCCGAGAGGTAGCCGACCAGCGCCAGCCGCGCCTCGGGGTGGGTGGAGACGCGGCGGGCGATCAGGTCGGCGACGGCGGAGGGGCCGACCACGACCCCGGTCGCGACCGGGGTCAGCCTGTGCCAGAGGAAGCGGATCGCACCCCGCAGGACGAAGCTGACGGCGAGGGTGCCGACGCCGACGGCGATCGCGCTCTGCGGCGAGAGCGGCCCGACCGGGCTCAACGCCAGCAGGCCGTCCAGCAGCAGCGTCCCCAGGGTGCTGGCCGAGACCAGCGAGGGCAGCTCGTCGAGGGTGCTGTGGCGGATCCGCCGGTGGTCGTTGTCGTAGAGGCCGTGGAGCTTGACGACGAGGATCCAGGCGGGGCTGAACAGCGTCGCCCAGAAGAGCGTCGCGACGTCGGTGGTCGAGGTGGAGGCGGTGACGGCGCAGAGCGTCGCCACCAGCGCCAGCCAGTCGCCGGCGGCGAGCAGGCGGCGCAGGACCATCCCCCGCCGGCGCGAGCCCCACGGGCCCTGCTGGTCGCCGAGCCGGGGCTTCTCGACGTCCACGCGGGCCGGCTGCGGGGGCTTCGTCGTCATCCGCATCCTTCCCACCCTTCGCGCAGGCAGCTCTCCAGCGGGTTCAGCTCGCGCGCCCGGCGCCGGTCGGCCCGCGCCGCCGCCCCGTCGCCGGCTTTGTGCTCGATCCGCGCCCGCAGGTAGTAGAGGAGCCAGTTGCCTTCCTCGCGATCGATCGCCTTGCTGATCTGCGCGGCCGCCGTCGTGTAATCCCCTTCGACCTCGGCCAGCAGCCCCAGCTGTTCGTAGGGCTTTGCCGCCCAGGGCTCGATCGAGCGGGCGGTATCGGCCTTTTCGACGGCGACGCCGAAGTTGCCTTCCGCCGCCGCAGCCTGGCTGGAGTTGATCTCGCGGTCGACCAGGAGCGGCCCGATCAGCGCCAGGGCCGTCAGCCAGGCGAGGGCGAGGCCGGCGATCGCGAACCCGATGCCGCGGTTCTCGCCGCGCCCGTTGCCGGCCGCCCGGGCGCTCGCGAGCTGGCCGCAGCGGGCGGCCAGCAGGGCGCCGCTGGCGAGGAAGAAGACGGCGCCGAGGGCGGCGATCTCCCAGAACCAGTCGATCGCCATCCCGACCGCGAGCGCCAGCGCCGCCGCCAATAGCGCCGCGTTCCGCTCCCGGGCGACGCCGCTGGAGTGGCGCCAGGCGGAGAAGCCGGTCCAGAGCAGGAAGCCGACCATGCCCAGCACCAGCAGGCCGCCGATCAGCCCCAGCTCGGCGAAGGCCTCGAGGTAGAGGGAGTGCGCGTTGTGGACGGGGGTCTCGAGCGTGCGCAGCTTCACCCAGGAGAACTGGTAGGTGCCGGCGCCGTTGCCGGCGATCGGCTTTTCGCCGAAGGCGTCGAGGGCGACGCGGTAGAAGTCGTGGCGGCCGGCCCCGGAGAGGTCGCCGAAGTGCTTTTGGGGCTGGTTCGGGAACTCGATGTCGCTGCTCGAGAACTGGTGCCAGGCGCGGCCGCCGACGGCGACGACGGCGACGAGGGCGAGCACGGCGAAGCCGATCGCGACCGCCCGCAGCGCCCGCGGGTCGCGCGAGATCGCGATCGCGCGGCCGGTCAGGGCGCCGCGGCGGCGGGCCAGCCGCCGCATCAGCGCGAAGAGGCCGAGCGTCAGCGCAGTCCCCGCCAGCAGGATCAGGAGCACGACGAGGCCCTGGTCGACCGCGGCGGCGTTGTCGAGGTTGTCGGCGAGGCTGCCCCGGGCCTGCACCGCCAGGACCGCCGGCAGCGCCCCGAGGACGCCGGCGCCCAGCGTCCCCAGCATCCAGAGGCGGTCGTGGGAGAGGGCGACGAGGCAGCCGCCGGCGACCAGCAGCGCCAGCACGCCGCCTCGCGAGTAGGTGAAGTAGAGGGTCAGCAGCACGGCGGGCAGGCAGGCGACGGCGAGCCAGCGCAGCGCCGGGGTCAGCGAGCGCCGGCTCAACCAGGGGATCAGCGCCGCGGCGACCGCGCAGGCGACGCCGTTGGCGTTCCAGTAGCCGAGCGGATAGCGCAGCCTCGGCCCGCTCCCCAGCCCCTCAGCGACGGGGAAGACGTGGGGCAGGAGGCGGGTGGCGAGCCCCAGCAGGCCGACCAGGATCAAGGCGAAAACGATCCCTTCAGCGAAACGTTGGCGCCTTTGGTCGGTTTGGGCGATCAGGAACGCGGCAAGGAGGACGCCGAGGTAGACGAGCACGCGATCGGCCTCGGTCACGCTCAACTCAACCGACCCGGACCAGAAAGATGAGAGGCCAGAGAAAACCGCAAGCGCGAGAACCAGTCCCGGCCCCCAATAGAAGGGTTTCCCCGATGAGGCACGGCCAGCGGCGCCCAGCGCCAGAAGCGCAGCAACCACCAGCCATACGGCAAGACCGGCGAAGTGGCGGTCGGCGAGCTCGTAGCCGCCGCCCGTCAGCGCCAGACCCCCTATCAGCAAAATTGGGGAGAAAGCCGCCGCGATTTGCTCTAACCTTGCGCGCCATGTTTGGGAGCCGCCACCAGGGCCACGCCTGGAACCGATCCGTTTTCTCGCTTCTGTCAGTGCTTGCTCTGCTGGCATTTGCCTGTCTTCCGGTCGCCGCTAACGCGGATTCGTCCGGGGCTGAATACGAAACCGAAACCCCCTCGGCCTACGGCAGCCATCCGTCCACCCCGACGGTAGTCGGCGGCGGCGGCGAAGGCGGCAAGGCTCACTCCTCCAACGAAACCGGCGCTGCCGGTGGGGGTGGGGGCTCTGGATCTGGGGGCTCATCGGGTGGAGATGCTGGCACGGGCTCCGGAGGCGGCGCCGGTGGAGGTCAGACCGGAAACGGTTCCACCAATCCCCAACACGCGAACGGTGGCAAGGACGCGGCTGGCAAGCTGGCGCTGCAGGAAGCGGCGCCGGTCGGCAGCCAGACCCAGGAAGACGGCGGCGGTTCTTCGCCGCTCGTGCCGATCCTGATCGTGCTCGCGCTCCTGGCGGCGGTCTCGGCCGGGATCGTGATCGTGCGCCAGCGCCGCCAGTCGGACTCCCCCACCGCCCCGAAGGCGGGCTGAACGGTGTTTAGAGCAAGGGGTAACACCGGTCTCGGCGTGCGCCCCCGTGCAGTCCTCGCCGGCCTGCTCGCGTTGGTGCTGCTCGCCTGCACGGCTTCGGCCGCGCAGGCGCTGTCGGCCAAGTTCTGGGGCGCGGTGCCGCAGTCCTCGCTCACCGTCGAGCAGTACCAGCGGGTCCACGCCGGCGGCGTCGAGACGATTCGGCTGCCGATCAACTGGGCGACCGCGCAGCCGAGCGAAGGCGCGCCCTTCGACTGGAGCGCCACCGACTCGCAGGTCTCCGAGGCCGCCCGCACCGGCATCGACGTCCTGCCCTTCCTCGCCGGGGTCCCGGCCTGGGCCGAAACCCTGCTGCCGGTTGGCGGTGGTGTCCTGGTGCCGGCGCACCTGCCGGTGCGAGGCAAGGCCCGAGCCGGCTGGCTGGCCTTCTGCCAGGCGGTCGTCGCCCGTTACGGCTCCAACGGATCCTTCTGGGCCGAGCACCCGGACGTCCCGTTCCGCCCGCTCCACAACTGGCAGATCTGGAACGAGCCGAACTTCAAGTTCTTCGTCCACAAGCCGAACCCGACCGAATACGCGCAGCTGCTGAAGATCTCCTCGAACACGATCAAAGCCGCCGATGCGAAGGCGAAGATCATCCTCGCCGGCCTCTTCGCCTGGCCGAAGGGCGGCAACGCGAAGCGGGGCAACCACAACTGGTTTGCCTCCGACTTCCTCGAAGGCCTGTACAAGGTGCGCGGGATCGCGGCCAAGTTCGACGGGGTCGCCCTGCATCCCTACTCGACCAAGTACCAGCTGCTGACCCCGCAGATCGAAGAAGTGCGGGCCGTGATGAAGAAGCGCCACGACGCCGGCACCGGGATCTGGATCACCGAGCTCGGCTGGAGCTCGGAACCGAGGACCCCGGGCAACTCCTTCGCCAAAGGGCCGGCCGGTCAGGCCCAGCAGCTGCGGGGCGCCTTCTCGCTGCTGAGGAAGAACCAGCGCAAGTGGCGCATCCAGCGCGTCTACTGGTTCTCGATCGACGACTACGGCGCCGCCTGCAACTTCTGCGACGGCTCCGGCCTCTTCGGCGCCGGCTTCACGCCGAAGAAGTCCTGGTTCGAATACGTCAAGTTCGCCGGCGGCACTCCGTAGGCCGCTAGAGCCAACCCGTCGATCTGCGTAAGATCGGTGGGTTGGCTACGAAGGCGAAAGGCACCCCGAAGTCTGACCCCCTGGCGCCGTTCAGCGCCCCGGTGCGGCGCTGGTTCGAGGCCTCCTTCGAGGGGCCGACGCCGGCTCAGAGCGGCGGCTGGGAGGCGATCTCCAGCGGCGAGCACGCGCTGATCTGCGCCCCGACCGGGTCGGGGAAGACGCTCGCCAGCTTCCTCTGGGGGATAGACAAGCTGGCGCGCTCGAAGGACCTGGGGACGGGCGTGAAGCTGGTATACGTCTCGCCGCTGAAAGCGCTCTCCTACGACATCGAGCGCAACCTGCGAGCCCCCCTGCGCGGGATCGGCGCCGAGATCTCGGTCGGCCTCCGCACCGGCGACACCTCGCAGAAAGAACGGCGGGCGATGGCCAAAGAGCCGCCGGACATCCTGATCACGACGCCGGAGTCGCTCTACTTGATGTTGAGCTCCAGCGTGCGGGAGATCCTCACGGGGGTCGAAGCGGTGATCGTCGACGAGATCCATGCGGTGGCGCAGACCAAGCGGGGGTCGCATCTGGCTTTGACGCTGGAGAGGCTGGACTGGCTGGTCCGCGAGGCGGGGGAGGGGTTGGGGGGGTCCTCGCCGGACAAACAGCGGGGAGGGTCCGGTGAGGACCCCCCCAACCCCTCAGCCGGGGCGCAGGGGATTCAGCGGATCGGGTTGTCGGCGACCCAGAGGCCTTTGGAGAGGATTGGGAAGTTCCTCGTCGGGCCGAAGCGGGAGTGCCGGATCGTCGATGCCGGGCAGAGGAAGGCGCTCGACCTGGAGATCGTGGTGCCGGTTGAGGACATGGCCGACCCGGGAGCCCCCGCCTATCCCAGCGAGGACGGGCCGCCGCCGACCGAAATCGAGCCCAGCGCCCACGTGAGGTCGATCTGGCCGGCCATCTACCCCAAGCTCCTCGAGCTGGTCCAGGAACACACCTCGACGATGATCTTCGTCAACAACAGACGAGCAGCGGAGCGTCTGGCGAAGAGACTCAACGAGCTCGCGAACGGAGAAGGCGAAAGCGAGCTTCCCGCCACCGAGCACGCGGGCCACGCGTCTGCCGAATCGGCCCCTCCCGCGGGTGGCACGGTAGGGGGGACCCCCCCTGAGGAAGCTTTAGCTACCGGAAGGGGGGGTGGGTCCCCTGCCGTGACAGGACCCGCGGGCCAGCAGCCCTACGTCGAAATAGCCCGGGCCCACCACGGCTCTTTGTCCCACGAGGAGCGCGCCGTGGTCGAGGAGATGCTGAAGTCGGGGGAGCTGCCCTGCCTGGTCGCCACCTCCTCGCTGGAGCTGGGGATCGACATGGGCGCGGTCGACCTGGTGATCCAGGTCGAGTCGCCGAAGTCGGTGACCCGCGGCCTGCAGCGGATCGGCCGCGCCGGCCACCGCATGGGCGAAGTCTCCAAAGGCCGGATCTTCCCCAAATACCGCGGCGACCTGCTCGAGTGCGCGGTCGTCGCCCGCCGCATGCGCGAGGCCGAGATCGAGGAGACGACGATCCCGCAGAACCCGCTCGACGTCCTCGCCCAGCACCTGGTCTCGCTGGCGGCCCACAAGGAGTGGGAGGTCGACGAGGTCGAGCGCCTGGTCACCTCCACCCAGTCCTTCCACGACCTCTCCCGCGAACAGCTGGAGAACGTCCTCGACATGCTCGACGGCCGCTACCCCTCCGACCGCTTCGCCGAGCTGCGGCCGCGGATCGTCTGGGACCGGACCGAAGGCACGATCCACGGCCGCAAAGGCGCCCGTCAGCTGGTCGTCACCAACGCCGGCACGATCCCCGACCGCGGCCTCTACGGGGTGCACCTCCCCGACGGCCGCCGGGTCGGCGAGCTCGACGAGGAGATGGTCTACGAGGCCCGCGCCGGCCAGACCTTCCTGCTCGGCTCGAGCACCTGGCGGATCGAGGAAATCACCCGCGACCGGGTGATCGTCACCCCCGCCCCCGGCGCCCCCGGCGCCGTCCCCTTCTGGAAGGGCGACGGGATCGGCCGTCCGGCCGAGCTGGGGAAGGCGATCGGCGCCTTCGCCCGCGAGGCGGTCTCCCGCGACCCCGCCGAGCTGGCGCGGGAGTACGACCTCGACGAGCGCGCCGCCAACAACCTCGTCTCCTACCTGCGCGAGCAGCAGCAGGCGACCCGCGTCGTCCCCTCCGACGAGACGATCGTCGTCGAGCGCTTCCGCGACGAGATCGGCGACTGGCGCCTCTGCATCCTCAGCCCCTACGGCGGCCGCGTCCACGCCGCCTGGGGCCTCGCCCTCGCCGCCAAGATCCGCGACGAACGCGACCTCGAGGCCGACGCGATCTGGTCCGACGACGGGATCGTCATCCACCTCCCCGACGCCGACGAGCCGCCCCCCGCCGACCTCGTCCTGATCGACCCCGACCAGATCGAAGACCTCGTCGTCGGCGAGCTCTCGGGCTCGGCCCTGTTCGGCGCCCGCTTCCGCGAGAACGCCTCGCGCTCGCTGCTGATCCCGCGCGCCTATCCGGGCAAGCGCACCCCGCTCTGGCAGCAGCGGCTGAAGTCGCAGAGCCTGCTCGAAGTGGCGCGGGACTTCCCCCGCTTCCCGGTCGTGCTCGAGACCTACCGCGAGTGCCTGCGCGACGTCCTCGACCTGCCCGCCCTCGCCGAGCTGCTGGAAAAGCTGCACTCGCGCGCCCTCAGCCTGGTCGAGGTGGAGACGCCGACCGCCTCGCCCTTCGCTTCCTCGCTGCTCTTCGACTACGTGGCGACGTACATGTACGAGGGGGATACGCCGAACGCCGAGCGGCGGGCGGCGGCGCTGGCGCTCGACCGCGACCTCCTGCGCGAGCTGCTCGGCCAGGAGGAGCTGCGCGAGCTGATCGACCCCGAGGCGCTGGAGGAAGTCGAGGCCCAGCTCCAGCACCGCACCGAGGCCGGCCGGGCCGGCGATCGCGACGCCCTCCAGCAGCTCTTGCGCAACCTCGGCGACCTCACCCTGGAGGAGTGCGAGGAGCGCGTCGCCGAGGGTTACTCGGCGAAGTCGATGCTCGACAAGCTCGTCGCCGAGCGGCGGGTGGCGCTGGTGAGGATGGCCGGCGGCGAGCGCTACATCGCCGCCGAGGACGCCGGCCTCTACCGCGACGCGCTCGGCGTCCCCGAGCCTCCCGGGCTGCCGGAGACCTTCCTCGAGGAGCACCCCGACGCGATGCGCGCCCTGGTCCGCCGCTACGCCCGCACCCACGGCCCCTTCCCGACCCAGCAGCTCGCCGAGCGCTACGGGGTCGACCCCTCGCCGGCCCTGCGCGAGCTCGAGTCCGAAGGGGCGATGGTCCGCGGCGAGCTGGCGCCGGGCGGGACCGAGCGCGAGTGGTGCGACTCCGAAGTCCTGCGCCGCGTCCGCCGCGCCAGCCTCGCCCGCCTGCGCAAGGAGGTCGAGGCGGCCGACACGCGGGAGCTCGCCCGCTTCCTGCCGAGCTGGCAGAACGTCGACGCCTTCCGCCGCACCGGCGCCGGGCTCGATCGCCTGCGCGAGGCGCTGGTGCCGCTGCAGGGCGTGGCGCTGACGCCGAAAGTCTGGGAGAAGGACGTCCTGCCGCGCCGCCTCGGCGCCTACTCGCAGAGCTGGCTGGACGAGCTCTGCACCAGCGGCGAGCTGGTCTGGATCGGCGCCGGCGCCCTCGGCCGCAACGACGGCCGCGTCGCTCTCTACTTCCGCGAGGACGTCCGCCTCGCCGGCCCGCCGCCGGCCAACGCGAAGCTGGAGTCGCCGCAGGGCGAGGTCCACGACGCGATCCGCGAGCGCCTCGCCGCCGGCCCCTCCTTCTGGCTCGACCTCGTGGTCGAGCTCGACCACCCGGCCGAGGACATCCACAACGCCCTCTGGGACCTCGTCTGGGCCGGTGAGGTCACCAACGACGCCTTCGCGCCGCTGCGGGCCCCGCGCCTGCGCGCGGTGCCGCCCTCCGAACGCCCCGGCCGCCGCTTCGCGCGCCGTCGCAGCACCACCGGCGCCGCCGTCCAGGGCCGCTGGTCGCTGACCGAGCCGCTGTTCGCCAACGCGCCCGGCCCCGGCGCCAAGCTTCGCGCCACCGCCGAGCTGATGCTCGAGCGCTACGGGATCGTCACCCGCGAGACCGTGCTGGCCGAGGGCATCCCCGGCGGCTTCTCGACCCTCTACGGGGAGCTCGGCAACCTCGAGCTGCTCGGCACCGCCCGCCGCGGTTACTTCGTCGAGGGCCTCGGCGGCGCCCAGTTCGCCCTCCCCGGCGCGGTCGAGCGCCTGCGCTCGCTGCCCGAACGCGACGGCTCCTACCTCGTCCTCGCCGCCACCGACCCGGCCAACCCCTACGGCGCCTCGCTGCCCTGGCCGAAGCTCGAGGGCGGCCGCCGTCCCGGCCGCACCCCCGGAGCCCACCTCCTCCTCCGCGACGGCGAGCCGCTCGTCTTCGTCGAGCGCGGCGGCCGCGGCCTCCTCCGCCTCGAGGCCCTCGCCGGCCCCGAGCTCGAGGAGGCGATGCGCGCCCTCGCCGACGCCGTCCGCGACGGCCACCTCCCCAAGCTCTCCGTCGAGAAGCTCGACGGCGAAGCCGTGATCGGCTCCGGCCACGAGGAGTCCCTGGTGGGCGCCGGCTTCAGCCGGGGTCCGCGGAAACTCACGGCCTCCGCGTAACCGAGTTTCGACACACCCGGCTGTGGCAAGAATCGGTTGCGCTCGCTCGCGGTTTGGCCGCCCAACCAAACCATTGCCATAATCGATGCAGTGCCTGAGGCAGATCAGAGCGCGGTCGAGCTGCTGAAGAGCGTGACGCTCTTCGCCGACCTGGAGGAGGGGGAGCTGGAGCGCTTCTCGCACGTCGCCGTGCCGCGGACCTTTCCGGCCGGGACGCGGGTCTTCCACGAGGGCGACGATTCCGACGCCTGCTACATCGTCAAGGAGGGCAGCTTCCGGGTGACGCGGGAACACTCCGACGGCCGGGCGATCACGCTGGCGACGCTGGGGCCGGGGGAGATCTTCGGCGAGCTGGCGATGCTCGACGGCGACAAACGCTCGGCCAGCGCCGAGGCTTTGAGCGAGGGGGAGCTGCTGGCGCTGCCGGCGAACGACGTGCGGGGGCTGCTGGCGCGGCACCCGGAGATCTCGCTGAAGCTGGTCGCCGGCCTCGTCCGCCGCCTTCGCGCCGCCAACGTCCGCCTCTCGCGGCAGTCCTTCCAGACCGTCCCCAGCCGCGTCGCCGGCATTCTCGCCCAGCTCAGCCGCGAGGCCCACGACGGCGACGGCGACCCGGCCGAAGAGGTGACGATCAACATGAACCAGACCGACCTCGCCCAGCTCGCCGGCACCTCGCGCGAGTCGGTCAGCCGCTTTCTCGCCGAGCTCGAGCGGGCCGGCGTCGTCCGCTCCGGCCGCGGCCGCGTCACCGTGCTCGAGCCGGACAAGCTGCGCAACTACATCTACTGAGCGGCGGCCGCTGTGCGCCTCTCACCGAGAAGGCTGGAGCTGCCGTATCGGTGGAACGGAGTCGGCGGGGAGGTCCGGGTCGAGGTCGGCGCCAACGACGATCCGGCCACATACGGCTGCGAGGAGATCGCCCGCGGCTTCCCCTACTGCCGGGCGACGATCCACCCGCCCGCCTGCGGCTACGGGGAAATGCTCGGCTGGATCCAGGTCGTCGACACAGACGAGGACCGGCCCGGCTTCCGGGTCGACCTCTTCGAACCGCTTGGCGAAGCGGGGCACCCGTTCGGCTTCTTCGGCTTCTCCCCCACCCTGTTCGACCTGCCCCACACCTACCTCGAGGACTGGAACTTCCACGCCCACACCTTTCTCTGCGGGCTCGGCGGCAGGCTGCTCGAGATGCGGAAAGAGGCACGGGCGATCCTCGGCTTCAGCTGGGGGTTCTCGAAACGGGGCTCGGAGATCGAGTACCTCGAGCCCGCCGTGCTCGGCCCCGAGGCCTGGGACGGGCACCGCGAGTGCCTTTACGGCCGGTTCCCGCGCTGGAGCTTCGCCGCGGGCTTCCACCAGGACCCGCTGGGGCCATGACCGCCTCCCGCGATCGCGCCCGCATGGTCGAGCGTCAGCTACGGGCGCGGGGAATCGAGGACGAGCGGGTGCTGGCGGCGATGGGCGAGGTGCCGAGGGAGGAGTTCGTCCCGGAGCTGCTGCGCGACCGCGCCTACACCGACATGGCCCTGCCGATCGAGGAAGAGCAGACGATCTCCCAGCCCTGGATCGTCGCCGCGATCTGCCAGGCGATGGAGCTGGAGGGCTCGGAGCTGGTGCTCGAGGTCGGAACCGGCTCGGGCTACTCGGCCGTCGTGCTCTCGCGGCTGGTCAGCCATGTCGTCACCGTCGAGCGCCACGAGCTGCTCTCGCGCGAAGCGAGGGAGAGGGTCGCCGCCCTCGGAGCCGCCAACGTCGAGCTGGCCGTCGGCGACGGCAGCCTCGGCGTCCCCGAGCGCGCCCCGTTCGACGCGATCGCGGTCCACGCCACGGCGCCGGCGCCGCCGCCGGCCCTGGTCGGCCAGCTCGCCGAGGGCGGCCGTCTCGTCGTCCCGCTCGAGGCCGGCGACGCCGACGTGCTGACGCTCTACCGGCGCGAGGGAGACCGCCTCGAAGCCGAGCCGATCACCCCCTGCCGCTTCGTGCCGCTGATCGGCGAGGGAGGGTTCGAGAGCTGAGGAGCCCGCCCGGCCTCAGCAGTTGGTGGTGACGTCCTTCGGGTCCTTGACGACGTCGTCGCCCCCGCCGCCGCAGTCGATCCTGTCGCGCTGCCCGTCGAGGGCTTCGAAGAAGTCCGCGCCGCCCTTGCCGATCAGGGTGTCGCTGCCGAGGTGGCCCATGATGCTGTTGGGGCCGTTGTCGCCGACGAGGACGTCAGGGCCGTCGGATCCCTCCAGGCTCTCGTTGTCGCCGAGGACCTTGTCGTCGTTGCCGCAGCCCGGAGGGCCGCCGCTGCCGCCGAGGCTGACGCGGAGGTTGTCCTTGGAGCGGGCGTAGGAGACGGTGTCCTCGCCGGGGCCGCCGTCGTAGACGTTGCCCTGGCAGGTGGGGACGGAGTTCACGAGGAGGTCGTTGCCCGGGCCGCCGAGCAGGACGTCGCCGCCCGGGTCGGCGTAGAGGACGTCGGAGCCGCCGTTGCCTTCGAGCCGGTCGTGGCCGTCGTCGGGGTTGTTGTAGTTCTCGCCCGCTTCCAGCACGTCGTCGCCGCTGCCGCCGACCAGGTCGTCGTCGCCGGCGTTGCCGTTGATCCGGACTTTGGCCCCGGCCGGGACGCTCGGGTCGACGACGATCGTGTCGTTGCCGTTGCCGCCGGTGACGACGATCAGCGGCACTTTGCCGCCGGTGTCGGGACAGACCATCGCGTTGCCGTTGGAGGGCGGGGTTTCGCAGCCGTCGCCGGAGAAGATCGGGATCGCCGAGGAGACGATCCAGGCGCCGTCGCCGCGGGAGATGTGGATGTCGTCGTTCTGGGGGCTGCCCTGGACGATCAGGCTGGAGCCGTCGAGGCCGAGGTTGAGGGTTCCGTAGGCGAGGCTCGGGGGCGGCGGTTCTTCGGGGCCGCAGGAGGTCTCGGCGCTGAAGCCTTCGCAGGAGTCGGTGCCGGGGCCGCCGAAGGCCTGGCCGCCCCCGCCGCCGCTCTGCAGGTCGTCGTTGCCGACGCCGCCGTCGATCCGGTTGGCGGCGCCGTCGCCGACGATTTCGTCGCCCTGCGGCGAGCCGACCACGTCCTCGAAGCCGCTGAGGTCGTCGTGGCCGTCGCCTTTGGCCTTGCCGGTTGCGAGGTTGACGATGACCCCGCCGCGGGTGGCGCTGGCGTAGGAGACGATGTCGTTGGCGCCTTCGCCGCCGAAGAGGTCGTCGGTGCCGGCGTCGCCGCGGACGATGTCGCCGTCGCCGGGGCCGCCGTCGACGTGGTCGGTGCCGGCGCCGCCGAAGACTTCGTCGGCGTCGCCGCCGCCCTCGAGGTCGCTGTCGTCGCCGGGCCCCCCTTCGATGTGGTCGGAGCCCGCCCCACCGTCGATCTTGTCGTTGCCCTTGTCGCCGAGGAGCTTGTCGTTGCCGCCGTCGCCGTCGATCTGGTCGCTGCCCTGCTGCCCGTCGACGTAGTCGTCGCCGGCGCCGCCGCCGAGCTTGTCGGGGCCCTTCGAGCCGAGCAGCTTGTCGTCGCCGCCGCCGCCGTGGAGGCCGTCGGCGCCCTTTTCGCCGTCGAGGACGTCGTCGCCTTCGCCGCCGTCGAGCTGGTCGGAGCCGCTTTCGCCGTCGAGGTTGTCGTTGCCGCCTTCGCCCTGCAGGTCGTCGAAGCCGCGGCCGCCCTTGATCGTGTCGTCGCCGGGGCCGCCGCAGATCGTGTCGTTGCCGTTGGGGCCGCCGCTGATGACGTCGTTGCCGCCGCCGCCGTAGATCACGTCGCTGGCCTTTTTGCCGACGATGTGGTCGTTGCCGGGCGTTCCCTTGATCGTCACCTTCTTGCCGTCGCACTTCATCGCCTGGGCTTGGCTGGCGAAGAGGAGGAGGGAAACGGCGGCGATCAGGGCGAGCAGGGGCAGGCGGAGAGATTCGGTCTTGGATGGCATCCCTGAGCACATCGGTTCCGAGGTCCAGAACCTTCAGAGGCGTCGAAAATCACCCAAAACTCGTCCAGATGCCTCAAACGAATGTCCACTTCCCGCCTACAACCGCTCTCCTATACGCTCGCAGCGCGATGAAGGGCGGGATCTACGTTTTGAACTTCTACTCGGCGGTCTTCGTCGATCAGCTCAAGCGCGGCCGCAAGACCGCGACGATCCGGCTCGGCGACAAGAGCAACAAGTACGAGCGCGGGCAGGTCGTCTGGATCACGGTCGGGTTCCGCCACAGCCCCCGGGAGAAGATCTTCACGGCGGTGATCGACGACGTCGAGGTCAAGCGCGTCGCCGACCTCAGCCGCCGCGACATCGAGCACGACAACCCCGAGTTCCGCCGCCTCGAGGAGACCAAGCGCTTCCTCGAGCAGATCTACAGCCGGCCGGTCTCCGACGACGACCTGGTGACGGTGATCCGCTTCTCCCAGATCGTCGAGCCGCCCCGCGCCCACCTGGGCAACGGGGAGACCCCTCATCGCAACTGAACCTGATGCCAGCTGAGGGCGTAGGCATCTAACGATGGCCGAGTACGCCTTCCTCACCACCTGGCTGCTCGAGTCGCCTCGGGAGCCGGTCTGGGAGGCGATCCACGACCAGGCCGGCTGGCCGCGCTGGTGGCGCGGGGTCGAGGAGGCGGGGGAGCTGCGTCGCGGCGACGACACCGGCCTCGGCAGCGTCTCGCGGATGGTCTGGAAGAGCCTGCTGCCCTACCGCGTCTGCTTCGAGGTGACGACGACCCGGATCGTGTACCCGGCCCTGTTGGTGGGCCGGGCGGCGGGGGAGCTGGAAGGGACCGGGCGCTGGCGCCTCTACGAGCAGGACGGGGTGACCGCGGTCCTCTACGAGTGGAACGTGCGGACGACGAAGCCCTGGATGAACCTGCTGGCGCCGCTGCTGCGCCCGGTCTTCGAGTGGAACCACGACTGGGTGATGCGGCGCGGCGGCGAGGGGATATCCGACCTCCTGGGCTGCCGGCTCTTGGCGATGGATTGAGCCTGCGCTATCTTTCCTGCTGTTGGCACTCTCACCCCGAGAGTGCCAAGCGTCGCAAGACCGGAGTTTTGGCTCTGGAGCGACGAATTCTCAACTTTCACCACCCAGACCTATAACGGAGGTTCACGGATGAAGCTGAAGCCCCTCGGGGACCGGCTGATCGTCAAGCCGATTGAGGAGGAGGAGACGACCGCCAGCGGCATCGTTCTTCCCGACACGGCCAAAGAGAAGCCGCAGAAGGGCCAGGTAGTGGCCGTCGGCGACGGCAAATGGGACGAGGACGGCGAGAAGCGGATCCCGCTCGACGTCGCGGAGGGGGACGAGGTCCTCTACTCCAAATACGGCGGCACCGAGGTGACCGTCGAGGGCGACGAGCTGCTCGTCCTGCGCGAGTCGGACGTCCTGGCCAAGGTCGGCTGACCCCCACCCGGATTTACGCAACTAAGGAGGACTAGGAACAGATGGCTCACAAGGAGCTGAAGTACGCAGAGGAGGCAAGGGGGGCCCTGCAGGCCGGCGTCGATTCCGTCGCCAACGCCGTCAAGGTCACCCTCGGCCCCAAAGGCCGCTACGTCGTGCTCGACAAAAAGTTCGGCGCCCCGACGATCACCAACGACGGCGTCACCATCGCCCGCGAGGTCGAGGTCGAGGACGTCTTCGAGAACCAGGGCGCCCAGCTCGTCCGCGAGGTCGCGACCGCGACCAACGACGTCGCCGGCGACGGCACCACCACCGCCACCCTGCTGGCCCAGACGATCGTCCGCCAGGGCCTGAAGAACGTGGCCGCCGGCGCCAACCCGCTGGCCCTGCGCCGCGGGATCGAGAAGGCCGTCGAGGAGGTCGTCGACAACCTCCGCAACAAGCAGAGCAAAGAGGTTGCCGGCAAAGACCAGATCGCCCGTGTGGCCGCCATCTCCGCCGGCGACGACGAGATCGGCAACGTGATCGCCGACGCGATCGAGAAAGTCGGCAAAGACGGCGTCGTCAACGTCGAGGAGGGCCAGACCTTCGGGATGGAGCTCGAGTTCACCGAGGGGATGCAGTTCGACAAGGGCTACATCTCGCCGTACATGGTCACCGACCAGGACCGCATGGAGGCGGTGCTGGACGACCCCTACATCCTCATCGCCAACCAGAAAATCGGCTCCGTGCGGGACATCCTGCCGGTGCTCGAGCAGGTGATGCAGGGGGGCAAACCGCT
>JAICSS010000027.1 GCA_025936755.1 Solirubrobacterales bacterium | reverse complement strand
GCCGGCCGGGAAGACGTGCTTGTCGTCTTCGAGGATGACGAACTTGTCGCTCTCGGCGGAGAGCTGCGGGTCGGTGGTGAAGAGGATCGAGAGATCGGCCTGACCCTTTTCCAGCACCGTGTAGCGGAGGCCGATGTCGACCGGCGTGAAGGACTTGAACTTCAGCCCGTACAGCTTTTCCAGCCCGGCCAGGCAGTCGATCCGCTGGCGGCACTCGGGGGAGCCGTAGAGGGACAGTTCTTCGGAGACGCCTTCGAGGTCGGAGACGGTCTTCAGCCCGTATTTTTCGGCGGTCGCCTTGGTCGTGCCGACGGCGTTGGCGCTGGCGAACGGAGTCGGTTCGAAGGCTTGCAGGTTTTCCTTTTCGAATTCTTCGTTCGCTTTTTCCCACGCTTCGTTCGCGTCGGAGGGCACTTCTTCTGGTTCGAGGCCGAAGAAAGAGGTGAGGGCCGTGCTGGCGTACTCGGGGTAGCCGGAGATCTGCCCGCTCTTGACCGCTTTCAGGGCGACCGTTTCGGAGCCGAGGTTGAGCGCGCTCTTGACCTTGTAGCCCGCCGCGGTCAGGGCCTGGGCGTAGATTTCGCCGAGGATTTCCTGTTCGGGGAAGTTCTTCGAGCCGATCGTCAGGCTGACTTTGCCGTTTTCGGGGTTGGACTGGATCGCCCCGGCTTCGCCACCTTCGGTCGATCCGGAAGTGGTGCTGTCGCCGCTGCTGCCGCAGGCGGCGACACCCAGGGTCAGCGCGAGCGCCGCCAGTGCCGCAAGCAGCACCCGCATTCTCGTCTGGTCGGTCCTCACTTGTTGCCTCCTAATTGGGGTGGATTGGGTGAGTCTGTGTTACGCAGTCTTTACCTTCAGCCCGTCGGAAGTAAGCCGGCGCTGCAGGAGCGCCAGCGAGCCCTCGATGGCGAGGGCGAGGAGAGCGACGAGAATCGCGCCGGCGAGCAGTCCGTTTTCGCCGTAGACGTTGCGGTTGAGGATGAAGTCGCCAAGCGATTCGACACCGGCCAGCGGGGCGATCGTGGCGGTGGCGAGGATCGCGATCGCGGCGCTGCGGATCCCGCCCATCACCGTCGGGATCGCGATCGGCAGCTCGACCTTGCGGATGATCGCGGTCTCGCTCATGCCGATGCCGCGGGCGGCGTCGACGGCGGCGCGGTCGACCTGGCTGACGCCGACGTAGGCGTTGTTGAGGATCGGCGGGATCCCGAGGATCGCCAGGACCGGCGCGACGTTGGGGAGGCCGACGCCGATCAGCACCGCGACCAGGGCGATCACCGCCAGCTCGGGAATCGCCCGGCCGGCGTTGCCGAGGCCGACCGCGAGCTGCTCGCCTTTGCCGCGATGACCGAGGTACAGACCGAGCGGCAGCGCGATGACGAGGGCAATTGCCAGGGCCAGCACCGTCACCTCGAGGTGCTTGATCAGCAGTTCCATCGACTTGTCGAACCCGCCGACCTTCTTGCCGCCGGTGACGTTCGATTCCTGCGGGCTGAAGATGAATTCGATCGCGCCCGTGAAGGAGGCGAGGGGGAGGTGGCCGATCATGCCCGCGCCGCCCTCCGCCACGGGGTGGTGAGCCGCTGGACGAGAAGCAGGATCGCGTCGAAGGCAAGCGCCATCAGCATCACGATCGCGCCGGCGATGATGATGCTGGTCGGGAAGGTGAGGTTGGATCCATACATCTCCGTCCCCAGGCCGCCGGCGCTGATCAGGACGGCGAGGGTGGCGATGGCGATCGTGCTGACGACCGCGACCCGCAGGCCGGCGATGATCTCCGGGATCGCCAGCGGCAGCTCGACCTTCCAGAGGATCTGGCGCGGGGTCAGGCCCATGCCGCGGGCGGCGTCTTTGACCGCCGCCGGAACGTTGTTGAGGCCGAGGATCGTGTTGCGGTAGATGATCTGCAGGGTGTAGGCGGAGAGGACGATGATCGCCGTGTCGCGGCCGAGGCCCGTCAGCGGCAGCAGCAGGAAGAAGAAGGCGATGCTGGGGATCGTGTAGAGGATGCCGGTGGCGGCCAGCAGCGGCGGCTGCAGCCAGCGGGTCCGGTGGGCGAGCAGCGCCAGGGCGAAAGCGACGACGAACCCGATCACGAGCGCCGGGATCACGATCTCCAGATGCTGGACGGTCGGGGCCTCGAAGCGGTCGATGTTTTCCCTCGCCCAGTCGAAGCAGAAGACGTGCTGGGTCTGCGCCTGGCAAAGGTCGCCGACGTCGCGTTCCTTGAAGAAGTCGCCGCCGACTTCGCCCGCGGCAAGGACGAACGGGTTACCCATGCGGCCGCTCCACCGCCGGGTGCTCGTCGCTCTTCGCCTCCGGCGAGCCGAGGAACTCGGAGATGATCTCGACCGAGAGGACGCCGGCGATGCGGCCGCCGCGGTCGATCACCGGCGCGTACTGGGTCTCGTGCTGGAGCAGGTCGGCGAGGGCGTCGCGCATGACGTCGTCGAGCTCGAGCACCGGGCCGAGCGGCGAGTCCGGCCGGCCGGGGACGACGTCGGCGGCGAGGTCGCGCTCGCTGAGCCAGCCGAGCGGCCGCCGCTCGCCGTCGACCAGCAGCGGGAACGGCACTTCGACGGCGGGGCTGTCGAGCTTCGCCCGCACCTCGCCGGTCGCCTGGCCGACGAAGGCCAGCGGCGCCTCCCAGAGGTCGATGTCGGCGACCCGCATCAGGGCCAGCCGCTTCAGCGCCCGGTCGGCGCCGACGAAGTCCTCGACGAACTCGTTGGCCGGCGCCATCAGCAGCTCCGCCGGGGTCGCGTACTGCTCGACCCGGCCGCCCTCGCGCATGACCGCGATCCGGTCGCCCATCTTGATCGCCTCGTCGATGTCGTGGGTGACGAAGAGGACGGTCTTGCGGATCTCCGCCTGCAGGCGCAGGAACTCGTTCTGGAGGCGCTCGCGGTTGATCGGGTCGATCGCCCCGAAGGGCTCGTCCATCAGCATCACCAGCGGGTCCGCCGCCAGCGCCCGGGCGACGCCGACGCGCTGCTGCTGCCCGCCCGAGAGCTGGGACGGGTAGCGGTCGCCGAGCTCGGGATCGAGCCCGATCAGCTCCAGGAGTTCGCCGGAGCGCCGGCGGATCCGCTCCTTCTTCCAGCCGAGCAGCTGGGGGACGGCGCCGATGTTCTCGCTGATCGTGCGGTGGGGGAAGAGGCCGATCTGCTGGATCACGTAGCCGATCTCCCGCCGCAGCTGGGCGGGCTCCCGGTCCCGTACCGAGCGGTCGCCGACGAGGACGTCGCCCGCGCTGATCTCGACCGTGCGGTTGACCATCCGCATCGCCGTCGTCTTGCCGCAGCCCGAGGGGCCGACGAGGACGCAGATCTCGCCGGCGGGCACCTCCAGGGTCAGCTCGTCGACCGCCGGGGAGGAGGCGCCGGGATAGCGCTTGGTCGCCTCCTCGTAGCGGACCGAGGACGCCGTCTGCTCGCTCACAGCCCCAGGCTCCTGGCCCGCTCGGCGGCGCGGGCGGCGACCTCCTCCAGCTCCGGCACCTCGCCGTCCCGCACCAGCACCTCGCCGGCGACGACGACGGCGGCGACAGCGGCGCCCGAGGCGGCGTAGACGAGGTCGGCCATCAGCTCGCCGATACCCAGTTCGGGCGAATCCGCACGCAGGAGGAGGAAGTCGGCCGGGGAGCCCGGCGCGAGCGGGGTCGCCCCGAGCCGGGGGGCGCGGGCGCCGGTGGCGACCGCCCAGGCCTCGGCGGCCTCGATCGCGGTCGGGTCGGCGGCGGCGTGCTTCTGGACGAGGGCGAAGGTCTTGAGGTCGGAGAGCAGGTCGAGCGAGTCGTTGGAGCCGGCGCCGTCGGTGCCGAGGCCGACCGCGACGCCGGCGGCGCGGGCGGCCGGGTGGGGGAAGACGCCGCCGACCGCGAGCTTCATGTTGGCGACCGGGTTGGTGACCACGGTGGCGCCGCGCTCGGCGACGAGCGCCAGCTCGTCGGGATCGAGCCAGACGCCGTGGGCGAGGACGGCTCGCTCGTTCAACAGCCCCAGCCGGTCGAGGTAGAAGGCGGGCCGCTCGCCGTGCTCGGCTAGGCAGTCCTGGACCTCCTTCTCGGTCTCGGAGAGGTGGATCTGAACCGGCAGGCCGCGCTCGGCGCCGAGCTCGCCGATCCAGCGCAGCGACTCTTCGCTGACGGTGTAGATCGCATGCGGGGCGAGGGCGGGGGCGATCCGGGGGCCGGCGCCGGCGAGCTCCTCGAGGCCGCGGTGCGCCATCTCGCGCAGCTCGGCCGGACTGCCGTGGAGGTCGAAGAGCGGCGCCCCGATCGTCGCCCGGAGCCCGGCGTCGGCGACCGCCCGCGCGGTCGCCTCCGGCTGCCAGTACATGTCCCAGAAGCGGGTGGTGCCGGTGCGCAGCATCTCGGCGCAGGCGAGGCGGGCCCCCCAGTAGACGTCCTCGCCGGAGAGCTTCGCCTCGACCGGCCAGATCTTCTCTTCCAGCCAGGGCATCAGCGGCAGGTCGCCGCCGGAGCCGCGGAAGAGCGTCATCGCCGCATGGGTGTGGCCGTTGACCAGCGGCGGCAGCAGGTGGGCGCCGCCGGCGTCGAGCGTCTCGTCGCCGGGCTGCGGCGTCGCCCCGGGACCGAGCGCAGCGATCTTCCCGTCCTCGCAGCGGACCCCGACCCGCTCCCCCTCCAGCAGCGCGTTCTCGACCGTCAACCCCACGCGCGCCCCTCATTCGCCTGTTCCTTTTGGCGGCATAGGACCAAGAAGGAACAGACGAAAGTCATCGCCCGACCGCCCCCAGCCGCGGCAGCACCGCCGCCAGGCCCTCGCGCAGGCGCTCGGCGTTGATCAGGCGGTCGGCGGCCAGCTCCTCGACGCCGATCTCCTTCTCGCCGAGGCCGTTGGCGAGGTTGTCGACGACGCAGAGGGCGGCATAGTCGAGGCCGAGCTCGCCGGCGACGACGCACTCGGAGGCGATCGTCATCCCGACCACGTGCGCGTGCGCCGCCATCAGCCGGATCTCGGCCGGCGTCTCGAAGCGCGGGCCGCGCGCCTGCCAGTAGACGCCGCCGCCCCGCGGCGCCTGGCCGCCCTCGCTCCAGGCGGCGATCACTTCCTCGCGCCAGCGCCGGGCGAAGCCCGGGGCCGAGTGGGCGCGGGCGTCGTCGAAGATCGAGTCGCCGAGGCCGAGGGCGATGAAGTCGTCGGGGCAGAGGAGGCTGCCGACGCCGAGCTCCTCGGGGCGCAGCGAGCCGACCGAGCCGATCGCCAGCACCCGGTCGCAGCCCTGCTCGACCAGCGGCCGCAGCGTCGCCGCGTGGTCGATCGCGTGGGGGAGGACGAAGACGCCGTCGGCGCTGTGGCGTTGCGCGATCGCCGCCCCCTGCGCCGCCGCCGCCGCCGCGATCTCCTCGCCGCCCGGCCCCAGGGCGTTGCTGCCGAGGATGACTGCGAGTCGCCCCATCGGCGCGATCCTATGCCCCTAAAACCGGGTGTGGTTGAGCTTTGGCGCGCTATAGGAGGCCAAAGCTCAACCACACCTAGTTCTGGCGACGCGCCTGGAAGGCCGCCGCCGCCTCGGCGTGGTCGACCAGCGGCAGCGGGTAGTCGAGGCGCTCGAAGCCTTCCATCCGCCACGGTTCGAAGATCGCCTTGCCGCGGACCGACTCCAGCTCCGGCAGGTAGCGGCGCACGTAGCGCCCTTCGGGATCGAAGCGCTGCGCCTGGCGGACGGGGTTGAGGACGCGGTTGGGGCGGGTGTCGTTGCCGGTCCCCGCCACCCACTGCCAGTTGCCGGCGTTGTTGGCGATCTCGCCGTCGGTCAGCAGGTCCCAGAAGTGCCAGGCGCCGGGGCGCCAGTCGACATAGAGGTCCTTGCAGAGGAAGGAGGCGGCGATCATCCGCGCCCGGTTGTGCATGAAGCCCTCGGCGGCCAGCTGCCGCATCGCCGCGTCGACCAGCGGGTAGCCGGTGCGGCCCTCCCGCCAGGCCTCGAACAGGCGCTGCGAGCGCGACCAGCGGTCCCGCCGCGGCCGGTAGTCGCGGCGGGGGAGGGACGGCGTCGCCGCCAGCACCTGGTGGTGGAAGTCGCGCCAGCAGAGCTGCCGCACGAAGGCCGCGCCGCCGCGCCGCTCGCCCGCCTCCCGCGCCAGCTCCAGCGGCGAGAGGCAGCCCCAGCGGATGTAGGCGCTGAGGCGGGAGGTGCCGTCGCCGGGAAGGTCGTCGTGGCGGTCCTCGTAGGCGCCGAGGCCGTCGCGGAGCCAGGCCCGCAGGCGCCTGCGCCCCTCGCTCTCGCCGCCGGGGAGGCGACCTGGCGAGGGCCGGCCTCCCACCAGCGAGTCGAGGGCGGGAATCCGGCCGGCCCGCAGCCCGCTCGGCGCCGAGAGCTCGTGCGGGATCCCCACCTCCTCCCGCCAGGGCAGCCGGCTCCAGGCCCGGTGGTAGGGGGAGAAGACCTTGAAGTGGTCGCCGGCTCCAGGCGTCACCGCCCCCGGCGGCACCACCGTCACCCCGGGGTGCGCCGTGAACCCGATGCGCTCCTCGCCGCAGGCCCGCGCCAGCCGCTCCTCCCGCGCCCGCCCGTAGGCGCTCCAGTCGGCGCTGACGTGGATCGCGCTCGCCCCGCACTCCTTCGCCGCCACGACCGCCTCCCGCACCGGGTCGCCGCGGCGGAGGAAGAGCCGGCCGCCGGCCCGCCGCAGCTCCTCGTCGAGGTCCCGCAGCGCCTCCAGCATGAAGGCGACCCGGTTCGGCGCCGCGAACCGGGACCCCAGCAGCCGCTCGTCGAAGACGAAGAGCGGCACCGTGCGGCCGCCCCGCGCCGCCGCCGCCAGGGCCGGATTGTCGCGGACCCGGAGGTCGCGATTGAAGAGGACGACTGCGGTCTCGATTTGCATATGGTCCTTAAATGGAGAACGGGTCATCCAAGGAGAAGGATCACCCCGAGCGCAATTCCGGTCGCGACGAGACCGAGGAGGAACGCCTCGACCGCAACCTCAGCGAGATGCTGCAGGAGCTGCGGGTCGCCCTCCCGGGCGTCCAGGTCCTCTTCGCCTTCCTGCTCGCGGTCCCGTTCCAGCAGAACTTCGAAAAGATCACCCCCTTCCAGAAGGGCGCCTACTTCGGGACCCTGATCTGCACCGCGATCTCGGCCGTGATGCTGATCTCGCCGACCGCCTACCACCGGATCACCTTCCGCTACCAGCAGAAGCGCCGCTTGGTCTACTACGCGAACCGGTTCTCGATCGTCGGCCTCTTCTTCCTGGCGCTGGCGATGACCGGGGCGATCATGCTGATCACCGACTTCCTCTTCGGCGGCACGACGACGATCCTGATGGTGGCCGCCACGGTCCTCGTCTTCGGCTTCTTCTGGTTCGGGCTGCCGCTGCAGCGCCGGCTCAAGCTCTCGGCGGGGCAGGAGCCTCTAAGCAAGCCCGAAGGCGACTGAGCTCGGCCCCGAGGTCGTCGAGGAAGGGCAGCTCCGGCGCCTTCTCGCGCAGCAGCGCCAGGTCGGCTTCCCAGATCTCCGCCTTCAGCTCGAGGGGGGCCTTGAACTCGTCCCGCACGGCGTCGCCTTCCTCGGCGTAGGCGTCGCGCAGGGTGCGGGTGTTGGTCAGCTTGTCGGCCCCGTAGATCGCCAGCGCCTCCTCGCCCGCGGCGGCAACGCGTTCGCGGTGCTCGGCCTTGCGCTCGCGGTAGGGCTCGATCGATTCGTCGTCGGTGAGGGCGCCGACCATCCCCGCGACCTCTTCGCCGAACTTCTCCCGCAGCTCGTCCAGGCCGGTGTCCGAATCCTCGACGACGTCGTGGAGCAGCGCCGCCGCCAGGACCTCCTCGCGGTAGCCGCGCTCGTCGAGCAGCGCCGCGACGCCGATCGGGTGCTCGACGTAGGCCATGCCGCCGCTGCCGTTGCGGACCTGGCCCTCGTGGTCGCGCCGCGCCTGCTCCAGCGCGTTTCGCACCAGCGGCGAGCGCTCCGCGGCTGCCTCGATCCTCTCGGCCGGCGACACGCCGCCAGACTAGCTCAGGCGGTTGCGGTGGCTTTGGCGGCCCGCGCCGGCAGCTCGTACTCGTTGCGCTCGGCGGCCAGCTCGATCGCGCCGGCGTCGCCCCCCAGCTCGCCCCAGCGCTCCCGCGCTTCGGCGCCGAGGGCGTCGAGCTGCTCGTCGGAGTGCAGCGGGTCGTGGTGGAAGAGGACGGTGCGCTCGGCCCCGGTCCGCCGCGCGAAGCTGAGGGCGTGCGAGGTGGCCGAGTGCCCCCAGCCGACGTGGTCGGGGTACTCGGCGTCGGTGTACTGGCCGTCGTGGAGCAGCAGGGAGGCGTCGCGGGCGAGCTCGAAGCCGGAGATCCAGTCCTCCTCCAGCGCTTCGAGGTCGGCGCCGAGGGCGGGCTCGTGGTCGGGGATGTAGGCGAGCGAGGAGTCGCCGTCGTCGATCCGGTAACCGAGGGTGGGGCCGCGGTGGGAGACCGAGGCGGAGCGGATCCGGGCCGATCCGATCTCCCACTCGCTCTCCGGGCAGTGGCGGAAGGAGACGTCGCAGGGCAGCTCCCGCACCTCGACCGGCGAGAGCGGGGCGGAGATGTAGCGGGCGATGCGGTCGCGCAGCGAAGCCTCGGGCGAGGCGGGGCCCCAGATCACGATCTCGGTCTGCGGGCGGAAGGCGGGGGCGAAGAAGACGAGGCCCTGGATGTGGTCGAGGTGGAGGTGGGTGAGGAGGATGTGGAGGCGGGTCGGCTCGTCCGGGAGGGCGAGGCCGAGGCAGCGGATCCCGGTGCCGGCGTCGAGCGCCAGCATCGAGCCGTCGGCGAGGGTGACGCCGACGCAGGAGGTGTTGCCGCCGTAGCGGATCGTTTCCGGTCCGGGGGCCGGGATCGAGCCGCGCGTCCCCCAGAGCTTGACCTTCACCCCGGCCCCATTCCGTTGCCGCCCGCCAGCGAGGGCCAGAAGACGGCGATCGCGCCCTGGGAGCCGTGCGGGGTCTGGATCGGGAAGGCCGAGACCTCGACGTCGTGGCGGCTGCCGTCGGTCGAGCGCACGGTCAGCTCGGCGTGGGCGGGGCGGCCGGCGCGGACGGCGCGGACCAGCGGCAGGTCGTCGTAGGGGATCGGCTCGCCGCTCTCGTCGAAGGGGCCGAAGAGCGAGCCCCACTCCTGCGGGCCGACCGTCCCCAGCTCCTCGAAGCGCTTGCCGAGCAGCATCCCGGCGGCTTCGTTGTAGAAGACGAGGAGGCCGCCCTCGTCGACCAGGAAGGCGGGGGTCGAGAGCGCCGACATCAGGTTGCGGGCGAGGATCAGCTCCAGGGGCTTCTGCGTCACGAAAGACACTTTAGTTCGTCAAGTTCGGACTGCCACTAAATGCCGGGTTTCAGCGCAGGGAGCCAAGAAGGGTGAGGTTCCCCGGGTTGATGTAACAGCGGAGTGACTTTGGTCACTTAGGTTCATTCGGAGCGGTGGTGGGGAGGGGTGGGGGTGTCCTCTACCGGACCCGCTCGCTTCGCTCGCTCCAAGTGTCCGTACGAGAACACCCCCACCCCTCCCGAACAGCCGGGGTGGGCTCGCTCTTACCCGGCTGCTTCGGCGCTGCGGAGGCCGCCGCGGGCCCAGGCGGCGAAGAGGAGGGAGAGGGTCAGGCCGATGGCGAAGGCGGCGGCGGCGAGGACGGGGTCGCCGGAGATGAAGCCGCGGCCGGCCTCGAGGAGCGCGGTGACGGGGTTGATCGAGGCGATGGTGTGGATCCAGCCGCTCAGTAGGTCCAGGGGGACGTAGACGGGGGCGAGGAAGAGGACGAGGAAGGTCGGGAACTGCATCAGGGGGCCGCCCTGGATCGAGCGGACGCGGAGGGCGACGCCGGCCGCCCACATCGTCGCGGCGACGTTGACGAGGACCGCGAGGGCGTAGAGGGCGACGATTTCGCCGCCGCTGCCGGCGATCTCCATCCCCGCGACCACCGCCACGGCGCTCAAGACGGTCCAGGTGACGAAGGCGCGGAAGAGAGCCGCCAGCGCGTAGCCGAGGACGATGCCGCTGCGGTGGCTGGCGGCGAGCATGTAGCGGCGGCCGAAGCCGCTCTCGAAGTCGCGCGCCATCGCGAAGCCGGTGAAGACGCCGCCGAAGGCCGCCGACTGCAGCAGCACGAAGACGAACTGGAAGGCGGTGTAACCGCTGGGGAAGTCGAAGCCGGGGACTTCGCCGATCGCCGCCAGGCCGCCGGCGAAGGAGACGAAGAAGAAGAGCGGGAACAGCAGCGAGGGGACCAGGAAGGCCGGGTTGGTGAGGAAGTTGTGGATGCTGCGCCAGGCCACCCCGCGGGCGACGGCGCGGACCCCGGCGGTTCGCTGCTCGCTCACGTCCGCACCAGCCTCGACTTCAGGGCGCTGCTCGCCGCCAGCATCCCGAGGGCCCCGATCGCCGCCGCGATCCCGAACCCGAGCGCGAGGTCGCCGAGGTTCCAGCCTTCGATCAGCAGCGAGCGGATCGCCTCCAGCAGGTAGGTCACCGGGTTGACGCTGGCGATCGCGTGGAACCAGTCGGTGGTCAGCAGGTCGAGCGGCAGCGTCATCGCCGAGAGGAAGAGGAAGACGAAGAAGACCGGGAAGAGGCCCTGGACCGCCTCGCCGGAGCCGAAGCGCAGCGCCGCGAAGAGGCCGATCGTGCCGAAGGCGACGGTGATCGCCACCGAAAGCAGGACGAGGACGAGGGCGCCCGCCGGGCCCGCCGCCAGTTCGGCCCCGGCGATCAGGCCGACTGCGAGGTAGGCGGCCGCCTGGACGACGCCGAGGACGAAGGCGCCGGCGAGGAGTCCGCTGAGGAGGGCGGCGCCGCGCAGCGGGGTCAGCGCGAGGCGGTTGAGGAAGCCGGTCTCGATGTCGCGGGCGAGGTCGGTCCCCGAGTTCATCACCGAGAAGAGCGCCCCCTGGATGAAGGGGACGGCGAGGATGAAGGTGAGGTAGGAGTCGGTCGGGAAGCCGGGCAGGTTGGTCGCCTCTTTGAGGCCGCCGGTGTTGACGGCGAGGAGGAAGAGCGGGAAGACGATGGCGGGGACGATCTGGGCCGGCTGGCGCAGGGTGCGCAGGATCGAGCGGCGGGCGAGCTGGCCGACCTGGTTGCCGAGCGAGGAGCTCACGCCGGCGCGGCCGTCTCGGTCTCGGCGTCCGCAGGCTCCTCCTCGGCGGCGCCCTCGAGCGAGCGCCCGGTCTTGGCGAGGAAGACGTCGTCGAGCGAGGGCGCGTGCAGCTGCAGGTGCTCGATCGCGATCCCCTCGGCGTCGAGGGCGCGCACGACCTCGGCCAGCTGCGACTCGCCGCCGTCGAGGCGGACGGCGACGCCGCGCGGGGAGGAGCCGGCCCCCTGGCCGAAGCGGCCGAGGACCGCGGTCATCCGCTCGCGGTCGCCCTCCTCCCGGGGCGCCGCTTCGACGGTCGGGCGGCCGATCTCCGCCTTCAGCTCGGCCGGCGTGCCCTCGGCGACGAGGTGGCCGTGGTCGATGATCCCGACCCGGTTGGCGAGGGCGTCGGCCTCCTCCAGGTACTGGGTGGTGAGGAAGACGGTGACTCCGTCCTCGGCGGCGAGCCGCGCGACCTCTTCCCAGAGCGCGGTGCGGCTCTGGATGTCGAGGCCGGTGGTGGGCTCGTCGAGGAAGAGGATGCGCGGGCGGTGGGCGAGCGCGAGCGCGAGGTCGAGCCGGCGCTTCATCCCGCCCGAGTAGCCGCCGACCTTGCGGTCGGCCGCGTGGGCGAGGCCGACCCGCTCCAGCAGCTCGTTGCCGCGGCTCTCGCGCTCGGCCTTGCCGAGGCCGTGGAGGGCGGTCTGCAGGCGCATGTGCTCGCGCCCGGTCAGCAGCGGGTCGAGCGCGGCCTCCTGCAGGGCGGCGCCGATCGAGGCCCGCACCTGCGGTCCCTGCTCGACGACGTCGAAGCCGCCGACCCGGGCGCTGCCCGAGGTGGGGGGCAGGAGGGTGGTCAGCATCAGCACCGTCGTCGACTTGCCGGCGCCGTTGGGGCCGAGGAAGCCGTAGATCTCTCCCCGGGCGACCTCGAGGTCGATCCCGTCGACCGCCCGCGGGCCGTTCTTGAACTCGCGGACGAGGGACTCGACCTCGATTCCGCCGCTGCGCTGGGTCTCCGTCGTCACCGCGCCCGAGACTATCCAGTAGAACTCCCGGGCCGATGCGAGAGCGGACCCGCACCTACAGCCTGGCGATGAACGTCAACAAACCGGTCGCCCGCTGGGGCCGGATGCAGGTCGAGGGGCTGGAAGCGGTGCCGGAGGAGGGGCCGCTGCTAATCCTCGGCAACCACGACAGCCACTGGGACCCGGTGATGGTCGGCATCGCTGCTTTCAAGAAGCGGCAGATCCGCGCCCTCGCCAAATCGGAGCTCTGGGAGGTGCGCGGCCTCGGCCCGGTCCTCGACGGGATGGGGCAGATCCCGATCCAGCGCGGCAAGGGCGACAAGGACGCGCTGGCGAAAGCGATCGAGACGCTGCGGGCGGGCGCCTGCATCGGCGTCTTCCCCGAGGGCACCCGCTCGCGCGGCAAGGTCCTGCGCGCCCGCAGCGGCGTCGGCCGGCTCGCGCTCGAGGTGCCGGAGGCCCACGTCACCCTGGTCGCGATCGAGGGGACGAGCGACCTCACCGGCTTCCCGCGCCGGCCCCGGATCCGTCTCCGCTTCTTCGATCCCGCCGGCGGGCAGCCGCGTCCCGGCGAGGACCCCGGCGCTCTCTCCGCCCGGCTCCTCTCCGAGATCCGCGAGCTCGTCCCGCCTTCGCTCTCCTACCGCAAGCGCGCCAGGCTCAGCGGCGTCGCCGAAGACTGAGGCGCCCCCGCCTCAGGGCTTCCCGCCGTTCGGCCGGATCGCGTACCGCTCGCGTTCAGCCCCGCGGCTCTTCGCCGCCGCGCTCGAGGGCGTGCCACTGCCCGCCGAAGGCCTTGGCGTCGTTGCCGTTGCCTTCCCCCGGCTTCTTGTCGCCGACATAGGTGTAGAGCGGATGGCCGAAGTAGGTGACCTGCAGGGTGCCGTCCTTGCGCTTGAACGTGCCGAGCTTCGTCGGGGAAGCTCCCGTTCCGGCTTCCGGTTCGCCTCCGGTCAGAAGAGGTGGCCAGTCCTTTGCGCAGGCGCCGTAGCAAGCCGAGCTCTTGGCGCTGTAGCGCGAGCGCCTGTCTTTGTGGAAGTCGTAGAGCGTCCGGCCTTCGGAATCGACCAGCACCTTGCCGAGATCGCCGACGTTCTGCGCGGAGACGACGGCGAGGGGGATGGCTGCCGGGTTGGACACCTGCTTGCCGCCCGAGCCGCCTTCGCCGCTGTGGGCGCCACTCGCGCTGCTGCTGTCGCCGCTGCCGCCGCAGCCTGCGATCGCGGTCGCGATCGCGCCGATCAGGCAGAGCGCGTAGATGGTCCTCTTCACGTCGGTTCCTCCTCGCTGTGGATGCTTGCCATCCCTGCTTCCGCCGCGAGACTACCGGAACGATCAAGCTCTGTTAACTGAACAGGCGCGGAGGTCAGTCGCCCGCCTCTTCGCCGTTCGGCTTCAGGGCGTACCACTGCGCCCCGAACTGACTGGTGTCGTTGCCGTTGGCTTCGCCCGGCTTCTTGTCGCCGACGTAGGCGTAGAGGGGCCAGCCGTTGTAGGTGACCTGGACGGTGCCGTCGTTGCGCTTGGTCGTGCCGAGCATGCCGCGGTCCGCCGCGCCCTGGGCCTGTGGATTGCCTTCGGTCAGGAGCGGCGGCCAGGCGGCGGCGCAGCCTCCGTAGCAGGCGGACTTCGAACCCTTGTCCTTGTGGAAGTCGTAGAGCGTCCGGCCTTCGGAGTCGACCAGGACCATCCCGAGGTCGCCGGTCTTGGCCGCCGTGACGATGCCGTCGCCGCCGCCCGAGGTTTCGCCGGTTTCGGCAGCCGGCTTGCCGCCACCGCCACCGCCACCGCCACCGCCACCGCCCTTGCCACTGTAGGCGCCCCCGGAGCCGGTCGATTCGCTGCTGCCGCAGCCGGCGATCGCAACCGCGATCGCGGCGGCCAGGCAAAGCGCGTAGATGGTCCTCTTCACGTCGGTTCCTCCTCGTGTGCGATTTTCTATGCGGTTGCGGCCGAGCCGATCGGGGCGACGAAGGTGCGCTTGCCGGTGTCGACGACGACCGCCCGGGTGCGCGAGAGGTCGAGCGCCGAGCTGAGCACGGCATCGGAGTCATCGCCCCAGCGGTAGCGGAACGTGCCGGCCGGATACGAGGCGCCCTTCGGCCCCCGCAGCCACACCTTGCAGAGCGTTCCCGAGGGCACGCCGCGCACGTATATGTGGATCTCGGTGCCGTAGGCATGCGGCTCCAGGGTCGCGTCGATGTTGATGCCCTTAGGAAGGTCGGCGAAGCGGACCTGCTGCGCCGGCTCCCCGCTGCCGCCGCCGCCGAAGACGAAGAGGAGAAGGACCGCCGCCACCGCGGCCGCCGCCGCGCCGCCGAAGGCGAGGCCGCCGAAGAGCCGGCGCCGCTGCCGCCGCTCGTTGCGCTCCGCTTCGGCGGCGATCGTCGCCGCGATCCGCTGTCCCAGCTCCGGCGGCGGCTGCGGCGCCGGCCCGAAGCGGGCCGGGTCAGCGTGGGGGAGCATCCGCGCCACCGGCGCCAGCGCCGCCAGCTCCTCGCGGCAGCCGGGGCAGCCCTCGAGGTGCGCCTCCAGGCCCGCTCGCTCGTCGCCCTCGAGGTGCCCGAGCGCGTGGGCGCCCAGCAGCTCCCGCCATTCCCGGCATTCGTTCCTAGTCTTCATAGCCCATCTCCTCGAGCACGACCCGCAGCGCCCGCAGCCCGTAGTAGACGCGGCTCTTCACGGTTCCCTCCGGCACGCCCAGTTCCGTCGCCACCTCGGCATAGGGGCGCCCCCGGTAATAGGTCTCGACCAGGACCCGTCGGTGGTCCTCGCCGAGCCGGCGCATCGCCTCCTCCATCTGCCACGCCTGCAGCGCCTCGTCCAGCGGTTCGACCGCCGGCTCGACGCCGCCCTCGGCGACCGACGGCCGCACCGCCCGCGCCCGCCCCAGGTCGATGACGACGTTGCGGAGGATCGCGAAGAGCCAGGTCCGCAGCGAGCCGATCTTCGGGTCGAAGCGGTCGCCCGCGCGCCAGGCACGGACGAAGGTCTCCTGCACGGCCTCTTCGGCGAGGCCGGAATCCCCCAGCGAACGAACCGCGAAGCCGTACAGCTCACCGGAGTGGGCGGAGTAGGCCTCGCGGACGTCGCGTTCGCGGCTGAACGCACCCCGGGTCGAAGTTCCTAGTTGGATCATCCGACCCGGCATACGCTCCCCGGCGGCGCCGGGTTCAAATTCCTCTTGTAGAGGGCCCTATTCGAGTTTTCCGATCTTGAAGATCTTCGTCCCGCAGTCCGGGCAGACGCCCTGGATCGCCGGGCGACCGTTCTTCATCGTCACCTGTTTGGCGTCTTTGATCTCGACCTTCTTGCGCTCTTTGACGCAGTAACCCTCAGGCATGAAGGGGCCCTCCTTTCTTGCCGCGAACGGCAAATCTCGCGCTACGGGCGAGGTGGATTGAGGCGAATGTAACGCAGGTTCCCGACGCTCCCGGGAAACTTCGTGCGGATTCACACAAAACAGCCATCTCGCCCGTCAACTACCCTGCCCCCGCAGTCGCAAGCCCTTCCCAAGCCTTAGAGGAGATAGAGGAATGCCCGAAGCAGTGATCGTCGACACCATCCGCACGCCGATCGGCCGTGCCTTCAAGGGGTCGCTGGCCCAACTGCGCCCCGACGAGATGGGCGCCTACGTGGTCGACCAGCTGCTCGAGCGCAACCCCGAGGTGGACCCGGCCCTGATCGAAGACGTCTTCTGCGGCGTCGGCATGCCGCAGGGCCTGCAGGCCTTCAACCTCGCCCGCATCGTCTCCCTGCTCTCGGAGAAGCTGCCGCAGGAGGTCAACGGCGTCACCGTCTCCCGCTACTGCTCCTCCAGCCTCGACGCGATCCGCCACGCCGGTAATGCGCTCAAGGCCGGCGAGGGCGACGCCTACCTCGCCGTCGGCGTCGAGTTCGTCAGCCGCTACAACGAGCGCACCGAGCCCGCCGGCGAGGCCGACCAGAACGAGAACCTGAAAGGCAACGACGGCCAGCCGAACGCCTACATCCAGATGGGCGAGACCGCCGTCAACGTCGCCAAGAAGTACGAGGTCAGCCGCGCCGACATGGACAAGTTCGCGCAGCGCTCGCAGGAACTGGCGGTGCGCTCGCAGGAAGACGGCTTCTTCGACCGCGAGATCGTCCCGGTGAAGCTGCCCGACGGCAACGAAGTGACCAAGGACGACGGCCCCCGCGCCTCCTCGACCCTGGAGAAGCTCTCCGAACTGCCGGAGGCCTTCGGCGGCGGCGGCGTCACCGCCGGCAACTCCTGTCCGCTCAACGACGGCGCCGCCGCGGTGCTGCTGATGAGCGACACCAAGGCCAAGGAGCTGGGCCTGACCCCGCGCGCCCGGATCATCACCGCCGCCACCCACGGCAACGAGCCGGAGCTGATGGGCGTCGCCCCGATCGGCGCGATCAAGAAGGTGCTCGACCGCGCCGGGATGTCGATCTCCGACGTCGACGCCGTCGAGCTGAACGAGGCCTTCGCCGCCCAGGTGATCCCGATCATGGCCGAATGCGGGATCGACGAAGACAAGCTCAACACCCACGGCGGCGCGATCGCCCTCGGCCACCCCTTCGGGATGACCGGCGCCCGGATCATGGGCACCCTCCTCAACGTCCTCGAGACCGACGACAAGCAGGTCGGCCTGGAGACCATGTGCGTGGCGGGTGGCCAGGGCAAGGCCATGCTGGTCGAAAGGCTGAACTAGGAGCACCGCGATGGCGCGACTCGAGACGCTCACCTACGAGGTCGGCGATCGGGTCGCGCGCATCACCCTCGACCGCCCCGAGCGGGGCAACGGGATTACGCCGCGGATGCCGGTCGAGCTGGCCGAGTGCGTCGAGCGGGCCAACCTCGATCCTGAGGTCCACGCGATCGCGCTGGCCGGCAACGGCTCGGGTTTCTGCGGCGGCTATGACCTCGTAGCCTCGGCCGAGGGCGATATGAGCAAGCTGGGGGAGGGCGGCGAAACCCCGCCCGGCTCGCCGCTCGACCCGGCCGTGATCGGCGCCAACCACGCGCCAGAGACGAACTGGGACCCGGTCACCGACTATCAGTTCATGAGCCGCAACGTGCGCGGCTTCATGAGCCTCTTCCACTCCGAGAAGCCGGTGCTCTGCAAGGTCCACGGCTACTGCGTCGCCGGCGGCACCGACATGGCCCTCTGTTCGGACCTGCTGGTGATCGCCTCCGACGCGAAGATCGGCTACCCGCCGGCGCGGGTCTGGGGCTCGCCGACGACGGCGATGTGGGCGAGCCGGCTGGGGCCGATGCGCGCCAAGCGCCTGCTCCTCACCGGCGACTCGCTGACCGGCGCCGAGGCGGCGGAGTGGGGGCTGGCGACCGAGGCGGCGCCGGCCGACCGCCTCGACGAGCGCTTCGAGCGCCTGCTCGAGCGCGTCGCCCGGATGCCGGTCAACCAGCTGGTGATGATGAAGCTGCTGGTCAACCAGACGGTGCAGGCGCAGGGCCTGACCCAGGCCCAGATCCTCGGCACCTTCTTCGACGGCATCGCCCGCCACACCGAGGAGGGGCACGCCTTCGTCCGCCGCGCCGCCGAGTCCGGCTTCCGCGAGGCGGTCCGCGAGCGCGACGAGCCCTACGGCGACCACGGGCTCGAGGGCTTCGGCCTCGATCCCGAATAGGCTGCCGCGGCGATGAGCGACGCCTCGCACCCGAGCTCGACGATCACCCCCGAGTCCGTGCGGGCCTTCCTGCCCGGCAGCTTCCCCGGCGACCTCGGGATCGAGCCGCTCGAGGTCGAGGACTCCCACGCCCGCGGCAGCATCGTCGTCGACAAGCGCCACCTGCATCCCGGCGGCTTCGTCCACGGCGGCGTCTGGACCGCGCTCGGCGACACCGTCGCCGCCTGGTCGACCTTCCGCTGCATCCCGCCCGGCCACAACTTCACGACGATCGAGCTGAAGCTGAATGTCTTCGCCGCCGGCGTCCTCGGCGACGAGATCGAGGCCCGGGCCGAGCCCCTCCACGTCGGCAGGAGCACCGTCGTGATCGAGGTCCGGATCGAGCGCCGCCGCGAGGGCGCCGAGCCGCGCCTGGCGGCGAACCTGATCGTCAGCCAGTTCGTCCTGCCGCCCGCCGGCGATGCCTGAGGCGCCCGCCGGCGTCGTCTACGTATTCGGCTACGGCTCGCTGGTGGCGATGAAGGACGAGCTGACGCTCGAGGGCCGCGCCTGGGCGCCGGTGCCGGGCCGCCTGCGCGGCTACCGGCGCTACTGGGGAGCGGCGACGAACAACTGGGAGGCGACCCCGCCGCAGAAGCACTTCCTCGACCCCGGCAGCGGCGAGCAGCTGCGGATACGGGTCGCCTACCTCGACATCGAGGAGGAGCCGGGCCGCACCGTGAACGGCCTCGCCGTCCCCGTCGACCAGCGGCGGCTGAGGGAAATCGACGGGCGGGAGACGAACTACCTGCGGATCGACGTCGGCAGGGCCTTCGAACCGGCATTGCCGCGGCCGGTGTTCGCCTACCGTGCCACCGAGGAGGCGCGCGAGCGCTGCCGTCGGCGCCAGCCGGACGCCGAGGTCTTCGTCAGCAGCGAGTACGTGGCGGCGGTCCGCCGCGCCTTCGCCGAGCTGGGCGAGGGGGCCCTGGAGGAGTTCGAGCGCAGCACCGAGCCGCTCGGCTTCCCCCAACGGCATCTGCGGCTGGTCTACCCGCCCCCGGCGGGCCCCGGCGGCGAGCTCCCCTACTGAGCGCCGGATCTCTAGGCCGCGACCGGGCTCAACCGGCTCGCTTCGACGAAGTGGCGGAACAGCGCCGCCTCGTAGGTGCGGTGCACGAGCGTCTCGGCGTGCCACTGGACCCCGATCAGGAAGGAGCGCGACGGATCCTCGATCGCCTCGATCGTCCCGTCCGGCGCGCGGGCGGTCACCTTCAGCCCCTCTCCGATGCGCTCGATCGCCTGGTGGTGGAAGGAGTTGATGTCGAGCTCGTCGGAGACCTCCATCTCGCCATCTCCCAGCGCCGCCGCCAGCTGGCTGCCCGGCTCGATCTCGATGGTGTGGCTGGTCTCGTTGCCGGGGTTCGCTTGCCGGTGCGCGATCTCTTCGGAGACCGCCGGCAGGTGCTGGATCAGGGAGCCGCCGCGGGCGACGTTGAGCGCCTGGGTGCCGCGGCAGATCGCCAGGACCGGGATTCCGCGCGCATCGGCGCAACGAGCCACCGCCAGCTCGAAGCGATCCAGGTCCGGCTCGGTCGGCCCCAGCTCGGGGTGCGGCTCCGCCCCGTAGGTGTCGGGGTCGAGGTCGGGGCCGCCGGAGAGGCAGACGCCGTCGAGGCGATCCAGCAGCGATCCGATCGCCTCCTCCGGCAGCGGCGGGACCACCATCGGCAGAGCCCCCGCGGCCTCGATCGCGCGCAGGTAGGTGAGCCCGAGGACCATCTCGCGAACTTTCGGCTCGCTCTCCGGCGTCTGCTGGATCCGTTTCGGCTCCCGCACCTCCGAGGTGGTCACCCCGATCAGGGGCCTGCCGCTGTTGTCGCCTCGCTTCATGCCCCTGGATTCTCCACTACCCAGGTGTCCTTGCAGCCGCCGCCCTGGGAGCTGTTGACGATCATCTCTCCGGCGCCGCGGGCGAACCGCGTCAGCCCGCCGACCATCGCCGCCTGGCCGCCGGCGCTGCTGATCACGAACGGGCGCAGGTCGATCCGCCGTGGCGCCAGACCCTCGCCGCAGACGGTCGGGTGGGAGGACAGCGCCACCGGCTCCTGGGCGACGAAGCGCTCGGGTCGCTCCCGTACCGCCGCGACCGCCCGCTCGCGCTCGGGCTCGCGCGCCCCCGGCATGATCGTCACCCCGTGGCCGCCGAAGCCGCCGCGCGGCTTGATCACCAGTTCGCCGAGTCGCTCCATCGCCTCGCGCCGGTCTTCCTCGTCGGTGAGGTCGTAACCCGGGACCGAGCGCAGCAACGGCTCCTCGTCGAGGTAGAACCCGATCATCCGCTCGGCGTAGACGTGGGCGAGCTTGTCGTCGGCGAGCCCGGTGCCGAAGGCGTTGGCGCAGCGCAGCCGTCCCGAGCGCAGCGCCGGCAGCACCAGCTCGCCGAGCGCGGTCGGGCTGCCGTCCGGCTCGGTGATCTGGTCGGCGTCGAGGCGGCGGTAGAGGACGTCGACCTGGCGGCGATCGCGCGCGATCCTGGCGAAGAGGCGCCCCCGGCTCGACTCGAGCTGCTCGGGGGCGACGATCGGCAGTCCCAGCTCCCGGCCGACCCGCTCGTGCTCGTACCAGGCGCCGTTTTCGGGGCCGTCGGAGAGGACGACGGCGAACGGCTCCTCGCAATCGGCCGGGGCGGCGTCGCGGATCGCCTCGCCCAGCTTCTCCAGGTAGCCGCCGAGGCCGATGGGCCGGGCGGGCGCGTCGAGCTCGGCCTCGACGATTTCGCGAATCGCCAGCGAGTAGCAGGCCCCCGAGGGCATCCGCAGGTTGTCCTCCAGCACCCGCAGCTGCCCGTCGCCGCCGCGAACCAGGTCGAGGCCCGCCACCGTCGCCGGCGGCGCCCCGGAGTCCAGCAGCCCCGCCATCGCCGGCGCGTATCCCTCCGAGGTCTCGAGCAGCGGGCGCGGGACGACGCCGGCGTCGAAGATCCGCTGCGGTCCGTAGGCGTCGGCGAGGAAGGCGTTGAGGGCGCGTGCCCGCTGCGCCAGCCCGGCTTCCAGGCTCTCCCATTCATCGCCGCCGATCAGCCGCGGGACCGGGTCGATCGGGATCGATCTCCCCTCGCCGAAGGTGAGGCCGCGATCGGCGACCTCTGCCTCGACCCGCCCGTGCAGCTCGCCGAGGTCCCGCCGCGCCAGCTCCTCCAGCAGCTCGCGGTAGAGCGGCCGCGGCTCGCCGTCGGGTTCGAAGGCCTCGTCGGCGCAGTTCGGCTCGGGCGAATAGGGAGGGGCGCTCACTCCTCGGCTTCTACCCGTTCCTCCGATACTTCGAGTCGTTCGATCTGAGGGATTTTCCACATCGCCGAAGCGATCGCCAGGCCGATCGCGACCGCGAGGAAGACGAGGAACCATTCGCCTGGGCCGAGCAGGACGAGGTCGAAGAAGTCGCGCAGGAAGGGGAGGGCGAGGATGCCGGCGTAGATGCCGCCGAGGCCCATCACCATCCCCAGCATGTTGCTCTGGATCGCGATGTGCTCGCGGCCGGGGCCGCGCTCGAGCAGGAGGATGAAGGCGAGGCCGAGGGCGATCAGGGTCGAGGTCGCCGCGGTCCGGCCCTCGGCGAGGCTGCCGCCGGCGACGGTGTCGACGAGGAAGAAGGAGAGGATCGAGGCGAGCGCGGTGGAGACCCCGGCCGGGACGGCGAACGCCGCCAGCGCCCGCAGCAGCCGGCCGCGGTAGAGCGGCCCCTCGGAGGGCATCAAGGCCAGGGCGAAGGAGGGGATCCCGATCGTCAGCAGCGCCGCCACGGTCAGGTGGCGCGGCAGGAAGGGGAAGGCGAACCCGGGCACCGCGACGAGCAGGATCAGCGTCGCCGCGTAGACCGTCTTGGTCAGGTAGAGGCGGCCGAGCCGGTGGATGTTGCGGGCGATCTTGCGCCCCTCGCCGACCGCCTCCGGCAGCCGCTCGAACTGGTCCTCGAGCAGGACGACGTCGGCGACCCCTTTGGTCACCTGCGTCCCCGAGCCCATCGCGACCGCCATCCGCGCCCGCTTCAGCGCCGGCACGTCGTTGACCCCGTCGCCGATCATCGCCACGTAGCGCCCGCTGGCGACCAGCGCCCCGACCAGCGCTTTCTTCTGCTCGGGCTTGATCCGGCAGAAGATCGTGTTCTCCATCGCCGCCCTCGCCAGCCCGTCGGCGTCCTCGGGCAGGTCGGGGCCCTCGATCACGCCCGCGTCCTGCGGCACGCCGACGGCGTAGGCGACCGCGGTGACGGTGGCGGCGGCGTCGCCGGAGATCAGCTTCAGGTCGACTTCCTCCTCGCGCATCGTCGCGATCGTCGCCGCCGCGTCGGGTCGCAGCGTCTCCTCGAGGACGATCAGCGCCAGCGGGTTCAGCCGCGGCGCCCCGTTCGCCGCCGGGTCCTCGGGCAGCGCCTCGCCGGTCTGGCCGAAGGCGACGACGCGGCGGCCCGCGGCCGTCTCCTCCCGCAGCTTCTCCGCCAGGCGCGGCGGCAGGGTCAGCGCCCCGGACTCGGCGAGGACGTCCGGCGCCCCGAGCACGTAGGTGGCGCCGCCGCCGGAGCCGTCGAGGGAGACGCCGCTCCACTTCCACTCCGAGGAGAACGGCACCTCGCCGCGCACCGCCCCCGGCCTGCCGGGGAACTCTTCGGCGATCGTCTCCAGGGTCTGGTTGCGGTTGCCGGCGCTGGCGGCGAACCGGCCCAGCGCCGCCGACCCGGATTTGGGGTCGATCCCGTCCGCGTACTCGACCCCGGTCAGCCGCAGCTCGCCCGCGGTCAGGGTCCCGGTCTTGTCGACGCAGATCGTGTCGACCGCGGCGAGGCTCTCGGTCGCGCTCATCTGCTGCACCAGCGTCCCCCGTCTCGCCAGCCGTTTCGCCGCCACCGCGAAAGTGACGCTCATCAGCAGCACCAGCCCCTCCGGGATCAGGGTGACGAGGCCGGCGGTGGCGGTCTGCGCCGCCTCGTGGAGCGGGACGCTGCGGAGCTTGAGGCTGAGGACGAGGACGATCGCCAGCGGCACCATCACGTAGGTGGAGGCGATGATCACCCGGTTTACCTCCTCCTGCAGCGGCGAGGGCGGGTGGCGGAAGGCCTTCGCCTCGCCGGCGATCTTGCCCGCGTAGCTCTCCTCCCGGACCGCGTCGACGAGGTAGTGGCCGGAGCCGGAGACGCAGAAGGAGCCGGAGAGGACGCGGTCCCCCTCGCCCTTCCCGATCCCGTCGGACTCGCCGGTCAAAAGCGACTCGTCCATCGTCATCCCCCGCGAGGAGACCACCTCGCCGTCGGCTACGAGCTGGTCTCCGGGCCCGACCTCGACGAGGTCGCCGGGGACGATCTCGTCCGCCATCAGCTCCAGCACTTCGCCGTCGCGGACCACCCGCGCGTGCGGGGCGACGAGGACGGCGATTTCGTCCAGCGTTTCCTTCGCCCTCTTCTCCTGGTAGATGCCGATGCTCGAGTTGACGACGGCGATCAGGCCGAAGATCGAGTCGGCGTAGAGCCCGAGCCCGAGGTCGAGCACGAAGAAGGCGGCGATGATCGCATTGAAGAGCGTGAAGACGTTGGCGGCGACGATGCTCGCCAGCGAGCGCGAGGCGCTCTGCGGCGGCGGCCCGAGCTTGCGCAAGCGAGCGGCGGCCTCGCCGCTGGAGAGTCCCTGGTCCATGCTGACTTGGCCGTTACCCATCGGACCCCCTATTCAATAGGGTGCGGGAACGATGGGCCTGAAGCTCGGACTCAACCTCGGCTACTGGGGGATCGGCCCGGCCGGTGCCGAGGCGGCGGAGATCGTCCGCGCCGCCGAGGGCCTCGGCTATGAGTCGGTCTGGGCGGCCGAGTCCTACGGCTCCGACGTGGTCAGCGTCCTCGCCTGGCTGGCGGCGCAGACCGAGACCATCAACCTCGGCGCGGCGATCATGCAGGTGCCGGCGCGCCCGCCCGCGGCGGCGGCGATGGCCGGGGCGACGATCGACAAGCTCTCCGGCGGCCGCTTCCTCTTCGGCTTCGGCCCGTCCGGCCCGCAGGTCTCCGAGGGCTGGTACGGCGTGCCCTACGCGAAGCCCTGGGGCCGCACCCGCGAGTACATCGAGGTGGTGCGCGAGATCATCGCCCGCGAGGGTCCGGTCGACCACCAGGGCGAGCACTACACGCTGCCGCTGCCCGGCGGCGAGGGCAAGCCGCTGAAGCTGAACTTCCATCCGCTGCGCAACGAGATCCCCGTCTTCGTCGGCGCGATCGGCCGCAAATCGGTCGAGATGGCGGCGGAGATCTGCGACGGCTGGATCCCGATCTTCTTCAGCGTCGATGCCTTCGAGGAGACCTGGGGGGAGCACCTGGAGGCGGGTTTCGCCAAGGGCGGCCGCCAGCGCTCCGACCTCGAGGTCAGCCCCTCGCTGCAGGTGGCGATCGACGGCGACCTCGAGGCGGCGAAGAACGTCGTCAAGGCCGGGCTCGTCCTCTACTTCGGCGGCATGGGCAGCCGCAAGACCAACTTCTACGTCGACCTCGCCCACCGCTTCGGCTTCGGCGAGGTCGCCGACGAGGTTCAGAAGCGCTTCCAGGACGGCGATCGCGGCGGCGCCTTCGAGGCGATGCCGGACGAGATCGTCGAGGCGACCTCGCTGGTCGGGACCGAGGCCGAGGTCGCCGAGCGGGTCGAGCGTTTCCGCGGCGCCGGCATCGACCGGCTGATCGTGTCACCCGTGCACGTCGAGCGGTCCGAGCAGGAGCACACCCTGGAGCGCCTGGCGTCGTTGGCAGGGGTCGGGACGCCGTCCTGACTTTTTACATAATCTTCCGCGCCGCGCCATGAAGATCGGAGTGCCGAAAGAGACCGCTGCTGGGGAGCGCCGCGTCGCGCTGATCCCCGACGTCGTCAAATCGCTGACGAAGAGCGAGCACGTCGACGTCGTCGTCGAGTCCGGGGCCGGCGAGGCCTCCGGCCACACCGACGCCGCCTACCAGGAGGCCGGGGCGACGGTCGGCGCCGCCGATGCCGCCTGGGGAGCCGACGTCGTCCTCCATGTCGCCGTCCCCGAGGCCGGCGACATCGCCAAGCTGAACGGCAGCCAGATCTTCATCTCCCACCTCAACCCCTGGGTCGCGGCGGAGACCAACAAGGCGCTGGCCGGCGCCGGCGTCACCGCCTTCGCGATGGAGGCGATCCCGCGGACCACCCGCGCCCAGGCGATGGACGCGCTCTCCTCGCAGGCCGCCGCCGCCGGCTACGCGGCGACCCTGATCGGCGCCCGCGAGTCCGGCCGCTTCTTCGGGATGATGACCACCGCCGCCGGCACCGTGCCCCCGGCCAAGGTCCTCGTCCTCGGCGCCGGCGTCGCCGGCCTGCAGGCGGTCGCCACCGCCAAGCGCCTCGGCGCGATCGTCACCGGCTTCGACATCCGCCGCGCCGCCTGGGAGCAGATCGCCTCGCTCGGCGGCCGGCCGCTGGAACTGGACTTCATCCCCGACGCCGAGGGGGAGGGCGGTTACGCCCGGCCGCTGACCGAGGAGGAGAACGCGCAGGTGCGCGACGCCCTCGCCGAGAACGCGGCGAAACAGGACATCATCATCACCACCGCCGCGATCCCGGGCCGCCCGGCGCCGCTGCTGGTCACCGCCGAGGCCGTCCGCAGCATGGCCCCGGGCTCGGTGGTCGTCGACCTCGCCGCCGAGACCGGCGGCAACTGCGAGCTGACCGAGCCCGGCCAGACCGTGGTCGAGGGCGGGGTGAAGGTGATCGGCACCCGCAACCTCCCCTCGGAGATGCCGGCGCCGGCCTCCCAGCTCTACGCCAAGAACCTCGAGAACCTGCTCGGCCTGATCGTCACCGAGGAGGGTGAGGCCAAGGTCGACTTCGAGGACGACATCATCGCCGCCGCCTGCATCACCCAGAGCGGCGAGATCAAGAACGAGAGGGCAGCGAAGTAGCCATGAGCCTGATGACCGAGATCACGATCTTCGTCCTCGCCGTCTTCGTCGGCTTCGAGGTGATCTCGAAGGTGCCGACGACCCTGCACACGCCGCTGATGTCGCAGACCAACGCGATCCACGGCATCGTCATGCTCGGCGGCCTGATCGTGCTCGGCTTCGCCAACGACGGGCTCGAGTACGTGATCGGGACGATCGCCGTCGCCTTCGGCGCGATCAACATCGTCGGCGGCTTCCTGGTCACCGACCGGATGCTCGGGATGTTCAGCCGCAAGCCGAAACCCCAGAGCAAGCCAGCCTCCTCCGCTTCGCGTCCGGGGGCTGGCGGATCTGACGGAGGCGGATCGTGAGTCTCTTGGCCGTGCTGAAGCCGGGCGGCGACGCGGCGACCGCCCTCTACATCGTCGCCTTCTCGCTCTTCATCATCGGGATCAAACAGGGCACCCACCCGACCACCGCCAAGCGCGGCAACCTGATCGCCGCCGCCGGCATGGCGATCGCGGTGGTCACCACCCTGCTGCTCGACGGGATGGGCAACTGGGGTCTGATCGTCCTCGGCCTCGGGATCGGCACCGCCGTCGGCGTGATCGCCTCGACCCGCGTGCAGATGACCGAGATGCCGCAGATGGTCGCCCTCTACAACGGCGTCGGCGGCGGCGCCGTCGCCCTGATCGCCTGGTCGGAGATCCGCCACGGGATCTCGATCGGCGAGGACTTCCCGCTCGACTCGCTGATCCCGATCATCTTCGCCGGCGTCATCGGCTCGGTCTCCTTCTGGGGCTCGAACATCGCCTTCGCCAAGCTCCAGGACCTGATCCCGACCCGGCCGATCGCGGCGCCCGGCCAGCAGGTGATCAACGCGGTCCTGCTGATCGCGATCGTCGTCATCTGCGTCGTCCTAGCCGTCGACCACCAGTCGCCCTCGCAGGGCCTCTTCATCCTCCTCCTGGTCCTCGCGGCGATCCTCGGCAACCTCGTCGTCCTGCCGATCGGCGGGGCGGACATGCCGGTCGTGATCTCGCTGCTGAACGCCTTCACCGGCCTCTCCGCCGCGGCCGCCGGCTTCGCCCTCGACAACGTCGCCCTGATCGTCGCCGGCACCCTCGTCGGCTCCTCGGGAACGATCCTCACCATGGAGATGGCGACGGCGATGAACCGCTCGGTCTCCAACATCCTCTTCTCCGGCTTCGGCGGCGCCCCCGCCGCCGGCGGCGGGGGCGGGGGCGAGGAAAAGCCCCACGTCTCGATCGGCGCCCAGGACGCGGCGATCAAGCTCGCCTACGCCGACTCGGTCGTGATCGTCCCCGGCTACGGCCTCGCCGTCGCCCAGGCCCAGCACGCGATCAAGGAGGTCGCCGACGAGCTGGAAAAGCGCGGGGTGACGGTCAACTACGCGATCCACCCGGTCGCCGGCCGCATGCCCGGCCACATGAACGTCCTCCTCGCCGAGGCCGACGTCGCCTACGAGAACCTGAAGGAGATGGAGGAGATCAACCCGGAGATGTCGCGCACCGACGTCGCCGTGGTCGTCGGCGCCAACGACGTCACCAACCCGGCGGCGAAGAACGACCCCGACTCGCCGATCGCCGGGATGCCGATCATCGAGGTCTCCGAGGCCCAAGAGGTGATCGTGATCAAGCGCTCCCTCAGCCCCGGTTTCGCCGGCATCGACAACGACCTCTTCTACGAACCGAACACCTCGATGCTCTTCGCCGACGCCAAAGCGGCGGCCAGCGAAATCGCCGCCGAGATCGGCAACCTCTAGAGGACCGCAGCCGACTTTCGACCCACTGGGGTGTGTTCAAAATCGGTTGGGCTGTCTTGTGTACTGATCTGTGGCAGTTCAGCGCGCCAATTGGCACGCCGTACACACACATGTAGGAACTTCCTCCCTAGGTTCGGCCCATGCGGTCGGAGCAGGGGCAGGGGACGGTGGAGTGGGTCGGGCTGGTCACTCTCGTCTCGGTTTTGCTGCTGGGGATGGTCGCCGCCGGGGTGCGGGTACCGGGGGCGAGGCTGGCGCGTTCGGTGGCGGACCGGATCCTCTGCGCGGCGACCCTGGCGGACGGGTGCGGGGACGAGCCGGCGCTGGTCGCCGCCTACGGGACGGAGGTGGGGGAGCTGGTGCGACGGCACATGCCGAACCTCGTCTTCGAGGCGGGGTCGCGGGCGGTGCCGGTCGACTTCCGGCGATGCCGCAGCAGCGCGTGCGGCGACAGCGGCGGCGAGGGGCTGGTGCGCCGGACGGACGAGCACCTGCCGGTGACGGTCTTCGTCCACGTCGTCGACTGCCGCGAGGGCGATGAGACGCCGGGCGCCGACTGCTCCGGCGACCGCGGCGGCAACCTCTACGTCCAGTACTGGACCTACTACGCCGACTCGGCCACCCTGCGCGGGATGCCGGTCGTCGGCGAGAAGGGCTACCACGACGACGACTGGGAGGGCGTGCAGCTGCGGTTCGGGCCCGACGGCGAGGTGGACCAGCGCGCCTCCTCCCACGACGGCTACAACTACGAACGCAGCCCCTACAACTGGGGCGCGGACACCGGCAGGATCCCCCACCGGGGCTGGGGCCCCGAGACCGGTCTCCTCTTCGTCTCCGGCGGCAGCCACGCCGGCAGCGCCTTCGAGTTCGCCAAGCCCGATCGCTTCACCCCCGGCCGCCGCGTCCACCTGGTCCCGCTCGAGCCGATCGCAGGGGCGAGCAGCAGCCGCTTCGCGATCTCCCCGCCCTGGCTGAAGCGGGTCTGGCTCGACCCAGAGGCCGAGGGAACCGGCTGATTCACAGGCGAGTACTCAATGGGCGCTAGGGTTTTCATATCCCGGCCGATGTGTCCTCAGCGTCGAAGGCGGCGATCGCGGAAGCCCTTTCCGAGGCACGCGAGCGCACTCTCTCCCTGGTCGCGCCGCTCGACGACAAGCAGCTGAACGCGGTCTACTCGCCGCTTCTCAGCCCCCTGGCCTGGGACCTCGGGCACATCGCCAACTTCGAGGAGCTCTGGCTGGTGCAGACGATCGGCGGCCGCGAGCCGCTGCGCGGGGAGCTGGGCGGCTTCTACGACGCGATCGAGAATCCGCGCAGGATCCGCGGCGAGCTGCCGATCCTCCGCGACGCCGAGCTCCGCGCCTACATGGCGGACGTCCGGGCGCGCACGCTCGACGTGCTGGAGGGTGTGGATATCGGCGCCGACGTCGAGGACCCGCTGCTGCGGGACGGCTTCGTTTACGAGATGCTGCTCGCCCACGAGCTGCAGCACAACGAGACGATGCTGCAGCTGCTGCAGCTGGTCGAGGGCTATGAGCCGGGTCGGGGCGCGGGGCATCTCTCGCCCGGACAAGCGTCGGGCCAATTGGCCCGACGCTTTGAGCATCCGCCCGTTCGAGAGATCCCCCGCGCCCCTGATGCTGTCGTCGTCGAGGCTGGCAGCTACGAAATCGGGGCGCCGGCAAGGGGCTTCGCCTACGACAACGAGCGGGCGCGTCATACGGTCGAGCTCAACGCCTTCGCGATCGATCGAACTCCCGTCACGAACGGCGCGTACCTCTCCTACATGGAGGCCACCGGCGCCGAGCCGCCGACCTACTGGGAGCGTGACGGGGATGGGTGGGTCGATACCGCCCGCGGCCGGCGTACGCCGATCGAGGCGTCGCATCCCGTCATCCACGTCTCCTGGGATCAGGCCGACGGCTTCGCCCGCTGGGCGGGCAAGCGGCTGCCGACCGAGTT
>JAICSS010000021.1 GCA_025936755.1 Solirubrobacterales bacterium | reverse complement strand
TCGTCGCAGATCACGATCGAGTAGGCGTCTGAGATCTTCTTGTGGTTGCGGACGAACCACTGGTAGGTCTCGACCGTGACCGGGCCGTCGGGGTCGTCGCGGCCGTCCATCAGCGGCGGCCGCAGCCGCTCCTTGTAGCCGCGGTCGGAGATCTCGCCGATGAACTGGTCGACGAGGTTGCGGCGGTGGGTGAGGATCAGCACCCCGCCGGTTTTGGTCGCCTCGATGAAGCCGACGGCGGCGACCGTCTTGCCGGCGCCGGTCGCGTGCTCGAACCAGAAGCGGCGCTCGGCCCCGGGATCCTCTGGCGCCTCCTCGACGACCTCCTCGTCCTCCTCGGGCGGCTGTTCCTCCCAGTCCTGGGGCTCCTCGTCGGGGTCGACCTCGTCTTCGTCGACCTCGTCTTCGTCGACCTCGCCGGCGTCCACCTCCGCGGCAGGCGCCGCGCCGTTGTCGCCGCCGTTCTCGGCCGGCTCCTCGGCGGCGCCGGTCTGCTGCTGTCCCATCAGCTCGGCGAGGGTGCCGGAGAGGGCGTCGACCTGGTGCGGGTTCAGCTCGGCGCCGTCGCGCAGCTTCGGCGGTTCGGTGGCGAGGAAGCGCTCGAGGCCGAGCAGCAGCGAGAAATCCCGGCGCCACTGGATCGACGGGTGCTCGGCGCCGGCGTCGAGCTCCTTCAGGGCGGCGTCGAGCGCGCGGCGCCGCGCCGTTCCCGGGGCGAGCGCCTCGGGCCCCTCGCCGTCGAGCAGGAAGGGCTCGCGCGCGAATGCGGCCGCGCGCTCGATGTCGGCGCTTGAAGGAACTGCCGCGTCTGCGGCAACGTCGCTGGTCTTGGCCATGAAAGGCTTCCGGGGCTTCAGTCCCTACCGCACACGGTGATCCGGCCGGGACAAGTGAACGAGGCTGCGGGGGCTCGACTGGCGTCCCCCCCGAGTACTCAGTGCGATCCGCGAGCCGCGAACCGAACGTACGTATTGTACCCATCGAGCGGATGAGTGCACGACCTAGACCACTACCGGCGCTCGCCGCCCTGGCGCTGGCGATCCTCTTCGGCGCGGGCTGCGGCGGCTCCGAAGGCGAACTTGACGGCTCCCACCCCGATTACGCCAAGGCGCTCGCTGGGTCGCCGCCGCCCCTCGCCGCGCTCTACAAGCAGGGGAACGAACTGCTGGGCGGCGGTATCGACGCCTACGAAAAGCGGATCGGATCGCTGCACGGCTACCCGGCCGTGGTCAACGTCTGGGCCTCCTGGTGCGGCCCCTGCCGGCAGGAGTTCCCCGTGCTCCAGAACCTCTCCGCCCGCTACGGGAAGAAGGTCGCCTTCCTCGGCGTCAACTCCGAAGACTCCACCGACGCCGCCGCCACCTTCCTGAGCGAGGTTCCGGTGCCGTATCCCAGCTACACCGAAACCGGCAAAGACATCCTCTTCTCGGTGGGAGGCGCCGGCGGCTTTCCCGACACCGCCTTCTACGACCGCTCCGGCAAGCTCCTCTTCCTCCACCAGGGCCCCTATCGGGACGAGTCCGAACTCGAAGCCGACGTTCGCCGCTACGCCCTGAAGAGCGGGTGATCGGAGGGCGATGGAAGCCTTCGTCGTCATCGCCCTGATCGGAACCGGACTGCTCCTGGCCGAGCTGCTGCTGTCCACCGGCGGCGTCCTCGCCCTGCTCGGGGTGATCGGGCTGACGGCCGCCGGCGTCGCCGCCTTCGGCTCCGACAGCGACGTCGCCGACTACGCCGGCGGGGCGCTGCTGGCGCTCGGCCTCGTCTCCGGGGTCACCTTCTACTTCGTCACCCGCAAGGTGCTCGCCGCCCACCGCGACGAGCCCGTCCGCACCGGGCGCGAGGAGATGGTCGGCTCCGCCGCCGAGGCCCGCAGCTCGATCGATCCCGAGGGCCGGGTCTGGCTCGGGGGAACGATCTGGAGCGCCCGCTTGGCCGCGGGTGCGACCCCGGTCCGGCTGGGGGATAGAGTCAGGGTCGAGGCGGTCGACGGGCTGACCCTGGTGGTGCGCCCGGAGCAGGAGACCGCGGGCAACGCGAGCGAAGGAGCAGGCTGATGGACGTCGTCGCAGGGATCCTCATCGTCCTCGTCTTCTTCGGCGCGATCTTCGTCGGCGCCTCGGTCCGCGTCCTGCGCGAGTACGAGCGCGGGGTGATCTTCCGCCTCGGGCGGCTGATCGCCCAGAAGGGGCCGGGCCTGATCCTGCTGATCCCGCTGATCGACCGGATCGTCAAGGTCGACCTGCGGACGGTGACCCTGAACGTGCCGCCGCAGGAGGTGATCACCCGCGACAACGTCCCCTGCCGCGTCAACGCCGTCGCCTACTTCCGCGTCGTCGACCCCAACCGGGCGGTGGTCGAGGTCGAGAACTACCTCGTCGCCACCTCGCAGATCTCGCAGACGGCGCTGCGCTCGGTGCTCGGCAAGGCGGAGCTGGACCAGCTGCTGGCCGACCGCGAGCGGCTCAACGAAGAGCTGCAGAAGATCATCGACGAATCGACCGAGCCCTGGGGCGTGAAGGTGACGGCGGTCGAGATCAAGGACGTCGAGATCCCCGAGCAGATGCAGCGGGCGATGGCGCGCCAGGCCGAGGCCGAGCGCGAGCGCCGGGCGAAGATCATCAACTCCGAGGGCGAGTGGCAGGCGGCGCAGAAGCTCACCGACGCCGCCGACATCATCAGCACCAACCCCGCCTCGCTGCAGCTGCGCTACCTGCAGACGCTGCTGGAAATCGGCTCCAACCAGAACACGACGGTGGTCTTCCCGCTGCCGATGGACGTGCTCGAGCCGTTCGTCGGCAAAGGCGCCGCCGGCCGCGCCGCAGGGACCGAGCGCCCGCCGCGGCCGCCGGCCCCACCGCCGCCGGAGCCGCCGGCAGCCGACGAGCCCGACGCAGACGACCTCCCCCCCTCCCGCTCCTGAGCTCGCCCGAGATCCGCATCGACCAGTTGACGGGGCTGAGGACGATCCTCGCCCCCGGCCGGGCCGCGCGCCCGGACAGCTTCTCGGCCCGGGCGGCCGAACCGAAGGGACCGGAGAACTGCCCCTTCTGCGAGGGCCGCGAGGACCGCACCCCGCCCGAGCTCTACGCGACCCGGCCGGAGGGCGGCGGCCCGGAGACCGGCGGCTGGACCACGCGCGTGGTCCCGAACCTCTATCCCGCCCTCGGCCAGCCGTCCCCGGACGCCCGGGACAACCCGGTTCGCGGCTCCGCCGCACCCGCCGCCGGCGCCGGCTCCTTCGCCAGCGCCGGCGATCCGCTGCTGGCGACGAAACGGGCCGGCGAACCCGACCTCTTCTCCTCGCGGCCCGCCGAGGGGACGCACGAGGTGCTGATCAACTCGCCCGAGCACCTGACCGCGATGGCCGAGCTTTCCGACGAGGGGTTCGCCGCCGCGATCGCCACCTGGCGGGAGCGAATGCGCGCCCATCCCGACGCCTCCTGCCTGCAGCTGATCGTCAACGAGGGCGGCGGCGCCGGCGCCTCGCTCGAGCACACCCACGCCCAGCTATACGCGCTCCCCTTCGTGCCGGCGGCGGTCGCCCGCGAGCGCGAGCGGGTCGGCGCCTACGGCGAACGCACCGCCGGCGGCGGCCTCCTCAGCGACGTCCTCGTCGAGGAGGTGCGCCGGCGGGAGCGGCTGGTGGCGATCGACGACGAGGCGGCGCTGGTCTGCCCCTGGGCCTCGCGCTCGCCCTTCGAGCTGAGGGTGATCCCGCGCCGCGAGAGCGCCCGCTTCGAGGGGGACGAGGGCGGAGCGGCGATGATCCGGACCGCGATGCGCGCCCTTGCCAGGCTCTTCGACGGCCCGCCCGAGCTCAACCTCTGGATCCGCACCGCCCCCCGCGGCGCCGAGCAGTTCCACTGGCACGTCGACATCGCCCCTCGCCTGACGATCAAGGCCGGGTTCGAGCTCGGCACCGGCGTCGACATCAACGTCTACCCGCCCGAGCAGGCGGCCTCCGATTTGCGGGAGTGCCTCTGATGCAACCGACCGAACGCCCGATCCCGCGCTTCATCGCCGACACCACCCAGGAGGGGATTCCCCACGGCCGCTTCGCCGAGCGCCTGCGGGACGAGTTCGTGAAGGCGATCGGCGCCCTGGAAGACCTACCGGCCGGCGTCGAAGCTCCGGCCCAGCTCGACTGGTTCCCGGAGCGGGCCTGGGGCGGCCGGGTCTGGGTTCCCTGCTCGACGCTGACGGAGAGCGAGGAGGGGCGTTTGGAGCTGTTCGGCCACGTCTCCTACGTGCAGCCTCCCGAGGGCGAGCCGAGCGGCTTCGCCGCCAAGGCCGATTTCACCGACGTCCTCGCGGCCGACAACCCCGACTGGCGGATCGACCTCAACGACGACGTGATCGGCCGCTGGCGCGGCGAGAACGGTCGCGGCGGAGCCGTGACCCTGGTCTGGGGACGCCCCCTGGTCCGCGGCGCCGTCGGCGCCACCGCCGTGCTCGAGAACGAGACCGTCGACCAGGAGCTGATCTCCCAGGACCGCTTCACCCTGATCGCGCTCGACGCGCTCGAGGGCTACGGCGACGAGGTCTTCATGGAAGTGAAGCTCTGGAGCCGCCGCGCCGACGAGCTCGCCTCCGAGACCCTTTACGCCTGACCGAGCACCTCGATCGGGAGGTCTATGCCCGTTCGCCCCAACCGAGCATCGAAGGTGAGCAGAGGCTCGTCGAGCATCAGCGCCAGGGCGACGTACAGCGCGTCGTAGAAGCTGAAGTTGTCGCGCAGGCCCCAGGCGACGTGGATCAGAAGCTCGTGCTCCACCCGCTCGAGCGGAAGATCATCCACTTCCCAAAGGGCCCTGCCGGCGGCGTCCGCGGTGAGCTCGCCCAAATAGACCGCCCGGCGCAGCGCATGACCCACCTCCGCATCGATCAGGTGCGGAGCACAAAGGTCAAGGTCTTCATCGTCGAGCCGCTCCCGGACCGCTTCCGCATCTCGCCCGTCGCTGAGAAGCTCGACGAGCACCGATGCGTCTACGACCGGCATCAGTCACCACGGGATTCGCGGATGATGTCGACGATTTTCTGCGTGCTCAGAGTCGAGCCGGCACTGCGTCCTCTGCTCCTCTCGCGGATCTCTTTGATCGTCGACTTGCGGCTTTTCCGATCGAGCTCCCGCTTGATGTAGTCGGACATGCTCATCCCGGCGAGCGCCGCCCGCTTCTTCAGGTCCCGGTGCAGCTCGTCGGGCACGTTTCTGATCTGAATCATCTTGGACATGTGCAGAACATTATCCCGTGCTCCGGACATGTCGAGCGCCATTGCCGTTCTCATGCAAGCGATCCTGCCGAGCCAAACCGCACCTGTGGCGCGCGCTCCATGCCAACTCAGCAAATTCTCTGTGAACTAAGAGACAATCCTGCTCATGCCCCGATAGCTCAGCCGGATAGAGCGATCCCCTCCTAAGGGATAGGCCGCTGGTTCGAATCCAGCTCGGGGCATCCGGACGCGGGGGGCTTTTCAGTCGGCTGCCAGGCCAAGCTGACCCGATTCCACCTCCTGCCGGGTGAAACGCAGCCTGCAGAGTGCCTCGGGCGAGGGGTGCAACTTCCGGCTCGTGCTTCGTTTGTAGAGAGATGCGATTCGCCGGCATCAGGGGTTGGCCCGCCCTCCTGGCAGCTCTGACGCTTCTGCTTGCCGTTGCAGGCAACGCGGAGGGGTCGGGCGTTCCTGGGCGGCATCTCCGTTTCGACGGCCACGCCGTGCGAGCGCCGGCGGGCTGGCCGGTCTACCGGCTCGCCCGGCATCCGGGTATGTGCGTGCGCCTCGATCGCCGCGCCGTCTACCTCGGCACGCCCTCCTCGCAGCAGCGGTGTCCCGCCGGGGCGATGGGCCGTCGCCGGGCGATCCTCGTCGAACCCGCTTCCGGAGCCCGTACCTCGGCCCTCGCGGCGTCACCGCGGCGCGCCACCGCCTCCGCCGCCGGCGCGGCCTTCACCGGCCTCGGCTTCGACGCCTGCGCCGCTCCCTCCTCGAAGGCGATGGCGGCCTGGGAGGAATCCCCCTACCGGGCGGTCGGGGTCTACATCGGCGGCGCCAACCGGGCCTGCTCGCAGCCGAACCTGACCGCGAGCTGGGTGGCGGCGCAGACCGAAGCCGGCTGGCACCTGATCCCGACCTACGTCGGCCTGCAGGCGCCGACCAGCAGCTGCTCCAGCTGCGCCAAGCTCAACTCCAGCCAGGCGACGGCGCAGGGCAGCGCGGCGGCGGTCGACGCGGTCGAAGAAGCGGCCGCGGTGGCGATGGGACCCGGCAGCCCGATCTACTTCGACATGGAGTCCTACAGCCAGACCTCCGCGGCGACCGCGGCGACGCTCGCCTTCCTCGAAGCCTGGACCAGGAAGCTGCACTCGCTGGGCTACCTCTCCGGCGTCTACAGCAGCAGCGCCTCGGGGATCGAGGACCTCTCCGGCCAGGTGGGGACCGGGTACGAATTGCCCGATTACATCTGGATCGCCAACTGGAACGGGCAGCAGAACACCGCCGACCCGGTCGTACCGGCGAGCGCCTGGACCCCTCACCGGCGGATCCACCAGTACCAGGGAGGCCACAACGAGAGCTACGGCGGGGTGACGATCAACATCGACAACGACTACGTCGACGCCGGCACCGTCGGCTCCGCCACCCTGGTCAGCGGCGACAACCCGGTCGGCTACCTCGACCTCGCCGGCTCCCCCGCCGCCGGGCAGGTACGGGTCCGCGGCTGGGCCTTCGACCCCGACGCTCCCACCGAACCCCTCTCGATCCGCCTGGTGGTGGGCGGCAAGGAAGGCGATCCCGGCGTCGCCACCTACGAGCTTGGACAGGTAGCGACCCGCTCCCGCCCTGACGTCGCCGGCGAGTTCCCGGAAGCGGGACCGCGCCACGGCTTCGACGTCAGCCTGGCGACGGTCAAGTCAGGGCGCCAGCGCGTCTGCGCCTACGCCCTCAACCTCGCCGGCGGCGAAGACCGCCTGCTCGGCTGCAAGGCGGCGACGATTCCGGTGGCGCTGCGGCTCTCGCACCTGAAGGCCGGCGGCAGGACGGTGCGGGTGCGGGTCGCCTGCCTCTGGCCGGCCGGAACCGAGTGCCCCGGCCAGATCCTGCTCCGCACCCGCTACCGCGTCGCCACCCACTTCCGCGGGGGGCCGCGCACCCGCCCGGTCAGCCGGTTGCTCGGCCGCTCCGCCTTCCGGCTCGACGGCGGCGGCGCGCAGACCTTCCGCGTCCCCCTCAGCGCAGGAGGGCGCGCCCTCCTGCGCCAGCGCGGCCAGCTGAAGACCCACGTCGTGGTGGCGATCCCGGGCGGTCGCCGCACCGCCGTCCTCGGGCTGCGCCGCTAGTCGGTCTCGCCCAGCGCCTCGCGCAGGCTGCTGACCTCGGCCCGCAGCTCGGCCAGCTGGCGCTCGATCCGGTCGAGCCGGTCCTCCCCGCGGTCGGTCGAGGACGCCGGCTCCGGCGGCCGGACGACCGGCGCGGCCTCTTCGCCACCGTCCTCGGCAGCGCCGTCAAGCGCCTGCTCGAAGCGGTCCTCCTTCTGGCCCGGGCGGCGGGCGTGGCGGACGACCAACTCCCGCTCGAGCAGGCGCTCCAAGGTCTCCTGCACCTCCGGCAGGCCGGTGAACGGATGCAGGCGCTCGCTGCGCTGCTTCAGCTCGCCCGGCGTCTGTGGGCCGCGCAGCATCAGCACCGCCAGCAGCGCCAGCTCCGCGCCGTCGACCTCCAGCGCCTCGGGCAGCAGGTGCCGGTACTTGCGGGCGCGGCTGCCGGCGCGGCTCGCGAGCCGGGTCCAGCCACGCTGGGCGAGCCGGCGCAGCGCGGCGCTGACCGTCTCCTCGTCGTAGCTGACCACCGGGTCGCGGTTGGTCGACTGGTTGCAGGCCAGCCGCAGCGCATTCAGCGAGAGCGGATAGGCGTCTGGCGTCGTCCGCTGCTTCTCGACCAGGCAGCCGACGACCCGGATCTCGACGGCGTCGGGCTCCATCAGCCGCGGTCGGGCCGGTCCGGGTAGATCTCGTCGATCGTCACCAGCGCCCGGTACGGCGCCGCTGCCGCTGCTTCGATCCGCTCGCTGCCGCCAGCCAGTCGGTCGACCACGGCGACCACGCCCGCGACCTCGAGCCCCTCCTCGCGCACCCGCTCGATCGCCGTCGCCGTCGAGCCGCCGGTCGTGACCGTGTCCTCGACGACGAGGCACCGAACCCCCGCCTCGACCGGCCCCTCGACCCACCGCTGCAGCCCGTGCTCCTTGCGCGACCCGCGGACGAAGAACGCCACCAGCTCCTCGCCCCCCGGCACCGCGATCGCCGCGCAAGCCGGCGGAATCGCCGCCGTCGCCGGACCACCAACCGCCTCGGCCCCAAGCTCATGAGCCATTGACGCGATCAGCTCCCCCGCAGCCCTGAATCCCGCCGGCCGCATCAAAGTCCGCCGCGCATCCACGTAGTACTGCGCCGTCGCCCCGCTAGCGAGGGTCACTTCACCAAGGATCAAAGAGTGCTCCTTCAACTCCGAGAGCAAAGTCTCCTTGGCGGCGGCAAGGTCGGTCACGAGCGCCATCCTAAGTCTGACCAGGGTGTCCGGGGGTCCTTCCCCAGACACTCAACATCGAGCCATAGCGAGATGTGTCTGGGGAGGGACCCCCGGACACCCCCTCACCAAATGAAGATGTCCTCGCCCAGGTGGATCCGGTTGTAGATCTCGGGCTGGTCGGCGATGAAGGTGCGCAGGCAGCCGTGGCTGGCGGGGTAGTCCGGGACCGAGTCGTAGCCGTGGACGGCGTAGCCGCCGTAGAAGTACCAGGAGTAGTACATCCCGTGCGAGTTGTAGCCCGGTTCGGGACGGATGAACTGGTAGTGACCGGTGACGGTCGGGGTCGAGTACTTGCCGGAGGAGATCGGGTAGATCGCGAACGGCTTGCCGCCTTTGGCGAAGACGAGGACCTGCTTGGAGAGCGGCGCCTCCAGGTGTTCGCCGGCGCCCGGGTGCCGGACCTCGTAGCCGCCCTTGCCGGAGAAGGCTTTCTTCACCAGGCCGGCGCCGGCGCGCTCGCTGCGGGTCATCCCGTTGACCTTGCGGTAGGCGAGGACGCCGCGGCCGGTCTTGCCGCCGTAGCAGCGCCCGTCGTTGGCGATGTAGCCCATCGCCCGCATCGCCTTCTTGAAGCCGACGACGACGTCGCCGCACTCGCCCTTGCGCAGGGCGGGGAAGCTCACCTTCCAGCTCTTGCGGACGCTGCTGTCGGCGCCGAGCCGCGACGTCGCCACGTGCTTGGCGGCGACCGCGTACCTGCCGTTCTCCCGCACCTCGATGTTGGTCTCGAAGACGCCCTTGCCGCCCGCCTTGCGGGTGGGCAGGTTGCGGCTGAAGAGGACGTGGCCGTCGAGGTAGAAGGTGACCTTGACCTTCTCGCCGGCGACGAACGGCGCCAGCGTGCCGCTGACCGGCACCGTCTGCATGATCTCCGCCCGGCCCTTCTCGAGGTTGCCGACCTCGACCTTGACGGTCGCTCCCGGCGCGGGCGCCGGGGTCGGCGGCACCGGCTTCGGCTTCGGAGCCGCGGCGGCGCCCGCCGGCAGCGCGAGGGCGCAGGCGACGGCGAGGAGGGACGAGAGTCGGCGATTCACGCGCGGCATCCTACTGCGAGAGGAGGGCGACACAGTTGTTCAGCGCGTGCAGCATGATGCCGGGCACGATCGACCCGGTCTTCTCGTAGAGCAGGCAGAAGATGACGCCGAGAATGGCCAGCGGGGGCACGGCGCTGATCCCGGTGAGGGCGTGGAGGAGGCCGAAGACGATGCCCGCGATCAGCGCCGCCGGAACCGTCGACAGCCGCTCCCGCAGGCCGCCGAAGAGCATCCCGCGGAAGCAGAGCTCCTCGGAGAAGGGGGCGGCGACGGCGATCAGCAGGATCTGGACCGGCACCGAGCCGAAGCTTTCGGCGATGTCCTCCTGCTTGGGTTCGACGACGAGCAGCGAATAGAGCCCGAGCAGGACAAGGTAGGCGATCACGGCGACGACCATCCAGAGCAGGGCGGAGCGGTCGAACCGCATGACGCCGAGGCGCCGCAGGGCCGAGCCGAGCGACGCGGCCCCATGGGACCGGGCGATGAAGAGGGGCACCAGGACCAGCCCGAGGACGAGCCCGAGCTGGGCGACGACGTTGCCGGTCGCGGTGAGGTCGCCCTGGGCTTCGGTGAAGGCGATCGCGGGGAGGCCGAAGATCAGCCCGACGACGAGCGCCAGCACCGCCCCCATGACGGCGCCGCCCGGGCCCCAGTTCGAAGGGGGAAACCGCCGCTCGGGCGTCTCGGCGACGGACGCGGTGGCTAGGTTGCTCTCCATGTCGCCCGCAGTCTCACAGGTCTCCCGCACGACCCGGACCCGGCTGCGGATCCTCCGCCGCCTCGCCTTCCTCGGGGTCTTCCTCGTCGTCGCGATGCTGGCGCTGAGTCAGTTCACCGAGCTGAAGCAGCTGGCGGCCGGCGTCCTCGCCTCGACCGCGCTGGTCGTCGCGGTCGTCGGCTTCGCCGCCCAGCGCACCCTCGCGAACATGATCGCCGGGATCCAGATCGCGATCTCGCAGCCGATCCGGATCGGCGATCGCGTCAGCTTCGAAGAGCGGGTGGGCCGCGTCACCGACATCACCCTCTCCTACACCTACGTCGACCCCGGCGACGGCAGCTCCGTGGTGATCCCCAACCAGCTCCTGACCGAAGGGATCGTCCACAACCACTCGACCGAAGACACCGTCGCCTGACGGCGTTCGGCTCGAAGTACCCTCTGCTGGATGACGCAGCGCACTCGGCGACGTCAGCGCCGGCACGGGGGAATCGGCGCCAAGCTCCTGCTCGTCTTCGGCGGCGTCCTCGCCCTGCTCGCGATCGCCGCGATCGCCGTCACCTCGTGGGTGCTGAACGTCGCCGCCGACGCTCCCTCGCTCGCCTCCTGCGAACCGGTCGCCAAGGGCGGCAACACCGTCCTCTACGCGGCCGACGGCTCGAAGCTGGGGGTGGTCGCCTCGCCGCAGGTGCGCTCGCTGGTCTCGATAGAGAAGGTGCCCAAGAGCCTGCAGCTGGCGACCGTCGCGATCGAGGACCAGCGCTTCTACCAGCACGACGGCCTCGACTACGAGGGGATCCTGCGGGCGGCGCTGAAGGACCTCGAAGCCGGGGAAGCGGTCGAGGGCGGCTCGACGATCACCCAGCAACTGGTCCGCAACCTCTGCATCCGCAACCCGAAGCGGACGCTGAAGCGCAAGATCGTCGAGGCGCAGCTGGCGATCGAGTACGCCGAACGCCACAGCCGCAGGGAAATCCTCGGCTCCTACCTGAACGTCGCCTCCTACGGGACGGTCGCGGGGACGACCGCGGTCGGCGTCGGCGCCGCCGCGAAGATCTTCTTCTCGAAGCCGGTCTGGAAGCTGAAGCTGCCGGAAGCGGCGCTGCTGGCGGGGCTGCCGCAGGCGCCCTCCGAATACAACCCGCTGCTGGACCCCGGGGCGGCGCGAGAGCGGCGCAACCAGGTGCTGGAGAAGATGGCGAAGCTCGGCTACGTCAGCGAGGGGCGGGCGAGGGCGGCGATGGCCAGCGGCCTGCGGGTCGACCTCGACGGGAGCTACTTCGAGCATCGGGAGCCCTACTTCTTCGACTACGTCGAAAACGAGCTGATCGACCGCTACGGGGCGAACGCCGTCCGCCGCGGCGGCCTCCGGGTCCAGACGACGATCGACCCCGAGCTGCAGGAGGTGGGGCTGGAAGCGATGCGCTCGGCGCTGCCGTACGCGACCGACCCCTCCTCGGCCCTCGTCTCGATCGACCCCCGCAACGGCCAGATCCGGGCGATGGTCTCCAGCTCCAGCTACGAGGAGAGCAAGTTCAACCTCGCCGCCCAGGGGCACCGGCAGCCCGGCTCGACCTTCAAGACCTTCGTCCTGACCACGGCGATCCGCCAGGGCATCGATCCCTACACGACCTACTACACGTCGAAACCGCTCGACCTCTACCTACCGAAGTGGGGCCACTGGACCGTCCACACCGCCGACGAAGGCTATCTGGGGACGGTCAACCTGAAGCAGGCGACGGTCGCCTCCGACAACACCGTCTTCGCCCAGCTCGACCTCGACGTCGGCCCGGCGGCGGTGGCGGCGACCGCCCACCAGATGGGGATTGTCTCGCCGCTCGACGGGATCCCCGCCGAGGGGATCGGCGGGCTGCGAATCGGCGTCTCGCCGCTGGAGATGTCCAGCGCCTACGCGACGCTCGCCGACGGCGGCATCCGTCGCAAGCCGATCGCCATCGCCAAGGTCGTCTTCCCCAACGGTCACGTCGACCACCCCGACCGCGCGAAGCCGCGGCGGGCGGTCTCGCCGCCGGTGGCCTGGCAGGTGACCCGGCTCCTGCACGACAACATCACCGAAGGCACCGGCACCGCCGCCTACACCGGATGCGCCGGCCAGGCCGGCAAGACCGGGACCACCGACGGGTACACCGACGCCTGGTTCGCCGGCTACCAGCCCAACCTGGCGACCGTGGTCTGGGTCGGCTACCCGGAATCGAACGACGTCTCGATGTCGAACGTGCACGGGACGATCGTCTTCGGCGGCACCTTCCCGGCCGAAATCTGGCACTCGCTCTATGCCGGCGCCGGCGTCCCCTGCGAGGAATTCAGCGAACCGAAGCAGCAGATCAGCTGGGCGCCGTTCTACGGGCGCTACGCGCGCTCGAGCCCGCGGGACGGCTCCAGCCTCGGCGGCAAGTCCGGCGGCGGCGGTTCGTCACCGCCGCCGCCCGGCAGCGCCGCGGTCGGCGGCTACGACCCGAACGCCTACGCGCCGGGGGCCGGGCAGAAGCCGTACGTACCGCCGCCGCCCCCGGACCCGCAGAGCGTCGGCGGCGGCAAGAACGCGGGCGGGTAACGCCGATCGACCCCAGCCTCGCCTTCGGCCTGATGTGGGCCGGCTTCGCCGGCTACCTCGGGTTCCTCGCGGCGGCGCCGCGGCTGGGTCGACGCCTCGTCCGGGGGACGATCGTGGTCCTCGTCGCGGCTTTCGCAATCGCCCCGGTCCTCCTCTCCCACGACGTCTACAGCTACGTCGACTACGCCCGGCTCGGCGCCCGCCACGGCCTCGATCCCTACGTCCACCCGCCGCTCGCCGCGCCCGGCGACCCGGCCTACGCCCATGTCGCCTGGACCGAAGCGACCAGCGCCTACGGGCCCCTCTTCACCCTCCTCACCTACCCGCTCGCCTGGCTCTCCGTCGGCGCCGCGGTCGCGGTCCAGAAGGCGGCGGCGGCGCTCTCGGTCCTCGGCATCGCCGCGCTCACCGCTCGCATCGCCGCCTGGCGGGGCGCCGACCCGCTCCGCGCCGCCGCCTTCGTCGCCCTCAACCCCCTCGTCCTCGTCCACGTCGTCGGCGGCGCCCACAACGACGGCCTGACGATGCTGCTGGCGATGGCGGCCGTCGCCGCTCTCCTCAGCGCCCGCGAGCTGACCGCCGGCGGCGCCCTCGCAGCCGCCGTCGCCACCAAGCTCTCCGCCGCCTTCCTCGGCCCCTTCGCCCTCCTCGGCGCCATCCGCCACCGCTCGCCTGTTCCTTCTTGGCGTCCAGCGACGAAAAGGAGCAGGCGAAGCGTCCGCCGCTTCCTACTGGGGTGTTTGGGGATGGCCGTCGGGCTGGCGGGGGCGGCTTTCCTCGCCTTCGGCTGGGACTGGCTGCACGGCTTCGGGCTCGCGGGGGAGAACCAGAGCCGGACCAGCTATATGAGCATCCCGGTCGCGACGGCCCGGCTCACCGGCCTCGACCCCGGCGCGATCCGCCTCGCCGCCGCCCTCCTCTTCGCCGCCGCGATCGCCTGGCTGCTCGCCTGGACCTGGCGCGGCGGCGACTGGGTCCGCGGCGGCGCCTGGGCAGCCCTCGTCCTCCTCCTCGCCACCTCCTGGCTCCTCCCCTGGTACCTGATCTGGCTCCTCCCCTTGGCCGCCGTCTCCAGAGACCGCCCGCTGCAGCTCTCGAGCCTGGCGCTGACGGCCTATCAGCTCGGGGCGCGGATCCCGCTCTGAGCCTCTTCCTCCTCGGGCGAGGCGTGCAGGATCCCCGTCTGGATGCTCCACCCCTCGCGCCGCCCCAGCGCCGTCACCAGCCCCACGTAGATCAGTTCCGCCAGGGTCAGAACCCCGCGGACGGCGATCGCGATCAGCGAACCGAGGGCGAAGCTCTTGCTCGGCAGCGCCGCCTTCAGCCCCCAGGCGAAAGCGGCGTCCTTGGGGCCGAGCCCGGCCGGAGCGATCAGGGTGACCAGGGCCGCGAAGTAGCCGATCGCCTGGGCGGAGCCGACGAGGAGGATGTCTTCGGAGGGGATGAAGGTGACCGAGCGGGCGACGCAGTAGAGGCCGACCGCGATCACCAGCCAGTTGAGGGAGTAGAAGGCGATCAGCGCGACCACCCCCCGCAGCGAGATCACCGCCGGCAGCGGCTCGCGGCCGAACATCCGCAGGACCCGGTTCGCCAGCGGCCCGAAGACCCTCGGGTGCAGCAGGGCGATCGCCGCCGGGATCAGCAGCAGCACCGCCCAGCGGTAGGCGTGGCCCTGGAGATCGGGGTGCTCGATGATGAAGTAGGAGGCGACGACGACCGCCGAGGTGGCGGAGACGGCCTGTTCGTAGACGATGCTGGCGATCGTGATCCGCCGCGGGATCCCGGCTTTTTCGGAGAGCAGGACCCGCCCGAGCACGTAGAGGACGCTGCCGGGGACGTAGCGCGCCAGCAGCGGCTGCCCCCAGGCGACCTGCGCCCGGCGGAAGCCGATCCGGTAGCCGAGGAAACGCAGGGTGAGGTCCCAGCCGTAGGCGCTGAGGACGTAGAAGATCGGCAGGACGACGATCGCCGGGAGCAGCCAGCCGACGTGGAAGTGGATGCCCTCGTCCTTGATCTCCCCCCACTGGTCGATCACGGTCAGGACGAGGAAGCCGAAGATCACGACGGCGAGGCCGAGCTGGAGGGCGAGGCGGACCTTGCGGCTGCGCGGCGGCTTTTTGCCGACCCGCGCCCCCGCCTCGCCCAACCGGTGCAGGAATGGTTGGCGGCTCTCCACGTCCGTCCGCACCATAGTCGCTCTCCGAGCGTCTGGAATAGTCGGGGGATGGGCGAGTTCGAGTTGCTTGCGAAGCTGCGCGAGCGCCTTCCCGAGGCGGGACGGCGGGTGGTGCTGGGCAGCGGCGACGACGCCGCGGTCACGGTTCCCGGCGGCGCCACGGTCACCTCGGTCGACGCGATCGTCGAGGGCGTCCACTTCCGTCGCGGCGAGACCGAGCTGCGGACGATCGGCCGCAAGGCGCTCGCCACCGCTCTCTCCGACCTCGCCGCGATGGGCGCCGAGGCCGGCGAGGCCTACGTCGTCCTCGGGGCGCCGAGCGAGCTCGGCGAAGACGACCTCCACGCCCTCCTGGACGGGATGCTGGAGCTGGCGCAGGCCACCGGCACCGCGATCGCCGGAGGCGACCTGACCCGGGCGCCGGTCCTGACCCTGGCGGTGACCGTCGTCGGCCACGCGCCGGCGGCCTCCGACTTCGTCACCCGTAGCGGCGCCGAGCCCGGCGACCTCGTCGTCCTCACCGGCGAGATCGGCGCCGCGGCCGCCGGCCGGCTCCTCCTCGAGGATCCGAGCCTCGCCGCCGCAGTCGCCGAGCCCGTTGCCGCGCGGCTCCGCGCCCGCCAGCTCGACCCCTCTCCGCGCCTGGGCTCCGGCCGCGCCCTGGCCGAGGCGGGGGCGAGGGCGATGATCGACCTCAGCGACGGACTTGCCGGCGACGCCGGCCACCTCGCCCACGCCAGCGGCGTCGCGCTGGAGATCGACGCCGGCTCGCTGCCGCTGGCGAGAGGGGTCGCCGAGGTCGCGGCGGCGGCGGGGCAGGACCCCTTGCAGCTTGCGGTCAGCGGCGGCGAGGACTACGAGCTGCTGGCGACCCTGCCGGCCGACGCTCTCGCCAAAGCCGTCTCCCGCATGGGAGACGCGGCGGAGACGACCCTCGTCCCGATCGGCGAGGTCGCGCCTGGCGGGGAAGTCGAGATCAGGCTGCCCGGGGGCGGACGGCTGGAGGCCCTGGGCTATGACCATTTTGCGGCGCCGTAGCGTGGATCCCGGTCAGCAGCTCGCGAACGCCCCGGCGGGAGAGCATCGCCATCGCGACCTGCGCGGGGTCCGGCTTGTAGCTGCCGGTCTCGACCAGAGATTTCAGTTCCTGGGGCTCCATGGCTTCCGCGATCATTATCGGCGTGCATACCCGGACCCTTAGTTCTTAGTACTCGCACATGCGTCCAAACTGGGCCGGGGACTACCCTTCGAGGTCGTGCCGAACGGATCAGCCCGCATCCTCCTGGTCGACGACGAGCAGTCGATTCAGACCCTTCTCAGCTACCCCCTTCGCAAGGACGGCTACCACGTCACCTCCGCCCTCGACGGCGGCGAGGCCCTGCGCCGCTTCGAGGAGGGCCGCTTCGACCTCGTCATCCTCGACCTGATGCTGCCGCAGATGGGCGGGGTCGAAGTCTGCCGCCAGCTGCGCTCTCGCAGCCAGGTGCCGATCATCATGCTGACCGCGAAAGGCAGCGAGACCGACAAGGTCGCCGGGCTCGAGGTCGGCGCCGACGACTACATCACCAAGCCCTTCTCGATGCGGGAGTTCCGCAGCCGGGTGAAAGCGGCGCTGCGGCGCTCGCGCATGGGCGGCGAGACCAGCGACGGCGGCACGATCGAGTGCGGCGAGCTGACGATCGACTTCGACCGCCGCACGGTCAGCCTCAGCGACGAGGAGGTCAAGGTCACCTACGTCGAGTTCGAGATCCTCGGCGCCCTCGCCCGCTCCCCCGGGCGCGTCCTGACGCGGGAGACGCTGTTGGAGCACGTATGGGGGGACTCCGAGTACCGGGACCCGCGCACGGTGGACGTGCACATCCGTCACCTGCGCGAGAAGCTGGAGCGGGACCCGAAAGAGCCCGAGTACCTCTTCACCGTGCGCGGGGTCGGCTACCGCTTCCGGGACTAGAGACGATGCGGGGGCTCCGGTTCAGCGACCTCTCCAGCCGCATCACCCTGATCTCGATCGCGATCGCGGTCGGCGCCACCGCGGTCGTCTACGTCTACGCGGTCGCGATCGGCGGCTCGGCCAGCGGCGCCGGCGACGTCAAACTGCAGATCCTCACCGGCGGGCTGATCGCGGTCGCGATCGCCACCGCGATCGGCCTCTATTACACGCGGGCCGCGGCCAACAACATCCGCAGCCTGCAGGAAGCCGCGCGCAAAGTCGCCGACGGCAACTTCGAAACCTCGATCCCGGTCGCCTCGGCCGGTCAGCTCGGCGACCTCGCCCGCACCTTCAACGAGATGCAGCGCCGCCTCGCCGAGCTCGACAGCGCCCGCAAGCAGTTCATCGCCAACGCCTCGCACGAGCTCCGGACCCCCATCTTTTCCCTCGGCGGCTTCGTCGAGCTGCTCGAAGACGAGGACCCGAGCCCGGAGGAGCGGGCCGAGTTCGTGCGGACGATGCGCCAGCAGATCGAGCGCCTGACGAAGCTGACCACCGACCTCCTCGACCTCTCCCAGCTCGACGCCGGCGCGGTGGAGATGCGGGCCAGCGCCGTCGACCTCACCGCCCTGGCGCGCGAGGTGACGCGGGAGTTCGGGGCGCGGGCGGAACTCCGCGGCTCCCGTCTGCAGCTGCGGACGCCCGAGCAGGCGGCGATCGCCCTCGGTGACCCCGATCGGGTGCGCCAGATCATCCGTATCCTGCTCGACAACGCCCTCACCCACACCCCCGAGGGCACCGACGTCACCGTGACCACCTACTCCGCCAACGGCCGTGCCGAGCTGACCGTCTCCGACGCGGGGTCGGGAATTCCCCAACGCGTCCAGAAGCGGATCTTCGAGCGCTTCTACACGGCCGACAAGGCGGGCGGCTCCGGTCTCGGGCTGGCGATCGCCACCGAGCTGGCGCAGCGGATGCAGGGCGAGATCACGATCAGCTCCAGCCGCCGCTTCACCGCCTTCACCCTGGACCTGCCGCCGGGCACCCGCGAGGTGAGCGGGCCGAGGTCCACCAGGGTCCCGGTCAGGGTCGCCTCGTGAGGCGGCCATCCGCCTTCCTCGCGCTGCTGGCCATCCTGGCTCTCCTCGCCGGCTGCGGCTCGGGAGGCGAATCCGCGACGCAGGGCGATGGCGGCGGCGGCGATTCCGTCGCAAAGGTCGCCGGGTCGCCCCCGCCGGAAGTGGTCGTCGAGGCCTCCAGCCCCGGCTTCGACGCCACCCGGATCTACGAAGAGGCCGCCCCCGGGGTGGTGACCATCCGCTCCGTCTTCGGCGCCAGCGCCGCCGAAGGCTCCGGCTTCGTCCTCGACGAAGAAGGCGAGATCGTCACCAACGCCCACGTCGTCACCGACGAATCGAGCGGGGAACGCGAACCGGCGAAGCAGGTGTACATCGAGTTCCCCAACCGCAACGTCGTCCCTGCCGAGATCGTCGGCTTCGACCCCTTCGTCGACGTCGCCCTGCTGAAGATCGCCCCCGACGGGTTCGCCCTGCACCCGCTCGAGCTGGGAGACGACAAGGACCTGCGGGTCGGCCAGCCCGTCGCCGCGATCGGCAGCCCCTTCGGCGAGCAGCAGTCGCTCTCGGTCGGGGTCGTCTCCGCCACCGACCGCGCGGTCAAATCCCTCACCCGCTTCGAAATCTCCGGCGCGATCCAGACCGACGCCTCGATCAACCCCGGCAACTCCGGCGGGCCGCTGCTCGACGCCGGCGGCCGCGTGATCGGGATCAACCAGCAGATCGAGACCAACTCCGGCGCCAACGACGGGGTCGGGTTCGCGGTCCCGGTCTCGGCGATCAAGCGCTCCGTCGCCCAACTGCGCCAGGACGGACAGGCGGAATACGCCTACATCGGCGTCTCCGGCCAGCCGCTCTACCCGCAGCTGGCCCGCAAGCTCGGGCTCGACACCACCTTCGGCAGCCTCGTCGCCGACGTCGTCTCCGGCGGCCCGGCCGAGAGGGCCGGGATCGAAGGCGGCGACGAAAAGGTCCAGTTCCAGGCCGCCCAGTACCGGACCGGCGGCGACGTGATCCTGCAGGTGGACGGCAGGGACATCGTCCGGCCCGACGACCTGGCCGAAGCGATCGCCACCAAGCAGCCGGGCGACGTGGTGACGCTGACGCTGCTCCGCGACGGCAAGCGCGAGGACGTCAAGGTGACCCTCGGCAAGCGCCCCGACAGCTCCGGCTCGGGCTAGCGCCGGGCGCCGCCGCCGGCGGCTGGACACCACGTCGCCGCACATCGGTGTAGAACTCCAGCCTTGCTTCAGGAAGTCGCCCTCGGCCACAAGACCCTCGCCGACTACACCCACATCGTCGGCAAAGACCTGACGGAGCAGATCCGCGAGCTCGCCGAGCCCCTGAAAGGGAAGCGGGTTCTCCACGTCAGCGCCACCGCCTTCGGCGGCGGCGTCTCGGAGATCCTTTACACGCTGGTACCGCTGATGCGCGACGTCGGCGTCGACGCCCACTGGCACGTGATCTTCGGCAAGGAAGAGTTCTACAACGCGACCAAGCTCCTCCATAACTCCCTGCAGGGCGCGGAGGAGACCCTCAGCGACGAGCAGTGGGAGGTCTTCGACGAGATCAACGCGATGAACGCCGAGGGCCTGCAGGGCGAGTGGGACCTGGTCATCGTCCACGACCCGCAGCCGATCGGCCTCCGCCGCGGCGCCCTGGCCAAGGGCGGCAAGTGGATCTGGCGCTGCCACATCGATCTCTCGACCCCCAACCCGGCGCCGATCGAGCGGCTGCTGCCGATGATCGAAGAGTACGACGCCAGCGTCTGGCACATGGAGCAGTACGTGCCCAACGAAATGGGGCGCCATCGCGAGGCGGTCAACATCATCCCGCCTGCGATCGATCCGCTCTCGCCGAAGAACATGGCCTTCTCGCCCGAGGACGCCGCCTTCGTCTGCCGCCAGTTCGGGATCGACGTCGACCGGCCGCTGATCACCCAGGTTTCCCGTTTCGACCCGTGGAAGGACCCGATCGGCGTCATCGACGCCTACCGCGAGGTGACCGAGCGGGTGCCGGAGGCGCAGCTGGCGATGGTCGGCTCGATGGCCACCGACGACCCCGAGGGCATGGAGTACTTCCAGAAGACCTTCGAATACGCCGGCGGCGACGAGGACGTCAAAATCCTCAGCAACCTCAACAACGTCGGCGCGATCGAGGTCAACGCCTTCCAGTCCCAGTCCGACGTCTGCCTGCAGAAGTCGATCCGCGAGGGCTTCGGCCTCACCGTCACCGAGGCGCTCTGGAAGGGGCGGCCGACCGTCGCCGGCAACGTCGGCGGGATCCCGCTGCAGATCGAGGACGGGGTCAGCGGCTTCCTCGTCGACTCCCCCTCGGAGTGCGCGCAGCGCTGCCTCGAGATCCTCCGCGACCCCGGCCTCGGCAAGCAGCTCGGCCGCGAGGGCAAGGAGCACGCCCGGCGCCGTTTCCTCACCCCGCGCCTGCTGCGCGACTGGCTGCAGCTCTTCGCCGACCTCGGCGACTGAGCCGGTCGCGCACGCCGCTACCCCATAGTCGGTACCCCTTAGTCTCTGCGGCGTGAGCTCCTCGCCCCTGATCATCGTCTCCAACCGGGGCCCGCTCCAGTTCGACCGCGACGAGAGCGGCCAGCGGACGGTCCGCCGCGGCGGCGGCGGCCTGGTCACCGCGCTCTCGGGCCTCGTCTCCCACCGCGACGCCCTCTGGATCGCCTCGGCGATGACCGACGAGGACGTCGCCGCCTCCGAGGAGGCGGGGGGCCCGATCGAGCAGGAGCTGGACGGGATCGAGTACCGGGTGCGGCTGGTCGGCAGCGACCCCGAGGCCTACGACCGCTTCTACAACGTGATCGCCAACCCGATCCTCTGGTTCATCCAGCACTACCTCTGGGACATCTCCAACGCGCCGGACATCCGCCAGCAGGAGATCGACGCCTGGGACCATGGCTACCAGACCGTCAACCAGGACATCGCCGAGGCCGTCCTCGCCGAGATCGAGGGACAGGCGGACCCGCTGGTGATGCTGCACGACTACCACCTCTACACGGCCCCCGGGATGATCAAGGCCGAGCGGCCCGACGCCTTCCTCCACCACTTCGTCCACATCCCCTGGTCGCAGCCGGACAGCTGGCGGACCCTGCCGCGGCGGATCCGCGAAGCGATCTACGCGGGGATGCTGGCCAACGACATCATCGGCTTTCACACCCAGGCCTACGGCATCAACTTCCTCCGCTGCTGCGACGAGCTGCTGGAGGACGTCGAGGTCGACTACGGCGCCGCCGAGGTGCGGCACGCGGGGGGCAGGACGATCGCCCGTGCCTACCCGCTGGGGATCGACGCGCAGCGGCTGAAACGGGCGGCCGCCTCGCCCGAGGTCGCCGAAGCCGAGCGCGAGGTGCTGGAGCGGCGGCGCCGGCACCTGATCATCCGCGTCGACCGCGCCGACCTCTCGAAGAACGTGCTGCGCGGCTTCACCGCCTTCGACACCTTCCTCACCCAGCACCCCGAGTTCCGCGAAGAGGTCACCTTCATCGCCCACCTGCAGCCCTCGCGCCAGGACGTCCCCGAGTACGCCGAGTACCTGGAACGGATCGAGGCGCTGGTCGCCGTCGTCAACCACCGCCACGGAACCACCGACTGGATGCCGATCGACCTGAAGATCTACGAGAACTTCTACGACGCGGTCGCCCGCTACAAGCACTTCGACCTGCTGATGGTCAACTCGCTCTTCGACGGGATGAACCTGGTCGCGAAGGAGGCGCCGGCGGTCAACACCCGCGACGGGGTTCTGATGCTCTCCGAGAACACCGGCTCCCACGAGGAGCTGGCCGACTACGTGCTCTCGGTCAACCCCTTCGACATCCAGGAGCAGGCCGACGCGATCCACCGGGCGCTGACGATGGAGGAGGAGGAGAAGCGCCGGCGGGCGGAGGGCCTGCGCGAGATCATCTTCTCCCGCAACCCCGGCGACTGGGTCGACGACCAGCTGCAGGACATCGAAGCCGCTCGCTCGCACGCCTGAGGGGGGAGAGTTTTGCTCCGCCGCGCCTTAAGAAGGGGTGCGCGGCGTACGGGTTCGTTGGGCGGGGATGTGGAAGGTGGCGGCGGCCGCCGTCGCCCTCCTGCTCGCCTTGCAGGCGCTGCCGGCGCTCCTGCGCCCGCCCGAGCCGCCGCCGCTGGGCGCCGACGTCGGATTGCCGCGGGTCCTTCCGCCGCCCGAGGGGCCTCCCCCTGCCCCTGCCCCTGCCAAGAAGATCGGGGGCAGCCCGAAGCCAAGGCACCGCCGCGAGCTCCACCGCGGGCATCTGCGGAATCTCAAGTCGGCGCCCCCGCCACCCGCACCGCCCCCTCCCCGGCCTCGACCGGCGCCGTACGAACCGCCACCGGCGCCCGCGCCTCCTCCGGCTCCCGCGCCCCGACCCGTTTCGCCCGGCGACGGATCGGAGGAGTTCGCGCCGCGTTAGCGCGCAGAGCGGCCGCCGGGCGTCGCACCCATCCCGCCGCTATAGTCCTTCGCCGTTTTGCCCGCACCACGCGAATATGAGCTGGTCCTGATGCTGGACCCCGAACTCGACGCCCCCGCGCGCGATGCGCTGGCGCAGGATGCCCGCGGCCAGATCGAGGCCAAAGGGGATCTCAAGCACGAGAACTCCTGGGGCCTGCGGAAGATGGCCTACGAGATCAACCACCGCACCGAGGCGGACTACCGCTGGATGCGGTTCGAGGCCCCGAGCGACCTGCTCGACTCGCTCGACCACAACCTGAAGATCGCCGACGGCGTCCTCCGCTTCCGGATCTTCAAGGTCGACCCGGGTGCGCCGGTGATCGTGCCGCCCGCCGTCACCGCAGCGCCCGGCCCGCGCGAGCGCAGCGCCCAGGGAGCCCGCGACGATCGCGGCGACTCCCCGGACGATTCCGACGAGTAAATCGTCCCGGCGCCTGCCGCTGTTTGCGGGATCCCCCGGCCGCAGGGGGGAGAGTCGAGCCGGCTGCCTCCTTAGACTGGAATCCAGGTAAGCGAATCCAGAGGAGTGAGTGATTTGGCAGCTTCGAACGTGAACGTGGTCGTGATCACCGGGAATCTGACCCGGGATCCGGAGCTGCGTCATCTCGGCAGCGGAACCGCGGTTTGCGAGCTCCGCGTCGCCGTCAACACCAGCCGCAAGGACCAGAGCGGAAACTGGGTCGACAAGGCCAACTACTTCGACGTCGTGGTCTGGGGCGCCCAGGGCGAGAACTGCGCCAACTATCTCGGCAAGGGCCGTCCGGTTGCGGTCGAAGGTCGGCTCGACTGGAGCGAGTGGGAGGCGAAAGACGGCAGCGGTAAACGCCAGGCCGTCCGCATCGTCGCCAACAAGGTCCAGTTCCTCGGCTCGCGCGACGGTTCCGGCGGCGGTGGCAACGGCAACGGCGGCGGTGGCTTCGCCCCGCCCCAGAGCGACGTGCCCGCCGACATGTCCGACTTCGGCGGCGCCCCGGCAGGCGCGGGCTCGGCTTCCGAAGACGACATTCCCTTTTAAGCAACCCCTGACGAGCTCCAGCGATCGCCTGGCAAGGACGCAGGCGGCGAAGCGTGCTCTGCACGCGAGCGACTGAGGACACCGCCCGGCGACCGCTGGGACCGTCAGGTCTGTAGCATCTCGCGCCGATGGCTAGAGCAGCTGACACCTCCTCCTCGCGCGGTGGAGCCCGGCGCGGTAGGCGCGGGGCCGACCGGGCGCGTCCGCGCAAGTACACCCGGGTCAACTCCGAGGTCGTCGACTACAAGGACCTGAACCTGCTGCGACGCTTCCTCTCCGACAAGGGGAAGACGCGCGGGCGCCGGGTCACCGGACTTTCCCGCCGCCACCAGCGTCAGCTCTCGGTGGCGGTGAAGCGGGCGCGCGAGATCGCCCTGCTTCCCTACGTCGGAGAGCGCTGATGGCGCAGGCGATCCTGCTGCAGGACGTCGACTCGCTCGGCGAGCGCGGTCACGTCGTCGACGTCGCCCCCGGCTACCTGCGCAACTTCCTGGTCCCGCGCAAGCTGGCGCAGCCGGCGACCGCCGGCGCGCTGGAGGAAGCAAGGCGGCGGATGGAGGCGGCCGAGCGCGCCGCCAAAGCGCGCGCCGAACGCGAAACGGAAGCCGCCGGCCTGCTCGGGAAGACGGTGCTGACGATCCACCAACGGGCCGGCGAGGACGGCAAGCTCTTCGGCTCGGTCGGACCGAAGGAGATCGTCGACGCCCTGCGCGAGGCGCGGGACCTGCGGATCGACAAAAAACAGGTCCAGCTCGAGCAGCCGCTGCGAGAGCTCGGCACCTTCATGGTCGAGATCGAGCTCTCCGACGGCACCACTGCCGCCGTGAAGACGATCATCAGCGAGGAGAAGTAGTCCTCCTTCGCCGTCGCAGTTCCGGCTGGGTTCGCTCCGAGCGGGCGACTGTCGGTCTCGCCTCCGTGGCGATCGGTACCGCGGGCGCCGTGCTGGCCGGCCAGTTCAGCCGCATGCTGGCGCGGCGGGCGAGCGAGGCGCGCGATCCCGAAGCGCTGCTGGAATCGGCGCCGGCCGCCGCCGCCGACACGGTCGGGGTCGCGGTCCGCGGCTACGAAGAGGCGCCACGCTACGAAACCGTCCTCTTCAACCTCCTCGCCGGCTTCCTCGGCTCCTTTGCCCTGGTGCGGCTCTCGACCCTTGCGATCCGCGACGGCCGCGGGCCCTTCCGCAACGTCAGCATCGGCGGCCGCCACATCCACCACTTCGTTCCAGGGATCCTGCTCGCCTTCGGCTCCGGCGCCGCCGGCCTGGTGACCGAGGACGACGAGCTCGAGCAGTGGCTGGCGATCCCGATGGGCGCCGGCTTCGGCCTCACCTTCGACGAGGCGGCGCTGCTGCTCGACCTGCGCGACGTCTACTGGAGCAGGGAAGGGCTGCTCAGCGTCCAACTCAGCCTCGGGGCCACGGCGATCCTCAGCATCGCCATCCTCACCCTGCGGATGCTGCGCCGCGGCGAGCGGCGAGCGGAGCAGGAGGGCCTGATCCCCCGCTCCCATCACCACCAGCTCACCTTCGGAACTGCCGCATAAAGCTCGCACGAGCGTGAATTCTTTTTGGCGGCTTTTGCACGGAAGCCCCACGTCAGCCATGCCTGGCTCTGGTTTGCTTGCAGAGCACCCCCGCCGGGGCCCGGTTCCGCCGACCGGGGACCTTTACTGAGAGCGATGCCGCCGCCCACGACCCACGTCCCCCCGCAGAACATCGAGGCCGAGGAATCGGTCCTCGGCGCGATGCTGGTCGCCGAGTCGACGCTGACGCGGGTGATCGACGAGGTGAAGCTGCACGCGTCCGACTTCTACCTCGACAAGCACCGGCTGGTCTTCGAGGTCGTCCACGACCTCTACGCCGTCTCGAATCCGGTCGACGAGCTCAGCGTCAGCGAGGCGCTGACCCAGCGCAACAAGATCGACGAGGCCGGCGGCCGGCACTACATCTCCGAGCTGGCGGCCAAGGTCCCCGCCGCAGCCAACGCCAAGCACTATGCCGAGATCGTCCAGCAGAACTCGCTGCTGCGGCGTCTGCTCGGAGCCGGCCAGGAGATCCAGGGCTGGGTCAACGAGCGCGACGGCGAACCGCGCGAGCTCTCCGAGCGGGCCGAGAAACTGCTCTTCGAGGTCGCCCACAAAGAGCAGGCGAGCGACTTCAAACTGCTCTCGGAGATCCTCCACGACGAGGTCGACCGGCTCGAGAAGCTCTCCACCGGCGAGCTCGAGCTGACCGGGACCCCGTCCGGCTTCCGCGACGTCGACGCGATCACCGGCGGCTTCCAGCCCGGCAACCTGATCATCGTCGCCGCCCGCCCGGCGATGGGGAAGAGCGCCCTGGTCGCCAACATCGCCGAAAACGTCGCGGTGAAGAAGGGGCAGGCGGTTGCCTTCTTCTCGCTGGAGATGTCCGAGGTCGAGCTGGCCCAGCGCTTCATCGCCTGCCGGGCGCGGATCTCCGGCGACAAACTGCGCAAGGGGCAGGTCTCCAAACGCGACTGGCCGAAGGTGCTGCGGGCCTGCAACGAGCTGGAAGAGGCGCCGCTCTGGTTCGACGACTCCTCCGACCTCGGGATCCTCGACCTGCGGGCGAAGGCGCGGCGGCTGCACGCCCAGGAACAGGAGCGAGGCGGGCTCGGCCTGATCATCCTCGACTACATCCAGCTGATGCGCTCCGACGACCACCGCGCCAACCGGGTCGAGCAGGTCGGCCAGATCAGCCGCGGGCTGAAGATCCTCGCCCGCGAGCTGGAGGTGCCGGTGGTGGCGATCTCGCAGCTCTCGCGCGCCCCCGAGCAGCGGACGCCGCCGAAGCCGCAGCTCTCCGACCTGCGCGAGTCCGGGCAGATCGAGCAGGACGCCGACGTCGTCGCCTTCCTCTACCGCGAGGACTACTACCGCGATCCCGACGAGGAGCCCGACGGCCTGGCCGACCTGATCATCGCCAAGCACAGGAACGGCCCGATCGGGACCAGGAAACTGGTCTTCCTCGACCGCTACCCCAAATTCGCCGACCAGGCCCACCAGGAAGCGCCGATCGAGCAGCCCGCCGGCGAAGCGCCGCCGTTCGAGGACGCCGCCGCGGCGGGGCCCGACTTCTGATGCCCGCCATCGCCCGCTCCGAGCCCTTCCGCGAACAGGCCTGCCCGCTCGGCGTCTGCGACGGCTCCGGCTGGATCCTCGGCCCCGAAGACGTGGCCCGCCCCTGCGAGTGCCGCGGCGAACGGCTCAACCGCGGCCGCAGCCGCGGCATCTCCTCGGTGATCCCGCCGCGCTACCGCGGCGCCTCCTTCGACCGGCCGCCGGTCTCCGACATGGCGCGGGACCTGCAGACGAAGATCGCCGTCAACGAAGTCCGCGCCTACGTCGGCGATCTCGATGCGCGGCTCGAAGAAGGCAGGGGACTGTGGCTGTTCGGCGACACCGGCACCGGCAAGACGACGCTGGCGATGCTGATCTCGAAGGCGGCCCTGGAAGCGGGTCGTACGGTCGCGATCTACTCGCTGCCGAAGCTGCTGGCGCGAATCCGCCGCACCTACGACTCCGAGCCCGGCAGCGACTCCTACCTGTCCTTCTTCGAGCGGCTGACCTCGGTCGACCTCCTCCACATCGACGACCTCGGGGCCGAGAAACGCTCCGACTGGGTCCTCGAGCAGCTCTATGCGCTGGTCAACGAGCGCTACGAGGCGCAGCGGTCGATCCTGATCACCACCAACCTCCCGCACCCCCAGCTGGAGGAGCAGATCGGCTCCCGCACGGTCTCCCGGCTGACGCAGATGTGCGACGAGGTCGAGGTCCGCGGCGACGACCGCCGCTACGGGCGCTACGAAAGCGCGGCGTAGCGGCGGATCGCATTTCCAGCCGGGGAGCTGGGCGCTATTCGACGATGCTGAAAGCGCCGGAGTTTTCGCCGAGAACGGTGAATTCTCCCGAGACAGTCGCCGATTCTCCGCCGGAGGTGCCCGTTCCGGAAAGGGTCACGGCTTTTATCGCTTTCACGTTGTCGGCGGTCGCAGTCGCTTTTTCAAACGAGATTTTGACGCTGCTGACCCCGCAGATCATGTTGTAGTCGATTGTCATGTCTGTGACCGTGAATCCCGTCCCCACCAGATCTGTTGTCCAGGGCAGGTTTGTTTCCGTATAGGTGGTGACGGTGCAGCCTTTTGTCGCCCCTGTGCCTTTGCAGCTCGCGGCAACGATGTGGATGCCGGTCACCTTGGCATCTTCTGTTTCGGCCGTCACTGTTGTTTTTGCCAGACAATCCATGCCGTTGCCTGTGACGGTGGTGACGTTGAGGGCCCCTTCGAGTTCGAAGGGAATCGGTTTGACGATCCCGCCGCCTTTGTAGTTGAGCATCAGCGCGGAGGCCCCCGATGGGGCCGCGAAGACAGCTACGAGCAGGGCCGCCAGGCCAAGCCAAAGAAACCTCTTGCCAATCATGATGATCCTTTCTCTCCCTTGATAACCAGAGCGTTCCGATATAAGAAACGCCTTTACCCAGGATAACCTGAGTAATCCCCAGAAGCGAATCCCGGAGAGAGAACGCGTTCCCGGCCGATCACCGTCAGAATCCCCCGCGCAATGCCAGGCGTGGTCATAGTCGGGGCCCAGTGGGGCGACGAGGGGAAGGGGAAGGTCGTCGACCTCCTCGCCGAGCGGGCTACCACGATCGTCCGCTTCCAGGGGGGCAACAACGCCGGCCACACGATCGTCCGCGAGGGCGAGGAGTTCAAGTTCCACCTGATCCCCTCCGGGATCCTGCACGCGGATAAGACCTGCGTGATCGGCAACGGCGTCGTCGTCGACCCCCGCGTCCTGCTGGGGGAGATCGACGGTCTCAAACGCGCCGGCGTCAGCGTCAACAACCTCCGCCTCTCCGCCAACGCGCACCTGATCATGCCCTACCACGTGCTGCTCGACACGGCCGGGGAGACGAAGCTTGGGAAGCTCTCGATCGGCACCACCCGGCGCGGGATCGGCCCCTGCTACGCCGACAAGGCGCTGCGGCTGGGGATCCGCGTCCAGGACCTGCTCGACGAGAAGATCCTGCGGACGAAGATCCGCGCCGCCCTGGAGCCCAAGCAGCAGGCGCTGCGCGAACTCTCGGTGCAGCGGCGCAAGCAGCTGAAGGAGGCCGGCGAGGAGGCGAAGGCGAGCGAGACCCCCGTCGGGGTCCCCGACCCGCGCCTCGACCTGCACGCGATGGTCGAGGAACACATCAGCTTCGGGCATCGGCTCGAGCCGCACATCGCCGACACCGCCCGCCTCTGCTGGGACGCGCTCGACCGCGAGGAGACGGTGATCTTCGAGGGAGCCCAGGCGACCCTGCTCGACCTCGACCACGGCACCTATCCCTTCGTCACCTCCTCCAACCCGATCGCCGGCGCGGCCACCGTCGGCGCCGGCGTCGGGCCCAAGGACATCGACGAGGTCTGGGGGATCGCCAAGGCCTACGCCACCCGCGTCGGCGCCGGCCCCTTCCCGACCGAGCTCTTCGACGACGTCGGCGAGCGGATGGTGCAGAAGGGGCACGAGTTCGGGACCACCACCGGCCGCCGGCGCCGCTGCGGCTGGATGGACCTGGTCGCCCTCCGCTACGCCGTCCGCCTCAACCGCATGGACGCGCTGGCGATCACCAAGCTCGACGTCCTCAGCGGCATCGGCCCGCTGCGGGTGGCGGTCCGCTACCGCTCCAGGGAAGGCGCCGACCTCGACACCTTCCCCTACCACCAGTCGATCCTCCACTCGGCCAAGCCGGAGTACGAGGAGCTGCCGGGCTTCGACCTCGACCTCGCTTCCTGCCGCAGCGCCGATGACCTGCCGCGCGAGGCGCGGGATTACCTCGGCTTCATCGCCGAGTTCGTCGGAGTGCCGGTGCGGCTGGTCGGGGTGGGACCGGATCGCGAGCAGGTGATCTGGCTCGAGGGGTAGGCCTCTCGGCAGGCAGCGCCAACCCCCGGAGACCCCCTCCCCTTCTCCTCTGAACATTTTAGGAAAAAGGGCTCTAGCGGTCGCAGTGCTGCTCTACAGTCTGACGGTGGCTTCCAGTCGACGCTCGTCCAAGCTGAACGAGCGGCTGCCCCGGGGAAGGCACGGCCTGCCGAGGGAGGCGGTGACCGAGTCCCAGCGCAACCGCATCCACCAGGCGATGATCGAGGTCGTCTCCGCCCGGGGCTACCCGGAGACGCGGGTGGTCGACGTGATCGGGGTCGCCGGCGTCTCCCGCAAGACCTTCTACGAGCTCTTCGAGAGCAAGGAGGACTGCTTCCTCGCCGCCTACGACGGGCTGCTGGAAAACCTGCTGGGGGAGGCAACCGAGTCCTTCGAATCAGCGCCCGGCTCCCCCTGGGCAGAGCGGATCGCCGATGCCCTCGCGGCGCTGCTGGATCATCTCTCGCGTCATCCCGACGAGGCCCGCTTCGCCATCGTCGAGGTCCTGGCGGCCGGTCCGAAGGCGCTTGCCCGGCGTGACGCGGCATTGCGGCAGTTCACCGGCTTCCTCGAGGCCGGGCGGTCGGAGACGGCGGTCGAGCTGCCGGGGATCACCTCGCTTGCCGTGGCGGGCGGGATCAACGAGCTGCTCTACAGCGAGATCCTCCACGGCGCCGTCGGCCGTCTTCCCAGCCGCCTGCCGGATCTGATGTTCTGGGTGACCCTTCCTTTCCTCGGAGCCGAGGGGGCGACGGCCGAGCGCGAGCGCGTACGGCGCTCGAAACTGGCTTCATAACGGCCCGGTTAAGCCGCTCCTTTTTGCGAACGAGCGGGTTTACGAAAGAGGGCGGGGTGGTAGTTTGACCCGCTGGAGAGACGTTCAAGCTCAAGCAAGTGTTCCCACGGCATCGGACCCTGGACGGGCAGGCCGCAAAGGAGAGATATAGGGATATGCGTAAGTACCTGATGTTGACGATGGCCGTTGGGGCCCTGATCGCGGTGAGCGTGGCGGGAATCGCCACCGGCGCCAACAAGCCGGTGACGGTCGAAGCCGGCAATCTCAGAATCACCTTCAACGGCGGATTCAGCCCGACGAAGCTGCCTAAGAACAAGATGGCCCCGATCAGCCTCACCGCTTCCGGGAAGATCGCCACCAAAGACGGCACGCACCCGCCGGCGCTGAAGGAAGTCATCCTGGAATCCGACAAGAACGGCGCCATCAACGTCAAGGGCATCCCGGTCTGCAAGGGGGGCAAGCTGCAATCCCGCGACACCGCGGCGGCGGAAAAGGCCTGTCCCAAGTCGATCATCGGCAAGGGCACCACGGGTGTCGAGGTCCAGTTCCCCGAACAGAAGCCGATCGACGTCACCAGCAAGCTGCTCGTCTTCAGCGGCGGCACCAGCGGCGGCACCACCACCCTCTACATCCACGCATTCATCACCGTGCCGACCCCGGCGGCGATCGTCACCACGGTGAAGATCAAGAAGCACAAGAACGGTCGCTACGGCCTCAAATCCGTCGCCACGATCCCGAAGATCGCCGGCGGCAGCGGCTCGGTGACGTCCTTCAGCCTGACGATCAACAGGAAGGGCGTCCTCACCGCGAAATGCCCGGACGGCAAGCTCCAGGTCCACGGGACGGCGATCTTCGCCGACGGCACGAAAGCCTCGGCGACGATCCCCAGGACCTGCACGGGTACCTGAGGAAGAAGATCTCACGAGCATCTGCAAGGGCGGCCTCCGGGCCGCCCTTTTTTTTGCCGCACGCCGCTTGCGCTCACCTGGGCGCCGTAGTACAAATAGGCGCACTCGATTAAATCCAGTTGTCTATATTGGCGGCGATTGTTCTTGGGCAGCGACAGCTTGCCGACCGCAGTCGAAAGCGCGAAAAAGCGGGATCTCAAGCCCTTGGCGGAGGAGAGCGCCGAGAAGCTCGGCCTCGACCGCCGCCAGTTCGAGGTGATGGAGAACTACCTGCACGACGCCTGGTTCTTCGGAATTCGCACCGGACACACGGTGATGGTCGAGACGAGGATGGGGCAGACCGACCCCGGGCCGGTGATCCTCGACATGCAGGACGAGTTCCAGGAGCTGATGGAACGCTGCGGCGAGGCTCTGAACACGACGGTCGGAACAACGATCCAGGCCTGGAACTACCTCGGTCAGGCCTGGATCGCGGGCGCCCGATTCTGGGAAGTGGAGATCGCCGCCCGCCTCATCGAATCCCGGATCGGAGGATTCGACGAGGCGCTCCGGCATCTGAGCGAGCCCGACTAGACCGGCACGCCGCGCTAGAGGCCGCAGCGGGTCTCTGAGACCTGAGCTGATTGCTCGGCTATTCTTGATGTATGCGGTTGAAGCTGGTCACCCTTGGTCCTGCGGGAACTTGCCACGAGCGTGCCGTCCGGCGGTACATGGGATTCCAGGGAATCGACGACTTCGAAATCGAGTTCATCGCCGACTTCCTCGACGGGCTCGAGAAGGTCCGGGGCTCCGACAACGCCTTCCTGATCCAGTGCAGCGCCCACCCGAGAGTCCACGAGGTCACCGAGCGCTACTGGCGCGAGGTCTTCGTCGTCGACACCTTCATCTATCCGACCAAGCACCTGGTGGTGCTGACGCGGCGGGAGATAGAGCGCGCCCGCTCGATCGGGATCGTGCCGGCGACCAAGGGCTACGTCGATCTCTCCCAGTGGGACGAGGTGATCGACGTCGTCTCCAAGCCGGTCGTCGGCGAAGAGCTTCTCGCCGGCCGCTACGACGCCGGGCTGACCCACATCGAGCACTTCGAAGAGCACGAAGACGAGTTGCGCCTCGATCTCGACATCGGCGAAATCGATACGACCTGGCTGGTATATGGGACCACGAAGCGGTTCGCGGGTGAGGTCATCGGAATCCCTTCGAGGGACGTCCTGCAGCGACGCATGCCCTCAGCTAGCTCTTCCTAGCGCTGGCGAAGATCTCGAACTGGTTCTCGGTCGGTTCCTTCGGGCGGCCGTTGCCGTGGAAGACCCGCTCGAGGCTCATCCCGACCGAGTCGTAGATCTCGCGCAGCTCCTCGACCGCGTAGAGGCGCTGGCGGAATTCGATCCGTTTGTCGAGGTTCTCGAGGACCTCGCCGAAACGGACCGGGATCATCGCCCCTTCCATGTAGCTGTTCTTCTTGTTCCAGCGGTGCTCGACGAGTTCGACCATGCTCTCGCTGGGGATCCACGAGCGCTGCGGCAGGCGGGCGCGGGCGTAGAGGACGTTGGGGACCTGGATCAGGTTCTGGCCGCCGGGCTTCAGCGCCCGGGAGATCACCTCGAAGGTGCGGTGGTTCTCCTCGTCGGTCTCGAAGTAGCCGACCGCGCCGTCGTTGAGGTTGAGGACGACGTCGAACTCGGCCTCGAACTCGAGCTCGCGCAGGTCGGCCTGGATGAACTCGGCCTCGAGCCCCTGCTCGGCCGCGTCCTTGCGGGCGATCTCCACCAGTTCCTCGCCGATCTCGACGCCGACGACGGAGAAGCCCTGGCGCACCAGCTCCAGCGAGTGGCGGCCGGTGCCGCAAGCGAGGTCGAGGATCCGCTCTCCCCCATGGGGGCGCAGCATCGTCAGGGCGCGCTTGATTTCGGACTCGGTGCGCTCGGTCCAGGCCATCTCGGCGCTCATCCCGGTGAACGCCGTCTCGTACCAGTCCTGCGGAATGTCCTCCTGAAGAACCGTCATCTCCCTCTCCCTCGCTGGCTTCCCATTGCACAGGAAAGCTTAAAAGATCAAGGGCTGTTCCGTCTCTCCTCGCGACGGTGGCGGCGGACGAGCGGGGCGACGTAGCCGATCAGCGCCCCGATCGCCGCGGCGAGGAGGATGACGACGATCAGCGGCGCCTTGAAGCTGGCGAAGAGGACTTCGAAGCTGACCTCCTGCGAGTTCTGCAGGGCGACGATCAGGACCAGGGCGCTGAGGACGCCGACCAGCCAGGCGCGCCAGTTGACCGGCTTCTTCTCCTGCTGCATCGCACGATCCTAATCCCCGCTATCCGGCAGACTTAACGCGATGGGAACCGCCCAACGCCCCGACCCGACCGAGTCGGTCCGCCATCGGCTGCGGCCGCTCTTCGACCAGATCGTGATCAAGGAGCTGGATCAGGACCGGGTCCGCCGCTCCGGGCTGGTCGTGCCGCCGGGGACCCACGAGCCGCCGCCCGAGCAGGGCATCGTCCTCGCCGTCGGTCCCGGCCTCGACTGGTGGGCGGGCGCCGGCGTCGAGATGCCGGTCGAGCCCGGCGACCACGTCGTCTTCCCCTCCAGCGCCGGCGCCTGGGTCGAAGTCGACGAGGAGCGGTTGCTGGTCTGCCGGGTGACGCAGATCCTCGGCGTGCTCGAGTCGGCCCCGATCGACCGCGGCTAGCGGCCCGGCCAGTCGCCTAACCAGCCTCGGAGAAGGCGGGGTCGGGCTGGCCTTCCTGCGGCGCCGGCAGCTCCTGCGGTCGCGGCGAGCGCAGAACGAAGACCGCGATCGCCACCGCGATCGCGGCCAAGCCCGCGCCGATCAGGTAGGCGACGTGGTAGCCGGAGTTGAGCGCCTGCAGATGTCCCTGGCCGTCAGCGAGCAGCGAGCTGGTGTGCTCGGTCGAGAGGGTCGCCAGCACGGCCAGGCCGATCGAGCCGCCCACCTGCATGCTGGTGTTGACCAGCCCGGAGGCGAGGCCGGCGTCCTCCGGAGTCGCCCCCGACATCGCCAGCGTCATGATCGCCGGGAACGAGGTGCCGACGCCGATCCCGATCAGCAGGAACGGCGGCAGCAGGTCGGTCGCGTAGTTGCCGTCGACCGGGGTGCGGGCGAAGAGGAGGAGGGCGACGACGACGAGGCAAACGCCCGGGATCAGGGTCGTGCGCGGGCCGAAGCGCATGATCAGCCTTTCCGAGAACCCGAGCGAGAGCGAGCCCATCACGATCGTCGTCGGCAGGAAGGCGAGGCCGACCTCCAGCGGGCTGTAGCCGAGCACCCGCTGCAGGTAGAGGGCTGCGAGGAAGAACATCCCGAACATGCCGGCGACGAGCAGCGCCTGCAGGACGTTGGCGCCGGCGACGTTGCGGGAGCGGAAGAGCCGCAGCGGCATCAGCGGGTTGGCGATCGTCGCCTGGCGGTGGATGAACAGCGCCAGCAGCAGCGCCGAGACCGCGCTGAGGACGAGGGTCCGGGTGTCGCCCCAGCCCCACTTTTCGATCTGCAGGATCGTGAAGACGCCGAGCATCAGCGAGCTGGTCAGCAGCACCGCTCCCGGAAAGTCGGCGCCGGCGCTGAGGCCGATCCCGTCCGGGTTGGCGACGAGGCGCCGAGCGAGGAGGGCGACCGCGATCCCGATCGGCAGGTTGATGAGGAAGATCCAGTGCCAGCTGATCGCGTCGGTGAGGACGCCGCCGAGGAGCAGGCCGATCGAGCCGCCGGCCGAGGCGACGAACCCGTAGACGCCGATCGCCTTCGCCTGGTCGGCGGGCTGGGGGAACATCGTCACGATCATCCCCAGGATCACCGCCGAGGAGAGGGCCCCGCCGATGCCCTGGACGAAGCGGGCGCCGACCAGCATCTCCTGGCTTTGCGAGACGGCGCAGACGAGCGAGGCGGTCGTGAAGATGGCGAGGCCGAAGAGGAACACCCGGCGCTGGCCGAGCAGATCTCCCATCCGACCGGCCAGGAGGAGCAGGCCGCCGAAGGGGATCATGTAGGCGTTGATCACCCAGGCGAGCTTGTTCTGGGAGAAGCCGAGGTCGTCCTGGATCGAGGGCAGGGCGACGTTGACGATCGTCGCGTCGAGAACGATCATCAGCATCCCCGCGCAGAGGACGTAGAGGGCAAGCCAGCGGGTGCGATCGTTCTCGATGGTGTGCATGCAGGTAGGACTCCTGGACTGGTAGGCCGAAGCGCCGGACGATGGTTTCCGCGCTGCGGGGTCGGCGGCGCGGGCGGGCCATCGAGGATAACCACCTTCGGTGTCGGCGGGACGGACGACGAAGGCGGTCGCCTCACGGATCCTGTGGCCCCTGTGCTTCGCTATCCGAGCACCGCGGAAAGCTTCTCCCGTAACTCCTGGTCGGCTTCGGGGCCAACCAGAGCCTCCAGAAGTCCCTCGGCGGATCGCCGGGCGACCGAGCCCACCAACTCCATTCCAATCAGGCCCCCCTGGGAGTTGTAATCCAGGGTGATCAGCTCATCGGGAAATTCAGAGTGCGACCAGGCCCCATCGGGGTCCAGGGCAAGGTAAAGAACCTCTCCGCCGTCGTACTGCTCGATTCGGATGCTCATGTCCCCATAGTAGGCGGGCCGGGAAGGGCTCTGGACGCCAGCGGAGACAGGCGCGACGGCTGCGACGTCAGCCGAATCGGTTCTTGCTGGGACTAGCACTGGGACTTACCAGTGCTTATATAGCTGTCGCTCGAACGGCAAGTGAATTCAAGTGAGATGACAATGTCCTGCACTGGCATGCGGTAAGCTCGAAGAGCAATGAGAGCTGGAGAAGTCATCCTTGGCGGTAGGGCAAAGGCTTTTGCGAAGCGGATTGGCGTATCCGAAGCCGATCTCGAGGCCGCCCGCCTTGGACCAGTATCGAATCTTGGTGGCAACGAGTACATGATTCTACATGGCGACCTTCCAGACGGACGCTCGGTGCGGATGCTCTGCCGCTATGACGAGCCCTACTACATCGTCTCTTTCCGTCCTCTCTAATTGGCCACTGCAACTTCCAGAGACACGGTCGAGGCTCTGCTCGAGCGCTCGGGGCGAAGGGATTACGTGCCGATCAGGCGAGCGTTCGTTCAAGCGCCGAAAAGGGGTGGGGGGCCTGGGACGATTGCGGCTTTCGTGCACAACCACCGCTCGCGGGCGCTGGACCTCTACCTCCTCGCCCACGCGGTGGCAAGCGCGCCCCCCTTCGATGTCCGCTTTCCAGCCGCCGTATGGGCTCGCGCCCTAGGTGTCACCGATCAGCCCAGCGCCGGCTCGATGATCTCCAAGCAGTGGTCATGGCTCGAGAAGCAGCAGCTCATCCAAAGCCGCAGAGTGGGCCGGCTGCGGGAGGTCACGCTTCTGAAAGAGGATGGGTCGGGAAATCCCTATTCCCATCCCGGTAAAGAAGGCAACTACTTCAAATTGCCCTATGCCTATTGGCGAGGCAACTTCCACAACCGGATGGGGCTACCTGCGAAGGCCGTCCTTCTCATTGCTCTTTCACTGCGGGACGAGTTCATTCTCCCAACGAAACAAGGGGCTGTCTGGTATGGCCTTTCGCGCGACACGGTGCGAAAGGGTCTGCGGACCCTCCGCCTGCTCGGCGTGCTCGATATGGCCGAGGTGCCAAAGAAGGCTCCGCTGGCCCCCTTGGGATTTGCCCTCGAGCGGCGCTATTCACTGCGGGACCCTTTTCGGATCGAGACGATCACAGCGCCATAGTCGAGCCGATTGCAGTTCAGCGGCCGCGGCGGCCGAAGCTGTGACCCGCAGGGGCGACGGCGCGTAGCTCGGCGACCGCCGGTTCCCGCGGCTGCGGCGCGGGGTCGCTCGACTTTGGCGCGGTGGGTGCCGGCTCCAGCGGGGCCAGCGTCGAGACGACGACGTTGATCGACCCTTCGCGCCGCTCGAGGCGGCCGCGGGCGCGAAGCAGGGGCGCGTTGCGGACGAGGGTGCGGTGGCGGTCGTAAACGGGGGGCGGGACGACGAGGTTGACCGAGCCGCGCTCGTCCTCGAGCAGCATGAAGGTGATCCCGTTAGCGGTCTCGGGGCGCTGGCGGGCGGTGACCATGCCGGCGATCTCGACGGTGGCGCCGTGGTCGATCTTGGCGAGGTCGGAGGTGCGGGCGAGGCGGGGGTCGAGGCGGGAGCGCAGCAGCCTCATCGGGTGCTTGGCGACGGTCATCCCGGTCGAGCGGTAGTCGGCGATCAGCTTCCCCCACTCGCCCAGCGGCTCCAGCCGCGGCGGCCGCGGCGGCTCCATCGGCAGCGCCAGCTGGGTGCCGTCGCCGCCGATCCGGCCGGCGGCGGTGACGCCGGCCCGCCAGAGCGCCTCGCGCCGATCGCCGTCCGAGCCGGCGGGGATCCCGTCGAGGGCGCCGGCCCAGGCCAGCCGTTCCAGGCTCGGCAGCCCGGCGCCAGCGCGCGAGGCTAGTTCGGCGATCCCCTTGTAAGGACCCCCGCGCTCGCGCTCGGCGACCAGCGCCTCCACCTCCTCCTCCTTCACCCCCTTCACGTAACCGAGGCCGATCCGCACCACGAGGCCGCCGCGCACGCCCTCTTCTTCCCGCGGCGTTTCCACGTGGCAGAGGGCGTTGCTGCGGTTGGCGTCCGGCGGCGCCACCCGGATCCCCCGGCGCTGGGCCTCGTGGACGAGCGAGTCGGGCGGGTAGAAGCCCATCGGCTGCTCGTTCAGCAGCGAGCAGAGGAACTCGGGGCCGTAGTGGATCCGCAGCCAGGCGGACTGGTAGGCGAGCAGGCCGAAGGCGGCCGAGTGGGCCTTGGGGAAGCCGAAGCCGGAGAAGCCCTTGATCTGGTTCCAGACCCTTTCGGCGATCTCCTCGGAGACGCCGTTGGCGGCGGCGCCGGCGAGGAAGCGCCGGTGGTGCTCTTCGATCGCCCGCTCGGAGCGCTTGCGGCTCATCGCCCGCCGCAGCCCCTCTGCCTCGGAGGAGGAGAAACCGGAGAGCGCCATCGCCACCTCGATCACCTGCTCCTGGAAGACGATCGTCCCCAGCGTCTCCTCCAGCACCGGCTCCAGCAGCGGGTGCTCGTAGGGAATCTCGTAGCCGGGGTCCTCGCGCCGCAGCTTGCGCCTCTCTATATAGGGGTGGATGGCGCCGCCCTGGATCGGGCCCGGCCGCACCAGCGCCACCTGCACGATCACGTCGTCGAGGTCGCGGGGCTGGGTCCGCGGCAGCATCTGCATCTGCGCCCGGCTCTCGATCTGGAAGACGCCGGTGGTGTCGGCGGCGCGGATCGACTCGAAGGTCTCGGAGTCGTCGAGCGGGATCCGCGAGAGGTCGAGGCGCTCGCCGCGGGCGCGGCCGATCTCCTCCACGCAGCGCTCGACCGCCGAGAGCATCCCCAGCCCCAGCAGGTCGATCTTGAGGAAGCCGGCGTCGGCGCAGGAGTCCTTGTCCCACTGCACCGTCTGCCGTCCCGCCATCGCCGCCGGGACCACCGGGCAGACGTCGATCAGCGGCCGGGTCGAGATAACCATCCCGCCGGGGTGCTGGGAGGAGTGGCGCGGCAGGCCCATGATCTCCTCGGCCAGGTTCAACAGCACCCGCCAGCGCGGCTCCTTCGCCCGCTCGGCTCCGAGGGCGGCGAGGAGATTGCGCTCGATCTCGGCCCCGCCCTCGAAGAAGCCGACGGTCTTCGCCACCTTGTCGATCTCCATCGGCGGCAGCCCCAGCGCCTTGCCGAGGTCGCGGACCGCGCCCTTCGGCCGGTAGGTCGGAAAGGCGGCGACCAGGGCTGAGTGCTCGCGGCCGTAGCGCTCGTGCACGCGCGGGATCAGGACCTCGCGGATGTCGCGGGGGAAGTCGAGGTCGATGTCCGGCATCGAGGTCGTTTCCTCGTTGAGGAAGCGGCCGGAGAAGAGGTCGGCCTCGACCGGGTCGACGTGGGAGAGGCCGGTCAGGTAGCAGACGATCGAGCTGACGCTGGAGCCGCGACCCCGCCCCGGCGGCAGGACGTTGCGCGCCGACTCCGGCCCGCGCACCTCGGCGGCGACCTCGCGCGCCAGCTCGAGCAGGTCGCGGTGCAGCAGGAAGAAGCCGGAGAGGCCGAGCTTGCGGATCGTCGCCAGCTCCTCCTCCAGCCGCCACTGCGCCTCGAGCAGGCGGGCGTTGCCGGCGTAGCGCCCGCCGAGTCGGTGGCTGCAGAGGCGGGCGAGCTCGGCGTCGGCGCCGGGGTCCTCGCTGCCGGGGTAGCGGTAGCCGAGCTGCTCGGTGAGGTCGAAGCCGAGCCGCTCGGCGAGGCGCTCGGTCTCGGCCACCGCCTCGGGGTATTCGGCGAAGCGGGCGGCCATCGCCCCGGGCGAGGTGAGGGCCGAGGTCGAGTTGCCGCGGCGGTGGGGCTCGGACTCCTCCAGCGTCTCGCAGCGACCGATCGCGACCAGCGCGTCCTGCAGCGGCGAGCGGCGGCGGTCGTGGGCGTGGGGGTTGCCGGTGGCGACGGAGGGGACGTCGAGGCGCTCGGCGAGCAGCGCCAGCCAGCGGTTGCGGGCGCGATCGCGGCGCCAGTAGGGCCGCTGTAGCTCGATCCGGAAGCGATCGCGGCCGAAGGCGGCGAGGAGGCGGCGGGCCAGTTTCTCTCCTGCCGCGGTGTCGCCCCGTTCGAAGGCCCCCGCGACGGCGCCGTCGCGGGCGCAGCCGGAGAGGCAGACGAGCCCCTCGGAGTGCTCTTCCACCTGCTTGAGCGTCGCCCGCGGCTGGGTCTGCGCCCGCGGCGTGTTGTCGCGGGTGTGGGCGTGGGCCGCGGTGAGCAGCCGGCACAAATTCCGGTAACCCGTCTCGTCTTCAACTAACAGCGTTATATGAGCGGTCTCTCCCGCGGGTGGCGACGACCGGGAGGACTCTCCCGGTAGGGAGAGGCCCCGATCGGAGACGGGACCCGCGGGCCTGCAGCGAAGGGTCAGCTCGGCGCCGGTGATCGGGCGGACGCCGAAGCCCTTGCAGGCGTGGGCGAACTCCATCGAGCCCCAGAGGCCGTCGTGGTCGGTGAGGGCGAAGGCGGGGTAGCCCTGGGCGGCCGCGGCCGCGGCGAGCTCCATCGGGGTCGAGGCGCCGTCGAGGAAGGAGAAGGCGGAGTGGGCGTGCAGCTCGACGTACACGATCTACGCCCGCTGCCGGTACCAGCGCTGGGCCCGCGCGGTGCGGAAGACGGTGAGGGCACGGCCGTCGGCGGTCGCCACCTCGAAGTAATGGCGGCGCAGCGGCTGCGGCGTCCACCAGCGGTCCTCGACCAGCCACTCCTCGCGGACGGCCTCGACCGCCACCCCCTCGACCGTTGCCGGGGCGCCGCGGGGGTCGGTTCGCACCGCCACCCGCTGAGGGGCGTAGAGACGACGAAGGCCCGGCATCAGAGCTCCGGGAAGGGGGTGAGCATCGCCCAGCGCTCGGGCACCCGCGAGGCGGCGTCGACCGGGAGGATCTTCAGCAGCGCCTCGGCGCCCTGCGCCGCCCGCACCTCGCGCACCGCCGCCCCGAGGCGCCGCCGGCGCGGCTCGCCGCCGCCGACCGCGAGCTCGAGCTGGTCGCCGGCGGGCGGGCCGAGCCCGACCGCCAGCAGCCGCAGCGTCGTCGCCGGGCCGGGCAGCTCCTCCAGGCGTGGGGCGAGGACGTTGCGCAGGACCCGCGGTGCGGCGCTGGGCCGGCCGAGCCCCTGCTCGACGCTCCAACTGCCGCCGGCGGCCAGGCGGGCGCCGAGGCGGAGGCCGAGCAGGGTCCTCCCCCGGCGCCGGGGCGCCGCCAGCAGGCGGTCGACGAGCAGCTCCAGCGCCCGGTCCAGCTGCCGGCCCGCGGTCCCTTCCGGCAGCTCGATCTCCTCGCTCAACTCCTCGTGCGGCGTCCGCGGCCGCAGCGGCTCCTCTTCGCCGCGGCAGAGCCGCAACGCCTCCCGGCCGCGCGGGCCGAAGCGGTCGGCGACCTGGTCGGTGCCGAGGCGGACGAACGCCGCCACGGTCTCGACCCCGAGGCGCTCGCGCGCCTCGACCAGGCCTTCCGCCTCCCGTTCGCCCCCCAGCCGCGTCCGCAGCGCCGCCATCGGGACCGGCCGCGGCCAGGCGCCGGCGGCGAGGAAGGCGGCGAAGCGGGTGGGCCCGGTGGCGATCGCCTTCTCCTCCCCCAGCGCCCCCCGTGCCGCCGCCAGGACCCCGGCCGGAGAGCCTCCGTAGAGACCGCACAGGCCGTCGAGGGCGAAGAAGGCCTCCCCGGGGCGCTCCGACTCGACCCCGGCGCCGAGCGCCTCGAGCGCCCGCACCATCGACTCGGTCGCCTCAGCCGCGGCGACGGGGTCGCGAAGGTCGGCGCGCCCGGACCAAGGCCCCCCGGCATGGTCCGGGCGCGGCGGGATCGCCAAGCGCTTGTCGATTACGCAGGCGATCTCCATACGAACGTATGTTCGTAGTGCAGAAAGAGTAACTCCATAGCGTCAACTGCAAGTTCCCGTGGGCGGGGAGAACCGGTCAGGCCCGGGCGACCTTGGCCGCCTCGGCGCTGCCCAGGTACGGGGTCAGCGTGAACTCGACCAGGTCCGGGAGCAGCGACTCGAGCTCCTCGGTGCGATCGGCGAAGATGCGGCGGGAGATCAGCGAGACCATGCCGCCGACCAGCGCCTCCTCGGTGGTCGGCGAGAGACCGGCCAGCACCTCGGCGGAGCGACCCTCGCGCCCGGCGGCGAAGTAGGGCACGAGGCTCTGGATCGCCGCGTCGTAGCGCTCGACCACCACCGGTCCCGCGACAAGCGCCTCGACCATGCTGAGGCGGGCCAGGTGGGGCTCGGCGACGAGGAACCCGAGCATCGCCGCGATCCCCGCGCGAACCGCCGGCGGCCACTCCTCCTCCTGGTCGAAGGCGTCGCCGACCCGCTGGCGCAGCTCCGACATGACCGCGTCGTAGGCGGCGACGAAGCACTCGTCCTTGCTGTCGAAGTGCTCGTAGAAGGTGCGCCGTGAAACGGCCGCATGCCGCGTGATGTGAGCGATCGTCGTCCCGGCGTAGCCGTTTTCGGAGACGGCCTCGGCGAGCCCGGCGATCAGTCGCTCGCGCTGGTTGCGGCTGACGAACTCCCGCGGCAGGCCGTGCCGGCCAGGAGGGAGCCTCGCCAGCTCGGGCGGGTACTCCGGCGAGTCCACTGAGGGGTTGACTGGATCTCTCAAGAGAACCGAAGATACCGATCCAGACGAGCGCAACCCTCTTTGGCTAATTAGCCAGTTTTTTGAGTCAAAGGCCCTCTTCGCTGCGCTTTTCGGACACTAATTACTACGTCGCGGCGACTTCACGGGCGGCTTCGGCACCCAGATATGGGGTGAGGGCGAACTCGACCACTTCGGCCAGCAGCTCGGGAACGGCGGTGGCCTCGGCGAGGGCGAGGCGCTGGTAGACGATCCAGAAGACCCCGCCGATGATCGCTTCCTCCAGTGTCTCCGGCAGGTCGCTTCCATGGGGCGAGACATCGCGTCCAAGTCGGAACAGGGAGACGAAGGCCTGCTGGGACTCCTCGTAGTACTTGACCGCCGCCGGCCCGGCCGACAGCGACTCGACCATGCAGGTGCGGGCGAGGGCCGGCTCCTCCGCCACGAACTCGAGGAAGGCGGCGAGACCGGCACGGACTCGCCGGGGCCACTCGTCGAGCTCGCCGGCGGCGGCGACGACCCGCTCCAGCGCCGCTGACATCGCGAACTCCTGGGTTGCGAGGAAGCAGTCCTCCTTCGAGCGGAAGTTCTCGTAGAAGGTGTTGCGGGCGATTGCGGCCCGCTTGACGATGTCGGCGACGGTGACCTTGCGATAGCCCTTCTCGGAGGTCTCGAGGGCGAGGGCGTTGACGATCCGCGCCCGCTGGTGCCGGGCGATGAACTCACGCGGGAGCTGCTGCCGGCCCGGAAGTGGACGCGTTGTTGACTTAGGAGCCACGAACGAAACAGTACCGAAGTCGAATCGGCCCGGTGCGGAGCCGGGGAAACGGATACCGTTTAGGTACCGATAGGTAGACAGGCTGTTTTATCACTCAAAATGAACCGGGCGGGGACTTTGACCGGAAAGCGTCAGCGCATTCTCAAAGGGATGCTCGAGGCAGTTGGCACTCAGGGGTACGAGCAGACTACGGTGCAGGATGCGATCGCCAAGGTGGGCCTCTACCGGCAGGCCTTCTACGACAACTTCCACGACAAGGAAGATTGCTACCTCGAGGCGCTCGAAGCCGGCTCGGCCTGGATCGAGCTGGCGATGCGGAGGGCGGTCGTGGATGAGGTCGGCTGGCGCGACCAGCTCCGCGGGGCGCTGACGGGACTGCTCGGGTTCCTCGAAGAGGAGCCCGAGATCGGCCGGGCGCTGCTGGTCGAGGTCCACGCCGCGGGCCCGCGCGCGGTCGCGAAGAGAACAGAGGCGATGGAGCGGGCCGCACGGGCGGTCGACCTGGCCCGGGAGGAAGGCGAGGACGACGCTCCGGCCATCTCCGCCGAGGCGGTGGTCGCCGGGATCCTCGCGGTCCTCCACAGCCGCCTCGCCGGGCGGCAGGACAAAGGCTTCGCCCGCCTGCTCCCGGAGTTGATGTACCTCGCCGTGCTCCCGTATTTCGGGGCCGAAGCCGCCGCCGCCGAGATGCGGGCGCGGTCGGCCTGAGGTCTCAGGCGCCCTCGCCGTGGCGGCCCTCGCCGCCGGCGAAGCGGGCGGCGCCGCGGGCCGCCGCCTCCAGCACCTCGCGCCCCAGCCGGTGCTCCAACCCGATGCCCTCGGCGAGCGGGAGCCCGGCGCCTTCGATCGCCGCCCGCCGATCGCTCAACATCGTCTCCTGGGGAAAGCTCGCCAGCCGCTCGGCCAGCTCCAGCGCCCGCTCGAGCTGCCTTCCCGGCTCGACGACCTCGGTGACGAGGCCGATCGCCAGAGCCTCCTCCGCCTCGACCGGCCTGCCGGTGAGGATCAGGTCGAGCGCCCTCCCCATCCCGACGACGCGCGGCAGCCGCTGGGTGCCGCCGTCGATCAGCGGCACCCCCCAGCGCCGCTCGAAGCAGCCGAAGGTCGCGGCGGCGGTCGCGATCCGCAGGTCGCACCAGAGCGCCAGCTCCAAGCCGCCGGCCAGGCACCAGCCTTCGATCGCCGCGATCGCCGGCTTCGAGGGCGTCAGCCGGGTGAAGCCCATCGGGCCGCCGGGGTGGTCGACGTCGAGGTCGAGGGCCTTGAGGTCGGCCCCGGCGCAGAACGCCTCCCCGGCCCCGGTGAGGACCAGCACCCGCGCGTCGGGGTCGGCCTCGAAGCGCTCGAGGCCTTCGCGCAGCGCCGCCGCCGTGGCCGCGTCGACGGCGTTGCGGCGCCCGGGGCGGTCGATCGTCAGCACGGCAGCCGCTCCCCGTCGCTCGTAGCGCACCTCGTCGCCGCTCATCGCGCAGATCGTCCCACAGCTCGCGGCAGGAGCTGGAGAGCCCGAACAGGTTGCGGCCGGCTACCCTCAGCGGGTGCGGATCGACGAAATCATCTCCCGGCAGCGACCGACCTTCTCGATCGAGTTCTTCCCGCCGAAGACGGAGGAGGCGACCGCGCAGCTCTACGAGACGGCGCACGAGCTGCGGGCGCTGGAGCCCGACTTCGTCTCGGTCACCTACGGGGCGGGCGGCGCGACCAGGGACGGCACCGTCGAGGTCACCAAGGCGCTGAAGGACGAGGTCGGGTTCGAGACGATGGCCCACCTCAGCTGCGTCGGCGAGACCACCGAGGGGCTCTCGGCGACGCTCGACCAGATCGCGGCGGCGGGGATCGAGAACGTCTTCGCGCTGCGGGGCGACCCGCCGCGCGGCCAGGAGGACTTCGTCCAGGCCGAGGGCGGGCTCGGCAGCGCGGCGGAGCTGGCGGAGTTCATCTCCGCCGGCTGGGACTTCGGCATCGGCGGCGCCTGCTTCCCGGAGGTCCACCCCGAGGCGCCCGATCTCGCAACCGACCTGCGCTACCTGAAGACGAAGGTCGACTCCGGCGCCAGCTTCCTGATCACCCAGCTCTTCTTCGACAACCAGGTCTACTTCGACTTCGTCCGGGCGGCCCGGGAGGCCGGGATCGAGGTCCCGATCCTGGCCGGCGTCATCCCGGTCGCCAGCTTCGCCCAGACGAAACGGATCTGCGACCTCTGCGACGCGTCGATCCCCTCGCGGCTGGAAGCGGCCTTCGCCGCGGCCGGCGGAGATCCGGAGCGAGAGTTCGAGCTCGGGATCGCCTTCGCCGCGCAGCAATGCGCGGAGCTGCTGATCGCCGGCGCCCCCGGAATCCACTTCTACGCGCTCAACCGGGCGCCGGCCACCCGCGCGGTCCTGGGTGCCCTGCGGGCCTCCCGCCCCTGGGAGCGGGTACGAGCCGACGCCGCCGAGATGGAGCCGGCAGAATAGGACGCCATGGGTAAGGGAGAGCGCGAAAGGGAGCGTCTTCGCCAGGAGCGGATCGAAGCCGAACAGCGCGAGAGCCGCAGCGGCAGCAACCGCCTGATCGTCACCTACGCGATCGTCTCCACGGTCGTACTCGCGGTCGCGGTCCTGGTCTTCATCCTCGTCAGCGGTGGCGGCGGCGACAGCGAAAGCGCCAGCGCCCACATCAACGGCAACCAGGCGATGGGCAGCACCAACGGGGTCAAGCCCGACGAACGCGCCGGCATCGCCCCCGCCCGGACCAAAGTCTTCGACCTCGACCAGGCCGCCAAGGAAGCGGGCTGCGTGGTCAAACTGAAACTGAAGGACGAGGGGCACACGCACCTCCCTCCGAACTCGCCGGAACCGAACTACGAAACCAACCCGCCCACCTCCGGCAACCACGTCGAACCGCCCTACCAGCAGGCCGACGGCGCCTACATCGAAGAACCGAAAGCGCTCGACTACGTCCACTCGCTCGAGCACGGGCGGATGGAGATCCAGTACTCGCCGGACCTGCCGGAAAAAGCCCAGCTGGAACTGAAGGGCCTCTACGACACGATGTACGGGGCGACGCTGCTCTTCCCCAACAGCAAGATGCCCTATGAGGTGGCGGCGACGACCTGGACCAACCTGATCGGCTGCAAGACCTACAAGGGCGCGATCACGCTCGACGCGATCCGCGCCTTCGGGCGGGAAACCTGGGGCAAATACGGGGGCGAGCCCGTGGAAGGCTTCACCTTCACCGGGCCGACTCCGGCGCAGCCGGACGAACCGAGCGCCTCCGAATAGCGTTCAGGCGCGGTAAGCGGGGAAGAAGCCCCCGGCCGGGCGACCGGCGCTGAGTTCCTCGTAGGCGCTCTCGTCGCAGATCAGCTCCGAGGTGAGCCAGCCCTCGCGGCGGTTGGCGAAGCCGCGCTTGAACTCCTCCAGCGCGTCGCCGGGGGAGATGCCGCCGCCGAGGTTGAGCGGCAGGCCGAGCTCGGCGGCGTGCTCGACAAGGCGGGTGACGACGTTCTTCATCGGCGCGGCGCGGAGGTGGGCGTCGGCGCTGCCGCTGAGGTAGTAGTGGAGGTAGCCGTCGCTGACGGCGGCGATCGAGGCGGCCGCCAGGTCGCCCTCCGGGCCGGCGGCGAGAGCGAGCCAGGTGCGGTCGGCTTCGAGTATCCGCTCGAAGTACTCGGCCCCGAAGAAGTAGTGCTGGGCGGCGCCGGTGCGCTGCATCGTCTGCTCGTAAACGTCGAGGAAGCCGGCCCGCTGGTCCCCCGTGGTCTCCGGACCCGGGATGAGCTCCAGCGCGTAGCCCGCTTCGAGGTTGCGCCGCACCTGCCGCCGGTCGCTCGGCCGGCTCTTCGGCGGCAGCTCCGGGTCGGCGATCTGAACCACATTCCTCTCGCTGGCGCCTGTTAACGAAGCCGGCCCAAGAGCGTGGCGAATGAAGATGCTGACGAGCCCCGTCCCAGAGAAGTCGATCGCGGCCGGGTCGAGGGGTGGGGGGGTGGGCCGAAGGGCCAAATGGGGGGGCGACGCCCGCGGGGGGCGGAGGGGTGGCCCCCCCCCCCCCCCCCCCCCCCCCCCCCCCCAGGGA